>CAZBHS010000004.1:0-182270 GCA_964491915.1 uncultured Clostridia bacterium
TCTGGTGGTGGACGGCGTGTCCTGGCGGATTTTGCTTGAAGATCTGGCGATGCTGTTGGAAGGGAACAATCTTCCGGCCAAGACCCATTCGTTCCAGCATTGGGCATTGTTATTGGCAGAGTATAGCCGCGGCGATTCATTGTCGGCGGAATTGGATTATTGGAAAACGCAGGAAGCGTTCGAGCCGGCGTCGATACCCACAGACAATAGCGTGGCGGCAGAGGACAATCTCGTGGCCCATAGCCGCACCGCTCACATGGAGCTGGACCAAGAGGAGACCGGGCTGTTGCTGCGGGATGCGCACCAGGCGTTCAACACCGAGATCAACGATATATTGCTGGCGGGTTTGGCGTTGGCCCTGCACCGTTGGGCGGGTTTGAAGAACATCGCGGTGCTTCTGGAAGGTCATGGCCGCGAAGCCATTTTGGAAGGGGTGAATATCAACCGCACTGTCGGCTGGTTTACCAGCCAGTTCCCGGTGGTGTTGCCGCTGGAACAGGCAGGCGACCTGTCGCTGGTGATCAAGGAGATCAAAGAGACCTTGCGCCGTGTTCCGGCCAAGGGCGTCGGCTACGGTATTTTACGGTACCTGTCCCCAAATGAGCTGACCAGTGGATTGGAATTCAAATTGCGACCGGAGATCGCCTTCAACTATCTCGGCGAGATGGATGGAGGAGAGGAGGCCGCCGTTGGTCCGTTCACCACCTCAGGCTTTGGGGTGGGGGAGTTTATGAGCTCCCGGGCCCGGAGACGGTGCAAGCTGGATATCAACGGCGCCGTGACTGCCGGGCGTTTGAACATGACCATCTCCTATCTGCCGGCTGAATGGAGCGGCGGGCGGGTGGAAACATTGTGCCGCCTATTCCAGGAGGCCCTTGTTGAATTGATCGACCTGTGCTCCGCCCGCGAAGGGAGCGAACTGACGCCCGCGGATTTGACCTATTCGGACCTGTCGTTCGACGAGCTGGATGCCTTGAACGACAAACTCGGTTTTTTGGATGAGTGAGAATAATAGTAGACAGTCACGCCATAGATAATGAATCACTAGAAAAGGAGTCCCCATGAGTTCCCAACGATTTCAGGATGTGTACAAATTGTCCCCCACCCAGGAGGGCATGCTCTTCCATTCATTGATGGGAGACGCAGGAACCGCTTATATTGAACAGATTTCTCTGGATTGCCGGGGAAACATCGATGTGGAAATACTGGAGCAAAGCTTCAACGCCTTGCTGGAACGGTATGATATATTGAGAACCGTCTTCCAATACGAAGACCTCAAACACCCGTTGCAAATTGTGCTGCGGCGGCGGAAAATGAAGATCCATTCCCAGGATATTTCGGATTTGGATAGCGCCGCCCAAACAGCGTTTCTGGAGGATTACAAACGAGCGGTCCGGCAGGGGGGATTCGATCTGTCCCGGGACTTACTGCTGAAAATCGCCTTATTTAAAACCGGCGCCGAATCCTACGCCCTGGTCTGGAGCTCTCATCATATTGTGATGGACGGTTGGTGTTTGGGTATTATTTTCAAAGACTTGTTGACCATCTATACCTCGCTTAAAAACGGCGAGCCCCATGGTTTGCCTCCGGTGACTCCCTACAAGAGATACATCCAATGGTTGGACACTCAAAAGCCGGACGAGGCGACCCGATTCTGGAAGGACTACCTCGACGGCTACGAACGGAAGGCGGGTTTTCTGCCGGTGGACGAGCAAAAGGAGCCGGGAGATTATAGCCTGCGGGAATATCACTGGCGGGCCTCAGATGAACTGAGCCTTCGTCTGGGGGAAACCGCCGCGGATTTGCAGGTGACTGTCAATACTATCTTCCAGACAATGTGGGGAATTTTGTTGCACAACTACAATGCCGCCGGCGATGTGGTGTTCGGCTCGGTGGTGTCCGGCCGTCCGCCGGGGATTCCGGGGATCGAGTCCATGGTGGGTTTGTTTGTCAATACCGTTCCTATGCGGGTTCAAACGAAAGAGGGCCTGCGCTTCGACCAATTGGTGAAACGTCTTCATGAGGGCTCCAGCGCCGCCAAACCCTACGAGTTTGTGCCGTTGGCTGAGACTCAGGCGCACACTCCGCTTCGAGAGCATCTTTTCGATCATCTGGTCAGCTTTCAAAATTTCCCTATCCAGGAGGAGATCAAGCAGTTCGGTAGCCGGGGGCCGGGCTTCGCGATCGAGGGTGTTTCTGTTCATGAACAGACTCATTATGATCTGAATGTGTTGGTGGGATTCGCCGGTAATCTAACGGTGAATTTCAATTATAACGCCCGCCTCTACCCGGACTCGGTAATACAAGATCTGGCTGTTCGGCTGGAGAGGCTTCTTTCGCAGGCGACGGGAAATTGCCGGCTGCCGGTGGGGGAATTGGAAATCATTCTGGACGGCGAAAAAAAGAGGATTCTGGAAAATCTCAATTCCCATACTCCTGAGTTCCCGGTCAACACTACGATTTCTGAATTATTTCAACAGGCGGCTTCGCGCTATCCCCAACGTCCGGCTCTCTTGAATGGATTCTCGCCGGAGGATGATCCCGAAAGTCTGACGTACCGGGAGATGGCGCGGAAGGTTTCCAGAGTGGCGGCGTTTTTGCAGGGCAAAGGCGTTGGGCCGGATTCCATTGTGGGATTGCGGTTCCGGCGCTCCTTCGACATGATTGCGGCTATTTTTGGAATTCTAGAGGCGGGGGGAGCCTATTTACCCATTGATCCCGCCTACCCTCGCCACCGGGCTTTGGTTATGCTGACGGACAGCAACGCTCGAATAATGTTGGGGGATGATGATCTGGATCATCGGGAACTGGACGCCGCCGGGCAAACAGAGATTGTCGCCTTCTCCCAGGCGTTGGACGAAGCCGGCGACGCCCCGGTTCGGGACACCGGTCTCACACCCGGAAACCTGGCATATGTGATTTTCACCTCCGGCACCACTGGAAAGCCCAAAGGCTCTCTCATCCAGCACAATAATGTTGTCAGCTTGATGTTCCATCAGCCCAATCCCTTTGATTTTTCCCATCACGATGTCTGGACCCTGTTTCATTCCTATTGTTTCGATTTTTCAGTGTGGGAGATATTCGGGGCCTTGTTGTACGGCGGCGGTTTGGTGGTGATTCCCGCGGATGTGGCCCGCGATCCCGGCCGGTTTTTGGATATTCTGCAGAGAAAGCGGGTGACGGTCTTGAACCAGACGCCTTCCTCTTTTTACAATATTGCGGCCCAAAGCCGGGACCACAATGATTTGAACCTTGACCTTCGTTATGTGATCTTCGGCGGCGAGGCCCTGAAACCGTCGCGCCTGGAGGATTGGCGCAACCGTTTCCCGCAGATTCGATTCATCAACATGTACGGCATTACTGAAACCACGGTCCATGTGACGGTCAAGGAAATTCAAGAGGCGGACATCCATTCGGACAGCAAATCTATCGGAATACCGCTCTCCACCCTCCAGGTAGTGATCGCCGGGCGTAACTTAAAGCCGCTTCCGGCCGGAGTTCCGGGAGAAATTCTGGTGTCCGGGGCCGGTGTGTGCCGCGGTTATCTGAACCGGCCGGAACTGACGGCGGAAAAATTCATTGGAGAGCCGCGGTTGTATCGATCCGGCGATAAGGGACGGTTGACTGCCGGCGGGGATTTGGAATACTTCGGCAGGATCGATACCCAGGTGAAAATTCGCGGCTTTCGGATCGAGCCCGAAGAGATCGAAGAGGTCTTGCGCCGCTGTCAGGGGGTTGACGACGCTCTGGTGCGGGTAATAACCGGGCGTGATAACGACCGGTCGCTGTGCGCCTATGTGATTCCCGGACACGATCTGGAATCCATCCGCGGCTTCATGAAAGAGAGGCTTCCCTCCTACATGATTCCCTCCTGTTTTGTTCCTATACAGGCGTTTCCCCTGACCTCCAATGGAAAATTGGATGTGAGCGCTTTGCCGGAACCGGATTTCAGTGGAGACAATGATCGAGCCTTTGTCGCTCCCGGCAATGAAACGGAAAAAAAATTGGCGGCTGTGTGGTCCCAGGTTTTGGGAGTCGATAACCAGAAGATCGGGATTAATAGCGATTTTTTCCAATTGGGGGGTCACTCGTTGAAAGTCACCCGGTTGTCGGCGTTGATCCACAAGGAACTGAGGGTGAAGATTCCCCTGGCGGAATTGTTCAATCGCCCCACCATCGCCGGGCAAGCGGAATACATTACCGGAAAAGACGGCGGGGAGACATTCCAGGCCATCGAGCCGGCGGAGAAGCGGGATTATTATGTGGTGTCCCCCAACCAGAAACGGTTTTACTTCCTCCAACAACTGGAGCGGGACAGCATTGCCTACAATATCCCGCAGATTCTTTCGTTGGAAGGTCTCACTACGGACAAACAGCGGCTGGAGGAGGTGATGGGCTTGTTGATCCAACGGCACGAGGCCTTGCGAACCTCCTTCGCCGACGTCCATCACCAGCCGGCGCAACGGATTCATGAGGCGGTGGAATTTCGGCTGGAAACGTTGCAAGCGGACACAGCGCTCGTCGAGACCGTTGTCCGGGATTTTATCCGGCCCTTCGACCTATCCCGAGCTCCCCTTCTACGGGCGGCGTATCTGGACATTCCAGGCTCCGAGCCCCGTCTGCTTTTGGACATCCATCATATTATTTCGGACGGCACCTCCATGAAGGTGTTGATTCGCGATTTTTTATCGTTACTGGACGGTCAAGCGTTGGAACCGTTGAAGATTCACTACAAAGATGTGTCGGTGTGGCAGGAGAAACAATCCCAAAACGGAAACATGGCGGAGCACGAGTCCTTCTGGTTGAAACGGTTGAACGCGCCGCTTCCGCTGTTGGAGCTCCCCACCGATTTTCCCAGGCCGGCAGAGCGGAGTCACGCCGGACAATTGCTGCAATTTACAGCGGGCAAAGAACTATTTCAATCGATTCAACAATTAAAAAAACAGAGCGGCGCGACAGTGTACATGATTTTGCTGGCGGTCTTGAATATCCTCCTCTTCCGCTATACCCGGCAAGAAGACATTATCGTGGGCTCTCCCATCGCCGCCCGCTTTCACGCGGACCTCGAGTCCATCATTGGTTTGATGATCGGCTCGGTGATGATGAGAAACGCTCCCAATGGGACGCTGGCGTTCTCAACTTTCCTGCAACAGGTCAAGGCAAACACCCTGGAAGCGTTCCAGCACCAGGCCTATCCGTTCGAGGACATCCTCGAGCGCGTCGATTATCCCGACGAACCGGGGCGCAATCCTATTTCCGACATCGGTCTCATCGTACAGAATATGGTTGATCCGGCGGCTTCCGGCTCCAATGACGACGCCGGCGATGCGGACTTCATCCCCAAAACCTCGAAATTGGATGTCACCCTCATTGCGGCGGAACTGGAGGATGATATTTCCTTCATGCTGGAGTATTCCACCGAGTTGTTCCTGCCGGAGACCATGGGCCGGCTATCGCGGCACTTTCTAAATATCCTGGCTACTGCGGCCAAAACACCGTCGGTGACAATCGACGCCATCGATATGTTGGACGATTCCGAGAAAATAGCCGCAACCGGTAGGGTTGTGGATTGTTATCCGTTGAGCCAACCGCAACAACGGGTGTTGGACACCGAACGGGTGTACGCCGGTACCAGCGTTAACACCCTGGCGTTCACCGTTAGATATGACGAGCTTTTGGAACCGGAAGCGGTGCGAACGGCGGTGAATCATGTGCTGCGGCACAATGACGGGTTGCGTCTGCGGCCGTTGCTCGTCGATGTGCAGACCTGCCAGTATGTGGCCCCTCATCAGGATGTGGAACTGGAGATTCTGGATTTCGACGGCGACGAAGAGGAACTGAACCAATGGATTGCCCGCGATACCCAAACTCCGTTTGATTTGAACAACGACCCGCTATGCGCATTCGTCTATATAAAGTACTCTTCCCAGCAGAGCGGCTATTACGTAAAATTCCACCACCTGGCGGGGGACGGCTGGACAGCCGCCATGGTGTTTGAGCAAATGGACGAGGCGGTGCGAGCTCTCGCTGCCGGCAATCTTCCTGTGAGCCGGGAATCGCGGTCTTACACCCGGTTTATATCCCAGGAGGCGGATTATGTGCAATCGGCCCAATACAAGGCGGACCGCGAGTATTGGCTCAAAAAGATGACGCCGCTCCCCGAACCCATCGATCTTCCCGCCGGTCAACCGGCCAACGATGTCAACGATATCCGCTCGCGGGTGTCGGTATTCGATATCGACGCCTCTTTGCGGGAACAGATGCTCGATTTCTGCCGCCGCCGCAATACCACGGTGTTCAAATTATTCTTGTGCGCCCTGGCCACGGTCATCGGGCGGATGACCGGAAACGAGGATGTGGTGATCGGCAGCGCCGGTCACAACCGCGGAACTGGAGAGCAAAAAGAGACAATGGGCATGTTCGTCAGTACGATTTTATTGAGGTTGACGCCGGCCCGGGACATGAATGCCGCCGCTTTATTAAAGGAAATAGACACAGAGTTGATGAATGTGGTGAAACACCATCAACGGTTTCCGTTTCAGCTCTTGCTGAAAGAGTTGCGGCAGCGGGAACATATGGCTCACGATCATCTGTTGGACATCAATCTGATTGGCCATGGAATGATTCAGCAGAAACGTTATCACACCCATCATCATTTCGCCGGTTACGACCCCTCTCCGTTGACGATTCACATCAATGACCGCGACACCCTCGATCTGGAATGGGTGTTCCGTCCGGGGCTCTACCCCGAAGAGGAGATTCCGGCGCTTCACCGGGCTATGATCTCAGTCGTCGAAGCGGTTCTGGAGAGGGAGGATGCTTTGCTGTGGCAGATCCCCCTCGTGCCGGAAGCGGAACTGCGCGATATGTGCCGCTTGTGGAATGAAATGGATGCCGCCGCTCAATTGCCCGGCCCTTCTATCATGGAAGCGCTGGATAATCAAGCGACACTGCATCGGGAGCGGGTGGCGGTGGTTGCCGGGGCCTTGCACGCCACTTACGGCTATGTGTATGATTGCGCCGCCTCTTTGGCGGAAAGACTGCTGAACGAAGGTGTGGGGGCCGGAACCGTTGTGGCGGTCATGATGGAACCGTCGCTGGAAATGATCGCCGGACTCCTGGGGATTTTGAAATCCGGCGCCGCCTATCTTCCGGTGAGTCCTCAATATCCGGATCAGAGGGTGTCGTTTATGCTGCGGGACAGCGCTGCGCGAGTGCTTCTGGCGGATGGAACGATTCCGGAGGAACGACTCGATAGGATGGATTGTTCTATACTTCGGTTTGACGCTGAGGGCGCGCGGGCGATTGGGGCTTCTGTTTTTCCTGAAAGCCATGGTGCGGATCCCGCCTATATTATCTATACATCAGGCTCCACCGGTCGTCCCAAGGGGGTTGTCACTAACCGTTCAAACCTCGAGGCTTACTTGAACGCTTTCTTTGACGAATTTACCCTCGCCGCCTCCGATACGGTGATTCAGCAGGCGGCCTTCACCTTCGACGCCTTTGTGGAGGAATTTTATCCGGCCCTGCTGGTTGGCGGACGACTGGCGATTCCCGGCAGGGATGTGGTGCCGGACGCCGAGACATTGGCGCGGTTTATCGCTAGATATAAGGTTAGCTTTATCACTTGCTCGCCGTTATTGCTGAATGAACTCAATCATATCGCCGCGTCCGGCGGCGGGGAGCTTCTGCGCTCCATGCGGATTTTTATCAGCGGCGGCGATGTCTTGCGCAAAGACTATGTGTCGGAATTGATGGGCATCGGAGCTGTGTACAACACCTACGGTCCGACTGAGACCACAGTGTGCGCCACCTATCAGCGGTGTTCGGAGGATATGGACCCCCATGTGCCCATCGGTTCTCCTATAAAACATTACAACGTGGCTATTATGGATTCGCATTCCAACCTATTGCCCGCCGGGCTTCCGGGGGAGATCTGCATCGGCGGCCCCGGACTGGCAAGCGGTTACTTGAACCGGCCGGAACTCACCGCCGAAACTTTCATCGCCAAGAACATTGACGGATTGGGCGAGATCACACTCTATCGCAGCGGAGATAGGGGAGTGGTAGACTCCGGAGGCGTTGTCCGCTTTTTGGGCCGTATCGACCGGCAGGTGAAAATTCGCGGCTACCGGATCGAATTGGCTGAAATCGAACACCGCCTGCTCCAACATCCGGCGGTGCGGGACGCGGCCATGGCCGTTCACAACGTCAATGGCGACCCGTCTCTGTGCGCCTACCTGGTGAGCCAGGCCAGCGATGGGAACGATTGGCGAAGTTTTCTGGAACAATCGTTGCCCTCTTATATGATCCCATCGCTATTTCTGCCTATCGACACCATCCCCAGAACGCCGGGGGGAAAAGTGGACCGCCGCCGCTTGCCCAAACCGGAAGCCTTGCTGGATCACATCATCACCGCGCCCCGTAACGATGTGGAAGAGGCGATGCTGGATATTTGGGCCGGCCTGTTGGGGGTGGAATCCCGGACCATCGGCATTGACACCAATTTCTTCGAAGCCGGCGGCCATTCGTTGAAAGCCACCCGCCTGGTGCACCGGTTGAACAACCGATTCGACTCTTCTGTTGAATTGAAGGATATTTTTTCCTACCCGACGATCCGGCAATTGGCGCAGCGCGTCGAGGGGTCGGCCCCTGAAGCGCTTCGCCCCATCACGAATGTCGAAAAAATGGATTATTACGATCTGTCCTATGCGCAACGGAGGCTGTGGATATTGTCTCAATTCGAAGAGGATTCCACCGCTTACAATATGCCGGGGGCGTTCTTTTTTATGGGAGATCTGGATACCGCCGCTTTCCGGGAAGCGATACGAAACCTGGCCGCCAGACATGAGAGTCTGAGAACGACATTTATCATGAAGGACGGGATTCCCAGGCAACGGATCATCGATGGTGAAGATTTTGTTCCGCCGGTGGAAGTGGTGGATGTGCGGCATCTGGAGGCGGACAAACGGGAAGCGGAGGGACGGCGCAGGTTTGTGGAGACCGCCAACTCAGCTTTCCATCTGGAGCGGGGTCCCTTGTTTCTGTTCAAGTTATTGCGATTGGATGACAACACCTATTTGGTGATCTTCAACATTCACCACATTATTAACGACGGTTGGTCGCAAGGGATCATCAACCGGGATTTGGCTTATTTTTACAACCTGGCTGTGGGCGGCGACACCGGAGACGAAGCGCCGGCGCCAATGGCGTTGCAATACAAAGACTACGCCGCCTGGCACAACCAAATGATCCGGGACCAACAATTCGATTCGTGCGGCGGTTATTGGCTGGAGAAGTTGAAGGACAAACCCACAGGTCTGGAGTTGCCGACCGATTTTCCACGGCCTCCTATCCAGACATTCAACGGCAAACGTCTGACGCGCATCATCGACTCCCGGCAGTCGGCCCGGTTGGAATCCATGTGTGTGGAGAACGGAGCGACTCTGTTCATGGGGCTGATGAATCTATTGTCTATTTTCCTGCACAGATACAGCGGACGGGAAGATATCCTGATCGGCGCCCCCATCGCCGGCCGTTCGCGGGAAGAGCTGCAACCGCTGGTGGGTTTTCTGGTCAATACTCTGGTGTACCGGTTCGCGGTTGACGGCGAAGCCTCCTTCATCCAATTACTGGAAGCGGCCCGCCGGGAGACATTGGATTGCTATCGATACCAGGATTATCCCTTTGACCTGTTGGTGGAGGAATTGGGATTGGAGAGGGATTTGAGTCGTTCGCCCCTCTTCAATGTGATGTTGGCCCACAACAATACAACGAACGAAACCCGCGGTTTGAATATGACGGGGGTGACGGTGGACGGCTTTCCCCACACCGGCGATGTGAACATCAGTAAATTCGACCTGATCTTCTTTTTGGATGAAATGGGCGACGACATGTACTTGACGTTGGAATACAACACCGATCTATTTTTGGAAGAGACGATCCAGCGCATGGCGGACAATTTTATGACTCTGGTGTCGGCGGTTCTAAGCAATCCCCGTGAACCGGTCCACTCCTTGCCATTGCTGCACCCGGATGAGCGGCGTTTGGTGACGAGGCAGTTCAATGGGGACAGGCGCGATTTCCCGGAGCTCACGATTCCGCAAATGTTCATCCAAAAAGCTGAATCCCAACCGGACCGGGTGGCGGTGGTGCATGACCATGAAGAGGGTAAATCCCGCATCACTTACCATGAGCTGCTTTATCGCGCCCGCCGATTGGCTCATTATCTCGCCCATCGCTACAATGTCGGTCCCGGTAGTATTGTGGGTGTCTCCCTGGATCGACGTATCGAGATGGTGGTCGCCCTCTGGGGAATTATGATCTCCGGCGCCGGATATGTGGCCATCGACCCCAATTATCCTCCGGAGCGGATCGGTCATATTTTAGAAGACAGCGATACCCGGTTGATTGTCACGGACAACGGCAATCCGCGCCTGCTGGAGCAATTTACAGGCCAGACGATCGTTCTACCGGATGCCTGGAAGGAGATGCCGGCGTCGCCTGAGGGATTTCAACCACCGGACAACCGGATGGAGGATATTTTGTACGTCATCTACACCTCCGGCTCCACCGGGACGCCCAACGGCGCCATGTTGTCGCACGGGATTTTGTCCAATTTAATTCAGTGGCAACACAGGACCAGCGGCATCGATGAAGACTTGCGCTGTCTGCAATTCACGTCCGTCAACTTTTGCGTGTCGTTCCAGGAGATCGCCGGCACATTGACCGGCGGCGGGCAGGTCCATTTGATCGGCGATGTCCAGCGGCAGGATATCGATTACTTGATGGAATTTTTAGATCGCCACTGCATCGAGTTGTTGTATTTGCCGTTTTCTTACCTCAACTTTTTGTTCAATCAATCGGACCGCCTGGATAGCGAGTTTCGCCATTCGTTGAAACACATCGTCACCGCCGGTGAACAATTAAAAATCACCACCGGTTTGAAACGCTTTTTGGATGCCAATCCCCATCTTCAACTGCACAACCATTACGGCTCCTCTGAAATGCACGTGGTATCGTCCTATTCAATGGATGGAAAAAACGCCGGCGACACCCCGGTGCCGCCGGCGGGAAAACCGGTGGCCAATACGGATATCTTCATTCTGGATGATCACCGGCATCCGGTGCCGGTGGGGGTATGGGGAGAATTGTGCATTGCCGGCAGCCATGAAGTGTTGGGCTATATCAACAACCGTGAACTGACAAACAAGAAGTTGCTGTCGCATCCAAAATTGACTTCCAACGGCAAACGGCTCTATTTGAGCGGCGATTTGGGCCGTTGGCTTCCGGACGGCAATATCGAAATCAAAGGGAGAAAAGATTCCCAGGTGAAGATTCGCGGTTTCAGAATCGAGCTGGGAGAGGTCGAGAGCCGGATTCTGGCCATTGACGGCGTGAAAGAGTGCGTGGTGGTGGTCAAGGATCTGAACAGCGGAGATGGTGAGTACGGCGGCTCCGTCAAAAAGGAGCTGCTTGGCTATGTGGTGTTGGCAGGGATCGATGTGGACCATATCAAACGAATCATGGGGGCCCAGGTGCCCAAATACATGATTCCGCTGTTTGTGCGGCTGGAGGCGTTGCCCTTGATGCCCAACGGCAAGGTGGACCGCGACCGGTTGCCGGAGCCGGATCTTGCGGACATGGAGGATGTGGTGGCTCCCACAGATCCTGTGGAACAAGAAATGGTGGACATTTGGGCGGAAATCTTGAAACTCCCGGCCTCAAAAATCGGAACCAAGTCGGACTTCTTTCAATTGGGAGGCCATTCTCTCAACGCCACCATCATGGTCTCCCACATACACCAACGGTTGGATGTGCGCCTGCCTCTGACCGAAGTGTTCACGGCTCCGACAATAGCTGAATTGGCCGGTTTGGTGAAGTCGGCTCAAAAGGAGGCGTTCACCTCTGCCCAGCCGGTGGAAAAGAGAGACTACTATCCCTGCTCGTCGGCGCAACGGCGGTTGTTGTTCTTGCAACACATGGAGCCTGAAACCGTCGGCTACAATATTCCCGGCGCCATGATGGTGGAAGGACCGTTGGATCTGGGACGGCTTCAAGATGTGTTCGCCGCGTTGGTAAAGCGGCATGAAAGCTTCCGCACCTCCTTTTTGTTGCAAGGCGCAACCGAGCCGGCGCAACGGATTCACGACGCGGTGGAATTCACGTTGGAATCCTTCTCTCACCATGATGAAGCGGATGATATGAGCGCTTTGATCCAGCGCTTCATCCGCCCCTTCGACCTATCGTTCCCTCCGCTGATCCGGGTTGGAACAGCGGAAATCGAGGCGAACCGCTACTTGTTGATGATGGACATGCACCATGTAGTCTCCGACGGCGTGTCCATGAGTCTTTTGGCGCGGGAATTCATGACCCTTTACGCCGGTGGGTATTTGCCGCCCTTGCCCTTGCAATATAAAGATTACAGCCTGTGGCAGAGTAGTGGCGATCACCGGATGGAGCAGTCGCTTCAGAAGAATTTCTGGCAAATGTTATTCGCCGATGGCGTCCCGGTGTTGGATTTGCCGCTGGATCGTCCGCGACCCCGGATGCAGAGTTTTGACGGCGGTAATTATATATTCCAGGCTCCGGCCCATTTGGTCGAAGCGCTTCTGGCCATCGGCTCCTCCGCTGGAGCGACGCCTTACATGGCATTCTTGAGTTTGTTTTATATCTTGCTCTCAAAACTCAGCGGGCAAGAGGATATCGTGGTGGGAACCCCGGTGAGCGGACGGGTGCGGGCGGACTTCGACGCTATCATCGGTATGTTCGTCAACACGCTGCCGCTGCGCAATGAACCGGAGGGAGACAAAACCTTTGTCCAATTCCTGGAAGAGGTGAGGGACAATTCCATCGCCGCCTTCGACAATCAGCAATTCCCCTTCGAGGAGATGGTGGAATGCCTGGAGATCGAGCGGGACACCAGCCGCAATCCATTGTTCGATGTGGTCTTTTCCCTTCAGAATTTCGATGACGGGGGTATGGAATTGCCGCCGGAGGGATTTGCCGCCGGCGATTTTAAGGTCCGCCCCCTCTCTTTCAAAGGGACAGTCTCCAAATTCGATTTCACCTTCACCGCCCGGTTGGCGGATGACGGCGCCACCTTTAACGTGGAATATTGCACCGCTCTATTTAACGAAGAAACCATCGCCCGCTTCGCCGGTTATCTCCTTGGAGTTTTGTCTTCAGTGACCGAACGTCCGGATGTTCGCCTGGATGAGATCGATATTTTGCCGGAAGAGGAGCGAACGCGGGTGTTGGAATTGTGCAACGCTCCTGTCGCTCCCTATCCTCGTCATGAAACCCTGCATCAATTGTTCGACCGACAGGCGAAAGAGCGGCCGGAAGCCATCGCGCTGACGGGCTCTGGAGAGGAACGTATCTCCTACCGGCAGTTGGATGAACGCAGTAGCCGGTTGGCGCGCGAGTTGCAACTCAAAGGCGTCGCATCCGATACTATCGTCGCGGTAATGGCGGACCGTTGTCCATTCATGATCGTGGCTATCCTGGGCATATTGAAAGCCGGAGGGGCTTATATGCCCATTGATCCCAATTATCCTTCCGAACGGGTTTCGTACATGCTCTCCGATAGCGCGGCTCCGTTGTTGGTGACCCGGGAGTCTCTCCTCGAGCGGCGGGAGTTGGCGATTGACAACGTGTGTGAAGAACAACTGGATGACGGGTTCGATGCCGAATCGTTCGAGACGGCGGAGAGCGGGCCGGAGGATTTGGCGTATGTGATTTACACCTCCGGCACCACCGGGAAACCCAAAGGCTCGTTGATCCAGCATAATAACGTCGTGAGCCTGATGTTCCATCAACCGTACCCCTTCGAGTTTTCTTCCGATGATGTCTGGACGTTGTTCCATTCCTATTGCTTTGATTTTTCCGTCTGGGAAATGTATGGGGCGCTCTTGTACGGCGGACGGCTGGTGATGATTTCAACCGAAGTCGCCCGTGATCCGGGATTGTTCCTGGAGACTCTGGAGCGGGAACAGGTGACGGTGCTGAATCAGACCCCCTCGTCCTTTTACAATATAATGGCCCAAAGTCGCCGGCGGGAAGACCTGGATCTGAGACTTCGCTATATCATCTTCGGCGGAGAGGCGTTGAAGCCGTCCCGACTGCAATCTTGGCGGGACCGCTTCCGGGATATCCGTTTCATCAACATGTACGGCATCACCGAAACCACCGTGCATGTGACCTTCAAGGAAATCCATGATGACGATATCCGCGCCAACAGCCCCTCCATCGGTACGCCCCTCGCCACCCTCAATGTCTCGATCGGCGGTCGCAACTCGAGGCCCGTCCCTATCGGAGTGCCGGGAGAGATCCTGGTGTCCGGCGCCGGCGTGTGCCGCGGTTATTTGAACCGGCCGGAACTGACGGCTGAAAAGTTCCCGGGCGAGCCCCGCCTCTACCGGTCCGGCGACCGGGGCAGGTTGACCGCTTCGGGTGAATTGGAATATTTCGGTCGTATCGATCAGCAGGTGAAAATCCGCGGCTACAGAATCGAGCCCAAAGAGATCGAGGCGGTGTTGCGGCGGCACCGAGAAGTGGATGACGCGCTGGTTCGCGTCATGGAGGGAGAGGACGGCGACCGGATGCTGTGCGCCTATGTGATCCCCGGCAGCGACATGGACTCTATTCGCGGTTTTATGGAGAAGAGTCTTCCGTCCTATATGATTCCCTCTTATTTTGTGCCTCTGGAGGCGTTTCCCCTGACACACAACGGCAAGCTGGACGTTCGGGCGTTACCCGGCCCGCTCCAGAGCGTTGACTTGCGATCCCAGGCTTTTGAAGATCCTGTGGAAGCTAACATCGCCGCCATCTTCGCGAAGATTTTGGATATTGACGTGTCGGTCATTGGGCGGGACAGCGGCTTTTTTGAATTGGGAGGGCATTCCCTCAAAGCTGTGAGCCTGGCCAATGAGATCCATCGGGAATTGCAGGTCAAACTCCCCATTCACAAGATCTTTCAAGCATCCACTGTGGGACAATTGGCCCGGGAAATCAACGGCCGGGAACAGACCCAATTGGCTGCCATTCCCCCTCTGGAGCCGCGGGATTATTACGAACTCTCCTATGCCCAGAAGCGGATGTGGGTGCTTCTATCCCGCGATCCCCACAGCGCCGCCTTCAATATGCCCGATCAAATCGCTTTCACTCATCCCCTGGATTTGGACTTGCTGAAACAGTCGTTCCATTTATTGGCCTCCCGGCATGAAGCCCTCAGAACCTATTTGAAAGAGGTGGACGGGCAAATGATGCAGGCGATTCTTCCGCAGGTGGAGATACCTCTAGAATACCTCGATTTATCGGGGCTCTCGGAGGAGAAGCTTAAAGAGCGTCTGGAGAGTGTCTGGCAATTCGAGTCGGAGACCGGTTTCGACTTCAAGCAGGCGCCGATGGTGCGGGTGAAGGTAATCAAGCTTAGCCACAATGATTGGCATGTGCTGTTCAATATCCATCACCTGGTGTCCGACGGTTGGTCGATGGAGGTATTGAGAGGGGATCTACTGGCTATTTACGAAGCTCTCGATTCAGGAAGGGAACCGCAGTTGGAAGCTCCGGAGACCCAATACAAAGATTACGCCCATTGGCATAACCGGATGCTGGAAGATCAGGATAGACTCGGGGAGGTTCTTTCCTTCTGGCGCAGCCACCTGTCCGGGCAATTACCGGTGTTGAATTTGCCCTATGATTCCTCCCCCAATCAATTGACATCCCATGCCGGCGCCGCGTTCCGCATGGTTTTGTCCGCGGAGGTGACCGGAAAGTTAAACCATCTGGCCAGGGAGCGAAATTGCAGTTATTTTATGGTGATGCTGGCGGCGGTGAATCTATTGTTATCTCAACTACGGGAACAGGACGATATTTTGATCGGTATAGCCGGGGCCGCGCGGGAGCATCCGGGATTACGACAAATTGTGGGACTTTTCGTCAACACGTTGGTGTTCCGCGCCCGCCTCCATCGTGAAACCTCTTTTCTGGAGTTTTTGGAAAAGGTCAAGGAAGACGCCATGAAGGTGTTGGAATACCAGGGCTATCCCCTTGAATTGATTGTGGACGAATTGGGTCTACAATATCCGAAATTCCCCATGTTCTTCAATATGCTCAATATGGCGGATAACAGTGAAACTTTGCCGGACCATCGCTCTTCGCACCTCGATGAGGTTCAGGACGCCAAATTCGACCTGGAATTTTATATCAAGGAATACAGTAACGGGACCGTGATCCTTTGCTCCTATTTCAGGCAATTGTTTTTGCCGGAGACCATCGAAAAAATCACCGCGCGGTTCGCGGCCATCCTGGAGACGATCGCCGCCGATCCCACATTGCCCCTCAAAGAATACAGAGGCAGTAAAAAGAAACCGAAAATCTTGAAAAAAAAGGAGTCTCTGTGAGTTCTCACCGTTTGCAGGATGTATACAAATTATCCCCCACCCAGGCGGGCATGCTCTTCCATTCTTTAATGGGAGACACAGGCGCCGCTTATATCGAACAGATCTGTCTCGACTGCCGGGGAACCATCGATTCAAAAATTCTCGAAGATAGCTTCAACGCTTTGTTGGAGCGGTATGATATATTGAGGACTGTCTTCCAATACGAAGATCTCAAGCGCCCGCTGCAAATTGTCCTGCGGCGGCGAAAAATGACTATCCATTCCCAGGATATTTCGGCTCTGGACAGCGCCGGGCAAATAGTGTTCCTGGAGGATTACAAATTATCCGTCCGTCAAGGGGGGTTCGATCTGTCCCGGGATTTGCTCTTGAAGATCGCCCTATTTAAAACCGGCCCCCAATCCTTTACACTGGTTTGGAGTTCCCATCATATTGTGATGGACGGTTGGTGCCTCGGCATAGTGTACAAAGATTTGACGGCCATCTATACCTCTCTTAAAAACGGCGTTCCCCATGGTTTGCCGCCGGTCGCTCAATACAAAAAATACATTCAATGGTTGGACCGTCAAAAACCGGGGGAGGCGCAGCGATTCTGGAAGGACTATCTCGATGGCTATGACCGGAAGGCCGGTTTTTCCCCGGTGGATAAGGGTAAGAAACCTGGAGATTACCGCCTTCGTGAATATCTTTGGCAGGCGCCCGAAGAACTGAGCCGGCAATTGGGGGAAACGGTGGCCGGATTGCGAGTGACGATCAACACCTTTTTTCAAGCTGTGTGGGGAATCCTTTTGCAAAACTACAATGCCACGGATGATGTGGTGTTCGGTTCGGTGGTATCCGTCCGTCCGCCGGTCATTCCCGGGATCGAGTCCATGGTCGGTTTGTTCGTCAATACCGTTCCCATGCGGATTCAAACACACGACGGTCAGCGCTTTGATCAATTGGTGCGGAATTTACATAAAAGTACCAGCGCAGCCAAATCATACGAGTTTGTCCCGTTGGCGGAGACTCAGGCGCACACTCCGCTGAGGGAACATTTATTCGATCATCTGGTCAGTTTTCAAAATTTTCCCATCCAGGAGGAAATCAAACAAATTGGAAGCGACCCGGAGTCTGAATTTTCAATCGAGGACGTTCATATCCATGAACAGACCCATTATCATCTCAATGTGATGGTGGGGTTCGCGGGAAATCTGTCGGTCAACGTCAACTATAATGAGCGCTTTTACCGGGATTCATTTGTGCGGGAGCTGGTACTTCGGCTGGAGAGACTTCTTGTACAGGTGACGGAGGATTGCCGGCGGCCGGTTCTGGAATTGGACATTATTCTGGATGAAGAAAAAAAACAGATTCTAGAAGCTTTCAATCGCCCTACGACACATTTTCCCTCCCAACAAACTATTCCTGAATTGTTTAGACAGGCGGCCTCGCGTTATCCAAATCTCCAGGCTCTCTCTTATGGATTCGCTTCGCAAGACGCTTCTGAAAGCATGACCTACCGGGAGCTGGAGCAAAAGATATCTAGAATGGCGGCTTTTTTACAGGGGAAAGGCGTCGGACCGGATGCCATTGTGGCGTTGCGGTTCCGGCGCTCGTTCGACATGATTGTGGCTATATTCGGAATCCTGGAGGCGGGGGGAGCCTATTTACCCATTGATCCGGACTACCCTCGGCAACGGGCTTTGTACATGTTAAACGACAGCAACGCCCGACTCATGCTGGGGGATGATGATCTGGATCATCGAGAGCTGGACGCGGCCGGGCAAACAGAGATTGTCGCCTTCTCCGCGGCGATGAAAGAAGCCGGCGATGTGGAGGTTTGCGACACCGGCCTCACACCCGGGGATCTGGCTTATGTGATCTACACCTCCGGCACCACCGGGAAGCCCAAAGGATCTCTCATCCAGCACGACAATGTTGTGAGTTTGTTGTTCCATCAGCCGTTTCCCTTTGATTTTTCCCATCGCGATGTCTGGACCCTTTTTCATTCCTATTGTTTCGATTTTTCCGTGTGGGAGATTTTTGGGGCGTTATTGTATGGTGGCCGGTTGGTGGTGATTTCTTCGGATGCGGCCCGTGATCCGGGCTTATTTTTGGACATTCTGGAGCGAGAGCAGGTGACGGTTTTGAATCAGACGCCCTCCTCCTTTTACAATATCGCGGCCCAAAGCCGGGATCATAACAATTTACGACTCAGCCTTCGCTATGTGATATTCGGTGGGGAAGCCCTGCAATCTGGGAAATTGCAATACTGGCGGGACCGTTTCAAGGGGATTCGCTTCATCAACATGTACGGCATTACTGAAACAACGGTCCATGTAACCTTCAAAGAAATTCAGGATGAGGATATTGTCAATGATCGTAAATCTATTGGAAGCCCGCTGGCAACGCTAAAGGTATTGATCGCCGGCCGGCAGTCAAGGATGATGCCGAGCGGAGTTCCGGGAGAAATCCTGGTGTCCGGGGCCGGTGTGTGCCGGGGTTATTTGAACCGGCCGGAGCTGACGGCGGAAAAATTCGCCGGCGAGCCGCGGTTGTATAGATCCGGGGATAAGGGGCGGTTGACTGTCGGCGGAGAATTGGAATATTTAGGCCGGATCGATTCTCAGGTGAAAATTCGCGGCTACCGGATCGAACCGGAAGAGATCGAAGCGGTTCTGCGGTCTCATCAAGGGGTGGATGACGCCCTGGTCCGGGTCAAAACCGGAGATGATAACGACCGGTCGCTGTGCGCCTATGTGATTCCCGGACACGATTTGGTCTCTATCCGCGGCTTCATGGAAGAGCGGCTTCCCTCGTACATGATTCCCTCCTATTTTATTCCAATGAAGACGTTTCCGTTGACAGCCAATGGGAAACTGGATGCGAGCGCCTTGCCCGGCCCTATGGAAACCGCGCCCGCCCCTTTGCTGGAACCCGAAGGTCCAATCGAGGCGGCGCTGGCGGAATTTTTCGGACGGGTTTTAGATAGTGATTCATCCCTCATCGGACGGGACTCTAGTTTTTTTGAGTTGGGCGGGCATTCCCTCAAGGCAGTGTCGCTGGCCAATGTCATTCATCAGGAATTGAAGGTCAAACTCCCGATTCAGACGATTTTTTTGGCTCCCACTGTGCGCCGGCTGGCCCTGGAGGTCAAAAAGGGTGAACAGACCCATCTTGCGACGATTCCCACTCTCGAGCCGCGGGAGTATTATGAACTGTCCTATTCCCAAAAGCGGATGTGGGTGCTTCAGTCCCGCAATCCCCGGAGCGCGGCCTTCAATATGCCGGACCAAATCGCCTTTGATCATCCTCTGGATGTGGACGTGATGAAACGGTCGTTCCATTTATTGGCCTCCCGGCATGAAGCGCTCAGAACCCATTTGCTGGAGGTGGATGGGGACGTGATGCAAGTGATTCTCCCGGCTGTGGAGATCCCAGTCGAATACCTCGATCTTTCCGCACTTACCGAAAAGAAGCGTGGAGACCGCCTGGAGAGTATATGGCAATGGGAGGCGGAGACCGGTTTCGATCTATATCAAGCCCCTCTAGCGCGGGTGAAAGTTATTAAAATCAGCGACAATGATTGGTATGTGCTCTTCAATATTCATCATATAGTGTCCGACGGCTGGTCGATGGCGGTGTTGAGGCGGGATTTGCTGTCTATTTATGAGTCCCTCGACTCAGGGAGGGAGCCTGAATTGGAGCCGTCCGGCACCCAATACAAAGATTACGCCCATTGGCATAACCGGGCGCTGGAAGACCGGGATACACTCGACGAAGCGCTTTCCTTCTGGCGCCGCCACCTGGCCGGACCATTGCCGGTTCTGAATTTACCTTATGATTTTTCTCCCGGCCAAAACAAATCTCGATCCGGCGGCGCGTTCCGGGCGGTTTTAGGCGATGAGGCCACTGGAAAATTGAAAGAACTGGCGGTGCGGGAAAAATGCAGTTATTTTATGGTGACGCTCGCCGCGGTGAACCTGTTGTTGTCTCAACTGCGTGAACAGGATGACATTCTGATCGGCCTGCCGGGCGCCGCCCGGGAGCATCCGGGGTTGCGACAAACAGTCGGATTGTTTGTCAACACCCTGGTGCTGCGCACCCGTATTCATCGCGAACTCTCCTTCCTGGATTTTTTGGCCGGGGTGAGGAAAGACGCCATGAAAGTGTTGGAATACCAGGGATATCCACTTGAGTTGATTGTGGACGAATTGGGTGTCGAATACCCGCGATTCTCGCTGTTTTTTAATATGCTCAACATGGCGGATAGCGACGACATACTTCCCGACCATCGCTCCTTTCATTTGGAGGGGGTGCAAGACGCTAAATTCGATCTAGAATTTTATATTAAAGAGTACCGGAATGGAACAGTGATTCTCTGTTCCTATTTCAACCGATTGTTTTTGCCGGAAACCATCGAAAAAATTACCGCGCGGTTTGTAGCCATCCTGGAGACAATCGCCGCCGATCCCACATTGCCCCTCAAGGAATACAGAGGCAGTAAAAAGAAACCGAAAATCTTGAAAAAAAAGGCATAGCCCAGGGAGGATCAAACATGATTATCAAAAAATTCTTGACACAGGTCGAGAGAACACCGGAAGCCGTCGCAGTCAAAACGATTCGTGAATCTGCCACCTACCGGCAGTTGTACCGGTATGGATGTAGGGTGGCGGATGCTTTCCCGCCGGGCATGACCGGGGAGCGTGCCGCTTTACTGTTCCCCCACGGTATCGATATGATCGCCTCGCTGGTTGGATCATGCATGAACGGGACTGTATTTGTTCCTCTGGATCGCACATACCCGGAGCACCGGTTGGTGTATATGTTAAAAAATTCAGGCGCCCGCGTGCTCCTCACCAATTCACCCAACCATTCGCAGGCGGAGCGGTTGGTTCGGCAATTGGAAGAGCCGGTGATGATTCTGTGCATCGACCGCTTGCCGGAAGGGGGAAAAGAGATTGAGCCGCCGGCGCTGGACCTCGATCCCGGAAGTCTCGCTTATATTTTGTATACCTCAGGCTCCACCGGGTTGCCCAAAGGGGTGAAACAAACGAGGGAAAACCTGCTGTATTATGTGCGCAATTGGATCCAGCGCTTCTCGCTCCAGCCGGGGGATCGCATGACCTTTCTCACCGCCTTCAGTCACGATGGGGCGCAACAGGACATCTGGTCGGCCCTGTTGAGCGGTTCGACTCTCTATCCTTTTAATATCAAACAGCAAGCCGACAGCCGCCGCTTGGCCGAATGGGCCAGGGAGGAAAGGATCACTGTCTGGCATTCGGTCCCGACCCTGTTTCGATTTTTTACAGATAGCCTGTCCCCCGACGACCGGTTCGACGATCTACGCTGGATTCTTTTGGGCGGCGAACCTCTCAGGGATCGTGATATAGAGGTTTTTGACCGCTATTTCCCCACAGCCGGCCTCGCCAATGTTTACGGACAGACCGAGTCGTCTGTCAATTCCATCTGGGCGCACCGCGCGGGTGATTCCGCCCGTTTGGGGGAGCTGGGAGAACCTCTGGACAACACGGAATTATTACTGGTCAATGATGATGGCGAAATTGTCGATGATATCGGTAGCGGGGAAATTGTCGTCGCCTGTCCCCATATCGCTCCCGGTTATTGGCAAAACGGCGGGGCTTCGGAGGACACGTTCACAGAGGACCCGGACCTGGGGCGTTTGTATTGGACCGGCGATCTGGGTGGGCTGAAAGGAAGCGGGGCCATCGAAATACTCGGGCGCCGGGATTTCCAGGTGAAAATTCGCGGCTTCCGGGTGGAAACCGGAGAAATCGAATCCTCCCTCTTGCGCCACGATTCGGTGGCCGAAGCGGTTGTGCAATGTAGAACCGACCGGCAAGGAGAACCGTTCCTTTGCGCCTATTTTGTCCCCTCCTCTGAGCAAGCGGGTGTGGAACTCGACACACTCCGGCAATTTCTCAACCGTTTTTTACCCGATTATATGGTCCCGGCTCAGTTCGTGTCCCTGGAGCAAATGCCCCTCACCCCCAATGGGAAAATCAACCGGCAGGCGCTGCCGGATCCTGCCTCGTTCGAGGATGAACGGCCCAAAACTCCGCCGGTTTCCCCAACCGAAGAGGCGCTGGCTGTTATCTGGGCCGGCGAACTGAAGATCGGAGTTTCGGATATTTACCGGGAATCCAATTTTTTTGAGTTGGGAGGCCACTCCCTCAAGGGGGTGAATGTCATCGCCAAAGTCCACCGGGCTCTCAAGGCGAAACTGGAATTGGAGGATATTTTTCTCTATCCCCAATTGTACGAATTGGCCGGCCATATCGACGGTAGTGGAAAAGAAAGTTATCAATCCATTCCCATGGCTCCGCCCCGTCCCTATTACAGAGCCTCTTCCCAGCAGAGGCGCCTCTTCTTTTTGCAGCAAATGGCTCCGGAAAGTACCGCCTACAATCTCCCGGATCTGTTTGAATTCAATGGGCGTCTGGATCCTGAAAAAATTGCCGCTGTGTTCCGTCAATTGCCCCGCAGGCATGACAGTCTGCGCACCTCGTTTCGACTGCAAGAGGATCAGCCGGTGCAGGTGATCGAACCGGAAGCGGACGTGCCGTTTGAAATTCATGATTTTACCGCCATAGAAGAGGATAATCCCGCTAAAAACGAGCATGTGCGCCGTATTGTTTCCGAGTTTGTCCGGCCCTTCCAATTAGATACGGCGCCGCTAATGCGGGCGGCTCTACTATCTCTTCCCGGCGGCCGGCAACTTTTTTTAGTGGATGCCCATCATATTATCGCCGACGGGTTATCGCTCGAAATATTTTACAATGAATTTCACGCGTTGTACGACGGTAAGACGTTACCGCCGCAGCGGTTGCAATACAAAGACTATTCAGAATGGTTGCATCAAGACGGTAGGAGTGAACGTCTCCTTAAACAGCAGGAATTCTGGTTGACACAATTCTCCGGGGAGATCCCGGTCCTGCGATTACCCACGGATTTTACGCGTCCGGCGGTCCGGGGATTCGACGGTGGAAAACTGCGGTTTTCCTTCGACCCGCGCCTCAGCAACCGGTTGCTGGGATTTTCTTCAGATAAAGGGACCACGTTGTATATGGTCTTATTGGCAATCGTGAACATTCTCTTGCATAAATTGAGCCGTCAGGAGGATATTGTCGTTGGAACTCCTGTGGCGGGACGGCAGCATGAGGATGTGCGCAATATCATCGGAATGTTCGTCAACACCCTGCCGTTGAGATCTTTTCCGGCGAAAGAGAAGCGGTTTTCGAGCCTGTTGCGGGAAATCCGGCAGTTCACCATCCGCGCCTTCGACAACCAGGATTATCCCTTTGAAGATCTGGTGGAAAAGGCGGCGGTTCAGAGGGATACCTCCCGCAGCCCCCTGTTCGATGTGATGTTCGGGCTTCACAACCAGAGTTCGGTTCTAGTTGATGACGCCGGCCACCCCCAGGACCTGAAACTGGCCATTCCTGGATTTCAGAAGCATATCGCTAAATTCGACCTCACACTGCACGCCATTGAAGGAAACGATAGTCTGATGTTTTCATTGGAATACAGCGCCCAATTGTTTAAAATCGCGACAGTGGAGCGTTTCGTCCGATACTTCGAGGCCATTGCCAGGGAGGTGAGCGAAAACCCGGAACTAGAACTGAGAGATATCGATATTCTCTCGCCAAACGAAAAACAGCGATTGGTGGTTGAGTTCAACAATACAGCCGCTCCTTATCCGGCGGATAAAACCATCTATGAAATCTTTGAAGAACAAGCCGGCCAAACTCCGGATCGCATCGCCCTGGCGGCGGAGAGCCAACTCTCCTATCGAGGCCTTCTCACCCAGGCAAAAACCATTGCGCGTTATTTGCGGGAACAGGGGGCAGGTCCCGGTTCCATTGTCCCCTTCGTGATGGACCGCTCGATTGAAATGATGACGGTCATTTACGGCATTGTCGCTTCCGGCGCCGCTTATTTGCCGATTGTTCCCTCTATGCCGGCCCAACGGATCTCCCTTATCCTGGCTGATTGCGGCGCGCGGTTGCTCCTGACCTCCAGATGTTTTGCTGGAGAATACAGGTTCGATGGAGAAAAAATATATGTGGAAGACATTGATGGTCATGACGAATACTATGAAACGAAATTACAAGCCGCCGGCTCATGCGACCCTCTGTATGTGATTTACACCTCCGGTTCAACCGGAACGCCCAAGGGTGTCGTTGTGGAGAACCGGCCGGTGGTGAACCGGTTGTGGTGGATGCAACAAACGTATCCGCTGGTTGCCGGTGATGTGCTTCTGCAAAAAACAACCGTTATGTTCGACGTGTCGGTGTGGGAGCTGTTCTGGTGGAGTTTGGCCGGGGCGCGTTTGGCGTTGTTGGGGGCCGGGCAGGAGAAGTTTCCCGAATCTATTTGCTCCGCTATCGCTGGCTTCGGAGCGACGGTCATTCACTTTGTTCCATCCATGCTGCTGGCGTTTCTGCGCTACCTTGAAGACTCGCCCGGCAGTGTTGCCGGTTGTATCTCCCTCAACCGTGTATTCGCCAGCGGAGAGGCTCTGGAAGCTTCACATGTTCAGGCATTTAACGCATTATTGGCTAAAAACGGTAACACTCATCTCACCAATCTTTATGGACCCACCGAAGCAACCGTGGATGTGTCGTATTTCGATTGCCCCCTGGATACTGTTCCCGATAGCGTTCCCATCGGCGTCCCCATAAACAACACCGCTCTCCTGGTAATGGACGGCAATGAATTGCTGCCGGCGGGAGTTCAGGGAGAGCTATGGATCGGCGGAGACCAGTTGGCCCGCGGCTATTTGAACCGGCCCGAACTGACGGCGGAAAAGTTCGTTCATGTGGATGCCGGAGATGGAAGCCGGCGCTACTACCGCACCGGCGATCTGGCCTGCCGGCGTGAAGACGGGAACATCCAGTATCTGGGCCGCATCGACCATCAGGTGAAACTGCGGGGATTCCGCATCGAGCCTGGAGAGATCCAGCACTGCTTGCTTCGGCATGAAGCGGTGGACGAGGCGCTGGTAACTGTGGCCGGCGACTCCACCGGCGATCCGGTCTTGACCGCTTATCTGGTGCTTCGGGACGCGGGGGAGGAGGCGATCCCCGCCATCCGCGACTCTTTGAGCGAACAACTCCCCGCCTACATGATTCCAACCTTCTTTATGCCGTTGGATGAGTTTCCCCTCACTAACAGCGGGAAAATCGACCGCCGCGCCTTACCATTGCCGGCGGCAACCGGATCGACCGAAGATAAAATTCCTGTCTCCGGTCCCTGGGAAGAAAAACTCGCGCATCTCTGGGCGGAGGTCCTGGGCCTGGATATCCAATCCATCGGCGCAACCGGCAATTTCTTCCGGCTAGGCGGCCATTCGCTCAAAGCGACGGTTCTGGCCTCGTATATTCACCGGGATTTCGACGTCCGCTTGCCGCTGCCGCAAATTTTCAAAACTCCCACCATCAGGGGATTGGCCAACTATATCCAGTCCGCCGCTAAACAACGGTTTCATCAGATTCATCCCGCCGCCCCCAGCGATGCCTACCCTCTGTCGTCCGCTCAAAAAAGGATGTACATTCTCCAGCAAATGGACGGCGACGGCACAGTCTACCACATCCCACAGGTTGTCCCGATCAATCAAAAGATAGATCCCGCCACAGTCCGACAAACTCTGCGGCGCATTACAGAGCGTCATGAAAGCTTCCGCACTTCGTTTCACATGCTGGACGGCGAGCCGAAACAAACGGTGCACCCCCAGGTGGAGATCGACCTCGACTATTACGACCAGTCTGAACTCCCAGACAACTCCGCCGGCAATGCCGCCGCCATCATGAATCGCTTCATCCGGCCCTTCGATCTAACAGCGCCGCCGCTCCTGCGCGTGGCCCTTGTCAAGCTGGAGACGGAGCGGTTTCTCTTGCTGGCGGACATGCACCATATCATCAGCGACGGCGTGTCCATGGATATTCTGGTGAGGGACTTTTTGGATTTTTATAACGGCGTTGAACCTCAACCTCTGCGGCTTCAATACAAAGATTTCGCCGTCTGGCAAAATTCCGAGTCCACGCGGGCGTTATTGACGGACCAGGAGTCTTTCTGGCTGGAACGATTGAACGGGGAGTTACCGGTTCTGGATCTGCCGCTGGATTATACGCGGCCGGCGGTTCAGGATTTTTCCGGCGACGCGGTGTCGTTCGAGATTGGGGAAGGTCCATTGGGGGAACTGCGGAGTCTAGCCTCCGCCAATGACGCCACGCTCTTTATGGCGCTGTTGACAGTGACCTATTGCTGGCTCTTTTTCCTGTCCCGGCAGGAAGACATCATCGTCGGCTCCCCGGTGGCGGGACGAAGCCACGCCGATTGCGCCGGTATTATCGGCATGTTCGTCAATACGCTGGCGCTTCGGGCAATGCCCTCGGCCGGCAAATCGTTTCTCACTCTCCTGCAAGAGGTGCGGGATGGAGCGTTGGAAGCTCTGGATAACCAGGATTATCCCTTCGAGGAATTGGTGGATCGCGTGGGAACCGGACGGGATGCCGGCAGGAATCCGTTGTTCGATGTGATGTTCGCCCTCCATGAAGGGGGAGAGGACGATGGCGACGCGGCGCCGGTGTTCGGCAACGCGGTGGCCCGTTTCGACTTGACAGTCACAGCCCTTGTTTTGCCCGCACGGATAAAGGTGACGGTGGAGTATGGGACTCGTTTGTTTCGCCGTCAGTCCATCGATCTCTTCTGCCGCTTGTTTTCCCAGGTGGCGGATTCGGTGGCGAACGATCCCCATCGAGCGCTCGCTCGACTGGATATCACATCTCGGGCAGATAAAGATAGGCTGCTTCATGAATTCAACGATAACGCCGCGCCCTTTCCCGCAGAATGCTCCATTCCCGCGATTTTTAATCGTCAGGTGGAACTCTTTTCACACCGGACCGCTCTGGTATGGGACGCGAACCATCATCTCAGTTATAAGGAATTGGACCGCAACGCCTCATTGTTAGCCGCCAGATTGGCGGCCAAAGGGGTGACGGAGCAATCCATCGTCGCTCTGGCGGCCGGGCGGGGCGAGGCGATGATGAGTGGGATATTGGGTATATTGAAGGCCGGATGCGCCTATCTTCCGATTGATCCTGAATACCCGGCGGCCCGGATAACGTTTATGCTTCACGATAGCGCGGCGTCGCTGGCGGTCACAGCGGGTGATGATTTGCCGTTATTGGAGGGGATTGATATAGTGGGCCATGGAAGAGCGGACAGTTGCGAACCGGCGCCGCCGGAAGTAGATATGCCGGATCGAGTCCATCATCCCGATAATCCGGCCTATATTATCTACACCAGCGGAACCACCGGAAAACCAAAAGGCACCCTCGCCACCCACAGAAACGCCATCCGCGTGGTGAAAAACACCAATTATATCGAACTATTCGAAACCGACCGCTTGCTGCAATTGTCCAGCTTCGCCTTTGACGGTTCGGTCTTCGACATTTTTGGAGCCTTGCTCAACGGCGCTTGCTTATTGTTACTTTCAAAAGAGGAGATCCTATCGGCGAGAACGCTATGTCAAACGATCCAACGGCGACAGACGACGGTGTTTTTTGTCACCACCGCTCTGTTCAATACATTGGTGGACCTTGACCTTCAGAGTTTGAAGGGAGTCCGGCGCATCCTGTTCGGCGGTGAGCGGGTCAGTGTGGACCACGCGCGACGGGCTCTGGCCTATTTAGGCGCCGATACCGTCATCCATGTGTACGGCCCCACTGAAACAACCGTGTTCGCCACCTATTATCCGCTCCGCGGCATTGAAGAACGGTCTCTTACGGTTCCCATCGGCGGTCCGGTTGCCAACACCTCTATTTATGTCCTGTCAAAATCGCTAACATTACTTCCTATCGGAGTGCCGGGCGAACTATATATCGGCGGACCGGGGCTGGCCCGAGGTTACCTGAACCGTCCGGAACTGACGGCGGAAAAGTTTGTGCCCGATCCCTTCGACAGCGACGGCCGACTCTACGCTTCCGGCGATTTGGGGCGGTTTTTGGAAGGGGGCGATGTGGAATTTATCGGCCGCATCGATCAACAACTAAAAATCCGCGGTTTCCGCATCGAACCGGCGGAAATCCAGCGGCATCTTCTAAATCTCGAGCAAATCCGCGACGCGGTGGTGGTCCCTTGCAAAGATTCACACGGCGAGACCTTTCTTGCCGCGTATATCGTGGGAGATGAAGATCCGGATGCACAAGCGGTTCGCCGGCGTTTGCAGAGTTCGTTGCCTGACTATATGATTCCTTCCGCCATCATCCCCATCCCGACTATTCCATTGAACGCCAACGGCAAAGTGGATCGCTCCGCGCTGCCTTTGCCGCGCCTGATAGCTTCAGACGCCGTCACACCTCCGCGGAGCCGGTTGGAAGAGCAATTGAGAGAAATATGGGCCGCCATTCTTGGATTGGAAACCGAAGTAATTGGAATCGACAGCGGATTTTTCGACATTGGCGGCCATTCGCTGCGGGCAACGGTACTGGCGGCGAAGATTCAGACACACGTCGGCGTCAAAATTCCGTTGACCGAGATCTTCCGAAATCCCACCATTCGCGGCATTGCCTCGTTCCTGAAACAGGCGGCCCCAGCCAATGACGACGGGCCGCGAGCGGTGGAAAAACGGGAATACTATCCATTGGCCTCCGAGCAAAAACGCATGTATCTCATTCAAGCCATGAACCCCGGCTCCACCCTGTACAACATGCCCTATCCAATGCTTCTAAACCAACCGCTGGGGATGGACCGGGTGCGAAACATCTTCGTCGCACTTATCCAACGGCACGAGAGTTTGCGGACCGGTTTTGAAATCCACCATGGCGAGCCTGTGCAGATTGTTCAAGATGAGGTGGATTTCGCTGTCGAATCCCTGGATGACATTCTGTCGGATGAGGACGCGATCAATCGCTTCGTCCGCCCGTTCCAAATGTCGGAGGCGCCGCTCCTGCGAGTGGCTCTGGGGGCTCGAAACGATGGGAAAGAAATACTGCTGGTGGACATGCACCATATTATCTCCGACGGCACCACCTTCGGAATTTTGCTGAGAGATTTTTCCCGTCTTGCCGGTGGCGAACGTTTGCCTCGACTACCGCTGCAATACAAAGATTACGCCTGCTGGCAACAGACCCGTCTCGAATCTCCGGCAGGGGCCTTGCAAGAAGAGTATTGGCTCAAAGAGTTCTCCGGCGAGCTTCCGGTTCTGGATTTGCCCCTGGATCATCCCCGGGCGCCGCGACCCTCTTCTCGAGGGAAATCTGTCGAATTTGCCATTCCGCCTGATGTTACCGCTTCTTTGAGGGGTGTGGCCGGCGCTCTCAATATCAGCGTGTTTATGATGTCGCTGGGTTTGTTGAATATTCTATTGGCGACCTTGAGCGGTCAGGACGACATTGTGGTGGGGACAGTCACGGCCGGCAGGGAGTATGACCAATTGTCGAGTGTCGCCGGGATGTTTGTCAACACTCTGCCGCTGAGGAATTTTCCCCGGCTCGAAAGCCCTTGCGTCGATTTTCTGGAAGAGACCGGACGCCGCACTCTGCGGGCATTCGAGAACCAGGATGTCCAATTCGACCATTTGCTGGAGCGATTGGCCATCGACAATAGAGATGGGCGGCACCCCTTGTTCGATGTGATGATCTCTATGCAAAATATCGATATGCCTTTGTTGGAACCGGGAGACTCTGAATTTGAATCCATGCCGGTGGAGAACAGGCCGCAGCAGGCGAAATTCGACCTGACCTTCCGTGTGGGGGAATCCGCGGACCAATTGTTTTATTCTTGCGTGTATCGAGATTCTCTGTGGGAATCCGCCTTCATCGAACGGTTTTGCCGTTATTTTACCAATATATGCGAGCAGGTGGCAAAAAATCCCCGGCAAGATATCGGTTCCATTGATATGTTGTCCCAAGAGGAGCGGCAATGGATTTTGTTCGAACTCAATGATACGGACGCGGACATGCCGGCCCATCCGGTTCTCTGGCGCTTGTTCCATGAACGGGCGAAAAGTATGCCGGACGCTGTGGCAATGGCGGCTCCTTTGCTGCCGCCGGCGGATTACCGACTGGAGCACCAGGTCACGTACAATTGGTTGTTGGAGCGATCTAACGCTTTGTCGGCGATTCTTCAAACACAAGGCGCCGGCCCCGACCGGATTGTCGCCGTCTGTACGCGGCGGACAGTCGAGATGGCGGCGGCGATTCTCGGTGTGTTGCGGGCCGGCGCGGCATACCTTCCCATCGATGCCTCTTGCCCGCGGCAGAGGATGGAGTTTCTCCTCCGTGATAGCGGGGCGACGATTGTCGTAACCGACAGCGCCGCCGGGGGCCGGCTGGAAGATCTCGATGCCCGGCCCCTGTGCATAAAAATGGATGAAATCGATAACGGCAATGTAAATGGAGCGGAAGAATCTTTTGGCTCAGAACCCCATCATCTCGCCTATGTCATTTACACATCCGGTTCCACCGGCCTTCCCAAAGGGGTATTGGTGGAAAACCGGAACGCCGTCAACACTGTGCAATGGTTCCGGGAGCGTTACAATTTAGGAAACCGGGAGCGAATTCTGCAGTTGACTCGAATTACGTTCGACGCCAGCGTCAATCAGATTTTCGGCGCATTGTTCTCCGGGTCCCGACTGTGCGTCGCCGACCTGGATAGAATGGAGGGGCTCCATCGGCTCAGGCGGGATATTCAGCGGCAACGCGTCACTCTGGTGAACTTCGTGCCCCGTTTGTTGGCTGAATTATTTACCGGCGGCGCCCCTCTCGGGGATGTCGATACAGTTATCTCCGGGGGCGAATCGCTCGAGGCTGGTCTCAAAAACCGGTTGCTCGAAGCCGGTTATCGAGTGGATAATCAATACGGCCCCACCGAAGCCACCATCGACGCGTTGGCCGAAGAGTGCGGTCCGGAATCCGTCACTCTGGGACGCCCCATCGCCAATACCCAATGTTATGTTCTGGATCGCATGCTTCGTCTGTGCGCTCCTGGAGTGGCGGGGGAATTGTGCGTCGCCGGCGCCGGCGTGGCCCGCGGGTATCTGAACAATCCTGAATTGACAGACCGTTTGTTTGTGGACAATCCCTTTGGGAAGGGCAAGATGTATCGCACCGGCGATGTGTGCCGGGTCACCGACGACGGGCGCTTCCAATTCGTAGGCAGAGCCGACCGGCAGGTGAAAATTCGCGGGAACCGGGTGGAATTGGGGGAAATCGAAGCGATGCTTCAGGAGCACGAATCCATCAAAGAGGTGGCTGTGGCGGCAAGAACCGGCCCGGACAGTCAACCGGTATTGATCGCTTATGCCGTACCTGTCCCCAATCATGACGATGAGAAGCTCGAAGATTCTTGGAGGCAATGGTTGGTTGGGAAAGCTCCCTCTTATATGATTCCCGATTATTTTATGACTATCGAAAAGATTCCCCTCACCGCCAATGGTAAACTCGACGCCAATGCATTGCCTGAACCTGATATCGATACATGCGACGGCTTCATCGAACCTTCGACGCCGGCGCAAAAGACATTGGCGGCCATCTGGAAGAAGACGCTAAAGCGAAAACAGGTCGGCGTCGATGACGACTTCTTTCAAATCGGCGGCAATTCTCTAACGGTGCTGGTGTTGATTGGCGGCATTCATGACGCCTTTGGCGTTGATTGGCCGTTGACAAGGATTTTCCAGACGCCTGTGTTAAAAGATCAGGCGGCGTTGTTGGCAGGGGATTCAACCCAGTCCGTCCTGGAAGAACCCGGACTTCTAATCAATAAACAGCGGGAGCAATATCTCTTTTGCTTTCCTCCAGGCATCGGCTATGGCATGAGTTACATGCAATTGGGGACATATTTGGATGATATCGCGCTGTATGCTTTCGATTATATCGACGAACCGGACATCATGGACCGCTATGTATCGACAATTCAGCGGCATCAACCCGAAGGTCCCATCATTTTGTTGGGATACTCCGCCGGGGGCAAGCCGGCCATCGAGGTGGCCGGGCTTCTGGAAAAGCGGGGGCGGGATGTGTCGGACATTATTTTATTGGATTGCTATAGCCGTCGTCAAGAACCGGATCCCGAAGAGGTGGCGGAGCTGGATCGGGCAATGATTCTGGATCTCAGAGCGGCGATGCAAAAATACGGCCTTGAATTTATGCAGGAGCGCGTCATAGATACAATGAACAGTTACAAAGCGTTTCACAAGAACCTGTCGCTAAAAGGGACGGTGAACGCGGTTATCCACCTGATTCAGGCCAATGATGCCGCCAAAGGCTCCGAAGGTTGGTCTCGATTCAGCAATCATCCGCAACGGGATTACCGCGGTTACGGTATACACAGGGAAATGTTGGCATACGGCTCTATTGAAAAGAACAGCGCCATTATCAAAAGTATTCTCAGTAGCCGGAGTACAATGGCTGCCGCTGATTTTCACTTGACCTCCCAGATGATGGATTCCCATCGCGTGCTTTCCTCAACCGCGGCCCTATTTCTGGAATTTGTGCGGGAGCGGCCTGCTGCCCTCGACGCCTCCAATTACCGGCGATTGCTGTCGGACGACAATTTTTTCAAAATGCAACCGTGGCCTGTGTTTGTCAACAATGAAATGGCGAAAGAAATGGAGACCGCCACCATGTCGGTGTTCAAGCTGATCCGGGATATTCCCCGGCGGTTGTTCGACAATGATACCGCCCGCATGAGCGCCTATTACCAGTTGCCGGAGTCCATGATCGCCATTCAGGCGGACGGAATAATAAAGCCGCATTACGACCGTCTTCTGGCCCGGGGCGATTATGTTCTTTCACCCGAAGGATTCAAATGTATCGAGTATAATGTTTTGGCCAACCTGGGGGGCTTGCAGATCCCTCACTGGGAGCAATTGTATCTCGATAACCCCATCATCGGGGACTTTGTAAAGCAATCGGACATCCAATTAAAGCAAAACCGCTTGTTGCCTCTCTTTTTCCGCAATTTGGTGGAAAGCGCCCTGGAATTCAATAAGGAACCGGGAGATGAGATGAATCTGGCCATTGTGTTTCAGGATTATGACGAAAATCAAGGGGGCCCCGATTCATTTCTCAGAGAATACCTGGATGATGTCTATCGACAAGAATTGCGGAATTTTGGAGGCAAACGGGACGGCAGAGTCGTGGTGTGCGATTTTACTCATTTGACCGTCCGCCACGATGGGCTTTACTATAATGATAAAAAGATCTGTATCGCGGTGGAAATGTATGGCGGGACCGTTCCGCCGGACATCCTCAATCTATTTAAAAACCGGTCGCTAGCGCTTTTTAACGGTCCGGTCACCGGCCTGTTGACCAATAAATTGAATCTGGCGCTCCTATCGGAAAATCAGGAAAATCCATTGTTCACACCGGAAGAGCGACAAACCATCGCTAAATATATCCCCTGGAGCCGGAGTTTGGTCAGAGGCATATCCACAACCTATGATGGAAAGACTGTCGATCTGGAGGATTTTGTTCTTCGCCAAAAAGACCGGTTGGTCATGAAGCCCGCCTCCCGCTTTGGGGGCGCCGGAGTGACCATCGGCAAAAACACCGAACCCGAAGAATGGAAGGCGCTGCTCCAGCAGGCATTCAACGAGAAACGCTGGTTGGCGCAGGAATATCATGGGTCCTATCCCTGGATGTTCCAGTCGGGAGATCGCGGCGTCGAACCCCACGATATTGTGTGGGGCTTCTTCGCTTTCGGCCCCTACTATGGCGGCGGGTGTGTACGGTTGCTCCCTCGGAGCAACCGGTCCGGCGTGATCAATGTTCACCAGGGCGCCACCTCTTCCATGGTATTTGAAGTGGATGAATGATTTAAAGGAGCAAAAAAAATAATGAGGGATATAATGGAAAGTAACTTAACGAACATTAAAGCAAGTCCGGCCGTTCAATCGTTCAATGAATGGGATCCTTTGGAGGAGGTGATCGTCGGCGTGGTTGACGGAGCCGCCGTTCCCCAGTGGGATGTGACTCTGGAGGCTACAATGCCTGCCGATCAAAAGGATTTCTACCGGAAGAATGGGGGGAAACCGTTTCCGCGAGAAAGAGTCGAGGCTGCGAAAAAAGACCTGGATGAATTCGTTCACATTCTGGAAGCGGAGGGCGTCACTGTGCGTAGGCCTGAAGCCCTGGATCACTCGAGGCCATTCTCTACACAGGATTGGCAATCGCCCGGAGGCCTTTATGCCGCCATGCCGCGGGATATTTTATTGGTGGTGGGGGATGAAATCATCGAAGCCCCTATGTGTTGGCGTTCCCGGTATCACGAAATCGACGCCTACCGGCCCTTGATCAAGGAATACTTCCAAAAGGGCGCCCGCTGGACCACAGCCCCCAAACCGCAGTTGAGCGATGAGCTCTTCAATTATGACTATCGCGAGCCATTGGATGGGGAGCCTGTGGATTACGCCATCACGGAATTCGAACCGACCTTCGATGCCGCCGATTTTATCAAATGCGGTAGAGATATCCTGGTGCAACGCAGCCATGTCACCAACGCGTTCGGTATCCAATGGTTGCGCCGCCATCTCGGCGACCGCTACACCATCCACGAAATCGAAGTGAATGACAGTCATCCGATGCATATCGACGCCACCATCATGCCTCTATGCCCCGGGAAATTATTGGTGAACCGGGACCGTTTGAAAAAGATCCCGAAAATGTTCGAACACTGGGATGTGATGTACGCCCCGGCCCCGTGCATGCCGGAGAGCCATCTCCTTTACATGACCAGTCGTTGGATCAATATGAATGTACTGATGCTGGACCACGAGCGGGTCATCGTTGAAAAAAGTGAAGCCTCCATTATCAAAGCCTTCAAGGCATTCGGCTTCAAACCGATTCCCTGCTCCTTTACAAATTTCAACACCTTCGGCGGCTCGTTTCATTGTGCCACAGTGGATATACGGCGCCGCGGCCCTTTGAAATCGTATACTTGACGGGTGAGTCATAATTTTAAGCGGCGATCGCCTTTTTTTTTTGAATAAAATGAGCCGATTGGTTATAATGAAAACTAAAATAAACAAAAACCGCGCGACTGGTCGAGTTCATCAAGCCAGGCAAAGGAGGCGCTAGCAGACATGAGATTTGATTACCTGGGAAAAAGAATTCTTGAACGTGTTGCAATTATAATCATATTAATGTTATTCATTACAACCGGGCAGATGGCGACGGCGAAAAAAAACGGTTCGTTTCCCCCGGCCGAACAGTACCGGGCAATCCCCACTGATGATGAAATCAAGGTGGACGGCCACTTGAAAGAAGAGATCTGGAGGCAAGCGGAGATCATTGATTTACCCTTCGAATGGTTCCCCGGCGACAACATACCGGCGCCGGTGAAGACCCAATGCCTGGTGGTCTACAGTCATCGCAAGTTGTATATCGCGTTTCGCTGCTTTGATCCTGAACCGGCGAAAATCCGCGCCCATCTCATGGATCGCGATTCTTTCGATACTCTTGTGTCCGACGATCATGTCAGTATCATGATCGATCCTTTCAACGACGAACGGCGTGGCTTTCAGTTCCGCGTCAATCCCCTGGGGGTTCAGGCGGACGCAATATACAGCGAGCTCGAAGGTTACGAGGATTTTTCGTGGGACGCCATTTGGGCCTCCGCCGGAAGGATTACTTCCGGCGGGTATACATTGGAAGTGGCGATCCCCTTCAACCAATTACGGTTCCCCAAAGGGACGGCTGAAAAAACATGGGGCTTTATCATCGAGCGCTCCTATCCCCGTAATGTGCGCCACCGCATGACCTCCCATGTGCGGGACCGCAATATCGCCTGCGTCCTGTGCCAGGCCAATAAAATCAATGGCTTCGCGGATATTTCCCCCGGCCGTAACCTTGAATTCGGCCCTACGGTCACCATGAGCCGGACCGACCAGCGGGACGTGTTTCCCGGCGTCCCAATGAACAATGGCGATGTCAAATTCGAGCCCGGAATCTCGGCCCGCTGGGGCATTACTCCCAACCTGCAACTAAACGCAACTGTCAACCCCGATTTTTCCCATGTGGAAGCCGACGCCGCTCAATTGGATGTCAATACCCGTTTCGCCCTCCAGTTCGCCGAGAAACGGCCCTTCTTCCTGGAAGGCGCCGATTTTTTTACCACTCCTCTCGAAGCGGTGTTTACCCGTACTGTGAGCGATCCAAAATGGGGAGCCAAATTGACCGGTAAAATGGGGAAAAACGCCCTGGGCTTTTTTACCACCATAGACCGGCTCAACAATCTGATTTTTCCCTCCAACCAGTATTCGCTGGCCACATCCATGGCGCAGGACGTTTTGGGCGGGGTTTTTCGCTATCGTCGCGACATCGGCAAAAGTTCCACCCTCGGCGTCCTGTACGCCGGTAGGACGGCAGATGATTACCATAACCATGTGGTGGGCGCCGACGCCTTCTTCCGCCTATCCAATAAAAAAAACATCAACATCCAGTTCCTTCACTCCAATACTCTCTACCCCGGCTCTATCGCCAATGAATACGGCCAGCCGGAGGGAGAATTCGGCGGCAACGCGTTTAAGTTTGATTTTATGCATGTGAACCGCGATGTGGTGTATGGCTTCGAATACGCCGATCTGGGAGAGGATTTCAGGGCCGACTCCGGCTTTATGCCGCGGGTGGATTTCAGACGGATGCGGGGCTTTGTCCAACCGATCCTGTGGGGCAAGAAAGGGGGCTGGTATGATCGCCTTTCAGTTTTTGTCCAGGGCGAACGGATCTCGGACCATGACGGCAATCTCACCGACAGCAACCTGCTATTTGCCCTCAACTATCACGGCCCCATGCAAAGTATCGGCTTTGTCCGTTACGAAATCCGCAAAGAATTATACGCCGGCACGGAGTATGACCTCGATAACGCCAGTTTATTCATTGAAATACAACCCCTGGGCGGATTCCGCTGTTATTGTTATGGACAAATCGGCGATTGGATCGACTACGCCAACCTTCGCCAGGCAGAGACGGTTGTGTTGAATCCCGGCTTCGAATGGGGCATCGGCAAACACCTGAACCTAAATATCAATCACATATATGAACACTTATTCCGCGGCGACGACCAGATCTACACCGCCAATCTCACCCAGGGACGCATCGTTTACAACTTCAATGTCAGGACATTTGTCCGGGCTATCCTCCAATACACCGACATTCAACGGAATACAGACCTCTACGGCTCCCCGGTGGATCCTTCCACCCGCGCCCTGTTCATGCAGTTTTTATTCTCCTACAAGCTCAATCCCCAAACAGTCTTATTTTTGGGATATTCGGACAATCAAATGGGATATCGGGGGATCGATCTCATCCGCAAAGACAGGACGTTCTTTTTGAAGATCGGCTATGCGGTGGTGTTATAAAATTTTTGCACATAAAAAGGAGAAAAGATGAGAACAAAAACATTTGACAAACGCTTCAACCTAAAAAAACAGACAGTGGCCCACCTAAACCGGGAAGACATGCTTAAAGTGTTCGCCGGTCTCGGCGGCGACGTGACCGAAACGGATACCTGTACGGAAAGTTGTCCCAATTCTTGCATACGTACTCTTTGCAACGAAGAACGGACCAAAGCCGACTGCCCCCTGACTGTGTAACTTATTGAAATGGGCGCTGGAGATCCCAGCGCCCCTGTTTCGACATCAGGGTTGGGGGGGGACCAGGCCGTACAATTGCGCAAGTCCCATCGGATTGGAGCAGAAAAAATGCAAATGCGTTAATTCCAGCTCATTACCCTGTTTGACCCGCAAATCATACATTGCCACTCCATCGATGTCCAACAAAAGGCCGTTGGTGGGGCGATCGTAATATTTAAGATCCAGGCGAGTGGTTACTCTCATAAAATCATTGTCGATAGCTTTTTCCAGGGGATTTAGTATCTCTATCACCTTCTTGCTGCCTTCAACCAAAAATCCTTTCCAGTGCTCACGGTCAAATTGCGGATACGGCGGGACTCCGAAATAGGCGATGGATTGAAAATCTTCGCTGTAGAAATCATCCAACTTGCAGATGGTCTCCATGTCGTGAGCATTGTGGTTGTAGCATTCGTAATAGGCGTGCATAAAATCTTCAATCTTTTTGTAATTGAAATTTTGTTTAGCGCTCATTCAGTTTACTCCTTTTCTTTTTTAGTTCTATTTGTATAATACTGAATAATTTGATAAATGTTTAGTTAGTTCTCATCCATTGCCGCCGCAAAGCGCTCGATCTCCCCTTTATCGATTTTAAACACGCTTTCCGTCACGCCGGCGATCTTTTGAATGATTTTCCGCTCGAGAAAATTCATCCGCTCAAAATTGAAAGCCCCCCCGAAAATGCCTGTGGCGGAAGCATGCTTGCGCAATTCCTCAGGAAAGGCGTTCTCAAATTGCTGTTGCGCCTGTTTTTCCTCCATGCAACACACATAGAGGCCGGTCCGCTTCTCCAGCAACACGTCCATATTTTTTTCAATAAACTTTCTCACCTGCGATTGTATCTTGCCCACATGAATCGATCCGCCGAGAATCACCGTGTCAAACTGCGATAGATCGGGCTTGCGGTCCTTTTTCAAGTTAACGAGCGTCACCTCGCCCTCGAGCTGCTCTTTAAGAGTATGGGCCGCCTCTTCCGTACATCCGTGCCTGGTACAATATGCAATTAAAATGTTCATCTTTATATCCTTATATCCTTAAGTCACAATTTTTCACTTTTTCCACCCCAATGTCAAGGGCAAATCCTGAATTTAATCGTCACCGGTAACCGGTTGGGCCGTGGAAATGGTTTTCAGGAATTTCAGGCCTTCCAGAATCATGGATAGGGCTAAAATAATCAATACAACGGAGAGAATACCCAGGGCCCAATTGGGTTGATCCGCCAGTAGATATTTCTTCGCCAACAACACCAACGCCGTGATGGTGGTGATCAACATGAAGACCGTGGCCCACACCGTATAAACAATGGGTTTGCCCTTGGAGTAAAGATAAGCGGTGACAATGATCAACACCAGCGCCGCCACCAATTGATTGGCGGAACCGAACACCGGCCACACCGCTTTCCACTCGCCGGAAATTCCCAACCAGAAGGCCGGGATAATCGGCAGCAAGGTCACCAAAAACTTGTTGTCCTTCACTTTCGGCATCGAGTCGCCCATCATCTCCACCGTCAAAAACCGCCCCAACCGCACAGAGGTGTCCAGGGTCGTCATAATGAAGATGTTGATAATAGTGGCGCCGATCAACGCCCCCAACTTCGAGCCGAAAATAAACGCCGTCAATTTGCCGAATCCCGCTCCATACACACTCAATGGAGTGGCGTTTCCCAGCAGGTCGTGCAAACCGCCGCTTCCGGTCCAGGCCAACGCCCCGCCGGCGATAATCACCGAGATAATACCAATCACCGTTTCCGCCAACATCCCGCCGAACGCCACCGGCAACGCGTCCCTCTCTTTGGCCAATTGCTTCGACGTCGTACCGCCGGCAACGATACTATGAAAACCCGACACAGCCCCGCACGCGATAATAATGAATAAAAACGGCATCATGGGGCCTTGCTTGTCATGGACAAACGTTGTAAACGCAGGCGCGTTCATCGCCGGATGGGTGAAAAAGATCCCCACAAACGCCAACGCCACTCCGATAATCAACACCCAACTGGAAATATAATCCCGCGGTTGAAGCAATATCCACACCGGCGTCACCGATGCCGCGAACGCGTACATCATCAACATCAAAAACCAGAATCCGTAGTTGGGATAGACCACCGGAACAGCGAATCCCAACCAAATCAAGCCCGCCAACCCAAGTATCGCCGCCACCGTCAACACCGGCAGCGGCAGTTTATTTCTTTTTTGCAACACTCCAAAACCAATGGCCAGCGGAATCAACAAAAATGTCGGCAACACGATCTCCGGCATCGTCACCATGATGCGGGCTGCAAACGCCGCGAACACCGCGATCACCAACACCAACGCCAACCACACAAACAGCAGGAACAAAAACCGCGCCCGCCGGCTCACATACTCGTCAGCCGCGTCCGGGATCGACGCCCCTTTCCGTTTAATCGAAATCATCAGCGACAGATAGTCGTGCACCGCCCCGATAAACACGCCGCCGATCAACAGCCACAGCACCGCCGGCCCCCAACCAAACGCCGCCACCGCGATAATCGGCCCCACAATCGGTCCCGCCCCCGCGATAGAGGAAAAATGGTGCCCAAACAGCACCAACTTCGGCGCCGGCGAATAATCCACCCCATCCCGGAGCGCGAAGGCCGGAGTCTCCTCCCGGTCCAGCGGCGCCATCAATCTATCCTGAATCCTCTTCTTCCCATACCAATAATAAGCCACAGATACCCAAATAATCGAAAACACTAAAATGATCACACTGTTCATGAATAACTCCTGAAATCTATACTTTAGCCCCATCAAACAAAAAAATCAAGGCCACCCCAATCCTGTGAAAAAAAGGGACAGGTAAAAAAAATAAAAAAATTTTAAAACATTCAAACTCCTCCGTCTATCATTTCAGGAGGTCCACATGAGTGATTGCAGTAGTAGAAAAAAATGCGAGATTGTCCACCAACAGTGGAAAATTTGTTTGGGAATAGGTATAATGTTAATCTTTCGAGAGAGGGAAACCAATGAACAAATCTGGTGAAACCGCCAAAGGCGCACAGATGACTGTCGAAGAAGCGCGGGAAATCTTCCTTAGGGAAGGCGAACGTATTCGGCAGATGATCGAGGAGAAGATCAAGCGATACAAACCCCTGGATGTCGAGGAAGCGCACGACGGTTTCCTCAAATGGATCCAGCAGGATGACTTGAGCGCTTTGCGCGTACTTCCCGAAGCTCCATTTCAGGGCGAAATAAACGCCCACCTCGAGGAGCTAATCCGGCACTACCTCATCGAGCAGGCTTACTACAAACTGGAAGACGTATTCGTGAAAAAACGTTTGCGGAGAGAATTGCAAGATTATGGGCGGGAAACCATAAAATTTATGGAGATATTGGATTTTGTTCATGAACGCATCGAACGTGATAATTTTGCAAGAATAAAATCTTTTAAAGAAAATTGCAGCATCCAAACGTATTTGGGAGTGGCAGTGACTTTTATTCTCAAAGATTATTGGCGCAGTGTGTTCGCGGCTCAAAAGAATGTGAAAAAATTTGCCAAAATGAGCTATACTGCGGAAGAGACTGACGACGACGGCAATGACGGTCCTTTGAAACAGGAAATTTGTATTGAAGAGCTATTGGGAAAGGAAGAGCCGGATCCATACAATGTGGCCGCCGACAACGAATGTAAGGAGATGTTGCCCGCAGTGTTGGAGAAGCTTGACAAAAAACAGAAGTTGGTGTTTCATTTGAAATACGAGCAGGGGATGAATATCACGCTCATCGCCAGGACCCTGGGGAAGTCCCGTTATAAGACGGAGCAACTTCTCGAGGAAACGAAACTTTTCATCAAAAAAGAAATAATGTTAAAATTAAAGAACAAAAGGAGGCAACGATGACACACCTCGGAGAAGAAGATATCGCAAGACTGATTGACAATGAAGTCAGCGAAGCGGAACGGGAGCAAATGCTCGACCATATGGCGGATTGCCGCGAGTGCCGTTCTATTTACAGCGAAACCATCAAATTCCTGGAAGAGGAAGGGGAGTTGAAGGAGGTCGTAGAATTAGAAAAAAAAGGATCCGGCAGGCTGATCAACATGTCCCGCCGCACCTGGATACCCTTAGCGGCGTCGCTTCTTATCGTCATCCTGGCCTATCCTTTGCTCAAGCAGATATTGTCCTTCAATAGTTTGTCCGAAGAGGTGATCGCTCATCATGAAACCCGGATAGAGGCCATCGGCAGCGACAGCGGGCATCAATTCGCCGATCCCAATAACAAGGTCTACGCCGCCATCCGTATCGGCATCTGGATGGAAGACCTCGAAGGACTGACCAAAGATCGCCAGCAGAAAGAGAACACGGACAAATACATTGATTTGTTGATTCAAGATCTGGAAAGATTTCTACCTGAAGGCGATCTACTGTTGAAAGAGGCGGCGGGGCTGGACAAGAGCAACTATCGCGATGTGGAAGTCAATATACAATTGAAAATGGATGGCTTTGGGATGAAAGCGTTCTATCACTTCGGCCGGTTTCTTGAGAGTACACTCCTGACCGCCCTTGACGGGAAACGCCCAGCTCTCGAAGAGCTATCTGCGTATCTAACGATGGCCAAAGAATCGGCATTACCGCAGGGGGTGACGCGGTTCTTGGAACAATTACGAAACCAGGTCGATCCCGGCCAAATAGTGGAGACGATTGGTAATACTATCTATATATTTACAGAGTAGGAGAAAAGACAGGTGAAACTGAAAAATTTGATTGTTGCGCTCTGTTGCGCGGTACTATTCGCCGGCTTGTTATCAGCGGCTAAGCAACCGGACGGAAAACAGAATGCCGCCTGGTGGGTCTGGACCCATGGCGATTACACCAAGACAAACGGTAAAAATGACCCCAGGGTCGAGCACGCTTTTAAAGTGTTTGACAACATCCGCCAGGTGGCGGACAAAAAAGCGGACCGGCTGCCCAAGATGTATATTGTCACCACACGACTGGGCTTGAATGCCCGTTGCCTCGATGACGGCGGTGTCATTATCAATCCCAAAATCCTCGATATATGTTATAACGGAGTCGGCCTCGAAATCGGCGACGCCCGTCTCGCATTCATGTTGGGCCACGAGTTGGCCCATATTTCTAATGATGAAGATTTTATAATGAGAGTCGGTAAAGATCTGAAAAACATTGAAGACAAGTACAGAGTTGAATTGGCCGCCGACATCAAGGGAGCCCAGTATGCTGCCATGGCTAGCTACGATATCCATGAAATCTTTCGCAAGCAAAATAATTTTCTCCATGCCTGGTCTCAACACACGGGCGTTTCCTACTCGTCTTTTCCGAAAGACAAGAAACACCCCTCTTCAAATATGCGGGTGGAAACTGTTCGCCGTATGATGCAAAACGTCTTCAAATACTCCGAACTCTACCACGCCGGTCTGATTCTCTTTCATGTGGGCAGCTTTCTCGACGCCTCATCGACATTCCGCGAGTTCGCCAAAGAATACCCCTCCCGCGAAGCCTTCAACAACATCGGCTCCTGCTACTTGCGATTGGCATTGGACAGAATCCGCAGCGACTATTTCGACGACTTCTACCGCTTCCGCCTCGCCACCGCCATCGATTACACTACCACCGCCGAAAGCCTCGAACCCAGAGGCCTCCCCGACTACCTCAAAGACGAGGACATCGCCGGCTACCTCGACAACGCCGAACGAAACTTCCAGCAAGCCGTCACCCGAGACAAGCTCGATCCCACCTGCCGCACCAACCTGTCGGCGGTCCTAATCCTCAAACGGGAATACGCCCGCGCCCAGGCCACCTGCGACGAAGTCCTAAAGCTCCATCCCAAAGACCCCGCCGCCCTCAACAACAAACTCGTCTCCTTCTACTACTACGGCAAAGCCGAAAACCTCGACACCACTCAAAAGTGCGTCAGCGAACTGATCGCCGCCCTAAAAACATATCCCCACCACCCGGAGCTCAACTACAACCTCGCCTCCCTCAAAACCATCCTCAACCGCAAAACCGGAGCCAAACACTTCTGGCAAAAATACATCGCCATCCCCAACCTCCCCTACGACAACTTCTACATCTACGCCTACAACAAACTCAACAACAAACGCCCCCCCGCCGTACCCCCTTTCCCAAAACCCAATTATCTCCCCCGCCCCCCCGCCGGCATCGACCTGGGAGCGGAGCCCCAAGACCTCCCCAAAGCCTGGCAAGACCAGCGCCCCCAATCCTTCAAAGTCGGCCAAGGCGAAGAAAAGGACCGCTGGTACATCGACCTAAAAGTCCTGCGCCACCAAAACCTCCGCCTCATCGTCATGGACGACATGGTGGAATTCATCGAGCAAACCCTCCCCTCCGACACCCCCATCACCCCAACCCAGCTCCTAAAAAACCTCGGCCCCCCACAACGAACCATCCCCTTCAAAAACGGCCGCTTCAACGTCTACAACCACCTCGGCTTCACCTTCACCGAAAAAGCCGGCAAAGTCCACTCCCACATCTGGTACGAACCCCATTGAACCCTCTTCCAGGACAACTAGTCCTGCTTCCCGTACTGGTTGTACAGTATCCCGTACTGGGTGTACGGTAACTCGTACAGATTGTACGGTCACAAGGACTCGTTGTACGGTATCACGTACAGAATGTCCTTCTTCACGTACAGAGTGTACGGGCACAAGGACTCGTTGTACGGCGGGAATAACAAAAGCACTTGATTCTATAACAAACGCAAGTGATTTTGCTTCCGAAGCGACAAATTTCACTTTCCCCTTCACTTCATTCACGACATAGAACTTGAGATCGCCCCCGGAGTTGTGTTATAACTATATCCAGGCGCATCGAGTGTCGAGACATTCCGGAGGTGAAGCGATGAAAGGGATATATTTCAAGAGAATTGGAATAGGTGTGGCATTGTTGCTGGTTGCCGTGTCATGGTTGACGGCGCAAGGAAATCAGGGACGCAGCGAAGCGGATCAGCGGTTGTTGGAAGATATTGTCGCCGCATACGAAACGCTGGGGGAACGGGGATTTTCCGATTATATCAAACGGGAAGGGGGAAAATTCCATGACAATTTTCTCATCAGACTCGCCCGCTGGGGGCGGTTTTGTAAGAGTTGCGAATGGCTCACAATCGCCGAACAGGCCATCAGGACAAAAAAATCTGAGCATGCCCTCGCCTATGTGTTGGTGGCCAAGGGTGAATCCTACTTGACTCGTGAGATGGATGTGGCCCTCGCCGCTCTTGACGAAGCGATCGGTTTTCTGACCAAATACAATGATAAAAGAGAGTTGGGTTCGGCGTTTCGAAAAAAAGCCATTATTGTCGAGGCATATGAGGGGGCCGAAGCCGGCATCGAGATGTTGAAAAAAGCTGTATCGTTTTCTCGAGCCGCCAATGACAACATGAATCTGGGCTTTGAGTATTTGCAACTGGGCATGGCTTACCACCAGTTAGGAAAGTCTGGCGAGGCGTTCGAATATCTTGAGAAATCCTTTCCCTATCTCGAGAAATCCCAAAATATTAGAGGTATGGCGGCGTACAGAATCTATATGGGCCGCATTTATCTTGAAAATGACGATTATGAACAAGCTGAAAGATTTTATTTGCAAGGGAGCGAACTGTACAAAAAAATAGGAGCGGCCGGCGGCATCGGCGAATGTATGAAGGGAGTGGGGGATGTCTACTTTTTTCAGGGCGATTATGGGAGGGCCAACGAGTATTACGATATAGCCGAGATGAACTTGTGGGAGTCGAGCTCCATGATTTTGATCGGTGATATATATCTCAATAAAGGGGAGATGTATGGACATGAAGGCGACTATTTAGAAGCGTTCGGTTGTTACAATCACGCCCTTCCTATTTATCGCGAACTCCATGATGTTATCGGGCAAGGGGATGTGCACAAAAAGATTGGCGATATTTTTATATTGTCCAATCAATATGATGAGGCAAGTCAATCATATCTGGAGGCTCAGAACTTTTATGAAACGCAGGACGTGAGTGTCCGTATGGGAGATGTGTTCAAGCGCAGGGGCGATGTCCTTCTGTTTCGCAAACACTATGACCAGGCAGAACAGATGTTTGAGAAGGCCCTCGAATATTATTGTGTAAAAGAAGAATCCGTCGGTTTGGCCAACACCTTCAAAGCCCTGGGGGATGTGAACTATGAAAAAGGGGACGCCTCTAAGGCTTTGGAGTATTTTTATCAGTCGTTGATATTTTATGAGCAAGGGAAAAACCTGATTGGTCAAGGTGTGGCTTATTCCAGAATCGCGGATGTCGAGCATAGACGTGAAAACCTGGAAAAGGCGTTGAAAAACTATGACCGGGCCATTGTGTTTCACCGGCGGGCAGGAGACATCGATACCGAAAGTTTGACCCGCTTCGAGCGGTCGTTTGTACTGGAGCGGATGGGAAAGATTCCAGAGGCCAAACGGGAATTTCAAATGGCGCTGGAATTGTTCGAGCTTTCGCGGACAAGAGCCGCGTTTCATTCGCTGAAAAAAGGCTATATGAAGAATGTTCTTGACTTCTATCAACATATCGTGCGATTCATGTTGAGGCGCGGGTTTAAAGAAGAGGCCTTTCGCCCCGTGGACGCCATGAAGGCGCGGCTCTTTTTGGACCAATTGGCCGAAGGACGCACACCGCTAAAAAAGGGACGGGCGCCGGAGTTGACAGAAAAGCATAACCGCTTAATCGCCCAACTTTCAGACGTGCGACTGGAACTACACCAAACCGATTCAAAAGACAAGCGGACGCTGGCCCGGCTGGAACAACGGAAAAAAGTTATCCAATCGGAATTGGACCGGTTGATGATTACCATCCGCTCTGAAAATCCGGTTTACAGTTCCGTTCACTATCCTCAACCGATGACGCTCGATGTATTGAGGAAAACACTCAAACCAAACGAGACACTGGTTCAATACGTCGTCACTCCCGAAAAAATCTTCGCCTTCATCGTCTCGCAAGCGAAAGAGCGGTTCAAAATCGTCCCCCTTAAGATCACTGTTGAAGAGTTTGGCGATAGAGTGGGCCAGTTGAAGAAACTTTTAAGAGATTCCGAAGCCAATCAAAAAACGCTGAACCGGATAGCCCTTATTCTTTATAGAGGAATTTTTCGACCTCTGGAAGAACATTTGTGCGAATCAAACGATATCATCATTGTCCCCGACGGCGGACTGGCCCTCATCCCTTTTGAATCGTTGATCGTGGAGCGGCCGTACAGCAAAGATTCACCAAAATACTTACTTGAAAAATACAAGATCAGCTACATCCAGAGCGCCTCGGTTCTCAAAATGGTAAGGGACCACTATCGCCGCCCAAGCAAAACCAACCGCTTCATCGGCTTCGGCGACCCGGTGTACGATTACGAAAATTTTTCGCAAGGGAAACCGGAAAAAAGTTCCGGGATACCACACCGTGGAGATACGATAACAGAGAGCCTCAGAGGAAACTATGAACGGGAAGGCGGAATTTATAATCGCCTAAAAAACTCAAAAGAGGAATTGACAAAAATTGGCAAATTTTTTACGAAACTCGCAAACGGCGAGAGCGTTCTTCGCTTACGCGACCATGCGGTGGAGGAAGAGGTGAAATCCAAAACCATGAAGGATTACGACTACATTCACCTCGCCTGCCACGGACTACTATCCGACGATTTCCAGAGCCTCGTCCTCTCCCAAAACATCCCCACTCAAACCGACAACGGCTTCCTCACCCTCAACGAAATCATGAACTGTGATTTTAACGCCAAACTCGTCGTCCTCTCCGCCTGCCAATCCGGCGCCGGCAAACTGGAAAAAGGCGAAGGCGTCACCGGTCTCACTCGCGCCGTCATGTACGCCGGAACCCCGGCAGTCATCGCCAGTCTCTGGACAGTGGACGACAAAGCCACCAAAGAGTTGATGGTCAAATTCTATGAGAATCTACTTAAACGAAAGATGTCGAAAGCGGAGGCTTTGCGGCAGGCGAAACTGTCGTTGTTGGAATCGAAGGAATTTTTGTCTCCCCGCCTGTGGAGCGCGTTTGTGTTGTATGGAGAGTGACGCCATAGACTAAAGATTTATAAATCTATACGAATATAGAAACGAGGTATGGTAAAACTATCATCTGATCCCCCCCAGAAAAGAGAGGTGTAACGGAGGTTGAAGAATGTCGAGGAAATGTCGTGTTTTGGTTGCTATTTCTATATTCGCGTTTTTTTTCTTCTCGTCGTTGGGTTTATTGTTTTCTCGAGAAACCGAACCGGGATTCGATCAAGAACTTGTGGATAAATTGGTCGAGGTGTACGACCAAAAAGGGGAAGAGGGTTTGCGCAACTATGCGAGCCGGCACCGGGAGTCGCTCGAAAAGAAATTCGTGTATGACCTGGCGAATTCCGGACTGTCGCGGAAGAAGGTCAAATGGCTCGATATCGCCTTGGTCCTGGCGGAAAAATCCGATATAGAACTGTTGGATGTCTATGTGTACACCAAAATGGGTGAGTATTATCTAAATGTTAAGAACATTAGGAAGGGTTTTGAGTGTTTGAGGAAAATATTGCCCTTTGCAAAAAAATTAAAACTTCCCACAATACAAAAATATCTACCTCTGCTATCGGATTTTGTAAATAATTATGAAAATATTCTGCTTAAACCAACCAAAATGCTTTCTTATTTAGATGGCTTGAGCTCTTTGAAGAAAGATGAAGTTTATGAGGCGGGGCTTAAAAATATAAAAAAGGCTGAAATAATCAGCGTTTTTGGAGATATACGTGAGAGCTTTCATCTACTAAGCCGGGCATTAGAATTATTCAAGAAGCAAAATTACGTGCCAGGTCAGGCAAAGGCTTATATAGGATTTGCCAAACTTTATTCTTACTATAATTTATACGCAAAATCGATTGAAATGAGTAGAAAGGCATTAGCCATTTATGAGGCGATTGGAGATAGGAATATGCAGATTGACATATACCTGAAAATTGCGGCTGATTATAAAAACTTGGGGGAATACGAATTGGCGTCGGAGAGTATTGAAAAAGCGCTGAAGCTTGCTTTTGCTTTAGGTGATAGATTTGTCTTGGCTGAGATTTATAGGGTTCAGGGGACAATTTATGCTGAAGGAAATTTCTTCGATCAAGCATTTAAGACCTTTGATAAGGCCTATTTGATATTTAATAGCCTGGGGAGTGACTATGGGATGAAGTATATTAGAGATTTAAAGATTCAATTCTATTTTCAGTTGAAAGAGTATTCGAAAGCCTTTAAGTTACTTGAAGATAGTTTGAGAGAATTAGATGATAGGAAAGCAGTGGAAGTTTATGGAGAAAAAAACACAATATTCGATATGATGGGGGGTATCTATTTGCAAACCAATAAATTTTCGAAAGCATTGGAATTTTTTGAAAAAGCAAATATTGAGAATAGCTCACTCCTACTTTTTGATAATAACTTAGGTCTTGCAAGGGTACATGAGGCATTAAATAATAAAGAAATTGCATGCAAATATTACGTAAAGGCGATGGAAGCAATTGAAAAGGACAGGAAGAAATACTTTCTGCCTGCAATTAAGGAAGGAAAAGGAGAATACTATTCTCTGTGCTATGGAATTTCTGCGGAATTCTTTTTTAATAATGAATACTTCCGGCATGGTTTCAAAGCAATTGAAATTTTTTTCGCGAGATTGTTTCTGGAAAAACTTTCCGAAGGCATGATTAGGGTCAGGAAAGGTATTACTCAAGAGCTTGCACAAAAACGGGATGCATTGATTCTTAAGCTCTCAGAGCAAGAGAAACTGGTGCTTGAAACCAGTCTATTCAATACCGAGAGCGAGGTGAAAATTCAAAAAGAGCACTATCGTCAGATCGAGAGTGAATTTGAAGATTTATTGATAAAAATTAGGCTGGAATGCCCTCTGTATTCATCTATAAGATATTTTGAGCCCGTCACAGTTGAGCGTCTTCAAGAGAAATTATTAAAGGAGGGCGAATTTTTATTGCGTTTTTTTAGTCTTGACGAGACTGTCGGGGCGTTTATTATTTCGCGGGATTCTTTCCGTGTGTTGACCCTGGATGGGATAGATTTAGACCAGCTCAAAGAGTTGGTGGGTAAGCTCAAAAATGGTTTGTCTAAAAAAAGAAATCTAGAATTCAGTCGAGTTGCGCATCAGGCCTATAAAGAAATCTTCAAGCCTTTGGAGAAATATCTCGAAGGGGCGAAGGATTTGATTATCGTGCCGGATGGAGAGTTGGCGCTTATTCCGTTTGAGGCGTTGATTGTGGAGCGGGGGAGCATCGATCGACCGCCGGTGTATTTGCTTGAAAAATACCGGATCAAGTATGTCCAGAGCGCGTCGGTGTTGGGGATTTTGCGGGAGCATTACCGGAGCCACCGCAAGACAAACAGGTTTTTTGGGTTTGGCGATCCGGTGTATGATTATGAGAACTTCCTGAAAAGCGATGATGAACAAGATTCTCCAACCAAAGGCTCTGCGGATGAGGTGGAGGAGATTCTACGGATAAAGTATGATGGGGCCGGTGGATCGTATAATCGATTGAAAGGGACAGGTGAAGAAGTTTTGGCTATTGCGAAGTTCTTCAATGAGTTGGATATGGGCGAGGGGGTGGTGCGCTTGCGGCAGAAGGCGCTCGAGGAAGAGGTGAAATCCGAAGCGATGAAGGAATATGATTATATCCATTTCGCATGTCATGGATTGCTGGCGGAGGGTTTACAAAGCCTTGTGTTGTCGCAGGATATTCCGAAACATTCCGAGGACGGATATCTGACTCTTAACGAAATCATGAATTGCGAGTTCAACGCCAAATTGGTGGTTCTCTCCGCTTGCGAAACCGGCTCGGAGAATGAAGAACGGGGCGAAGGGGTCACTGGTCTTACCCGCGCCGTCATGTACGCCGGGACGCCGGCGGTTGTGGCCAGTCTTTGGAAAGTGGACGACAAGGCCGCCAAAGAGTTGATGGTTCTTTTTTACGAGAATCTCCTCAAACATAATATGTCGAAATCCGAAGCGTTGCGGCAGGCGAAGCTGTCGTTGTTGAATTCCGAAACGTATTCGTCTCCGCGGCATTGGAGTGCGTTTGTGATGTATGGGGAGTGATTTGGTGATTTAGGAGGGGCTGATATGAAGTTTGGATTTGATTTTAGGGTTTTAATTGTCTGGATTGTTGTTTTGTTTGGGATTGGGCAATGGAGTGTCTGTCCTGCTGGGAATGTCGAGGTGTTTGATCCCAATTTTTCCAAAATTGTGTTTGAGGTCTATCGGGCTGGGGGAGAGCGGGGCTTGCGGGATTTTCTGCGGCAGCATCGTGAATTGCTTGATAAGAGGAATGTTGTGAGCTTTCTTCAAGGGCCGGGGGTGACGCTGAGTGAAGAGCGGCTTAAGATTGCTTTGGTTGTCGCGGAAGAGAACGGCTATGAAGCGCTTCTGGGGTATGTGTATTTGCAGATGGGGGATTTTTACCGCGGAGTTGATAATACCGGTAAATGCATTGAATACTGGGAAAAGGCTATACCAATCATGGAGCGGAGTCGCTATCCAAAGAAAGAGGAAACTGTGCGGTCTTTACGAGCAAGTATCGCTTTGCTCAAGAGCGCAGATCTAGGGGAATTCAAGAAGGCTGTGGACCAAATCGCCGCTGATCCACAATATACGCAAGATGCGGTGTACCAGGGGATTCATTATCTTTTGGAAGGATATTTTACCGGTCTCCTGGGGGATATCAAGAAGGCGTTCGCCAATTACAAGCTGGCGCGCCAGTGTTTCGAGAAAAATGGCGATTCCGTTGTATTGGGCTATATTGAGTTTTCCATCGGCGATATTTATAAATGGCTCAATGTGTGGCCCCAGGCGTTGAGCTTGTATGACCGGGCGTTGCGGCACCTGGATAAGGACGGGAGCTTCGACTTGCGGATAGAGGTTTATTTGCGGAAGGCGGATTGTTATGGAAGGATGGGGGAATTTGAGGATCTGGACAGATTGCTGGCGGAAGCGAAGCGATTGGCTATGGACAAAGGTTCGGATTATTGGAAAGCCCGGGTCTTCAGCGTGATGGGCGATTGGTATTGCTATCGCAACCAATACGAGGATGCCCGGGTTCTGTTGGACAAGGCCGCGTTTCTATTTTCTTCCAAAGGAGATCTACCGGAACTGGCGCATGTACTGATTGCAAAGGCTTCTATTGTTGCCCACCAAAAGGGAATTCCGGCGGCGCTGACAATTTTGGAAAATATTTTACTGCGGTTGGAGCGGGAGCGTGGCGATGGAGAATTCGGGTTGAAGTCCACGCTGTGCCAGTTTATATCCCATTATAGTCTTCAAACGGGGGATCATGAGCATGCTCTCGAATATCTCCAGCGGATGGAATCCTACGAGGCTCATGGACGGGATTTGAAATACGCCGGATTCTACAATCTCCTTCAAGGCGATGCGTCCGCCGGCTCTGGAAAGAAAAAGGAAGCTCTTGACCGGGTTCGAAAGGCGATGACGAATATCGAGACCTACCGGATGAAGCTGTTTTTGCCGTCGTTGCAACAGGGAATCGGTCAGGATAATTTTTTTGTCTACGCAATGGCGGCGGCCATGATGTTCGAGAATCAAGAATACGAACTGGGATTCGAGATGCTCGAACGACTGCGGGCGCGAGTCTTTCTGGACCGTCTGGCCGAAGGGTTGGTTCCGCTTGAAAAGGGTGTCGATCAAAAGCTCCTGGAAAAAAGGTCGAGGCTTTTGGGGGAATTATCCAGACGTGAAAAAGAATTGCATGAACTGGCCCCGGAAAGTGAAACCCGCCATTCGAAGCGACTGAAAGAGGACGTACAGGCCTTAGAGAGTGAGCTGGAAGATCTGACGGCTGATATTCGTCTAAAAAGTCCTGTCTATTCATCGATTCAATATCCGCAACCGGTGTCGGTGAAGGAGTTACAGGCAAACATTCTGAACGACAGGGAAACATTGGTGCAATTTTTCTGTTTCAATACCACGGCAATGGCGATTGTGATCTCCCATGGTAATTTCGAGATCGTTCCTCTGGAGATCACAGAGGAAAAACTTTCCCAATTGATAAATTCATATCGGAGATCTCTGAAAAGTGAAGGGGGAGGTCAGACTATCGAGGGGCGGCGGTTTGCCCATTTATTGTACAAAAAACTGTTTCAGCCGTTGGAGAAGTATCTGGACAAAACAAAGGATTTGATTGTAGTTCCTGACGGCCGGTTGGCTCTCCTTCCATTCGAGTCTTTGATCGTAAACAGACAGGGGGAGAATGGACGGCCGGTGTTCCTGATTGATCAGTATAGAATCAAATACATTCAGAGCGCGTCTGTGTTGGGGATTTTGCGCCGGTACTATCGACAAAATAGCGACACCAACCGCTTCATCGGATTTGGGGACCCGGTGTATGATTACCGGAGTTTTTCCAGGGACCTTGGTGAAAAAGATGTTCCAAAAGGAAACTCGGGCGATGAGGTGGAAGAGATTCTGCGGGGCAAGTATGATGGCGCCGGAGGATTTTATAATCGATTGAAAGGGACAGGCGATGAAGTGCGGGCCATTGCGGCGATATTCGATAGGCTGGATGGCGGCGACGCTATAGTGCGTTTACGGGAGAAGGCGGTGGAGGAAGAGGTGAAGTCCGATGCGATGAAAGGTTATGATTATATCCATCTGGCCTGTCATAGTCTATTATCCGATGGCTTTCAGAGTTTGGTGTTGTCTCAGGATGTTCCGAAACATTCTGAAGATGGATATCTGACTCTCAATGAAGTGATGAATTGCGATTTCAACGCCAAACTCGTCGTCCTCTCCGCTTGCAATACAGGCGGAGGTTCCCTGGAAAGGGGGGAAGGCGTCACGGGCCTCACTCGCGCTATCATGTACGCCGGAACTCCGGCTGTGGTAGCCAGTCTTTGGAAAGTGGACGATAGCGCCGCCAAAGAGTTGATGGTTCGATTCTATGAGAATTTTCTCGGGCGTAAGATGTCCAAAGTCGAAGCGTTGCGGCAGGCGAAGCTTTGGATGTTGAATAACGAAAGGTTCTCGTCTCCTCGGCATTGGAGCGCGTTTGTGATGTATGGGGAGTGAAGAGGTGGATTCAGGAAAAGAACGGCTGAATTGCTGCGCTTTGAAGGGTTGAGGTGGCGAAGAGGCCGGGGCAGTGGGGTTGTAGGCGGCAGAGTTGGCACTCGGGGAGGAAGGCTTTTTTCCAGGGGGAGATGGAGTCTTTGGCGAAAGGGTGGAGTTCCGGGGGGAGGAGGCAGAGGGGGAGGTTGAAGATGGAGACGTCGAGGTCCCGCTGGTGTAGGATTTGGGTTGCCTCTCTCAGTTGGGGGATGTAGAGGGTGGGGTCGATCCAGATATGGTTGAGGTTTTCTTTGGCGTAGCCGGTGATCTCGAGGCCCATGAAGGCGATGTGGACGGCGAAGGGGACGTTGCGGTAGATGAATTCCGCCAATTGGGGGAGACGCTCGACATTTTGCTTCATGAGGACAACGCGGACTTCCACCCTCTGGCGGGCCAACGCTAGATTGTGAAGCCCCAGTACTGTGTCCCTGAAACTACCTGTCGCTCCCATGATGGAGTCGTGGATGGGGGCGTTATCCGCTTGAAGGGATATGCCGAACTCCAGGCGCGGGTGGTTGTGGGCGGCTATTTTTTTTACCAGCGAATAATCCTTGAAACGCCGCCCATTGGTCAGGATCGATACGCTTGCGGCGGGAAATAGGCGTTTGCAGGCGGACAAAAGGGTGAGTAAATCGTTGGGGCGCAGTAGAGGCTCGCCGCCGGTTAGGCCGATATTGGACACTGGGGATCCTTTGGCCAATCGCAATATTCGTAGGTTGAACTCCAGCAGGCCGTCCGGGTCCGGTTGGGGCGGTTGGGGACACATCAGGCAGCGGCAATTGCATTGGTGGCAGACCATCAAGGCGTTCTCGTTGGAGGTGATATCCCACAACCGGGTGACGGCGCCGCCGGCTTCCTGGAGAACGATGTCCCCTTCGTTCAAATGGTCGAGCTCCGGCCGGGAATCTTTCCGAACCACGATCGTATCGTTGCGTTTCCACCAGGCCGCCGGCTTGAAGGAGATTTTTTTCGGCAGCGGCGATTCCGTTTGCAATGAGGATGATCTCCAGAAATTCATAACGAGACCTCTTCGAGACTCGAGCCTGTAATCCAACTCCAGAACACGTTCATGGTGTCCGGGGAGTTTTCGATGATCAGGGCGAACAAATGGTCGAACAGGGCCTTGTTCTTCTTGCAAAAGTCGCTGGTGGGGCGGGAGCCCTCGATATCGCCGCATTCGATGTAATAACGCACCGGATCCGCCCCGCAATAGGGATTGTACACGCATGTATCGCAACCCGGCAGGCAATCGAGTATGGAGCTTTCCACCAATGAGCGGGTCAGCTTGTTGTCGAATATGTCTTCGTAGGCGGTGTGGTGCACATTGCCCATCAGGAATGTCCTGTCGCCTGCCGCCGCCAGCATGCGGGCTTCGTCGGTGGGATAGACATCGCCGTTGACATCGTAAATCACACCGCTGATTCCGGCGCCGGAGGGGGATTGCAAGTCCACAAAACCGGTGGAAAAGGGCGTCAATATCCGGGTCAGCAGCAATTGGGTGTAGTATTCGACAAAATACACGCCGGAAAGGTTCAGGCGGATGATATAGTCGAGGGCCTCTTTGTAGGCGGCGATGAAGTCTTCGACTGGGAACGATAGCGTGTGCCATTGGTGGCGGGCGAAACCGTAGGGATTGACCGGTCTGAGGAAGATGCCGCTGAAGCCGGAACGCAAGTATTCATCGATAACCTCCTCGAGGCGGTTCAGATTGACGCCGGTGATGGTCGGGAGGGGAGAGCATGAATCGTGGCCGAGGGTTTCCCGCGCCCGCGTAAGGTTTTGATGAAACAGGTCGTAGCTGCTGTCGCCGTTGCGGCATATCCGGTTAGCGTCGTGAAGCTCACGGGGGCCGTCCAGGGAGGTTGAGATGGTGATGTCGTGCTGTTTGAAAAACGACAGCATCCGGTGGTCCAGGCGCGCGAGATTGCTGCAAACAATGAATTCTATCTGTTTGTTGGGAGATTTGCGGTTTAATTTTTTGGCGAGTTTTACAAAATATTCCAGTGTGTCCCGGTTCAGGGTGGGTTCTCCGCCCTGGAATTCGATCTTGATGGCCGGAGCCGGGGTTTGAAGAATTGTCTCCACCACCCGGGCGGCGGTTGTTTTCGACATATGATGCCCTCCGCTTTCATTCGGAAGACTCGATGCCTGGCAGTAATTGCACCGGCAATTGCACGCGCGGGTGAGGACTACCATGTGAAGGGAGGTGAACTCTTTGAGAAAGGCTTTGCGGGAGCGCAGTTTCACCGCCGCTAAATGGACGGCCAGATCGACCTCGTTTGCCACGGCCAATTGTTTGCTTTCAAGATCCTGGAAGAGGGAGCTCTCTGTCGGCAGGCGGCCGGCGATGAGAGAGTCGAAGTCCTCTCGCTCCATCGCTTGAAAATCACCGGCGATACCGGTTACAAGAACTTTTGTGGACGAAATCTTTTTAGAATAGAATGGAAAAAGTGTGTAATTCTGGAAATGAAGTTTTTTTTTTGAGGTTTCCGCTCGAGCGGCGCAAAGGCGTGCTGGACGATGAGAGAGCGGATGTCGTTCGAGTGTTTATCTTTCATGTTTTTCCACCCCTGATACGATGATGACGATCTGGCCGGTATTGGATGCGGACAATCCGTCGTTGGCGGTGAATTGGAACCCGTCGATCCCTGTGTATCCCGGTTTTGGTTTGTAGGTGATTGCGCCGGCGCCGATTTCGCCTGATAACGTTCCATGCTGGGGGAGGGATTGGATTGAGTAGGTCAGGGGATCGCCGTCTTCGTCGATGGCTTCCAATTTGATCTGTTTTTGCCCGTTCAGCATGGCGGCATGTTGACTGGATATTGCCCGCGGCGGGCGGTTGGCATCCCGGATGCCGATGGTGACCATGGCGGCTTGTGATGATTGGTTGCCGTCCTGGGCGATAAATGTAAAAAAGTCTTGACCGCTGGTATCGGGATATGGGGTGTAGGTCAGATGGCCGTTTGTTCCGGTGAGCACCCCTTTGGACGGCGCTTTTTGGATCTTGAATTTCAGACTCTCGTCTTCGGCGTCGTATCCGAACAAATGGATAATGGCGGAGGTGTTTTTTAGAAGCTGTACTTTCTGATTGGCGGTGATTGGGGCGTCGTTTTCCCCTGTCACGATGACGCGGATGGTTGCCAGGTTTGAATCGACTAATCCGTCGTTTGCCTGGAAGGTGAAGCTGTCGGTGCCGGAAAATTCGAGATGGGGGATATAGGTTATTTTACTGCCATCCCGGAGTATTTTACCGTGCTGCGGCGAATCGATGATTTTGTAGGTTAGGGGATCTTTATCTTTGTCTTTGGCTTTGAGATAGATGGTCTTGGGGGAGTCTTCGGCGGTCTTGACCGTCTGGTCGCCGGCGACGGGGGCGTTGTTGCGGCGGTATCCTCCTTCCGTCGGCCGGTAGGTGTAGGATGATGAGGATTTCGACGACGATGATGAATAATGGGAGCGGTGGGATGAATGAGAGCGGTGGGAGCTGTGGGACCGGTGTGAGGAATGGGAGCGGTGCGCCGTCATGCCGGTGAAATCATCGCTGAACATTGATTTGGCGTGTTCAAGGTAGAGCATCTGGTCATCCTGTGTGTCTTCAAACCCAAATGATTGGGTCATTGGTTGTAAATCGCTATTTGAACCGGGAAATAGACCCAGAGATGATAGTAGGCCCATCCCGAAACCAACGCCTTTTTTCCAGAATTTTTTCATAGCCATTTACTCCTTGCCCGTCTCACGCAAGTGAATTGTAAAACACCGGAGGTCCAATTGTCAATCCATAATATTGTGATATTGGGATTGGGGACCAAATCTACGGTCGCGTTATCGACCGGTCTTCAGCGTCTGTTCAGCCGGGCTTTCAAAGCCCGGCTTTTTTTTTGCACAAAATTTTGAAAATACGATTCTTCTCCGTCTAGTGTATTGTGAGCGAGGTTGAGTGAAAACAGCCTCGTAACGTTCCTCTCGGGGCCCCAAGGGAACAAAAAATCAAAACACTCAAAGGAGAAACAATCATGACAAACAAAAACATCAAAGCCAAACTTACGCTCAACAAAGTTTCCATCAGTAACCTTGGGGTCCTGGACAATTCCGACAAGAAGAACATTCTTGGTGGGGGCACTGAAACATGCCCTGACCCGACCTTTGTTCCCATCAATTGCCAACCCTAAATACTTCCTGATAGTTAGACGAAAAAAGGCCGGCTTTTTAAGCCGGCCTTTTTTGATTGGAAATCAGGTGTCCTAACTCTGAAAAAAAAATGACAGGCGTTGAAATTGATTCCTATTTGTTTTATGATTAAGCAAGAACCCGCATCCTTTTGAAGTTAAGGAAACGAATGATTAAAGAAAAAGGAAACAATTGTAAAAATAAGAACGTCTCGATAAACACATATCGAATTGTATTGGCAATTTTAATGATTTTATCAAAGGCCGGCGTATTATGGCCGCAAGAAAAAATAGGCGCCGCTGATGAATACCTTGTCGATAATTGGAGTGTGGAGCATGGCCTTGAATCCGATGTAATCCGTTCAGTAGCCCAGTCTGCCGATGGTTTTTTGTGGATTGCGACTGAAAAAAACCTGAGTCGTTATGATGGGGTTGAGTTTGTCGCTATTCCATTTGTCACGAATGAAAACAACTCGGAATTAGAGACTGTATTGCCGGATAGCTTGCTTGTGGATAAAAAAGGTATGTTCTGGGTCGGAAGCGCCGCCGGCTTGAGCATGTACCGGTTGAAAGACCGGCAATTCATTACTCATTCGTCAAAGGCGGGTTTGGCCAATGACCGTCTTCGCACTATTACTGAAGATAATTCAGGGGAAATTTGGTTTAGCTCCTATTCGAGTTATGTCGGCGGTTTCTCTGATGGAGAATTTAATTTTTATAATGATAACGACGGTTTGGGCGACAAACAAGTGAATGTGATTATAGGATGGAAGAACGATAGCGTTTTATTTGGGACCCGTGAGAATGGTGCGTTTGTATTTGACGGCAAAAAATTCAAGCCTTTAATAATTCCCTGTCTGAAAAACAGACAAATTATCAAAATGCATGTAGACCGTAATGGAGATTTATGGATTGGGACTAATGACGGTCTGTTTAGATGTATTCATTCGAATATCGATAATTGTTTCCGCTATTCTATTGAAGATGGATTGAGTGATACATTCATTTCCGCTTTTGCGGAAGATGGCAATGGAAACCTCTGGGTTGGGACAGAGGGGGGGGGGATTACCCGTATTCAACATGAAGCCGGAGGAAGCTTGCGTTTCGAATCAATGCTTCAGTCTCTCTCTGTTGTATGTTTGCTTTTTGACCGGGGCGGCAATTTATGGGTAGGGACTCAGGGCTCAGGTCTCTTTAGGCTTAAACCTAAAAAATTATCATCGTTCCGGCCATTGGATTCATATCCACAAGAGGCTATTTCCTCTATTTTTCAGAGGGCCTCGGGTGTTACCTGGTTGGGAACAGAGGATGGGAAATTGTTCCGGTTGGATGGAGGCGATGCTAATCCCGTTGATATTCCACAAACCCTGGGGGGAACGAGTCTGCTTGCGATTGCTGAAGACAAGGAAGGAGGTCTTTGGTTTGGTACAAATGGAAAAGGAGCGTTCTATCGCCGGCAGGGCGAGTGGCGGCAATTGCTTTCGAGACAGGGATTGGCGGACAATCTGGTTACCACCATTCTTAAAGATCGTTCGGGGGATTTATGGTTTGGAACGTTCGACGGAGTGAGCGTTCGCCGGTCTTCCGACGAAAAGATGGAAATACTCCGGAGCGACGGCGGACTTCTGGGGAAAGTGGTGCATGCTATTTACGAGGACAAAGATCAACATATTCTGGTGGCTACAGACAAGGGGTTGACGTTTATAAAAGATGGATTGTTTTTGAAGGAGAATATCACGCATTTATTGGAAGGTGTTTCGGTAACATGCATGAGGCAAGACGATTCGCTTCGACCGGGAGAAAGTGAGAGTGTCTATTGGGTTGCCACTCATGGCGGCGGATTGAAGCGATTGACCGTTCAAGATGGGGCTGTACAGATTGATACGTTCGACCAACAAGCGGGGATGCCGACGAATTATATTTCAAGGTTTTTTGAGGATGAGTTTGGATATTTTTGGATACTGAGTGATGCCGGTATTTTACGTGTAAGTAGGGTTGCCTTGAACAATTATTCGAAAGGGGAAAAAGAACCGATCCATTGTTGGGTTTTTGGGGAACCGGAAGGGGTGAGTACTTTTGATTTTATTGAGTTTGCCCGGCATATCGCATTAAAGACAAAAGATGGAGAGTTCTGGTTTGCCAGTAAAAAAGAAATTCTGAAGATAAATCCGTCTCAGGTCAAAATAAATAGCATTGCCCCCACAGTATCCATAGAATCGGTGTTTCGCGAGGAAATAGGGATTCCTTTGCGGAGGGATCCTCTAGAAAATGTGTTCAAAGGCAAAGCGGACTGGATTTTTCGTTTTACCTCTCCTTCATTGGTCGCGCCTGAGAAAGTGCGGTTCAAGTACAGGCTCAGTGGATTGAATGAAACGTGGGAATACTTGCCTTTCAAGGCGGATCGGAGTGTGGAGTTCAAACATCTTGGGGCCGGTGAATATAAATTCGAAGTGTTTGCCTGCAATGCCGACGGCATTTGGTCGCCCGAGCCCGCGTCGTTTTCGTTTACTGTCGAGGCTTTTTTTTCCGAAACCAGGACGTTTAAGGGGTTGATTGTAGTATTGTTTATGGCGTTAGTCGGACTGTCGATATATTTTTATTTGTTGTGGAAGAAAAAACCCGAGGAAAAACGCCTGCCGGCCTACCATGGGACCCAACCTCTTCATCCGGATTTTGCCGGGGAATGTCTAAAGAAATTGGACCACCAGATGATGGTGGAAAAGATATACACCGATCCGGAGCTCACATTAAAAACGCTGGCCGACAGTATTAAAGTCAGCACTCACCAATTGTCCCGCCTATTGAACGACAATCTCAATATCAATTTCTGCGAATTCGTCAACACCCATCGGGTCGATGAGGCCAAACGAATTCTCTCCGATCCAAAGCGTTCACACGCGAAAATCATCAGCATCGGCCTGGATGTCGGTTTCAACACCATGCCCGCCTTTTACAATGCATTCAAAAAAAACACAGGCATGACTCCCAACACCTACAAAAAGGCGATGAAAAAAAAGAAAAAGTAAATAATTATAATGTTTAACTTATCGAAAGCCCCTCACTGTAATGATTTTCGCGTTTTTTTCTAAAGATTTATCAATCCGAATTCATTTCTCCCCTGGAGGTAGTATACCTAAAATCGCAAAGTATTTTGCTAATTTATTGTAGGGAGAAACTATGATCACTAAAAAAAATGTTGTGAAAGTTTTTTTGTTGTCGGCGCTTTTAATACCGCTGGCGTTTTGCGCAGGGTATAGACCAGCCACCTTCATAATTCCAGGCGCCAATCCTTCGTTTGATTGTGATTTTGATTATCAGCCGGAGGGCGGGAGAAAGTTAGCGAAACCGCTGACGTTACTGATGCTCAAGGCTGAGGATAACATGGATTTTCCAACCAGGTTCAAGTTGGACAAGAAATTTACCGGTGTGACGGAAGAGGTGAAGGATAATCTCGACCATATAGCGAAAAGCTATGCCCACGCCATTGGAGATGACTTTAAAGAAATGGTGACAATGAGGGGGTTTCGTATTCAGGGAGCATTGCAAGAGCAAAGCGAGGTCACCTGGCTTCAGAGAGAGCAGAGTGATTTCTGCTTAAAGCCGAATGTCGATATTGTTATTTCCGATCAGGTAATCTCTTCTTCATCCCCCGATCAATCTTTTGCAGATAGGTTAATGACGAATAAATACAATCCCGGTTCAGTCACTGGAAAATTATCTGTAAAAGCCCGCATCAAGCTTGATATTTTTGAACCGTTATCCTGGCAATTACTCTGGACGAAATCTATCGAGACCGAACAAGTTACGATGGATTATTCTTATAGGTGGAATTATGCCGGTAATGGCGGATACGTTGTCGGGGAGGATTCAAGACCTCAAATTATTGCAAATGCTCTGACGGAGAATTATCATGATACGATGGATAAGTTGTACGTCTATCTGGATCCGGATGAGTTAGCAGCTTTGAGTAAGCAGGCGTTGGAAATAAGGAAAAAGAGTCGCGGAGTCATAAAATAAAGGAGGGGATATGACATCATTTGAAGACGAAAAAAGAAGAATGGTTCAAGAGGCTAGAATTAAACACGAGATGCAGGGGAAATCTCCCGGTGTCGCGTTGTTGCTTTCGTTTTTGTTGCCGGGGCTTGGCGACCTGTATTGCGGAAGCTGGATTAAAGCCATTGTTTTCTTCATCCTGGACATCCTGAGTTTCACGTTGATGTTCCTGGGTATTGGTTTTTTTACTTATTGGATAGTATGGTTTTTCGGGCTAATCTCGGCGATGCTGTCGGCGAAAAAATCCGCCAGCCGAAAAATTCGGCGTATGGAGCAAGCCCTGTCTGAGCAGTCTTAGGGCGGCGGTTAACCGGCATCATACTTCTTGAAGGGGCAGATACGTTATCGCATGGATGTACCTGCCTCTTTTTTCCCAAAAAAATGTAAAGATTTATCATTCCTAACGAATTTCCCTTAAATTTGTGATATTTTTGTCTGTGACGTGAAATGAGTTTGCAAGGAAAAATGATGGATAGATGGAATGTAGTGCTGATTGGTTTAGGCGTTTTGCTCCTGCCGTTTTTTAACCATGCCGGGAGATTGCAGGACAAACGGGTGGCGTTGGTTATCGGGAACAATGCTTATAGAGTATCTCCGTTGAGGAATTCGCTGAATGATGCCGGGGATATGCGGGTTGCGCTCGAAAAATTGGGCTTTACTGTGATGGCCGGCGGCGATAATGTCGGGAAGAAGGCGATGGAACGTTTGGTCGAGGAATTGGGAGATAGACTCTCCTATGGAGGTATCGGACTGTTCTATTATGCCGGGCACGCGGTTGAATATCACGGCGTCAATTATTTGATTCCAATCAATAGCGGGATGAAGGAACTGAATGATTCCGAACTGGAGCGGAAGGCAGTGAACGCCACAATGGTGGTGGGCGCCCTGGAGCGGGCGTCGAATGATATGAATATTTTGATTTTGGACGCGTGCCGGGATGATCCGCTGAATCGCGGTTATGGGTGGTATTCGAGGGGAATTGAGAAACTGGTGCCTCCAGGGAAGAGTAAATTTGGGAGCGTGATTATTTACTCGACGGCTCCGGGAAAATTGGCTAGCGACGGTATGGGGAGAAACGGCGTATTCACCAAACATCTGCTGAGGCACATACGAACGCCGGGGTTGCAAATAGAGGATATGCTGAAGCGGGTGGCGATTGGCGTGGAGAAGGAGACCAATGGGAAGCAAGAGCCCTGGCATGAGAGTAATTTGAAGATCGATTTTCGTTTTAATGATTCGGAGCCGGTAAAAATCAATCCTGAACCGGTGGAATATCCGGCTGCCGGTTGTGAACTTCTAATGGAGATTTGGAAACTGCCGGAAATTGAACAAAAAACCGGAAAGCCTCCGCTTCCGACGATTACATTGGTTGCCGAAGCGGCGGCGAAATTGTATAGAACAGCCTGCCGGCTGGCACAAACTCGCGCGACGTGTATGTTTTTCGGCAATCGTCCTTCGGATCGAGAATTTAAACAGGCGGTGCACCGGATGTATTTTCAGCGCTTGGGGGAAATGCCCGATGGACGGATTCGGGTCGAAGTCCAGATAGAGTTCTATAAACAATTTGAGAAACGTCAGGAAGGATAGGGATTATCAAGGGAACGGAGAAAAGGCGCCATCGGGCGTTTACATAAATATAAAAATAGTAAATAAAAACGAGAGGGAGGAACATGACATTTAAAAGGAACATTGTGATGATTCTAATCATGTTAATGGTGGGGACGGTCATGTCCCCGCAGCCGGTATTCGCTGAATCTGTTGACAAGATGGAATTGCAGGAAAAAACATTTTCGGTTTTAGACCAGTTTGATCGCATCATTTTAAACTCAAAATCCTTGAATGCGCTGTTTACAGACCAGAGTCAGGAGAATTTCGATATGTATGAATCGCAATTTTGCCTGATTTATACATTGGTCGAGAGGATGAACGATTTGCAGAATAGGTGGGAGAAACGGATCAAAAAAGATCGGAACGACAAGGTGTTACGAGCGTTCGCCGCTACGATCCAATTGGCAATGTATTCGATTTATTCCCGGCCTGAAAGGTATATGGGTTTCATGAAGGTTTTTAAAAAAGCCGACCGTCAAGTGAAGTGTTACGCGTTTTTGAGGGATCTTTATGAGGATATTACGTTAAGGGAAAGATCAGATTTCGCTGTTTTGAGGTTATTGACAACTGGAAGCCAGGCGTTTAATCAACCGAATCCAGCCCATTTTTTAAATTTTGTCAAACAATTGGACCTTAACTTAATGAAGAGAAAAGGGGAACAAGGGGATAACGACCAGGCTGTGCTAAGTTATCGGGACCGGGCCGATGATTGGGAAATCAAGGCCGCTTCCATTCTAGATAAAGCGAAAGGTAATATTCGAAAAGCTCTGGAATTGGACCCTCATTATGCTGATGGACAGATACTGGATGTCCAGGTTTTGGTCCTGGAGGGGAAATACCGTGAAGCGCGGGACCGTTTTGCGAAATTGGAAGCAATGGAGTTATTCAAAGAGAAGCGTTCACTGCTTAATAGCTGGCAAGCTTACATGCAATTAATAGAAGGAAAACAGAATGTCGGGAAAACACATTTAAGGCAGGCATCCGCATATTCTGAGCCTGTGGGCAACTCCGATTGGGCGCTTGAATATCTCAGATTGTTTAAACGGGCGCAGACAAAATGGGTGGTTTTCAATTACCTTGATTTCGATCTCTTGAAAGATGGGGACCTGGAGGATTTGAGGAAAAAATCGTTCGATTCTATTAATGGGATTTTAATAGAAATGGCTAAACCTCTTTCAGGGCTGCCGGCAAGAATAAATGACAAAGATCTGGAAAGGTTATCCAGAGGTCATCGCAAGTTATTTTACACGTTGGATTCCGATCCATCGAACAAAAACTTGAAGAAATATTCAGTTTTTCTTGAAAATCTTTATGCGCAGGGAAAAGCATTGGTTAAAAGTTATGAAAAGTGGGATGAACTAACGAACAAGAACGACCATGACGTGGCCTTTTTTTATTTGTTGAATAAGGCCAATTGCGCGTTTGTTCTGTATTATATGTTGGAAAACACCATTGAGTTGTTGGACAATGATTTGTTGAATTTTAAACTCGATGAGCGACAGAAGAAACAGAGAATCAGAAAAAAAATCAATTACCGTTCCCAATGGAAACGGTGGTTGAAAATGGTTAAGGATTCTTTGCCGGGGGATATTGAAATTCTGCGGGAGCTAGGGAAGGAATCGATCTATTTCAATATTCTGGATTTCGAGTATCAGGCGTTATTTGGGGACGCGGATGTGGCGTTGCAGAAACTGGAAGACCTTACTCGGTTTTTTGAGACACAAAACCGGCGACAATTGAAGATACAGTTGTCAACAGATAAAATAAGGGTCAAAACATTTGTCATCTCCTGGAAATCATTTCTGCTCCTCAAAAAGGGCAATTATAATGAAGCGGAAGAAATCATCGAGGACGTGGAGGATTGGACGCTTCTCAAACAATGGAAGGAGAATCAAGAGAATTTGATCTTCATTAAGTCTCAACCGGTCCCTCAACCTCTAGGTAAAACAGAATCTACCGAAGAAACGATAGGGCAATAGAGTTTTTATGAAGGAGAAAAAAAGTTGAAAAATTTGAGATATTTAACGGTTGGGATGCTTATGTTGGTGTTGGCGTTGACGGGGTGCGGAAAACCAAAGAAGATTTTCTTTTTTGAGACAATGGTTCCGGCTCATGTACAAAGTGAGAACGCGTTGCAGGAAGCCATCGATTACCCGCCTTTTTTGAGGCCTGAAGGTAATAGGCGAACGATCCATCCTACGTCGCAATATTTTACGCTGGCGGTTTTGAACGCCGTGGATATTAGCGGTCGGTCCCAGGATCTGCAAACATCGGTGGCGGATATGTTGTATACCGAATTGTTTGAACGGAATCGTTTCAACCTCCTCGATAGAGGCGAGTTGGTGGACGTGAATCCCGAGTGGTTTGTGTCTTCTATCAAAGCGAATTTGCACAATCTGAACAATACCGTGAAGGTGGATACTATCCGCGAGAACACGATTGAACAGAAAACATATCAATCCCGTCAACCGAACCTAATCGATTCTACTGTGGAATTCTTGAAAATGCGGGGTAATGCTTATGGGAAAATGTACGCTGGGCTTTTAAAAAAGGTCGATGGCGTGCTGCTCCTTTATATTACTTCGCGGAAAGGGGGGCAAGCCGGAGGAATATTCGGCGTGGATTATCGAATTGTGAATCAAGTTCAGGGGGCTAACGGCCAGGTGAAAGAAAATGTCTTATTTGCCGGAACGGCAAATGTTAGCTACCGTTGTAGTTCGCGGCGGGAGATTGAGATAAATAGGAATGATATCAAGAAAATTGCCGGCGAGATTGTCGATGTTTTTCCAAAGCCTCAGAACATCGAAAATTCTCAGATTGTAAAGCGAGATCAACGGTGGATTGTGATTAATCAAGGCTCGGACAATGGCATTATCCCCGGTCTTTTTGGTTATGCCGCCGTTAGGGAGGATAGTGTTTTTGTGGAAGATGGCCCGAAGATCTACAATCCCCGTCATTATGCTTATCTTGCCAAGTTTGTCGTCACCGAGGTGTATCCGAAAACCAGCACCGCCTTATTGCTCTTCCCCTCTGATTTTAATACACCCGAACAAATTAACGATTATGACTGGGATGTCAGAGTCGGCGATAGCGCTGTGATTAAATAGTGAACCAAAGAGGCTCATCTTGTTCGAGGTGGGCCTTTTACTTCTCTGTATTTAGGTAAATATTTATAAATCCGAACTAAATTGCCGGTGGATTGTGATAAAAAGTAATTTCCCCGATCTGAGCTCAGTCGTTTATGGGAAGGACTAAATTACAGAGGTGTAAGAATGAAAAAAAAAGCTAACGTGAAAAATCTATCACTCGGAAAGACTACGATTGTGAATTGTGATCCCATTACCCCAGAAGGCTTAAAAAAACTCAGGGGCGGTTCTCTTTCTCAAGCCGCACTACCGACTCAGATCCCAATTTTTTGTACCCCTTAAGATTGATTGTATGTGATTGATACTCATAGGCCGGGCGCTTGTCGCCCGGCCTTTTTTATTTGATTTTCTTTTCATCCATTGAAAAAATAGTTTGTTTGTATTATGATGTCAGTCTAGCCTGTGCTTCAATCAATAAAAGCGATCTATGTTGACGAATAAGTTACTTACTAAGAGCGAATCTGAGCGTGGTTTTGTTGCGTTATATCTGTGTGTGATCGTTCTATTTTTTTCAATGAGTGGAAATGTTTGGAGTTTGGACCCTTCTTATTCTCTCGATAAGTATTTGGTAGATATGTGGGGGACTGATGAAGGTATATCCACTGATATGGTTCAGGCAATGGCGCAAACTCCCGATGGGTTTCTCTGGATCGCCACTTTAAGTGGTCTGCTTCGGTTTGATGGAATTAAATTTTCTCCTATACCTTTTCACAAACCGCACATAGACGCTCAGCGTGAAACAGATATCCCGTATGCGTTATTCGTGGATAAAGACGGGCTTTTGTGGATTGGGAGCGAGCGGGGAGTAACGACGTTTGATTATCGTACCGGGAGTTTCAATACGTTTACCTCGGTTGATGGAATCATTGGAGAGAAGGTAAGACTTTTCTTTCAGGATTCCTCAGACAAACTCTGGAGCTGCTCTGATGCTAGCTATGTGAATTGTTATTCGAACGGGACATTCAGGGCTTTTGATTCTACGGATGGATTGTTAGGGAGAAAAATAAATGGCATTGTGGAGATGCCGAACGGAGAGCTCTTGTTTGCCAGCAGGTATAAGGGGCTGTTTCTATACAAGGACGAAACATTTTCTTCCCTCCGCTTGCCCTGCTTTGGAAATGCTCAAATTGTCACGTTGGGTTTGGACCGGTTCGGAGATGCCTGGGTCGGTACGAATCAGGGATTGTTCAGAGTTCACGGAGCGGGGGGAGAACCGACATGTACTAAGTTTTCCAAAGCCGATGGTTTGTCGGATGATTCTGTGACGAAAATTCTTCTGGACCGTCATCTCCGCTTGTGGATCGGTACTATGAATGGATTCAACCGTCTGGTTTCCGAATCCCGGCATGAAGTGGCGTTTGAATATATGTTGCCCACCAATGGAATCACGGCTCTGGTCGAAGGGCAAGAGGGCGAAATGTGGATCGGGACTTATAGTTCAGGTCTTCTGCGCTTGAAGAATCCAACGTTTCACTTTTTTTCTCCTCAGGAAGCGCATCCGGGTGAAATTTTCTTTTCCTTATTCGAGGATCGAAAGAAGAATGTTTGGATTGGGACCGCCAGTGGAAAATTGTTTAAATACCGCGGCGATAGATTGTTGGAGGTGGTTGATTATCCTGAATTGAGCGGCACCAATATCACTGCCGTTGGCGAGGATCATCGCGGGAATATTTGGATAGGCACCAATGGGCTCGGGGTTTTTCAACTCTCCGCTGAAGGATTGATCGCCCCCGGCGCTGAAGAAAGGTTGGGGGATAATGTCATCACGTCGATTTATAGAGATCGTAGGAATAATATGTGGGTCGGTACTTTGGATGGCGCCGGCGTTCGCCGCCCGTCAAATTCGCATGTAGAATCTCTGGGAGCGATCGATGGACTGGCATCGAAAAAAGTACACGCTATCTATGAAGATACCGGTCGAAATGTCTGGATTTTGACTGATAAGGGTGTGACGTTTTTGAAAGAGGGGAAGACCTCATCGGAAAATGTTAAGCATTATTTTAAGGATTTGTCGGTGGCATGCGTCCGGGAGGATAAATTTGCCGGCGACGAAGGGGATAGTATTTATTGGATCGCGACTCGGGGGAGCGGTCTGCTTCGAGCGACATTGAATTCCGGCGAGCCTGAATCTTTTCCTTTTACTGTTGCCGAGGGAATGGCGACCAATAATATTTATAGATTTCTAGAGGATGATAACGGTTTTTTCTGGATGCTGAGCGATAGTGGAATTCTCAGAGTCAGTAAAAATGATTTAAACCGTTTTGCCAATAATGGCGTCGAGGCGATCAATTGTTTATCCTACGGTGAGTCTGATGGGATAAAAAGCCTGGGTGCCGCCGAGTTTTCAAGGCATATGGCTCTAAAGTCATCGGATAATATATTCTGGTTCATTACTCGAAATGGGATTTATCGAATGAACCCATCTTCTATCCAATCGATCGAACGCGCGCCCCCGGTCATAATCGAGTCGGTATTGTGCGATAAAAAAGAGGTGCCATTGCGTCGCGCTCCTAACGAGAATATATTCAATCGCAAGTCCGGCCTGGAGTTTTATTTTACTTCGCCATCTTTGTTATCACCTGAAAAGGTAAAATTTAAATTTCGCCTTACGGGTGGAGCACAGGATCAATGGCAATACCGGAGTCACGATAATCCAAGGGTGGCGTACTACAAAAATCTGGAAGCCGGAGACTATAACTTTGAAGTATTCGCTCGCAACGCCGCCGGCAATTGGTCGCCCGAGCCGGCGTCGTTTTCCTTTGCCGTGGTGTCGCCTCTTTATGAAACAACCACTTTCAAGATTGGCGTCGGATTGCTGATTCTGGGACTGATCGTGCTGTCGATTTATTTTTATTGGCTATCGCAGAAAAAGCCCGAGGAAAATCGGCCGCCGCCATATCAACGTTCTCAATCTCTCCATCCGGATTTTGCCGAAGAGTGTCTCAAGAAATTGGACCGGCAGATGAAAGTGAAAAAGATCTACACCGACCCTGAACTCTCATTGAAAAAATTGGCGGACAGTATCAAGGTGACGAACCATCAATTATCCCGCTTGCTCAATGACAACCTCGACAGCAATTTCGCCGAATTCATCAATACCCATAGAATCGACGCGGCCAAGGAGATTCTGGCCGATTCCGAGAGGTCCAAAGAAAAGATCACCAACATCGCCCTCGATGTGGGCTTCAACACCATGCCCGCCTTCTACAACGCCTTCAAAAAATACGCCGGCATGACTCCCAGCGCCTACAAAAAGGCGATGAAAAAAAAGAAAAAGTAAAGATTTATCAATCTGAAGTAAATTCCTGGGGGATTGTTGTATCCTGGTAGTGTTAAGTTGGTCGGCATTTTTGGAGGTGGGATTTTTTTGCAAATAACTTTATATTTTTTGGCAAATATGCTAAATTTTTTATTGGTCTCTGATACTATTTGGTATAAAAAATCCTGATGTGGAGTCTTAATTTGAATCGGCGAATCTTGTTGCTTGTTGGCTTTATTGTGGTTGTTGTCGGCGTGTTTTTGATTGGCGAGGAGCGGGGAGTTGAGCGGTTGGTCAAGGAAGAGGGGCTGGATGTTGAGGTGGGGCGGCAGTTTCTGGTGTTGATCGCTATCAATGATTATGATAATTGGATGGATTTGATGGGGCCGGTTGGCGATGCCGCAGCGATTCAAGAGGTGTTGCAGACGAAGTATTATATTGACGAGACGGTGCGGTTGGTTGATAAGCAAGCGACAAGGGGGGCGATTGTCGGGCTGTTTCGGGATTTGCAGCAGCGGCTGGAAGAGCGGGATTCGGTGCTGATCTTTTACGCCGGTCATGGTCATTGGGATGAGGCGTCGAATACCGGGTATTGGATACCGGCGGACGCGGGAATTGATGAGAACCGGATGGAGCATTGGCTTCCAAATCATTTGATCAAAGGGTTGATCGGCAACTTCAAGGCGCGGCATGTGCTGTTGGTGTCGGATTCTTGTTATTCGGGGGATTTGGTGACACGGTTTCGTTCCGCGCCTGTGGTGATTGACAGCGCCTACTTTCAAAACGCGTATAGCCTGAGGTCCCGGCAGGTGATGACGTCGGGCTCTATGGAGCGGGTACCGGATAGTTCGGAATTTGCCCGGCAATTTAGGGTCGCGTTGCAACAAAATAAAGATGTGCTGCTGGATCCTGTGAGTTTGTTTTCCCGGGTTCGCCTCGGAGTGAAGGGAAGTCAGCCGTTGCTGGGCGAAATGGTGTCGTTGGGGCATGAACAAGGGGCTACGTTTCTATTGTTCAAAAAGAATCTGAAAAAAATTCCGGTTAAAAAGACTTCGAAGAGAAAAAATCCCCCCTTGCAATGGGGGGAGTGGATGCAAGATATTCAGAAGGAGTTTCGAAGGGTCAATAAGGTAGATCAGGATAGCGGCGCCACACTGCTTCGCAAGAAGCGGGCCTGGGAAGGGTTTTTGAGGAAACTGGAGCGGGACAATCCCCATTCCGGTGTTGACAATCATATGAAGGCGTTCGCCGGCGAGCGGTTGCGCTTTTGGAATCAATTCAAGACGCCGGAGTTTCTGTCGCTGGAGGGAAGTCCCAGACTTCGTCTACGCAGTGATTGCGGGCCAACGGAGACCGGCAGCGTTAATTCTTTTTTGAAGGGCAATGGTTTTTTCTGCGCCAATCATGGGATTAATCGGGAATACTCCAATCCGGATGGGAATTATAGCGGGCAATTGGTGGCCGGCGATAAGGTGGCGGTTGATTCGCTGACGGGCTTGATGTGGGATCGCTTCGGATCGCCCCATGCCATGAGATTTTCCGATAGCGGCGGTTGGATTGCCATGATGAACAAGTATAAATATGGCGGTTACAGTGATTGGCGGCTTCCGACCGTCGAAGAAGCCGCGTCTCTATTGAGGAGAGAAAAGAATCATCATGATCTTCATATCGACGATACGTTCTCCGCCATTCAATTTAAAATCTGGACCTGCGATTCCCTGTCGGCCAACGGGCAATCGGCGGAGTGGGCGGCCCATTTCAGTATGGGATATCTGTCCCTGGAGACCGGCGTCGGGCCGTTTGTCAGGGCTGTGAGATCAATCCGCTGAATCGGAAGATGTGCCGCTGGTAGCGGGAATCGTTTGCACCGATAACCGCTGGATAGACCATGAGATGGGCGTCGTTTCCAACCGCTTCCGCGCCCCGGATCCCAGGCCGAACAGCAAGCGCTCCAGGGGCGAGAAATGTTCGGGAATCTGAAAGTCCCTGTACACCCCGCTGAAGTCCAGAACTTCGGGATTGGAGACGGCCTGTTTGGTGGACAATAGAAAAAATGTGTCGGTGCCGAAGGGAGGCTTCACTCTGAAGCCGGATTCGATGCCGAGGGTGATGATTTTCTGCCTCTGTCGGTCCCGCGGCGGGAAGTGGTTTTCGGAATTCATCCGTTTTTTGGCTGGGAACAATAGGGTGCCTGTCCCCTGGTTGTCGATGGCGAAGATGTAGATGTAGCGGCTAAAAACAGATTTCTCCGGCGGCTTGCCGTTTACCTGGAGCGCCAACTCGAATGTTTCACCTTCTATTAATGGTCTATTGGCCGCAAGCTTTTTTGTGTTGATATTTTTCAGTATTAGGGAATAGGGGAATTGGCCGTTGTCCGGCGGAGAGGGGAGTTGGTGCCAGGCGCGGATTTTGACCAGGCGTAGGAGGTGGGAGCAGAGGGTTTCGAACGAGACGGCGCTCTGCCAGGCGGTGTGGATGGGGAGAATGGAGCGATGGATTGGGTGGGCTGTTTGGTTGGGGAGAAGCCAGGAGTATTCGATGTGGTTGTCGTTAAAACGGCCGGTCAGAATGTAGTGGGCGTTGTGGTTTGAGGCGGTGATCTCAATGGCGGCTTTGAAGTATGCGAGGCGGGCTTCGATTTGTTTTTGGGTGTGGCGGTCCAAAGGGAGGCGCAGAAAAAATCGGGGCTTCGCGGCACCGGGTGTGCGATGGGCGCGGAGAACTTGCAGGATATTTCGACTCGAGGGCCTATCCCCCAGTGATGTGATGGCGCCGTCGGCTGACGTTATTTGCCAGTGGTTGTCGTGGCAGGACATGATATGGGTGGGATTGACGCGAGTGGGGTCGTCCACCCATTGGATGGCGTCGGAATGTTCGACGCCGGCTCGGGCTTCCTTCGCGATGTGAAGGATATCCGCCGGCTCCAGGTTGCAGGCCGGCATCCAGACCTTCATCCGGGTCTCCGGTGGCGCGGCCCAGCGGTGAATCTCGAAGAAATCTCCCGACTTGATGGCTGCAGGCGAGCCTTCGACGACTTTTGCCTGGCATTGGTCCAGGCCCAGGGAGCGGAAGACTTCGATAATCGCCGGCGCGAGTGTATTGTCAGGATCGATTTTTTTCAAACGGCAACCGTTGTAAATACCGGTGGCGATACCGCCTTGCAATGTAATCAGTTTGTGATGAATGTGAAGCGCGGTTGCGGTGACGGTTCGCTGTGTTCCTTTAGGTATTCCAAAGAGAGGTTGATTCCTTTTCTCACCCCGGAGTTCAAGGTTCGGTGTGCTGGAAAATTTGAGATAACATCCTTCGCTTTGCATCAGGGCGTTCACCTTCATGAAAATATGATTGGCCGGTTCGTCGATGGGCATGCTTCCAAGCACCCGTGTCAACGCCCAGGAAAACACGCCATGGTAGAGATTTTGCTCAAATTTTTTCTCCCGCGCCAACTCAAAATCCTGCGCCGCAGACAACACCAACGCACCGCGCCCCACAGGGTCCGCCATCAGACGGGCATCCTCAATCGATGCCGTTGATGGCGAAAGCGAGCGATACTCGACACTGGATGGAATCCCCCGTGAGATGGAGCCGCTGTGACAGGCATCGACAATCACTGTCAATGTGGCCTTCTTATCCAAAATCCTGTTAAACGATACTTTCAGCTCCTTATCGCGAATGTCGCCATGCAGATACCAATCCGCGGGAACCAGCGTCTCATCCATCCGGTCCGGCTCTTTGGACAGAATATTTCGTATCTGCGACCCATGACCGGCAAAATAAAAAACACACACATCGCCGGGGTTCACCTCATCGATGAGATGCCTCTCGATGGCCCCGAGAATCCCCTCCCGCGTCGCCTCCTCATCGGTCAACACCAGGAGATTCTCCTCCTCAAAGCCAAACCGCCCCACAAGCACCCCTTTGACGGCCGCCACATCATTCACCGCCCCCTTCAGATTCCGCCACTGCCTCGGAGGTCTATCGCTCGGTTCTATTTCGGGAGGCTTGTATTCGTTAATCCCCACCAACACCCCCCGCCGCACCTGAGCTTTGAGAAGTAGTACTGAACTCATTAGGATCAACAGGAAAAGGAAGATTGTTTTCCCTCGCTTCATCATCGTTTCACTCCTGGAATTGCTGTGTTTTCTTTATATACTACCCCGGCGGAACATTGGAATCAATAAAAAAAATGTAAAGTTTTATAGATATTGACAAAATTTTGGGGAGTTGATGTTATTGTTGGAGTAATAAGGGCCGGCGGCTGTGAGTTGTGTGGAATGGGTCATCGCATTGTTTGCGGCCGTTGGCTTTCTCAGCAGGTTAGAGTAACTTTTGAATTCTTTCAGGTTGAAAGTTACGACGGGTTTATTGATAGTAAGGGGGGTCGGAAAGGCGGCTCTTAGATAATCCCCGGGTGGAGCTTATTGGGGGGCTAAGGAAGATCCACCCGGGGATTGGTATAAATCATTACTTTTCTAGTTGTATGATGACCGTTATCTCTTTTTGGCTTTTGATGACTAGCTCTTTTTTATAAGATTTGTAGCCCGGTTTGATGGCTTCGATTGTGTAGGCGCCGGGTTTGAGTCTGAGGTTTTCGATTTTACCGGACTCGGGGGAGATGCCCCAGAATTTACCGTCCAGGTAGATGGCGGTTTCGTTGGGGGAGATTTCGATGGTCACAGGGACGAGTTGCATCGGTTTCCGCTCCACTTTCTCGGCTTCCAGCGGTTCTGGGGGAGGTGTCTTTTCCGGCAGGGTCTTGGGGGTGTAGGCGGTCTCCGGTTTTTTTACCTCTCTTGGGACCGGTTCCGCTCTAGGGACGGGGGAGCGACGGTATTCCCGCTCCGGCGTCATGGTGAGACGAACGGTTATTTTGTTGGTGGAATAATGTTCGAGGCGAACCTCTTCTTCCACGTAACCTTCTCGTTTGACCACCAACTCGTTGCGCCGGGACGCCAACTTGAGCGCCGACTCGTAGCTGGAAAACTCGTATGCTTCACCGATGAACTTGCCGTTTAAAAGGATCTTTGCGTCGTCGGGCACAACCTTGAAGATGACGCGGGTGGGACCGAAATCATCGTAAATATCGTAAGGGAAATGAAGCGTGCAGGCCGAAAGAGTCGTTAGACCGACGATCAATAGTATTGACATTACCTTTTTCATGTTTGTTGCCTCCTCAAAAACACAATAATATTACACACAATGTGCGATTGTTGTCAACTGTTTCTTACCATTGTATTTGTTAGCAAATCGATTGCCATGGAATGAGTGGCCAGGTTGTACTGTTTTTAGGACAGAGCGAAAGGTCAGGGGCGCAAGCTTTTGCGCCCCTGGTTTATTTTTAGTAGAAAGCGAGTTCTTCCCGTTGTTCTTCTTCAGCGCTCAGTAAAATACCGGGGGCGTCGGAGCGGGGGCAGACATTTTCGCAATGGCCGCAGCCGATGCAGCGGTCGGGGATGATGTAGATCTGCTTGACTTTGACCTTTTTCCCCTCGAAGTTCCAGACTTCCACCTCTCTGAATCTGATGGCTTTGTCGGGCACCGGGCAATGTTCTTCGCACACGGCGCAATTGTAGCCGTCGGCGTAGGTGTAGCAGCGGTTGCGGTCAATGATGGATGTCCCGATTTTAAATTCTTTTTTCTCTTTTATTGTCAGTTTTTGGATAGCGCCGGTGGGACAAACCTGGGTGCATTTGTTGCACTCGTATTCGCAATACCCCACGCTGGGGTTCAACACCGGGGTCCACAATCCGTCGGTTCCCGATTCGAACAGCGCCGGTTGGATGAGGTTGGTGGGGCAGACCTGCATGCATTGTCCGCAACGGATGCATTTCTGGAGAAATTCTTTCTCCGGAACGGAGCCGGGGGGACGGGTGAAGCTGTGGGTCCTCTTTTTGCCGTGCTGGGAGATCTTGGGCAAGGAGCCGAGAAACAATCCGCCGGCCAGCGAGCCCACCATCTTGCGGCGTCCGATGTCGATCTTGGTGATATTGGATTTTTTCGGCAACTGGAATGAGGTTTCGATGGCCTGGTGCGGGCAATCGTTGAAACAATTGTAGCACACCATACATTCGGATTTCATGTAGTCCTGGTAGGGGCTGCCGTTGTAGGTGCAATTGTTGGCGCACACATTGCAGGATTTGCAGGTGTCCTTCACTTTTAGATTCAGGAAGCTGAACTTTGCCAAAAGGCCGTAGAGGGCCCCCAATGGGCAGATGTAGTTGCAGTAAAACCGTTTTTTGTAGAGGTTGAGGCCCAGAATCAGCAGGAAAATGAAGCCGATAAAGACCGATTGCACAAAGGCCCGCTGTTTATTGGTTAGAATGTTTTTGCGGCTGAATGAGTAGAGGGGCTTGAGTCCTTTGGAGATGAGGTCGTCGCCGATGGCGCCCTTTTTGAGGGAGTTCTCCACCACGTGATTCACCGCCGGATTGATGGCCACAGCCGAGCTTCTGGTCAATAGCGAGAAGGGATCGAGCCAGCCGGCGATGTGGGTGTCCACCAACGCGAAGGCCAACACGAAAAACAGGATGACGTATTTGAGTTTCAGGAGTTTTTTGTTGGCTTCCCGTTTTTCTTTGCGGCTCTTTTTGAAGATCCGGGTGAACAATTGGTTGATGGCGCCGAGGGGGCATACCCATCCGCAGAAAAAGCGGCCGAAGATGAGGGTCAGGGCAACGGGGATCAGGGACAGGAGGAAGATGGTGGCGATGGTGCCGGTGGCCAGGAAATTGACCAGCAAGAGCAGGGGGTCGAAGTAGAAGAAAGAGTCGGTAAAAGTGAATGTTTTGGCGGTCGCCTGGCCGGAGGCGAGCAGCAGGGCGAAGAATAGGATGGTAAAGGCCGCTTGCGAGACGATGCGGGCGATTTGGATTCGTTTCAAATTTTTCTTAGTCATGATTCTAGTCGTTTATCGAGTGTGTCATACTTTAAATGTCTTGACGTTGATCTTGTTGATGTCGATCTGTCCCATCTTTTTCTCGAAGGCTGACTGGATGAAGGGAACCTGGGACGGCTCTTTGCCGAAAAGATGGGCGGCTACGACGTCCACTTCCATGATATTGGTGGAGGCCATCACGGTTTTTTTCAATTCAACGTCGCTCAAGCGTCCGCCGATGGGGCCGTTGCGCATCAATACCCGAAAGGCGTCCACAATCGTCAGGTGGCATTTGAATCCATTGGCCAGGTCGGCGATATTGGGACCCATGCTGCGATGGAGTTTGCCCCTGCGGCCGCCGAGGATTCCGTAGAGGTTTTTCATGCCGATGGTCAGCTCGGCGCTGCCATGGTGTTTGAGGATCGGAACATTGATGAATTTATCGACTTCGATGAAGTCTTTGAACACCGGCCATTTTTTCATGTGTTCGCCTTTGAAATCATACACCACCAGGCGGTTTTCGTCGGCGTATTTGAGAGTGGCGCCGGTATCTTCGGCAACCTGTTTTATTCCGCTGCGATTGTAGGTGTCTTCGGCTTTGTGGCAGGTGTTGTCCATCACCATGACCTGCTTGGCTCCGGCGTTAAACGCCATTTCCACCAATGCTTTGACCACTTCGGGATTGGTGCAGGCCGCCTGCTCCACAGTGCGGTTCCAACCGATGTTGGGTTTGATCATGACGATATCTTGCCTGGAGATGAATTTCCCCATGCCGCCCAATTCTTGAATCGCTTTTTTGGTCATATCATAGGGGGACTCGCCCTGAACCTTGATCACCGGCGCCGAGGGTGTTTCCTGGGCCATGGACAGCAATCCCGGGGCTGATAACACTCCGGACGCCACCACTGACTTTTTGATAAAATCTCTTCGTTTCATATTTTACACCTCGTTCTTTTGCGATAAATTGTTTTGAGATAACATTATAGTATTAATATACCAATTATTAAACAACATTTCAAAATCTTTAAATATAGTATACGTGGATTTCGAGAAAAAGGATTTTTTTTTGCCGATTATATCTCCATTTTACCAGAAAATATGATAAAATTTGTGACTGACCCCAGGGGTTCTCACTGGTGGGTTCCGAGATTTTATTTCAATTTGGAGGTTTATGTGTTGAAAGAGAAAGACATTGAATTTATTGCCGAGAAGAGCGAGGCCCGGTTCGCTCAAGCGAAAAGTGTGATCGAGATGTTGGCCGAAGGGATGACGGTTCCGTTCATCTCCCGGTACCGGAAAGAAAAAACCGGTGATCTGGACGAATTAAAGGTACGGAATGTCGAGGAATTTCACCAATATGTCGTCGAGCTGAACGAGAGGAAAGAGACTGTTATCAAAACCATTTCCGGACTGGGAAAATTAACCGACGAATTGCGTAATAAGATAGATGGAACCTATTCCAAAACTGAATTGGAAGACCTTTACCTGCCCTACAAGCCTAAAAAGCGTACCCGGGCGACGATCGCAAAGGAAAAAGGTCTGGAACCGCTGGCGTTGGCCATCATGGACACTTCGGTGACCGATGATTTGGAGACTATGGCCGCTCCTTATATCAATGAAGAGAAAAAAGTTGTCACAGTGAAGGATGCCCTCAAAGGGGCGTCGGATATTATCGCCGAGCAATTTTCGGAGGATGCGGAACTGAGAAAGAGCATCCGGGCGGATGTCGCCGCCGAAGGTTTGCTGGCTGTGGCGGTCACCAAGGATTGGGAAGAGAAACGATCCAAATTCGAGCAGTATTATGATTATTCGGAAAAAGTCGCCACCATTCCCTCCCACCGCATCCTGGCGGTGCGCAGGGGCGAGACCGAGAAGGTGCTCAGAAGCAAGATTCAGATAGACCAGGAAGAGCTGCAGAAGCGGTACCGGTTGAAGTTGTACCCGGAAGACCACCCTCGCTACGATTTTTTGGAGGAGGTGTTGAAGGATGCCCTCAACCGGCTGATTTGTCCCTCGTTGGAGCTGGATGTGTTGCGGGAAATGAAAAAGCAGGCGGACGAAGAGGCCATCCGTGTCTTCGCCCTCAATCTGGAGAAGCTGTTGCTCTCCTCTCCCGCCGGCAATCTGCGGGTGTTGGGCGTCGATCCCGGCTACCGCACCGGTTGCAAGCTGGTGGCGCTGGATGAGACGGGGAAATTATTGGAAAACGCCACCATATACCCCACCAAGCCCAAAGAGAATAAAGCCGGGTCCAAAGCCATTGTAGACGACTTGATGGCCAAGCACAAATTCCAGGCTGTGGCCATTGGTAATGGTACCGGATCACGGGAAACCTTTCAGTTCTTTAAAGAGATCATGCCGGAGGATGTGATCGTGCTGGTGGTGAGCGAGTCGGGCGCGTCTGTGTACTCCGCTTCCGACGCCGGGCGCGAGGAATTTCCAGAGCACGATGTGACGGTCCGGGGTTCGGTATCTATCGGCCGTCGCTTTCAAGATCCATTGTCTGAATTGGTGAAGATCGAGCCCAAGGCTATCGGCGTCGGACAGTACCAGCACGATGTGAACCAGAGCCTCTTGAAGCAAAGGCTGGACAATGTGGTGGTATCGGTGGTGAACCACGTGGGCGTGGCGTTGAACAACGCCTCCTATCACCTTCTGAAATATGTCTCCGGTATCGGTGAGACGCTGGCCAAGAACATTGTCAAGTATCGCGATGAAAACGGCGTGTTCAATTGCCGGGAAGATCTGAAGAATGTGCGGATGTTCGGCGAAAAGGCCTTCCAGCAGAGCTCCGGCTTCTTGAGAATCCGCGGCGGCCAAAATCCATTGGAAGCCACCGGTATTCATCCGGAATCTTACGGTGTCGTTGACAGTATTATTCAGAAAGCGGAGTTGCCGGTCCAGGATTTGATGGGGAATCAGGATATTTTGAAAACATTGAAACCGGAGGAATTTGTCACCGACGAGTTCGGGCTGCCGACGGTCAAAGATATTATACATGAATTGGAGTCTCCGGGGCGCGATCCCCGCAAGGATTTCGAGCTTTTCGAATATGAGGAAGGGGTCGAGACTATCAAGGACCTGGCTGAAGGTATGGAGCTCAAAGGGGTGGTCTCCAATGTGACGCAATTTGGGGCTTTTGTGGATATCGGCGTTCACCAGGACGGTCTGGTGCATGTCTCCGAATTGTCGCATGAATTCGTCACCAATCCCGAGACGGTTGTGTCTGTGGGCGACAAGGTGAAGGTCAAGGTGATCAGCGTCGATACGGAGCTCAAACGGATTCAGTTGAGCATTAAAGCCCTCAAGCCGAAACCGAAAGCGAAACAGCACAAGCCCCGCGGCAAAGGTCGAGGCGGCAATCAGAATAAATCGTATGTGAAAGAGCAGCGGCAGAAGCCAAAGAAAGAGGATCCTATCGATGCTCTGAAAAAAGGTTGGGGACTGAAGTAAGAGTCCTCAGTCCGTCAGTTCCTGAAATATCACATTGGCGGTGGCGGTGAAATCCGGCATGTTGCCGCGTTCGTCTTCCAGCGTCGCCGTCAATGACACTCTCTTGGGAACGGTTCCGTTGAAGATATCGCCGGCTACGAAATTCTCTGTCTGGAAACCGATGGTCCCGTAAAAGTTCGATTGGATCGGTGTCTTTTGTACAATCACCTTAAAGGGGAGGTCGCGGTAATTGCTGTCGGAGATCTCGATGATGACGTTTTCGTTTTCGTCCAATAGCTTGAATGTCCAATCCAGAACATGGGCGGCGACAAAATTGCGACTGGAAATTTCGCAGCGGGCGTCGAGATAACTGATGTTGTTTCCCAGGTGACGCATGGCTGAGGCGGACAGATAGTCGATGTTATAGCTGCCGTTTTCCTTTTTGCATCCTGTTGTGGTCGCCATGGCTATGATGGTTATGGCGATTATTATAATTCCTGTAATCTGTTTCATGATTGTTCCTCTCTGCGGTGAGATTTATTCTTTATGGTTCTTTATATCACAGAATATCCGAGAATTCAAACGGCGTTTGCGGAGTCGAGGCTGGTTGAAAGGTTGATGCAATGGAATGTGTCGCGGTAGCGGGCGTAATCGCGTTCCCGGCAGGTGAAGATGAGAAACTGGATGTTCTCCCGCTGTCGGCGGATGATGTCGATGATCTGAGCCAACCGCTCCGGGTCGGTGTTGACGAAGGAGTCGTCGAGGATCATCACCTGCGGTTCCCGCTTTGATAATTGTCCGGCAATGGCCAACCGGAAGATGAAGGAGAGCTGTTCGCGGGTTCCGAACGACACGGCGTCGCGGATATCCGGTTGGAAGTGGTTTTTGTTGACGCGGGCGCGAATGGTTAGCCCCAGGTCGTCGGTGACGGCGACGTTGTATCTGTCGCCTACAATCCGTTGGAAGCTTTTGCTCACCCGCTCCTGGATGGGGGCGTAGATTTGTTCCTGCATCCGCTCCTTCTGCCGGGCCAGAAGCTCCAAGAGCAAGCGCGAAGCGGCGATGGTTGTGAGTTGTCGGCGGATCTGTCGCAGAAGTTTGCGATGGCGGACTGCTTCATTGTCTTTTTGAATGGCGTTGGCGCTAAATCCGCTGATTTCCCCCAGCAAGCGATGATGCTTGCTTTCCGATTGTTTGAGTTCGAGATCCAGCTCATCTATTTTTTTTATGACGGTTTGCCGGCGGGCGGTTATCTCTTGCGGCGAGGCTGCATCGTTCGGCGGCATGTCTTCGAGCTGCCGCTTCAAGTCCCGCACCCGGCTGTCGGCCGCTAAAAATTTGTCTCTCAGAGCTTCGGCGGTCTCCTGGCCAAGCATCCGTTTCTCTTCCTCTTTGAGGTCATCGAGCTTTCGCAGCCAGCGGTCAATCCGGTCCCGCAGCTCTCGAGGGGAAACTCCCGCTGGATCGTCGTCTTCCGTCGATGCGGGCTTCAGGTTGGCATCGAGATTCATCTCCTCCAGCAACGTCTTCTGCTCCGAGAGGCGGTCGATGTCGCGCTGGATGGCGCTTTCCGCTTTTATTTGCTCTTCTAGATGGCGCTCCTCCACGAGTGGGATATCCGGCGGTTCCATCACCATGAGGCGACGCTCGCTGGCCTGAACATCCTCTTGAAGGCGGCGATGGGCCAGCTCCAATTGCTGGAGCGATGTCCCTTCGAGTTTGTCGTCCAGCCGCTTTCGCAGATCATCGAGGCGGTCTGAGACCAGGAAGGCTTCACGCACCGGATCTTTGCCGCTATCGATGGGTTCTTCGGCGTCAAAGAGGGTGAGGGGATAGTCCTTTTGTAGGGTCTCGACCCGCTTTAGTTGAGTCTCTATGTCTGCTTTCCGCTGTGTTGTCGCCGTGGTGTTTTCCGTGTCTTTCAATTGCCGGCGCAAACCGTCAAGCTGCTGGTCGAGTTTGAGATAGTCCTGGTAATGGGTTTCCAACGCTTGCAAATCCCGAACCTTGAATCGCCCGAAGGCCTGCTGGAGATCCGATTCCAGCTCGGCGACGGCGGCTTCGAGTCCTTGCAGGTCCAACTCTTTCAGCGAACCTGAAAAGTGCAGCCGGTAGCGGTCCGGGTCTTCCACCTCCAGGCGCAGGAAGTTGGCGATATCCGTTGGTTTTGAAATAGAGAGGGGGGCTGTGCTTCCATTGTCCTTACGGATGGAGATATCGATGGCTTCGGCCTGGATGGGTTGGATGCGAAGCTTCAGCTCCAGGCGGGATCGCGCAGCCTCCATCGTTCCTTTATTCTTACTCAACCGGGCGGCCTTGCGGCGGATGAGGCCGATCTCCTCTTCCTTGACCGGTATCGTTTCTTTGAGTCGCCGCTCTGTCGCGCTGATCTCCCGCTTTAACCGGTTGACGGCTTCGAGGCGGGTCTCGATATTGGCGAGTTCTTGCTTCAGAACATCTCGAGCGGTATGCGAGAGGCGAGGCAAAATCGCTTGATGTCGCTCGATGTCGCCCTGCAACTCTTTGATATCATGGTGTAGTCCGGCCACCTTTTCCAGGGACCGGCGGTTCGTGTCGCATACCACAGCCGCCGCCTTTTTTATTTTCAAGTGTTCGAGGCGCAATTCGGCTTCTGTTTGTCGCTTTATAGAATTATTTATCGAATTTGTGAGTGTCTCAATCAGCTTTAGTCGCTGCTCCAACAAGAGAGGGAGCTCTCTCTCCAGGTTTTTAGTCTCGATGCCAATTTCCCTGAGGCGGTGATAACGCTCATCGAGGGGTTTGTATTTTAATTCCTCTGTTGCCAGGGCGGCGGCTGTCTCTTTTTTTCGCTCCAATTGCCCGGCGACGAGGGTCTGCTCTTTTATGGTTTGCTCCAATCCATTGCGCTGGGGAGCGATTGCTTCCAATTCCTTCACTTTCTCCAGAAGTTCTCGCTCTAAAGTTTCCAGGCGCTCCAGTTCCTCTCCGCTATCCCGTTCTTCCATTAGAAGGCGATAATAGTCGGATTTTTTCGATAATTTGCCGGTGGCGGTGAAGATTTCGCTCAAGCGCTTTTCCAGGGTTTGCTGGAAGTGGTTTAGTTCTTTTTGCGCCGTTTCCCGGAGGATTTCCTCGATATGGAGCTTGAGCCCCGGATCCAGGAGTTTTTTTTTGCGGTCCGGGTCCATGATATCCAGCACTTCCCCCTGCTTTACGAACAATAGGTTCCATAGATTGTGAAGTTCGCTCTCGATGCCCAGAATCCCGTTCAAATGTTTTTGGGTGTCAGTGGCGTTCGAGGCCAATTCGAGATCTCCCTTCGCCGGAATGGTGAGGCGGGCCTCGCCTTTGGGGAAGGATTTATAGATTCTGTAGAGGGTGTTGTCCGTCGCCTGAATGTCAAGCTCGACGGATGCTTTGGCTGTGGAGCCCCAGGGGATCAGTTGGCGGTACTCTTTGCCGCCGCCGGCGGGATTGCCCGATAGGCCCATGCGGATGGCTTCGATGATGGTGGATTTCCCGGTTTCGTTGGGGCCGTAGACCAGATTTATCCCAGGCTGGAACGAAAGATCGAGGCTCTCGATTCTCCGCCAATTGCGCAGTTTGATTCGATCGATATACATGGCTCGTGGTCTCCCTCTCGATTAAGCGTCGGGGCCGAATTGCCGGTACAATTCCACCAACGCCCGGCCGATGATCTCATCGTCGGGGATGGCGTCCGCTGTATCGGCCACCGCTTTCCGGTCCATAAAAAATGTGCCGGCTTTCATTCTCAGGATTGTCCCCGGCTCGGAGCTGGAGCTGGAATCGACCGCTTTCAATTCCAGAAGCGACCGGGCCAAATCACGGGCCCTGGAGTCCTGGAAGGCCTGGATGTCTTCGTCGGTGGGTTGGATGCGTACACGATCTTCCATCGAGAGGTAACCGGACCGTTTACTCTCCAGAAGATCCTGATAGTTTATGTAGTTGCGGATGGATAATTGCCCGCTGATGTCGATTTTTTTGATCTGCCGGTGTGCGCCTGTCCCCAATTTTGCCGATTTTTGCTCGAATGTCTGGTCTGTGAGTTGGAGATTCTCTTCGATCCATTCGAAGGGGGCGATGCCGGGAATTGTTTTGACACGCGGTGTTGCCCCCGGCGCCTCGATCTTCACATGCAGCGGGAAGCCGCACTCGTCGAAGCCGGTCTGCGCCGGCGGTCCGGGGTAGTGGCAGCGAGGGTCGATCTCCCGGTAATGGTTGCCGCCGCCGCAGGCCAGGTAATCCAGTCCCAACGAGGCGGCGTCGCCGGCTTTGTAATGGGGATAATGGCATAGGCCCACGGTGATGGTGTCTGGAGTTAGAGCTTCCCCTTCCAGCCATTGAAGAGGGTCTGCTCCGACCTGTTTTGCCATGGCCGGCGAGGCCATGATGGATACTTGCAGCTCAGGAAAGGGGAGAATCTTGTTCTCTGTCGCCAGATGGAGATTTGCCGGGAATTGGGATGGGTCGCTGCGGCTGTAGATGTTTCCCGCCACCAGCGCATCCTCCGCTCCGGGAGCGATGACTAACTGGATGTCCGGGTAGTCGGCCAATAATTCAAATAGCTGGGTCAAGAGCTTGGCGTCGGCCAGTTGGCTATTGGCGAAGGCGTTACCGGCGCACAGGATCAATGGAACGCGTTTTTTTTTTGCATAGATGAATAGCAGCTTCAGCGTTTGCCGGATTCCCCCGTCGAGTTTTTTTCGCAGGGCCGGCTCCACGCCGGGGAAGCGGAAGCCGATCTGCCAATCTGCGGTGTGGATGAATTCCATCGTCCGGTTCTCCTCTCAGCGAATCTCAAAGCACAGACTGAACACCAGCCGCGGCTCCACGTCAAAAAAACGTTTTTCTTGAAGCGCCAGCTCCTGACCGGCGAAGTCGTCCGCGAAGTCGTTCTCGAATGTAAGCTTCTGGGTCCGGGTATTGCGGGCCTCTTTGTCCAGCTTCGCCTTCTCTTCCAGCATACGCTTCCCCTCGGTGCGGTCCGTGGTGTTGCGGAGCTTTTGATCCAGCTCATCTATTCTGGCGGTGAGTTCCGCCTCTTTTTTATCCAGATATTCTTTCATGTCCGCCAGCTCCGCCTTCAGGTTCTGGAGCTTGCGGTCGATTCTGATTTGCTGCTGCTCGCGGATGATGGCCTCGTCGGCGTCGGTTTTTTCCTCCAACCTCTCTTTCATATCCGCGTCTTCGACGGCAGCGTTGTTCGAGTGGCCGCTCGAACAGGGAAGGGCCAATAGGGCGTTGATTTCATCCTCGATCAGATGGCATATCCCGTCGCCGTCCTGGACGACCAGGATATGATAGAGCCGTTCCTCCTCTTCCAGCCCCTTGAAATTGACGGAGTAGAAGTCCCAACGACCGTATTTGCCGGCATGGGGTTTGAGAATTTCCGGTTTTTTCGGCTGGTCGTTGTAATGGAACACAATAGCGGCGCCGGATTGCGGTGTCTGCTCCTTGATGTGGTCGATCATGTCTGCAATCAGGCTGTCTTTGAGGTTGATGTGGGTGAAATCCCGCATCTGCTCTTCGTCCCGCCGGCCGATATAGTATGCGCGGTTATCATAGCGCAAGAGAATGTGCTCGTTTTTCCGGTCCAATTGCTGGAAGGGGAGGCTGCGGAAGGAGGCGTAGTGGCGCAGTAGGGCCAGGAGGTCGGCGTCGTATTGGCTAAAGGATTGGGGAAGTTGTCGCTTGATGTTGCGAAGCTTGTCTGTGACGTTGGGATCCAGTTCGTCCAGCAATTGCCGGGCCTGGGAGATCTTTGTGTCCCGCAATTTCCGGGTCTCGTCATCGATCTCTTCCTCGAATTGTTGGAGCCAATGCTCGCGCTCTTCGGGGGTTTTGAAATTGTTGAGGATGTCGTTGATTCTTTTCTCGAAATGGAAGGCGTTGCTCAAACCGCCGAGTATGGCGTCGCCCGCTCCCAACACGCTCTTGAACAGGCTGAATTTATTTTCCAGGATCTGATAGACCCGTTTTTCGGTTTCATTGTCTTCGTTGATGCAATTGATCACCATCACATCCTTCTCTTGGCCGTAGCGATGGCATCTTCCGATGCGTTGTTCGATGCGCTGGGGATTCCAGGGGAGGTCGTAGTTGATGAGAATATTGCAAAATTGCAGGTTCAGACCTTTGGCTCCCGCTTCGGTGGAGATGAGGATTTTTTTCCTCGTTTTGAAGTAATGGACGATGGCGGTGCGTTCCAGGATGTTGCCGCCGGGTTTTTCCACCGCCGGGATGTTGAGCCCTACCTCCTCTTCCCAGATTGCGATAATTTGATTCATCTCTTCCCGCTCTTGGGGGTCGCGTTTGCCCGAGCCGGAGAAGAGGACCACCTCGCCTGTGAGCCCATTCTCCTCCAATACCTTTCTCAGGTGTTTTTGGGTGGCGATATAGGTGGTGAAAATCACCGCCTTGGGGTAAAACCGTTCAGGATCCGCGAAGAGAGTGTGCAATGTCTTGACGAGGATCGCATCCTTCGCTGTCTCGGAGATCTGTTGGGCGCGGCGGATGTAGCTCTCGACCTCGGCGATCTCCGCTTCCAATCCCGGCAAGTCCTCATCGCTGAGCCGAGCCTCGAATCCTCCCTCGTCGCCGTTATCGATACCCATTGCCAGGAGATCTTCCTCATCATTGCCTGAGTCGTCGGTAGAGATTTCGTTTTTCAGGTCAAGCGGTATGCCGGAACGCATTTTGTCCAACCGGGCGGCGATCTTTTGGAGACTGTTTCGCAGTGCCGAGAAGGAGCTTCCTAGAGCGCGACGGTAACTCATTTTCAAAAGGGTGCGGATGCCGGCGCTTTTGTCCGGTCCGATGGTCACCATGCCGCGGTTGGCGTAGGCGTAGATGTCGTCCCGTTCCAGGTAGGCCGAGATATCGCGGTAGAGCGACAGCTCTTCGTTGTCCATATTGAAGTTGAGGGTCTGGCAATTGCGGTCGGTGAACTTGTAATCCATAAACGCCTGGGCGTTTTGCCGCAGGTTGCGCACCAGGAAGTTGCCCACCCGGTCGCGGAGTTCGGTTAGTTTGACCTCCACCAAATGGCCTTTGTGGAGAAACAGGTCTTTGAAGTGGTTGAGCCGGCCCAGGTAGTTTTTGTTTTCCGGCAGGATATAGGCGGCCAGGCCCCAGAGTTCCAGGATGTCGTTCTGGATGGGGGTGGCGGTCAACAGCAGTAGGGGGGTGCGTTTGAATAGGCGGTAGAGGTGGGCGGCGGTGAGGTTTTGCTTCGAATCTTCGTTGTAGTTGCCGTCTTTGGGGTTGAAGCGTTTGTAGATATTGGCGAAGACTTCGTGCGCCTCGTCCACCACGATGAGGTCCCACTCTATCCTGGAGAGGGTTCTGGTCTTGGCCAGGCGGCTGGCCAATTCGCGGCCCATGATGTAGACCCCCGGCTCGGAGAAGAGCTCGCCGGTGTCGCTCTTCTTATGTTTGCGAACCACGTTCGAGTCGATCATTCGCGACGGCACCTGGAACAATGTGCGCAACTCGTTGTTCCATTGGCCCGCCAGAGAGGTGGGGACAATCACCAAAATATTGAACCGCCGCCGCGCCCGGAATTGGGAAATCACCAACCCCGCTTCGATGGTTTTCCCCAATCCCACTTCATCGGCTAAAATGCAGCCGCCGTTTTCCAGCTTCTCCAATGCGTAGACCACCGCCTCGATCTGGTGCGGGTTGGCGTCGATGAGGGATTCGCGGAAGGTCTCGATGTACGCCTTGTAATCCAACGGATTCCGCTTCAACAATAGTTTTTCCACCAGGATCCGCGACGATATTAGACTGTGAATAGGGCTATAATCCATGCGCTCCTCTTTGATATCTTGTATTCATCCTCAGGCCCGGAGCCGTCGGACACCTGGACCGTCTCCCCAGGTAAAATTAATTTATACTATAAACAATCACTCCACCGAAGTCAAGAAACTACCAAACCAAAAAACGGCGGAAAAAACCCTCGCACCTGTCCCCTGGTTTTTTCCCTGAATTAAATTGGTTTACAGCGGCTGTCGATGATTTGGCGGATTTTTTTGGTGAGGGCGTGGATGGAATAGGGCTTTTGGATGAATTGGATACCCTCTTTGATGGCGCCGTTTTGGGTCAGTTGGTTGTTTTGGGTGTAGCCTGAGGTGAAGAGTACGCGGATGTCGGGCTGTAGCTCCTGGATGCGTTGGCTTAGTTCCTGTCCGTTCATCTCCGGCATCACCACATCGGTGATCATCAAATCAAAATGGACATGGTTGTTTTTTACCAGTTGGATGGCCCGCTTTCCGCAATCGGCTTCATGGACTTTGTAGCCGAATTCCCGTAACGCGGTGCTGGTGAATCGGAGCACATCCCGGTCATCTTCAACCAGGAGAATGATCTCTTGCCCATCGAGGGAGGTGTGGTTTTCCGGTTGCTCCGTTACCTCGTCAATATGTTCCGTTGACGCGGGCCAGTAGATTTTGAAGGTGGAGCCATGCCCGGGTTCACTGTAGACATAGATGCTACCGCGGTTTTGTTTGACAATCCCGTACACGGTGGACAATCCCAATCCGGTCCCCTTGCCCTGGTCTTTGGTGGAGTAGAAGGGCTCGAAGATCATGGACTTCTGATGGTCCGTCATACCGGCGCCACTGTCCGTCACTGCGATTAGTACATGGTAACCGGGTTTGGCGTCAAAGTGTTTGTTGGTGAAGGTGCGATCCAAATTGACCAACCGGGTTTCGATAAGGATGCGGCTCTCGTCTGCGAGGCCGTGTTTCTCAACGATGGCGTCGCGGGCATTGATAATCAGGTTTATCAGGATCTGCTCCAATTGGTTGGGGTCCGCTTTGATGGGCGGGATTGTGGATTCGAGGTCGATCTGAAAACGGATCTCCTCGCTGATCAAGTGGCTGAGCATTTTATCGAGGCCGCTGATGATTTTGTTCACATCCAGTACAATTGGATCGTAGATTTGCTTGCGGCTGAAGGCCAATAGTTGCCGGGTGAGGTTTTCCGCTCTTTGGGCGGCGGTTATGATGGCGTCGATGGATTTTGTCGGCGATTGCTTCCTGCCCAATTTGTGAAGCGACATCTCCGCGTGACCGCTGATGATTGTGATGATATTGTTGAAATCGTGGGCGATTCCTCCGGCCAGATTGCCGATGGATTCCATTTTTTGGGTTTGCAATACTTGTTGTTGCAATTGCTTGATGGAGGTGATGTCCTCTTTGAGAACGAGAACATTGGCGATGCCTCCTTTGTCGTCAAGAGTAGGGGAGATCATTACGTTTTCCCAGGAAATACCGCCGTCTTGTTTGCGCACCGGCATTTCTCCCCGCCATTGTTTTCCACTTTTGACATGAAGCCAGATCCGCGCCAATTCTCTGGAGTTGAGTCGTTGGGATAGAATTGTTCTCATTGGTTTGCCCTGGATTTCCTTCAGTGTCATGCCGGTGGATTTCAAGAGGGAGTGGTTTGCATATTCGATGTTGCCGTGTCCGTCTGTGATTGCCACGGGGTTGGGAGATTGTTCGATGGACCGCAAAAGCTTCTGAATCTCTGCCTTCGCATGCTGGCGTTCGAGGATCTCTTTGTTCAAACGGGCGTTGATCTTCTGGAGCTCATTGCTTCTACGCCGTAATGTCGTGGTGCGGAGGGTGTATAGAGCGATCAGCAAAATAAAAATCAAGGCGATAACCAGCGCGCGAAACCAGACGGTAAGCCAGAAGGGGGGGGTGATGGTTATAGCGATCGAGGCATTTTTATGGTTCCAATGCCTGTCGTTGTTGGAGCCCATTACTTGAAAGGTGTAGTGTCCCGGAGGAAGCTTCGCATAAGTGACAAAACGCCGGGTGCCGGAATCGATCCAGTTGTGGTCGAGCCCTTGCATCTTGTAGCGGTACACGTTGCGGGAAGCGCCTGTAAAATTGAGTCTCGCGAATTCGATGGAAAAAAGGTTGTCGTCGTACGAGAGCTGGATGGGCCGTTTGGACATCATATCCTTCCAGATTTCCCGGTATTGATCCGCGCTGTTTTTCACCGAGCGGTTGAGTATTTGAAAGTCAGTGACGACGATGGGTGGGGTAAAGGGATTCTCGTGGATGTGATTGGGGAAAAAGTGATTCAATCCGTTGATGCCGCCGAAGAACATCTCGCCATGTTTACTTTTAAAATAAGAGGTCTGGTTGAATTCGCGGCTTTGAAGTCCGTCCCGTATCGAAAAGTTTTGGAATGTCTCGGTTTTAGGATCGAATTGTGATAAGCCGTTATTGGTGCTGAGCCACAATTGCTTATCTTCATCCTCCAAAATTCCGTAAATTGTGTTATTCGGTAAACCGTGATTAGTCATATAATACTGGACGGTGGAAGTGGATTTTTGGAAACGGTTCAGACCTCCGCCGTTGGTGCCGATCCATAGGATATCGTCGTCTGGGCCGGCGTGGATTGAGTGGATAAAATTGGAACAGATTGTGCTGGGATCGTTGGGTTTATGGGTGAAGGATACCTGCCGGTGAGTTTTTTTATCAAAACGGATCAAACCTTTGAAGCGTGTGCCTAACCACAGGAATTCGTCGTTCGAGTCATGGATGACACGGACATCTGTGGGGATGTCTGAGAAAGCCTCTCCGGCGGCCAGGGGAAGTTCGGTGAATGTTTCGGTCTTCCTGTCTAAACGGAGGAGTCCCGCTTCGGTTCCCAACCATAAGAAGCCGGAATCGTCCGCCACAATCGCATTGACCCTGACACCTTTAATACGCCCGGATTCATCCGTGACAGTCATGTAACGAATCGATTTTCCGGTTTTTTTATCAAACTTGTTGAGCCCCGCTGTTTCGGTCCCCAGCCAGAGGAAGCGCTCGGGCTGGTCAGGATCGGGACAGATGACCATGATGTAGTGTGAGCTGAGACCGGTTTTTTCTTTTGAGGTCCTGTAGGTCTTGATTGTGTTTCTTTTGCGGTCGATCCGGTCAAAACCATTGTAGCCGGAGACCCAGAGAATGCCTTCGTTATCTTCGTATATGGCGCGGATACTCCGTGAACTGAGCCAAACCGGTTTGCTTGCGGAATCGATCAGGTCGAACTTTCGCTGGAAACTGTTATAAAAGGATATTCCTCTTCCCGATGTACCGACCCAAACTCCGATTTCACCCGCGTAGATCCGGTTGATATGGTTGTCGCTGAGGCTATGGGGATTGCCTTCGATGTATCTGTGATTGGAGAATGTCCGTTTTTCCAAATCGATGATCCAGATCCCATTGCCCGGAGTGCCTACCCAGAATCGTCCGTCGGAATCCTGGGCGAGTGAAGTGGCCAATGAGTTCTTGATCTTGTCGAGAAAAGGGTACAATTCTCTTACCGGGATGGGAGCGCCCTCTTGCCTGTATTTTAGCATGATGTGGGGCTTGTCCACTCCGATCCACGTCGTTTTTTGGTTGTCCTGGAAGATGGAGATAACGCGGGATCCGGAATTTTTGAAACTGAAATAGGAGTACAATCCTGTCTTTGGGTCCAATGTGATTAATTGTGATCGCGAGCCTATGAGAATTTTTCCCTCCGCGTTTTGGCCGATGGCGGTAACAGATCCGAAGCGGATGCCGTCGGGAGCTCCGGGAGCTTCCTCTTCTTTTAAGTAGTGGGTAAAGGTTCCGTCCGAGGAATTGAATGCATTCAGTCCGTTTGGAGTTCCGGCCCAGAGATTGCCGTCGCTGTCTTTGAACAGGCATGTGATTCTGTTGTGGCTGAGGCTCGATGGCTGTTGCGGATCGTGGAGGTAGCGGGTGAATGTATGGGTGTATGTGTCAAAGGCGTTGAGGCCGCGGTAGGTTCCGATCCAGATGTATCTGTCCCCTATTTGAAGCATACAACTGATGCTGTTGTCGCTAATGGATGATGGAATCCCAGGGTCGTAATAATATTGAGTAAATTTGTAGCCGTCAAATTGATTGAGCCCATCTTTGGTGCCGAACCACATAAAGCCACGGGAATCTTTTAATAGTGCAAATACTGAATTTTGGGATAGGCCTTCAGCGATAGAATACCGTTGGAACTCCGTTTCAGCTTGATGGGCCGGCAGGGTGGCGGGCGATATCATTATCACGCCAATAATAACAATAATTCCTGTCCATCTTACTTTCCATCTGAAGCGAGAGGTATTTTTTCCCACGTTACAATTCCTCACGAAAATTATGCACGTTTTACTTTTCTTTGTCAACAGCTAGTTTTTGCGAAAGAGTTTTTTAGCCGTTATTTGTGCGCTTGGGGGAAGTTGCGGATGAATGCTTCGATTGTGTCGGCGGTTTTTTTTATGTTTTCCAGTTCCAGCCGGTCGAAGGTATCGCATCGTTTATGGTAATTGGGGGGGATGGCGTTGTCTTTGAGGCCGATCATCGTTAGCACCGGATAGTTTCTTTTCGCGATGCGGGAGCTGTCTGTGGGGGCGATAATGCAGGTTTTATCGAGTTTGGGAATGCTGCCGGCGGCTTCCAATGTTTCCAACAACTTGACTCCGGCTGCCGGGTAATTGACTTTCAGCAAGCACTCTTCAGCGGTTCCCCAGAATAATACTCCGCCGCCGACGCTATCCACATTGATGAAATAGGGGCGGTTGGCTTTTTGTTTTTTTAATATCCGCAGGAAGGCCTTGATACCAAAGAAACCCGCTTCTTCGGCGCCGGTGGCCAGAAGTTTCACATTGGCGTACTGTGGTTTGTCTTCAGAAAAACGGCGCGCCAATTCCAGCAGGACAAGAACGCCCGAGCTATTGTCGTTTGCGCCGGGGGAGGGGGAGGAGAAGCCCCATTCCAGGATTAACAATGTGGCGATACTCAGTATTGGAATCGCGATCCAGGTGGTTATTTGTTTGACCTTCAGGAGCCAGGGAGCGGAGGGAATGATAACCATACCGATACCTAAAAGAACGCCGCCCGCCAGCAGCGGAAAGAACATGCGGTTGAATGGCGGCGGCAGCTTTCTGAGCGATGGAGCCATGCCTTCGGCCAGGACTTCGTACAAAAAGCCTGTCTGCGGGGTGTCGTGATGGGCGGAGACAATGATTGTGGGGGCTTCGGGCCGTTCGTTCGGCAGCGAGGCTTCGATGTTGGAGGATTGATGGCGGGGCAGGATGTTGCGTAAGAAGTGAAAGTTGAAGCTCAATTCTCCCCACAGGGACACCAATACGATTGCCAGGAGGATGAGGGACGGGATGTAATGTTGCCGCAAGAAAACGTAGATGAGCACTAGCGGAATGAGGTTAAGGAGCATGCCGAAGGCCAATGTTCCGGGCACGCTGAAGTATTGCTGCCTGGCGGTCCAGCCTAGTTTTTCAAAAATTTCCTTGATCAATACAGCGCCGTCGCGGTTTTCTTTGGTGCCGTCGAGACGGTGGCTGTAACGGGACAGTTTCTCGATATTTTTTTGTATTGTCATTGTCGATCTATTGTGTCGGTTTTATTATATCATATTTAAAAAATTGGCGCGAGTCATTTTTTTGAGCGTTTGGACGGATAAATCTGGAAACGGAGGTCGGGGGGCTGCCCACCGTCATGGCCGGCTGTGATATCCAGATGGAATTGGTAGTAATAAGCGTTTTTTACCTTTTGATACGAGGGAGTGTCGATCACTATCGTGTGGTGGTTGTTGGGGCGTATTTCGACTGGTTCGAGCGCGTCGTCAAAGTTGCGAGCCTCGATCGACGCTCTTTCGGCCGACAGGTTTTCGATGTCGATGACAATGTATGGCGCCGGTTTGAAGGTGGAGATGGTGTACGAATAGCGTCCGGCCGCGGTGCAGGCGAAGATCCGTTCGGGCCGCCTGGCGGGGTGGGGGCTCACATTGTAGATACGATGGGGGATGACGTCGCTCCGGTCCACCAGAGTGGGATTGGCGCGGCTGATTTGGGGGAACGCGGCGAAGATGGAGATGACGACGAAAAATACCGTTATGGTCAAGGGTTTCAGCTTCCGGGCTTTGAGGTTCATGAGCGAGAGGGTGATGAGGATGATGAAAATGAGTAGGGCGATGGCGTTTGGAAGGTAGAGATGGTTGTCCGGGACTTTGACAAAGGAGGGGAGAAGTTCCGGTAGCCGGAGATGGAGATTGCTCCATTGCTGGAACAACAGTCCCGCTCGATGGGGATTGTCGCTGGTGGTGGCCTGGTAGATGGTGAAGGGGTGGAGCACCTGGTATATGGTGACGAATAGTGAGTACAGCGGCAGATAATAGAAGAGTTTCCTGAACGGTTGGTTATTGGATTCTTTGAGGTAGATGACGGCGAACATCATGAGTATCCACATGACCGGCACCAGGGGGCGGGCCTGGGGGCAATAACCGCCGCGGTGGGTCAGGAACGCGTAGTTGAAGACGAATGCGCCGGCCGGAAGGGCGATCAGGATGTGGAAGATATATTTTTTGAAGTTCTTGAAGGCTAAAATCAGGCCGGGGAAGGCGAAAAAGTAGAAGGGGTTGTAAAGAAGCAGGCCGTCCTTTTGGTCGAAGAAGTAATCGAGAAGAGCTTCGCCTCTCATTTTCATGGTTATGACCTCGGTGATCATTTTGACGAAGTTCTTTTTTTGGCCGGCGTTCATATAGACGGACATGGGGGAGAGGTTACCGTATGCGTTGTAGAGGTAGAGAAAGAATAGCAGTTGGGATATGATGGGAAAGATCACCAATAGGACGGCGTGGCTGTAGCGTTTTTTGATGATAAAATAGACGAAAAATCCCGCGCTGAATAAATACATGTAAATGGCGTATTTCACCCCCCAAAAGATCAATAGGGAGAGTAGCAAGCCCGCCAGCAAGACTGTTAGAGTGCTCTTTTTTTCATGGAACACCAGTAGATAAATGGCGGCCGCCACCAGCAACATGATCTGAATCTCGGGGTAGATGTGGATGGAGTGGAAAAATATCGGGGTGGTCAATGAGAAGACCGCGATGATAAATAGGGCGAGGCTCCGGTCGTTCCATAATTTGAGGGCGATGAGGTAGATGAAGATTCCCAGGCCGGCGGCGAACAGTCCGATAAACGCGCGGGTGAGGATGAAGAGGATGGCGGGGCTCCATTTAAAGAGGAAGAATGGAGCGAGGGTGAAGGAGATACCCGGTAGATGGATGGAATAGATGTAGTGTCCTTTTTTTTGTTCCCGTTCTTCCGGGGTGCCGGGTTTGGGACCTTCGAAATGGCGGTCCCATTTGCCGTAGAAGCCATGGATGCCCAGCGATTCGATGTCGAGGTATTCTTTGTATTGTTTGTCGTAGTACTGGTTGGCCACATTCAGATCCCCATCGTTTACAATTGATTGGGATATTAAAAAATAGTGGGCTTCATCGCCGATGAGGGTGACATTTTTTTGGGTGATTGCCACAGACGCCAGGACGAATACTATTTCGAGGCCGATAAAGATTAGTAGCAGGCGTTTTTTGAGTGGTAGGCCGTTGAAGTAATCCAAAAAGCGGCTGAGAGTCCGGCATTCCCGCAATAGAAGCATGGCGGAGAAGAATAGGGCGATGATCAGCAGGTTGTTCAGCCGGAGGGCATGGTCTACCCGGTCCCAATAGAATAATGAGATGAGAAACGAGAGGTTGCCTGTCCCCAACGGCAGCAACACCTCGAGAATCGTGAGCCTGTCCCTCTTGCGCAATAGAAAGAAGACGACCGCCGAATAGATGGATACAATCGACGCCGGCGTGATTCCCGCCGCCGGAATACCCAAAAAGAACGCGCCGATGCCGGCTGCAACAATAATTCCGTACATGATGGTTTTGATGTCAGTATTCATGGTGGTTCAAGTGTCATTATCGCATATTGCGCTTGATTGTACAACCGCGAGTGCGCGCTTCCTCGGGGCGCATCTTTTGGGGTAGGGCAAAAATTTCAAGAGAAATTTTTTTTGAGATATTCAAAAACTATTTTTATCTAATTGTCTAGGAGGAAACGATGAGAAAAAATATTAACATCACATTGAGTGTATTTGTAATAGGATTATTGATCTTTTGCGGTATGGGATATGGACAGGCGAAGACAGATTTGACCATCAAGATTAAGGGTCCGCATAAAGCGGTACCAGGACAGGAGTTGGGGAAATCGATCAAGGTTCGGGTTCGCAATAACGGTAAAGTGGCGGCCGCGAATTTTTCTGTTGATTTGATTCTGTCGAAGAACCGTCACGCGCCGGTTAAATTTGCAGTTTATTCTCCCAATTATAGCGATGATGTGTTGCTGCAGGGAGGACGTGAGTTTATCGCGAAAATTCTTCCGGGACAGACCATTGACGTTGTATTGAACGGTAATAACAAGATTCCGGCGGATACGCCGAATGGTTCTTATTTTCTCGGGGCTGTGGTTGATGCGGGGAATAAAATTCCCGAAACCAACGAGCGGAACAATGTGGCGTTCAGCCCCATCAAGATCGGTAAGTTGATGTTGGCGCGGCCATTGAAACCGGTGAAACCCGGGCAACTTCAGCCCATCAAACGGCCGGATCTGGGAATGTACGGTTTCTTGAAATTGGGTAAATTTAAAAAGTTGGTAAAATGGGGTGAGACCATCACTCTGACTCCGGCGGATGCCACATTGATTTCCAATGGGAATCCCGCGTTCGAAGTGTATTATTCACACCGGGAGTACGCCGGCGTTGCCGCTTCGGGCTTTAAAAACAAGGTCTATTTCAAGGGGAATGTGGTGAGCATTCAGTCCAGTTTGAGTCTGTCTCCAAAAGAGATCGAAGATATCCACACCCAGGCCTACCTTGGACCCCAGAACGGACGCCTCGAGATTAAAATCGACGACGAGAACAATGTCGTCGAATCGCGGGAAGACAATAATGGTCCCTTCTTCGTGAATATCGTGTTCAAGGGGTTCGATATCGGCTCGCAGGGCAAGCGGGTACCGGATTTAATTGTCAAGGATATCCAGTTGTTGAAGGGCTGCAAGATGAAGGTTACCATCCAGAATATCGGGACGGCGGGAGTTCCAGACGCGGGTTACGATCTGAAAAACGGAGTGGCAATTCAAATGTACAATGGCGCCAAGCCCTGGGGCGGTATTCGCCTGGGAGCGATTGATCCGGCGAAATCGCTCAAGACTCCGGGAAATTCGGTTAGTTGGGCATGGTTTCCCAATGCCGCCAATCTGAATTTAACACCCGGGGTTCACAGTATCAAGGTAGTCGTCGATAATAACAACGCCGTTGTGGAAAGCAATGAAACTAACAACACCAGGACCGAGCGCCTGATCTGTAGATAATAATATATGGATGTTTGGGAACCGGGCTAAAAACCCGGTTCCTTTTCTTTTGAACCTTGCGTGAAATGCCGCAGTTGTGATAAACTATTACCCTCAATTTATTATTGCGTCTACAATAACACACAAAATAAATAAACTTGCAATGGAGGCATAATGCTCACTATTATTGAGGCAATAGTGTTTATTGCTATTTTGATTTTTACTATTTACGGTTTTTTCAGCCCCCTGTTTTTGCGCTACAAATTGATCCGTCTGGGTCAACCGGAAAACCGATTTGATAACCCTTTCAAACGTTTTGTCAATGCCGTTACTTCGTTTTTCTTTCTAACGTGCTCTGTTAAAAAAGAGAGGGTGGCGACAGGTCTTGTTCATATCGCTATCCTGTATGGATCGTTGACCTTCGATACAGTGACTGTGTTTCACATATTCGAAGGTATGAGCGACAAAATCCACATTCATCCGGTGCATGCGCTGGTGGCGGATATTTTCGCGGTGTTGGTGTTTGCCGCTGTGTTGTATTTCGTGATTCGCCGCTATATTGTCAGACCAAAATCCTATACGTATACCAATAATGAATCCGCCATCATCTACACCTTGCTGGTGACCGTCACATTGACCTTCCTTCTGTATGAAGGGGCGACTCTCGCTTGGAAACCGGTCGAAGGCAGTATGTCGTTCTTCGGCCTGTGGTTCGCCGGCTTCCTTCCGGCATCCGCCGCTCTGGTCAAAGTGTTCTGGTGGGTCCACATTTTGAATGTGTTCGCGTTTATTCTGTATGTTCCCCGTTCCAAATACATGCACATGTTTATGGGGCCTATTAACATCAATTTCAGGAACTACAATCCCAAAGGCATCATGAAACCTCTGGATATGGATATGGAGACAGCCGAATCTTTCGGTATCGTGACTGCTCAGGATATGACCTGGAAAGATTTGCTCGACGGTTTTGCCTGCGTCGATTGCGGTCGCTGCGAAGATTATTGCCCGGCGTCCCAGAGCGACAAACCCCTCTCTCCCAAAGATATTATTCTGAAAATGAGAGACGAGTTGCTGGCTGAAGGTAAAGCCGCTATCAAGGATCCGGAAACCGGTATGAATCCGTTGATGGATCGTGTCTATTCCGCCGACGAGATCTGGACCTGCACCAGTTGCGGCGCTTGTATGCATGTATGCCCGGTGGAGAACGAACAATTGCCCAAGATCCTGGGCTTACGCCAGAGCCAGGTGTTGATGGAAGCGAAGTTCCCCACTGAATTGAACACTTTCTTCAAGAATATGGAGACCAACAGCAATCCCTGGGGAATCGGAGCCTCCACCCGCGGTGAATGGGCGGAAGATCTGGATGTCAAAACCATGGCTCAGGACGCGAATGTGGATATCTTGTTCTGGGTTGGATGCGCCAATTCGTTTGACGACCGTTCCAAAAAGATTTCCCTTTCGGTTGTCAAGATTTTGCAGACTGCCGGCGTGAAATTCGGAATCCTGGGTCAAGAGGAAAACTGTTGTGGCGATCAGGCTCGCCGCTTGGGGAACGAATACATGTTCCAGATGTTGGCGCAGCAAAACATCGAGACATTGCAGCGTTATAATGTCAAGAAGATTTTGGTCACCTGTCCCCATGGCTATCATACGTTGAAAAACGAGTACGCCGACGTTGCCAAAACCATGGGTATCGAAGAATGGGATATCGAAGTCATCCATCACTCTGAATATATCAGCCGGTTGATCAAAGAGGGCAAACTCGATCTCGACCGGTCGTTCGCTTCTTCCCTCACCTATCACGATCCGTGCTATTTGGGCCGTCACAATGATGTGATCGAGCCTGCCCGCGATGTATTGAACGGTGTCGGCGGGTCCATCAAGGAAATGAAGAATAATCGCTATCATAGCCGTTGCTGCGGCGCCGGCGGTGGTATGATGTGGACTGAGGAACACCTCGGAACCCGTATCAATCATATGAGAACCGACGACGCTCTGGCTACCGAAGCCGAAACAATTTGCACCGCCTGTCCATTCTGCCTTACGATGTTGGAAGACGGAATCAAGGACAAAGGCAAAGAAGAGCAACACAAGGTCAGGGATCTGGCTGAAATTGTTGCTGAATGTATAAAATAATCAAGTAAAAAAATAGAATGCAGGGCAGATCGTCTAGATCTGTCCTGTATTTATAGATATAAATATAGGATTTCGATAGAGGGGATTTGGAATTTAGATGTCGGCGACACTTACGGCGGGGATTTGGCGTTTCAAGAATATTTCACCCACGTTTTTGAACCGCTCTGGAAAATCTGTGACATAAAATTCATCCTGGAGGGGCGTCTCTTGCTTCTCCGCTTCCGCTCCGGTCAGCCAACCAAGGCTATTGAGAATAACGTAGACCCAATCCGCGGTCGTGATACCTGAGTCGATAAGGGTGATTTCATTGCCGATCACGTCTGCGATCGCCTCTTTGAGCACTGGATAATGGGTGCACCCCAGTACCAGGGTGTCGATCCCTTGTTCTTTTAACGGCATCAAGTACTCTTCGATCACCATCCGGGTGACTCTGTGGTCGATCCATCCCTCTTCCACCAGAGGAACAAATAACGGGCAGGCTTTGGAGATGATTTCAATTCCCGGCTGTTTTTCCAGGATTGTTTTTGTGTACGCCCCTGAAGAAATCGTGGCTGTGGTGCCGATGACGCCGATTTTTTTCTGGCTGTTTTTAATGGCAGCCTCGGAACCCGCGTCGATGACGCCGATTACCGGGATATCCAGGCTGTTTTGCAGCGTGGGTATCGCGTACGATGATGAAGAATTACAAGCCACGACGATAATTTTGACATCTTTTTGAAGAAGGAAACGGGCATTTTCCTCCGAGAATTTGATGATTGTTTCGGCTGACTTGCTGCCATAGGGGAGTCGCGCCGTATCGCCAAGGTAGACGACTTTTTCATTGGGCATCCGTTCCTTCAGGCATTTGTATACTGTCAATCCACCGATTCCTGAATCGAACACTCCGATAGCTTTGTGGTTCATGATTAGATATCTCTTACATAGCTGTAATCGGGGAAAAAGGGCTTTGATATATCGACATGACCTGCGAGGGTTTGGTGTTCGTTTCCGGAGATCAGGATCTTTACCATCTTTATTTCTTCGAAGTTGAAGCAAATATTGTCAACAATATAATAAATGAACTCCAATTCCGATTGGGACCCGCCGGGGAAATTGTTCAGAAGCTCTTCGGTGAAGTCTACAACCAGCATTCCCTTTGGCCTCTCTAAAAACAGCGCTCTGAGTTGAACGCCTTCGGGAACCGGTTTGATGTATTTCCCTTCCCCTTTGAGAACGAGCTCAACATAGGACTTGATCAATTCTTCCCGCACTGGTTTGGTCTCGAGTTCGTATGTGAGGGGCATCATATATTGCGAGCCTTCAGTGTAATAAAAAACTTTCAATTTTATCAATTGAGGTTCCGGATTTTCTTTTTCCGAATCTGTTTGTAGATCCTGGGTCGGAGCTGGGGGCTCTTCATCCTGGGGTCTGTTGTTCAAAAAAATGATGAGCGATGTGACAAAGAAGACAATGGCAATGGCAATGAGAGCGAATATGAGTCGTTTTTTCATTTGTATATCTGGTCGTGGTAGCGGATGAATTTAGCGATTCCATTGTAGATTGCCAGCGCCACTCGATTTAAAAATTCTTCGTTTTTCAATGTCTGCTCTTCCGTGGGGTTGGAAATAAATGCCGCTTCCACTAAAACCGCCGGCATTGCCGCCCGCATCAATACCCTGAAGGGCGCTTGTTTAACTCCGCGGTTCCGGGTATTCATCAACGTATTGCATTCATTTTGAATAAGTTCCGCCAGTTTGCTTGATTCCCTTATGTAGTCTGTCTGAGCCATATTCCAGAGGATCATCTTCAAGGCGTCGTTTTCCATCACCGCTTCGGTTTGGTTATCCGATTGATTTTCCTTCTGTGCTAATTCATATGATTCCTGGTCAGTCGCTTTCAGGCTTACGTAATAGGTTGCCGTTCCCCGGGCCGATTTGCGGTAGGAAGAGTTGATGTGAATCGATACAAATAGCTGCGCTTTTTGATTGTTGGCAATCGCCACTCTTGAATTCAGGGAGACTTCTGAATCTTTGTCCCGGGTCATGACTACCCGTAGTCCCAATCGTCCTTCGATAATATTTTTGAGCTTGGCACTGATTTTCAGTGTGACATCTTTTTCCAATAGCCCGGATTTTCCGACTGAGCCCATGTCATTGCCGCCATGCCCCGCGTCGATGCAAATTGTATTGATGGCGAGGTTTTGGTTGAATTGTGGAGTGTATTGTGTTTCCGGCTCTTCCGGGGCTTTTTCTTCTTCCGGGGCTTCCTGATCTGTCGATGTCCCGTTATCCGCGCTTTCAGTCAGGTCGAACACAACTCTATACGGCCGTTCCAGCACGAAATTCTTTTTGACTTCGAAGTTTGATTTCAGCATAACTGTATAAACACTACCCGACGGAGCCTTTTTATGATACACTCCGCTGATAAGCTTCGAATTACGAACCGGGATTAACTGCTCTTTGTGATTTGTTGCGTTCTTGAGTTTTATGTCAAGCGATCTCCCGTTTGTATCTACACTGAATTCGAAACTCTGGTCCCCTTCAAACACTAAACGGGTGTAACCCGTATGGTCAAAGGATCTTATGTTAATATTCAGAGGAAAAAGGGGGGATTGGACAAACACAAAGACGATTGTGATGATGATTGTTTTGATTATTGTATTATTTCTACCCATTAACTGTTGCTGCTGCAATTTTTAACTCTTCCCAAAAAGCCTTGATTTATGGTGGAGGCGGCGGGAATCGAACCCGCGTCCAATAATGAATCCATTAAAGCGTCTACAGGTTTAGTTTGCTTTTAATACAAGCCCTCACGTAAAAAGCGAACAAAATCGATTCAGGCCGACCCTCCCTAAAATTCGCACTGAAAACCGGAAGGTGTTGCGTTCAGTACTAATCCTGCTAAATGACGCCCTTAATTTTCCCACAGGAAAAGAAAATCAGAACGGCAGCATGTCATCTATGCTGCGATTGCATAATCGTTTGCGTTTCGTTTTTTGAGCATTTTATGAGTTACTCAGCTCAACCTGCAACTCTAACTCCATCATTACTGTCGAACCCATTTCGCCCCCTTGCTTTACACTTAATTTGTCACTTTGGAGGGTTGAAATGGCGGGGCCGACGAGACTCGAACTCGCGACCTCAGGCGTGACAGGCCTGCGTTCTAACCAAACTGAACTACGACCCCGTAAGTCCTTCAACATGGGCGGTAGAGGACTTGAACCTCTGGCCACCGGCGTGTAAAACCGATGCTCTACCAACTGAGCTAACCGCCCTCAGTGTCAGGTCATCATAATACAATAAAATATTAAGTTTGTCAATAGAAAATTCCAGTATATTTTTTGATTAAATGTCCTCTAAAACCAAAAAAGCCCAAAAGGTGAGGGCCTTTTGGGCTTTTTTGAAAAAATGGTTAGTAGGACTCTTATTTAGGGCTCATGGAATCTGAATTTTCCACGATTGATTTCCTACTGGTTACCATAGGGTGGGTAACGTTTTTGATTGTAGCGTTATTTAATGAAAACCGTACTAAAGATCTTGTACCGGTCTTTTCCTTCAAACTGGAATATAACGTACCTCCACGATCCTGCCGCTGGCTTTCAATTGTATTTAGGACGATGAAAGTCGGGCAAACGATCAGAAAAAGGGTGAGGAAAGTCGTCGCGCCGACAACTTTCGTTCTGCTTCCTTTTCTTTTTTCAATGATTGATGCTTTTAATTTCATAATTATATTCCAGGTTAAAAGAAGTTATACTTTAATACTTCAGGAACAAAAAAACTATCCTCTTTCGTCTGATTTTTTTGTAGGGCTTTCCCCTACATTCTATGGCTTTACCCTACGAGTTTGTGTTGGATGGCGTAGCGGATGAGTTGGGCATTGTTTTTCATGTTCATTTTTTGCAGGATACGGGTGCGGTAGGTACTGACTGTCTTGTCGCTGAGGAACAATTCCTGTGAGATGTCGGTCACGGTTTTGCCGGACGCCAGCAGGCACAACACCTGGAATTCCCTGTCCGATAGCTTTTCATGAGGCTTTTGGGAAGAGTCGAATTCAAGTTCTATGGCGAGTTTTTCCGCCAATCGGGGGGGAATGTATTTGCGGCCTCTGGAGATTTTACGGATCGCTTCGATCAGTTCGTCCGACGCGCTCTCTTTGGATAGATACCCGGCGGCTCCTGCCCGGAGAGCTCGAATCGCGTATTGATCTTCAGAGTAGATGCTGAGGATTAGAACGGCGGTGTGAGCTGACTGGCTTTTAATTTTCTTTAATATCTCCAGTCCGTTCTCATCAGGCAACGAGATGTCAAGGATAACGACATCGTACTCTCGCTCTTCCAATTTTTTCAGGGCGTCGTAGCCCTTTTCGCCCTCTCCCAGGACTTTTATATCTGATGTTTCCGATAGGATTTGTTTCAATCCTTCCCGGACAATTTGGTGATCATCGACTATTAGTACTTTAATCATTGTTATTCTCCATGGTTGTTGGAATCATAACTCTCAGTGTTGTTCCTTTATTTTCTTCTCCCATGATCGTCAGGCTCCCTCCCAGGTGCCGGACCCGTTCTTGCATACCGATTATACCGAAGGAATGAGGCGCGTGCAAACGGTTGTCGGGGATTCCGGTCCCATTGTCCGATACCGATAATTCAAGCATGTTCGCTTTCAAGATCAATGCGATCCTGACTTTTGTGGCGCCGGCGTGACGACGAATATTGGTGAGGGCTTCTTGGAAGATTCTAAATACCGCTGTCGAGATATTATCATCCAGGAATATTTCGTCCGGTTCCAGGAATAATTGGCATTCAATTTCAGTGTGCTTGTTAAATTTTTCCACTTGCCACTGGATCGCCGGAGCCAATCCCAGGTGGTCCAACAGGCCGGGCCTCAAGTCGCTGGATATTCGTTTCACCGTTTGGATCACGTTGTCGGTTTGCTTGAGCATCATCTCCAATTTCAGGGGTATCTGGGGATGAGGGGTGGATGTTTTCTTTTTGACCCAGGCTATGTCCATTTTTAGGGCGGTCATGGCCTGTCCCAATTCATCGTGGATTTCCCGGGCGATCCTAACTCGTTCTTCTTCCCTGGCGGATTCAAGATGATTGGATAATGCCCTGAGTTGGCTTTGGGAATTTTTTAGCTCCCCTTCCGCTTTTTTGCGAACTGTTATCTGCTGGTTCAACTGGGTGTTGATGGTGAGCAGCTCCAGGTTTCTTTTTTTAATTTGTTTGGTTTTAAGTTTGTAAATTGTAAGGGCCAATGCGAGTGATAGCAAAAATGCCAGTATCTTGAACCAATAGGTGTTCCAGTACGGAGGAGATATGATGATACCGACTGAGGCTCCGCGGTGATTCCAGATGCTATCGTTGTTGGAACCTTTGACCCGGAATGTGTAGCGGCCCGGAGGCAGGTTGATGTAGTTGGCGAATGTACGGTTGCCGACATCGTTCCACTCCTCTTCGAATCCCTCCATCTTGAAGGCGTAGCGGTTTGCGTGGGGATAGACATAATCCAACGCTGAAAATTCAAAGGTGAAATTGTTTTGATTGTATCTTAGATGGATCGTCTCTGTCTCGGTGATCGATTTTTCAAGAATGATTCGCCCGCCAATTTTATTACCGATTTCAACGGTCTGGTTGAATAATTGGAAGCCGGTGATGGCAATCGGAGGTATATGGTTATTGTCTTTGATGAAATCCGGGAAAAAAGCGTTGAGGCCGCTGATGCCCCCGAAGAACATTTCGCCGCTTCTACTCTTATAGAATGCTCCCATATTGAATTCAAAGTCCTGTAGACCGTCTTTGATGGAGTAATTCTTGAATGTCTCGGTCGCCGGCTCGAATTTTGAAATGCCGTTGTTGGTACTGATCCACAGAAATCCCCGTTTGTCTTCGAGGATTCCGTATATTACATCGTTGGGAAGGCCTTCTTCTTCACAATAATGTTTGAACGCGCCGGTTACCGGATCGAAGTGGTTTAGACCGCAGTCGGTACCAATCCAGAAATTGCCGCTGCGATCCTGGTACATACAACTAACTCCATCATTGCTAATAGAGGTGGGGTCATTTAGTCTGTGCCTATACCTGGTGAATGTCCCGCTGGTCCGGTTAAATTTGTTGAGCCCTTTGAAGGTGCCGACCCAGAGGTTGTCGTCCCGGTCTTCATAAAGGGAGTAGACGGTATCGTTTGAAATACTCCGGCGGTCGGCGCTGTCGTGGCGGTACGACGTAAACGTGTTTTTTTCGCGGTTGTACGTACTGAGCCCTTTCCAGGTCCCGAACCATAATTGCTTTTTTCGGTCTTCCAGGATTGTCAATACGCAGTCATTACTCAATGTTTTGGGGTCTCCGGGCCTATTGGTAAAGCGCTCGAATGAGCGAGATTGGCGATCCAATCGGTTTAGACCAATTTCTGTACCGATCCATAGTTCTCCGAAGCTGTCCTCATAGATGGAGTAGACTGTATTGTGGCTCAGGGAATCCGGTTTGTTCTTTTGGTGGGAAAAATTGCGAAAGATACCCTTCATGCGGTCATAGCAAAATAGTCCGGCTCCATCGGTTCCGATCCAGAGCATACGTTCCCTGCCTTCCCGGATGGACCAAATATCATTGCTGCGGTTGCGGTCGGTTTTGTTATGAGTGACTGAAATGTGATTGAACGGCTTTTTTTTCAGGAGAAATTTATTGACTCCTCCGGCGTAGGTTCCTATCCATAGGATCCCTGAGCGGTCTTCATATATCGACGTTATGTAGTTCCCGCTAATGCTGGAAGGTTCGGAACTGTCATTTTTAAAACCGATAAATGTTCCATGGGTACGGTCGAATTTGTTCAATCCATCGTTTGTCCCGACCCAGAATGAACCATTGGAATCTTCAAATAAAGATGTGACCGTATTGTGGGTGATTGTGAAGGGATCGTTGGGATTTGCGCGGTACGCTTTGAATGTTCCGGTTTTTGCAGCAAACTTGTTCAATCCCTCTTTGGTGCCGGCCCAGATTGTTTTGGCTCTATCTTCGTAGATTGTCAAGACAATATCCGAACTCAACGATGTTTTGTCTCGCGGATTATGACGAAATTTCTTGATTTTTCCGGTTCGGGGATCTATTCTATTGAGGCCTTTGTCTGTGCATGCCCAGACCATTTGCCGACTGTCAACCATGACACAATAGATGTAGTTGTCGCTGATACTGTTGGGGTTTTCCGGGTCGTGTAGATAACGGGTAACACTAGCTGAGTGTGGATCGAAGCGGTTCAATCCCAAATCAGTTCCAATCCAAATATTGTCATTGCGGTCTTTGTTCATGGACAGGATTAAATTGCTACTGAGGGTCCTGGGGTTGCCGGCTTCATGTATGAAATGGGTGTAGGTGTCTTGATTCCGGTCATATTTATTTATACCGTTTCTCGTTCCGATCCAGAGGGTGTTGTCGTGAGTTTCCAGCAAGGCGTATATCTCGTTGGCGCTGATCCTTTGTGGATGGTGGGGGTGTGGTTTTTGAACCGTGAATTTCAGCCCGTCGTAGCGGTTGAGTCCGAATTGGGTTCCGAACATCATAAAGCCTCGACTGTCCTGGAGAATACAATTTATTGTGCTTTGGGAGAGACCGTCCTCGATGGTGAGGCGCTCGAATATCGTCTGACTGGTGGTAACTGCGGTTGAATGCGAAGGCATAAGCCATGAAAACATTAGCAGCGAAAAAAGAAGCTTTTTACTTTTTGTTTTTGGTATACTCATTTAACTATTTTTTTAAAATTATAAAATAAGGTGAATGTATATAGTATCCTAACACGAAAAAAAATTCAATCGACTGGGTAGCGAAGGAGGCGTAGCTTTATCACTTGATTGCCAGGGCAACTGGATGCGGGACCGGATGACCGGTTCGGGGGATGGATCCATTGACGGCGGTCTTGCTCTCTTTTATTTCGGTATTACATCTTTCCGCTTTTGTGAAATATTGTTCTGAATATGTTACAACTTCATCTCTATTGGGAACTGATCAAGGTGAATGCCGGAGGCTCCTGGCGCCATATGACGCGTATGTTGACGGTTTCTTTATATATTCTAGTGAATCAGGGGCAAATTCAGATGATTCCGTGACGTATCGTAATGGATTGGAGACACAGTTCGACGAATTTGTAACATAATTCGATGAATCGGAGACGCGTTTTGAAGAATGTAGAATGTATTTACATGAATCTGTTACAAATCCGCTTGATTTCGGGGTGAAAGTCAATGGGGTTGCGAGAATTTTACACATTGCCGCGTCCTCCTTTGACAGTGATGAGGGCCGCGTGTTATAGTTGGATTTTAAGGTCGATTGACAGGAGTTGTTTGAAATGAAGCTTGATTTCGATACTATTTCCTCCGCTGTGGATGAGTTGGCGCCGGAGATGTTCGACTTTATCGCCGGACTGGTGAAAATTCCCAGCTTGCCTGGAAACGAGGGGGCCGCGCAGGAGAAGATTGCGGAGAAACTCAAACAATTGGGTTTGGCGGTAGAGATTGTTCCCTGCGATTTTGAAGAATTAAAACGGCACCCGGCGTTTTGCGACGACGGCTTCCCTTTGGATTCCCGCTACAATGTGGTGGGACGTTGGGCTCCCGCCGGGGCCGGTCCTAAGTCCCGGAAGAACGGGTTGATGTTGAACGGTCATGTGGATGTGGTCTCTCCGGGAGATGAATCTTTATGGCGCGATTCTCCCTGGAGTGGAATTATCCGGGACGGTAAATTGTATGGCCGCGGCTCGTGCGATATGAAGGCGGGGCTGGCGGCCGGAATGTTTGCCATCCAGGCTCTTCAGGCCCTGGGATTTCGTCCTTCCAAAGGTGTGTGCTTGCAAAGCGTTGTGGGGGAGGAGAGCGGGGGCGTTGGAACGCTGGCCGCCATTATCAAAGGCTTCCGTGCCGAAGGCGTCATCATCATGGAACCGACTGGATTGGATATTTGCCCGGTCCAATCGGGGGCGTTGACGTTTCGTATTAAAATTACCGGCAAAGCGGCCCATGGTTGCGTAAAACAATTCGGCGTCAGCGCCGTCGAAAAATTCGTCCCTATCATGGCGGCGTTGAACGAACTGGATCTCAGGCGCCATAAAGGTTACAGCCATCCTCTTTTTCCTGATCCCTCCAGTGTCGCCCCCCTTAGTATCGGGACAGTGCGTGCCGGAGACTGGCCTTCCACTGTTCCGGATGAATTGGCGGCCGAAGGGCGGTTCGGAATATTTCCCGGAGAATCGATCACTCGAGCCAGAGAGGCGTTTGTCGAAGCGGTGATGGCGGCGGCGAAAAAAGATTCATGGTTGAAGGATCATTCTCCGGTTATCGAGTGGTTCGAAGGGCAATTCGAGTCGGGGGAAACCGCGTTGGAAGAGCCGTTGCTATTGGGGCTTCAGAAAGTTCATCGAGAGGTCACCGGCAACGACGCGGTTCTCAGGGGTGTCACGTATGGTTCGGATCTGCGGTTGTTCACCAACCACGCCTCGATGCCGGCGGCGCTGTATGGACCCGGATCTATCATGGATGCCCACACAGCGAATGAACATATTGATCTCGAAGAGGTGGTGTTATGCGCCAAAGTCCTGGCGGGGGTTATCGCTGAGTGTTGCGGAAGTTGGTAGGAGAGTCAAACGATAAAAAAAAGCGGCCGGTTAAGGCCGCTTTTAATGCTTGAATAATTCTTGTCTTTACTTTAATCGGAACTCGGAACTCGGAACTCGGAACTCTAGGTGCCGGAGATTTCTACGTCGTCTACATAGGTGAATTCTTTGTTGTCCACTCCGTCGTTCGAGAAACGGATCTTGAATAACGCGTTATTGGCGGCGCCGGACGGAAGAGTGAAATCTTTGTAGACCCACGCGGTATCCTGCGTTCTCTCCAACTCGTTCCAGTTTGTGCCGTCATACCACTCGACTACTAGATATTCGCCGGAATCCAATCCCACTGTCTTACGGGCGTATTTTACATGGATATCGGTGACGCCGATGGTGTGGGCGCTTTTGGTGATGGAAGCCGCTCTGCCGAGTTCAGCCGAATAATTGCCGTTATAGGATGTTGTGCTGACGGCGTTGGCTTTGCTGACGACGGCCCAACCGCCGGTAGTTAGATCTCCACTCTCAAAACCATCGGTAAATGGTAATGGAGAGTTAACCGAATTGTCCAGGGAGAAGTTATCGATGACATTACCGTTCCGGTCGCGGACAACACAGGTGAGCAGACCGTTGGCGATATCGATCTCACAATGATGATGCGCCATGGTGGCGGTGACCAAATTGTCGGCGGACGAACTGGGGGAATACAGGGGCGCTCCGCCGCCTCCGGTGGTGAGGTGCTGGATGCCGTCTACATCGCAACGGGCATAATAGTGATTGTGTCCGGCGAATACGATATCGACACCGTACTGGAGGCACAAGGGATGAATGTAATTCTGCACGTCGGCGAGATTGGAGTGACCGCCGGCGGACCAGCCGGGTTCATGGAGAACGATGAATTTCCAATCTTTGGCGCTGTTGGAAAGATCGTTTTCCAACCAGTTGTACTGGGTGGAACCGGGGCTGTAGCTTACGTACTGGTCGAGAATCACGACGTGAATTGGGCCATAGTCATAGGAGAAATAACGGTCGTTGACGAATGGATAGGGGAAATACTTGGTGTACAGGGCGCCGGTGTTCTCGTGGTTACCCATGCAACCCTGGATGGGGATGTCGGCCTGGAACTGGGTGGTGTTGGTGTACGATCTGTTGAAAAATTGGGTCGTCCAATCGGATTCGGTATCTCCATAGTTCACCCAATCGCCGACATGCAATGCCATGGTTTGGTAACCGGAGTCATTGGTATAGGTGGTGATCATACGGGAACACACAGCGTCCTGGTCCGCCGGATATGAACGGGTGTCTCCATAGGCCAGAAATTTAAGATTTGTGGCGGTATCTGCCGGAGCTGCGTAAAAGGTACCGGTATAATAGGCGCCGGAAACATTTACCCGATAAAAATATTTGGCGCCGGGGGTAAGATTGGGGATCGTGAATTTGTGCTGATGGTCTGTTCCATATTCGGCTGTCATTGTAGAACCGTTTGAGTAAGAGGTGTCTGTACCCCAGTCGAGGGAGCAAGACGACGTGGCGTCCAACTGCCATAGAATGGTCATCTGTGTGTTGGTTCCTGGATAAAGCATATAAGGACCTTTTAAAATTTGCAATGCGTGGAGAGAATTCCCACCACATAAAAAAAAGCTCAAAACAATCACTGAAATAAGTGCTAGGCGCTTCATACATCCTCCTTTATTAAGTTTGTCAAATCAAAAACAGAGAGAGATCCGTTGCCGGCGCTCAGGTGATCTGTTCGTATTTGACAGGTTTCTTTTTCTTTACTTTTATGTAATAGTGATGATCCAGCGTGGGACTGGATTTGCAGAAACGGTCGCCCGATTCCGGCGGGAGATTTGTAAGTAAATAGGGGTAAAAGAAGATTTTGTCTTTTTTCTTGGCGGCCTTTGGCCCGGGGTAGGATGTTAGGTTTGTCATATCGTTTTCAAATATATCAGATTAACTTTTTATTTTCAATGGGGAAAGTGAAATTTGCCACTTTTTAAAGAATTACTTTTGTTTCTTCTATTGGCGCCGCTGCGGTTGATCAATTCCACCAGAGACAACATCCACGCCTCGCGCGGCAATCCCGAGTAGGCTTCGCGGTAGATGCGAATGATTGTTCTCAACAAATTCATGCTGCGAATTTTTTCAAAATATTGTACAATTGTCAACTGGGCCCAATCTAATTTATTTTAAGCCTTTGAGGAGGATCTATGTCGGCAAGAGTTAAACTTTTTCTAATGTTCTGCGCGGTAGCGGTATTATTCCTTCCGGTTTCAGCGGATCAGGAATTGTATTTCTCCACCTTCCCATGCATCAGTCCCGATGGCGGCGCCATTGTGTTTGTTTATGAGGGCGATCTTTGGAAGGTGAGCGTACATGGAGGCGTGGCGTCACGAATGACTGGGATGGAGGGAACGGAAGTATTTCCCCGTTTTTCACCGGATGGTAAATGGTTGGCGTTCTCCGCGAGCCAGGACGGTAACCTGAATGTCTATATAATGCCGGTCAATGGCGGAGACATTCGTCAATTAACCTTTCATAGCAGCGTTGATATCGTCGATTCCTGGTCTTGGGACTCAAGCGCTGTCTATTTCAATTCCAACCGTTTCAACAATTTTACCCAGTTCAGTGTCGGAATTCAGGGGGGGACGCCGGTGCGGATGTTCGAGCACTATTTCAACACTATCCATGGCCTGGTTACACATCCGCAGACCGGCGAATATTATTTTACAGACACGTTCGAAAGCCACTTCGCCTACAACCGTAAACGGTACAAGGGAGCCTACAATCCTGATATTAAATCATTCAATCCCAAAACCGGAACCTTTTCCATCTTGACCGATTACCCGGGCAAAGATTTTTGGCCCGTCATCGACCGGAAGGGGAATCTTTATTTTGTCTCCGACGAACTCAACGGGCAATACAACCTGTATACGTTCAATGAGGGTGAGAAAACGAACCTCACTTCGTTCGACACGTCCATCAAGTACCCCCAGGTCAGCGCCGACGGCGCTCTCATTGTATTTGAAAAGGATTATCAAATCTACACCTATGATGTGGCAAACAAAACATCCAGCAAGGTGCCCATTCGCCTGGCCGGCAACTATCGGCTGGACGAGATGCAGGAATTTAATGTCAAGGGGAAAATCTCCCAGTTCTCGGTGTCGCCCGACGGCAAAAAACTGGCGTTTGTCTCCCGCGGCGAATTGTTTGTAGCTGATATCAAAGGTAAATTCCCCCGCAAACTCGAAACCTCTTCGACGGGCAGGGTAATGGAGACTGCATGGCTCAAGGACAGCCGCACCCTTTTGTTCAATCAAACGGTTGGCGGTTGGCTCAACATCTTCAAGATCGCCGCGGATGGAAGTGGAACTGAAGAGCAATTGACATCGGGACCTTCCAATCATCGGCAGATCTCCCTTGACGCGGAGCGTTCCCGCGCTCTATACATAAGCGGACGGAATGACCTCAGGATGATGGATCTCAATAATTTCAAAGCCGCTACGGTTTTATCCGATGAATTGTGGGGGCTTCACAATAGCCGGGCTCATTTCTCCCCCGATGGCCAATTCATCCTCTACACCGCATTTCGTAATTTTGAACAAGATGTTTTCCTGTATGATTTGACCAAAAAAGAGGCTCGCAATCTGACCGCCTCCGGGGTGACGGAATCATCTCCTGTTTGGTCTCCGGATGGGAAATATATATTTTGGGCCTCTGATCCGTTCGCGCCCAACTATCCTAGAGGTTCGGCTAATTCCAGAATTTTTTCCGTGCCGTTGCAACGGTACGACGCGCCATTCAAATCCGATTCCTTTGCCGAGCTTTTCGAGGAAAAGAAAGCCGATGCCGATAAACTCGGCGCGAAACTCACTGTGTCCATCGATTTTGACGGTATTTTGAAGCGGGCTGAAAGAATTTCTCCTAATGCCGGTCGGCAAGCAATGCCTTTTGTAACATTTGATAATAAAAAAGAGGAATACGTTGTTTATTACATCTCCAACCACGACGGTAATCCGCACAATATATGGGCCACCACTATCAAGCCCTTCGATCCTCCAAAAACCGTAAAAATCAAAGGCGCCGCTACCCGCGATTTGATGATTCAGCAAATCAACGGCAAAACCTATGCCCTGGTGAAGGGGGGCATTGTGGAATTGAGCCCCGTCGCCGGAAAAATCACTAAAATCGATGTTCAACACACGTTTACCCGCAACCTCGAAGTGGAATTTCAACAAATGTTCGACGAGGTGTGGGCCAATGTGCAGGAAAACTACTACGATGAAACCTTCCATGGCGTTGATTGGGAGAAGATGAAGCTACGCTACCGGAAGTTTTTGCCGCATGTCGTTAACCGGGGCAATCTGCGAATGATCATTGGCGATATGCTTGGAGAATTGAATTCATCCCATTTGGGCTTCCGCAGCCAGGGGGCGGAGGAGAAAACATTTTACAAATTTAAAACCATGGCTGCGGGGATTCTTTTCGAAGAGGACTCTCCTTACACCGTAAAGGCCATTGTCAAAAATTCCGCCGCCCATAAGTATGGGATCTCGATAAAACCCGGCGATGTGTTGGCGGAGGTCAATGGACAACCGGTGGATCCGTCGGCGAACCGGGAGATGTACTTCGCGGCCCCGTCAACCGACGACGAGATCATCCTCAAATTCAAACGGGGGACAGGCATGCTAATTCCCGTTAAAATCCACCCCCACAAAAACTTTACCGATTTGCGTACTAAATTATACGATGAATGGATCGAGACAAACCGCCAGCGAGTGCACCAATTGAGCGACAACAAGATCGGTTACGTGCATATGAAAAACATGGGCGACTCTGAATTGGAGCGTTTCTTGAAGGAAATGGTCACCGAAGGACTCGACAAAAAGGGATTGATTCTCGATTTGAGGTACAATACCGGCGGCAATGTCCATGACGCGGTTCTCAACTTTCTCAGCCAGAAACCCTACACCCTCTGGAAGTATCGCGGCGGTCGTTTCGCCCCCCAACCCAATTTCGCCCCGTCCCAGCACCCCATTGTTCTATTGGTTAACGAGCAAACCCTCAGCGACGGTGAAATGACAGCCGCGGGATTCAAGGCTCTGAAGTTGGGGACAATCATCGGCACCGAGACTTATCGTTGGGTGATCTTCACCTCCGGCAAAACGTTGGTGGACGGTTCATATTACCGCCTCCCGTCCTGGGGTTGTTTTACCCTCGACAAAGAAGACATCGAGCGCAAGGGCGTTTCTCCCGACATTTTCATCAAAAACACCTTCAAAGACCGGCTGGAGGGGAAGGATCCCCAGTTGGAAAAGGCTGTGGCGCACATTCTCGAAACTTTTTAAAAGCGACAGGGACCAACACGGACTTTCACGGACCAACACGGACGTTCTGCTAGCGGGCCTCTAGAGTGATGGGGGGTGCCGGAAAATGCCGGAGGAATGGTAAAAGCCAAAATTAGAGAATTGGGAGCCGAGGTAGATATTGCTTGAGTTTTTCCAGGGCCTGGGAGCGATGGGAAATCGAGTTTTTCTCGGCGCTGGTCAATTGGCCGAAGGTTTTTTCGAGGGGCGGGTAATAGAAGACCGGATCGTAGCCGAAGCCGTGCTCGCCAAGCCGCTGGCCGATGATTTCTCCCTTCACCTCTCCGACGAAGGATTTCAGGAGTTTGCCGTCCAGGGACAGGGATACGGCGGTAACGAATTTCGCCTGCCGGTCGGCCTGGTTCTCGAGGTTGAGGAGCAATTTGTCGATGTTTTTCTCGTCTGTGGCATCCGGCCCCGAATAGCGGGCGGAGTAGATGCCCGGCTCGCCGTTCAAGGCGTTGACGCTGAGGCCTGAATCTTCGGCCACTGTATAGATGTTATGACTCAATTTACTGTAAAAAACCGATTTTTCCGCAGCGTTTTCCAGGAAAGTTTGTCCGTTTTCCGGAGCGGTGACTGTGATATCGAGGTCCCGGAGGGAGATGAGGGTGATTTTGATTCCGGTGTCGTTTTCCCCGAGGATCCGTTCGATTTCACGGATTTTCCCTTTGTTGAAGGTGGCGATCAGCAGTTTGAGTTGGCGCATTATAGGCTCTCGTTGATGATTTCATAGACGCCCTGGATCGGCATGATCCTCTCGACGAAGAGGTTATTCTTGGTCTCTGATGTCATGAATACCAATTCCATTTCGTACGCTGAGTCACACTTCCTGAGGTTGGCCCGGATATAGCGGATGTTCAAGTCGAGCATCAATTTTTTGATTTCGATCATGAGGGCCGCGTTGTCCTCGATGCGGATGATATAGGCGTACATTTTTTTTTGCCGTTCCAGCATATCGGAGAGGGCGCGGAACATGCTCAAGATGATGAGCACCAGAATGGCGACCAAAAAGGATGTGAAGTAATATCCGCTTCCCACGCCGATTCCGATGGCTGCCACGGTCCAGATGGTGGCGGCGGTGGTGAGGCCGTGCACCGCGAACCGGGCCTGGATGATGGCGCCGGCTCCCAAAAAACCGATGCCGCTGACAATCTGCGACGATAAACGGGCCGGGTCGCCGATAGTGGAGGTGGCGGCGATTTTGATGGACAAGATAGTTATAAAAGCGCTGCCTACGGCAATCAGAATATTGGTTCTGAGGCCCGCCTCTTTTTGGGAGAGTTCCCGTTCGAGGCCGACGATGCCACCCAAAATTGCCGCCAGGAAAATTTTTAATAGTATGTCATATTCCATGTATCCCCTACCTTAAGAATGATTTTAACTGAAAATGTAGGCGATTGCAAAGATTATGGCTAAAAACAATGTATAGAAAGCGAAATATGGATTCTTCAAAAGCTTTTCCGGCTCTTCGGCTCCATCTATGTCCTGGAGGGATTTTTTGATGAACATCACCAAATATATCACGATGAAGGGGATGGAGTATAAAAAGGTGTTCAGTTTGGATTGGACGGCGAACATGGCGAAGAACGCCAGGAACATGACGGCGTTGAGGATCATGAATGAGACCAACATGCCCATGCTGTATTTTTTCAGCGACATCCGGTATCCAGCCGATTCTTCATCGGTGAGGAATTTTTTCTCCGCCACTCGTTTGCCCACCATCAGGAAGTTCCCGAATACCCACCAGGCCAGCAATAAAAAGACCGGCGGAAAGGGGGAGGTTAGGATGTACCAGCCCACCAGGAAGCGGATGGGGTTGTTGGCGGATTCGATGGTGGAGTCGAGAATCGGGATGTCTTTGACTCTGATGGGGGGGATGTTATAGATCATGCCCGCCACCAGAAGCGCCAGTAAACTCCACATGAAGTTGACGTTGAACACCAGGTGTCCGGCTGCGAAAGAGACTCCTACCAACACCAACCAGATGAGCATCAGAATTCCGCGGCTAATTTCTCCGTTCACCAGCGGGCGGTGTTTTTTTGAGGGATGGAAGGCGTCGAACGGCGCGTCGGTGATTTCATTGATAATATAGTTGGCGGTGGAGATGAACCAGGTCAATAGGAACCCCAAACACAATTTCAAAAGTGTCACCGGCAGATTGATGGTGGAGATGACGGTTCTATCCAATACCAATACGGCCACGAATCCGGGGATGATGGCCAGGCTCCGGGGCCAACGTTCCAATCTCAGTGCTTGTACGTAGTATTTAATTTTTTTTTCCGGCATAGATTTCCCATGAATCAAAAAATTGTAGCTTAAAGTTTATCTTTTTAAGGATTGTTTGTAAAGACTTTTTGTCGATTAAGGATGGGAAAATTCTCGTGGCCAGATAAAAGGCCGAGAAATTCCAGGTGTAGCGTTTCTTTTTGATGATTTCGAATCCGTGTTTTTCCAATAGGTGTTTGAGGGAATGAAGGTTGAAGAAATTGATGTGGGCGATGCGGTAATGCCACCAGCGTTTTCCCGCCAAACGGGAGGCCAGGCTGCCGATATCCGGCGTGACGATCACCAACAGGCCGCCGGGCTTGATAATGTTCGACACCCGCTTCATGAAGTCGTCGGGTTCCACTAAATGTTCGATGATATCGAGGCAGGTGACGGTCGAGAATTTCCGCGCGCCATCCAGATCTTCGATGGTGCCCTGCTCGATGTTGAGTCCATATAGGCGTTTTGCCTCCCGTACCAGGAATTCCGACGGCTCGAGGCCGGCGGCGTCGTATCCCAATTGCAGGGCTTCATTCATGAAGATGCCGCTGGCGGCTCCGATATCCAACAGCGAGTTGTCGGGGGTAAAGATTGTGGACATCCGTTTGAGAATGGTTTTGAAATTTTTTCCGCGGCCTTCGGCTTCACTGGAGTATTCCTGGTCTTCCAATTGGGAATAAAATTCCACCACCGCGTCTTCATCGAGACTGGGATTGGAAAATACGAATGAGCATTCGTCGCATTGCTGGAAATTCCATCGCGAACCGTACCGGCTGTCGGTAATTTTGAAGTCCTCGGTCTTGAGGTTTCCGGGATCGACGGTTCCCTCCATAAAGGAGGCGAAGTTTTTGGATCCGCAAACGGGACAGGCTGTTCTCTGTTTTAACTTCATTGGCAGAATATAGCATAAATTTACTGTTTCTTAAAGGGCCACTTTAAATCGCTGTATTTTTTCGGTTGATTAGGGGGGGATTTTTGGATAAAATACATTATGAAATGTAACACGATTTCTACAACAATAATAGGGGACGTATGACCATGAATTCCATTGATGATTATAAGTTTTCAGGAAAAAAAGTATTGATCCGTGTGGATTTTAATGTGCCGTTGAACGGGACGTTTGAGATAACGGACGACACTCGCATTGTTACCGCGGTTCCCACCATTCGCAAAATTTTGAGCGAAGGGGCCGCGTTAATTATTTTAACCCACCTGGGGCGCCCGAAAGGGAAAGTCAACGGCGATATGTCGCTAAAGCACATTCTTCCCCATCTTTCCCGGGTGTTGGGTCAAGATGTCCAATTCGCCCCCGATTGTATCGGCGATGAGGCGAAAGAAATGGCTTCGCGGCTGAAAAGCGGCGAAATTTTGTTATTGGAAAACCTTCGCTTCCACCAGGAAGAAATGGATGGGGACGAGGATTTTGCCAGGCAATTGGCCGGTTTGGGCGATGTGTATGTAAATGACGCGTTCGGCACCGCGCACCGGGCCCACGCCTCCACAGCGACCATCGCTAAATTCTTTCCCTATGACCGGATGTTCGGATATTTGGTGGAGAGTGAGATTCGTAACATCGACCGGGTGTTGAAAACCGCGAAGCCGCCGTTTACCGCTATATTGGGCGGTTCGAAGGTATCCACCAAGATTCATATCATCGAGGCGTTGCTTCAGAAGGTGGATAATTTGATTATCGGCGGGGGCATTGTCTATACCTTTGTCAAAGCCATGGGGGGAAACATCGGCAACTCTATTGTGGAGGATAGCTTTATCGATGTGGCTCTGAAAGTGATTGAATCGGCTAAAAAAAATAACGTAAAACTTTATTTGCCCACAGATTGCGTTGTGGCGGACGGTTTTTCCAATGACGCCAACATCGAGCATTGCGAAATCGACAAGATCGAAGATGGTTGGTTGGGATTGGATATCGGTATCAAGTCCGCGGAAATGTTCGCCCGTGTTATCGAGGAGTCCAGCACTATATTATGGAACGGTCCGATGGGCGCTTTCGAGATGTCCCATTTTTCCATGGGCACGATGCGGGTGGCGCTATCTGTTGCCCGGGCCACCGACAAGGGCGCATTTTCGTTAATCGGAGGGGGCGATTCAATCGCGGCGGTGAACAAATACAACCTGGGCCACAAAATGAGTTATATCTCCACCGCCGGCGGGGCGCTTCTGGAATATATCGAGGGTAAAAAACTTCCGTCGATTCGCGCCATCAAAGATACCTACTCTGTGGACGATTACAACTTCTACGGCAAACGGGCGTTGATGCGGGTGGATTTCAACGTTCCGCTGGATAACTCCTTTCGCATCACCGACGATACCCGGATTGTCACCGCCATTCCCACCATTCGCAAGGTGTTGGCCGATGGAGGCTCCGTCGTGATCCTTACGCATTTAGGTAGACCAAAAGGGGAACGCCGCGAAGATATGTCGCTCAAGCATATTGTTCCTCATTTGCAAAAATTGTTGGAGAGGGAGATCGTATTCGTGGATGATTGTATCGGTGAAGAGGCCTCGCGGGTGACGAAAAATCTCGAACCCGGGCAGGTGGTGGTGTTGGAAAACCTCCGTTTCCATAAGGAAGAGATGACGGACGATCCGGTATTCGCGGGAAAATTGGCCCAATATGGAGATGTATATATAAATAACGCGTTTGGGACCGCGCACCGGGCCCACGCCTCCACCTATTCGATCGCCCGCTTTTTCCCCAATGACAAGATGCTGGGGTATTTGGTGGAGAGCGAAATGAATCATATCGACAAGGTGCTCAACAAAGCGTTGCCGCCCTTTACCGCCATTTTGGGCGGATCCAAGGTATCCACCAAGATTCATATCATCGAGGCGTTGCTGCGCAAAGTGGACAATCTGATTATCGGCGGCGGCGTTGTGTTCACCTTTGTCAAGGCCATGGGCGGCGATGTGGGTTCGTCGTTGGTGGAAGAAGACTATCTGGATGTGGCGTTGCGGGTCGTGGATCTGGCGAAGAAAAACAATGTGAAATTGGTTTTGCCCTTTGATTGCGTCATCGCCGACAAGCTGGACAATGATGCCGCCATTGCCCATTGTGAAATTGACAAAATCAAAGCCGGCTGGATGGGACTCGATATCGGCATCAAATCCGCCGAACAAATGAGTAAAGTAATTGAGCGGTCCGGTTCTATTCTCTGGAACGGGCCGATGGGTCTGTTCGAGATGCCCCATTTCGCGATGGGTACTCTCAAGATCGCCATGGCGGTTTCCCGGGCAACGGACAGGGGCGCGTATTCGCTGATCGGCGGCGGAGACACAATCGCGGCGGTGAACAAGTTCACCCTGGGGCACAAGATGAGCTATGTATCCACCGCAGGCGGAGCGTTGCTGGAGTATATCGAAGGAAAAGAACTTCCCAGCATCAAGGCCATCCGCCGCAAAGATTTTTGACAATGGCGATGGGAATGATTGGGGACATGCTATATGGGTAGCGTCATCGAGACCTCCTCGCTCACCAAATATTACCCCGGCGGGGTGATTGGCGTCGCAGATTTATCGCTGTCGGTAAAGAGCGGCGAGATATATGGTTTTTTAGGCAGCAACGGCGCCGGCAAGACCACAACCATCCGCTTGCTCTTGAATTTGCTGTTCCCCGCTTCCGGGAGCGCGAAAATATTTGGGCTGGATGTGGTGAAGGGGCATCTGGATATCAGCCGGAGAATCGGCTATTTGCCAAGCGCGGTTCGTCCGTTCAAACATCTGAGCGGCGGTGATTTTCTGGATTATATGGGGTCGTTTTATCCTTCCGTAGATGTGGACGTACGCAAGCGTCTGTTGGAGCGGTTCGAGTTTGGAGCGGAGGATTTGAAGCGGAAGGTCAAAGATTATTCCTCCGGTATGGCCCGGAAGATCGCCATCATCCAGGCTTTCCAGCACAATCCTGAATTGGTGGTGTTGGACGAGCCCACCGAAGGGTTGGATCCGGTGATGCAACACCGGTTTTATCAATTGCTTCGGGAATTCCGGCAAAACGGCGGTACCGTGTTTATCTCGTCCCATCATTTGCGGGAGGTGGAGAGGGTGTGCCAACGCGCCGCCATTATTCGCAACGGGAGGTTGGTGACGGTCGAAACAGTTCAGCATCTTCTGGAACGGATGGCGCCTATGATTTACGTTACGTTTAGCGAGCCTGTCCCAAAGGAACAACTGCTCGACGAGGCCTGGGAGATCACCGAACTAAACGGGCGGGGGCTGACCGCCCGGCTTACCGGCGATATCAACCGGGTGGTGCGTTTGCTGGGGCGTTTTCAGTTGAAGAACCTGTCGTTGCCTTCCTTAAGTTTGGAAGATGTGTTTCTCAGCTATTACCGGGAGGAAAACAATGGGGGGTAATATCCATCTGAATCATTCGATCAGGGCGTTGTGGAAGAAAACGATCCTGCTGGGGGTCGTTTTGTTCGTGTTTGAGCTCTTGTTTGTCTTGACGGCGCAATCGGCATCCATCAAAGCGGATATGGTAACGGATTTGGACCGTATGCCGCCGGTGGTGGAGAAGATGCTGGGCCAGGGATTCGGCGAAGTCATTCTGAAATATGGGATTCTGACCTTCGGTTTCATTCATCCCTTTACGTTTGTGCCGTTTATTCTTTTGATTTTTATCGCTATTTCCCAGATGTTGACATCCGATCTATCGAGCGGCGGCATCGGATTTTTGTTGAGCCGGCCGTTATCCAGACGACGGATTTTTTTCAATATGGGGGTCGTGATTTGGGCCGGTTTGGCGTTGCTCGCGTTTTTTTTGTTTTTGGCGCCCTATTTCGGAATTTTATTCTTCTTGAAGCAACCTCTGGCCGCGGCCCCATTCGTGAATCTGGCGGGCAATCTTTTTGTGATGATGTTACTGGTTTCCGGCTATATCGCTGTATTCGCCGCCATCTCCGATTCCGGAAAGAAGCTCTTTACCTATTCCGGAGTGGTGATTCTTCTCTTCTACTTAATTGAATTGGCGGCGCCGCTTTGGAAACCGCTGGAATGGCTGGCGCCCGTCAATCCATTCTCTTACTACCGTCCCATTCCATTGCTGATGGGGCAACGGATCGAGGGGCTGACCGCCGCCTCCCTTGTGATGGCCAGCGCCGCACTATATATTATAGCCGCCCAATTATTTCACCGGCGCGATATCTCAAGTGGTTAGTTTTTGGTTTGCCAACGCTTCGACCGGTTTAAGGCCCAATGGGGTTCCAGCTTCTATGGCTTTGAGAACCGCGCCGCCTCCGGTGAAAATATAGTACTTGGGGCTATCCAGAGCGGCGATATAGAGTCCCGGGAGTAAACGCTTCAATTCCTGCATGGTGTCTCCGCCGCCGTATAGTTTAACCGCATCGGGATTTTGGTCTGTTATGCTGTCGAGGGCGATGGTACCTTCGTTGAAGTGCGGGGTGTAACCCATGACGGCATTGACAAAAATAGTGCGGGCGTTCATGAATATGGAGCGGACTGAGGATTCATCGAATGATTCGGCCGCCACATCCAGCACGTAGTTTAATTGTTGGCCCGATTTGAGATCGCCGATATGGTGGGAGCGGTGTTTGCCGTCGATTTTGCCCTCGATGGTGTCGGATTCCACAATATATGGTAATTCAATGATTTTTCCCGGGAAGTCGTTGGCGAATGCAACGAATTGCTTGGCGGATTTCAGGTCTTCGGGAGAAATACCTTTGATGGAGATTCCGTATTTTGCGCATAAATAGGCATTGTAAATCACTCCGCCTAAAACCAGCGCGTCCGCTTTTTCCACCAGGGCGAACAGGGACGCGATTTTGGTGTCGAATTTGGATCCCGCCACCACAGCCACAAAGGGAGATTCCGGATTGTAAATTCGTTGCAGATTGGCGATCTCTTTTTGCATCAAGAAACCGGCGTAGGAGGGTAGGTGTGCGGTGAGGCCGATGGTGGATGTGTGCGGTTGCCACGATCCGAACGCGTCGTTGACAAATATGTCCGCCAAACCCGCCAATTGATGCCCCAACCGGGCGGAAGTCTCTCCGCCGGATTCTTCGCCGGTAAACCATCTGGTGTTAGGCAGGTAGATTCCGTCGATCTTCCCCTGGTTCAGTTCTTTGAGCATGTGATTGATGGAGGTTTCGATGCCGGCGTATCCATGCTCCGGTTGGTGGTGAAAATCCGGCACCTTGAATGTGATATGCAATTTGTTCTGAAGGTAATCGACAATCGGTTGCACCGACGTATCACCGGAGATATTGATATGGCCGGTTTTTTTATTTCTTGGTCTCCCCACATGAGTCATCAAGATCACCCGCCCGCCCCGGGCGTTTATATAATAAAGGGTGCCGATGGTGGCGTCGATCCGGTAAGGATCATGGATCAATCCCTTTTTTACCACGTTATGATCGACCCTGACCAGGACGGTTTTACCCTTGAGGTCCGCGTCCTGAAGCAACGGATATTGAATGCTTTTAAATGTCATGATGATTACTCCTTAATTGGTCGTGTAATCTCCCCGGAATTTATAACAGAATGTCGCGTGAAAATCAATGCGTATCGGATAAATCGATAGTGTGCACTTTATTGTTAAAATAGGAAAAAAAATGACAAAATGGTTGCAAAGACCCTTGGACTATGTTAATTTTAATTTTCTTTGTTTGGAGGTATTTACAATGAGTTTTAGAGTCGCTGTGAATGGGTTTGGGAGGATAGGCAGGAATTTTCTGAGGACCAGTATCGATCAAGACCAATTTGAGATCGTGGCAATCAATGATATCACCTCTGCCGGCACTCTTGCCCATCTATTGAAATATGATAGCATCTTTGGGAAGTTTGAAAAAGATATTATTGTCTCAGAGGCGAATGCCAGCATTGTGGTGGATGGTAAAGAGATTAAAGTGTTTTCCGAACGGGATCCTGAAAATCTTCCCTGGAAAGAATTGGGGATCGATTTAGTGGTTGAGGCCACCGGGATTTTCCGCAAACGGGATGACGCGTCGAAACATCTTAAAGCCGGAGCCCGGAAAGTCATCATTTCCGCCCCCGCTACTGATCCTGATATCACTATTGTGATGGGAGTTAATGATAGCCAGTATGATCATGAAAATCACCACATTATTTCGAATGCCTCCTGCACAACCAATTGTGTCGCTCCCGTGGCCAAGGTATTGAACGACAATTTCAAAATTGTCAAGGGAAATATGACCACGATTCATTCCTACACCAATGACCAACGAATCCTGGATCTTCCCCATAAAGACCTGCGTCGCGCCAGGGCCGCCGCCGTCAGCATGATTCCCACATCCACCGGAGCCGCAAAAGCGATTGGGCTGGTGATTCCTGAATTGTCCGGGAAAATAAGCGGTAGCGCTATTCGAGTCCCCACGCCGGATGTTTCATTGGTGGATTTGGTCGTCGCTCTGGAAAAGTCCACGGACGAAGACCAATTGAAGAGACTCTTCAAAGAGGCGTCCGAACATGAATTGAAAGGTGTGTTGGCATATACCGAGGAACCGCTGGTTTCATGCGACTTTATCGGAAATGACTTGTCGTCTATCGTTGACGGCCAATTTGTCACCGCTATCGGTGGAGATATGGTGAAGGTATTGGCCTGGTACGACAATGAATGGGGGTATTCCTGCAGGATCCGCGATCTAATCGTCAAGATCGCCGGTTTTTGATAATGGCGGATTATTCAACGAATAACCCGAAGAAACCTCTGGATCCCAAAGCCGCGCTGGTACTTGGCGGTAGGACTCCAACCAAAACCTTGCCGGATAGATGGACCTCGATATTGGGAAGAAAAAGAGGTTATCTCCAACGAATGGACCATATAGCCGAGAATCTGGAAGGTATGCAGGGGTATAATTAAAAACAAGATAGGTGATTATGAGTAAAGAATTAATCATAGCCGGAAATTGGAAGATGTATAAAACACCCGGCGAGAGCGTAGAATTTATCGAGGCTTTGGACAGGAAAGTCGTGGAAGCTAACGTTGAGGAGAATGTCGAGGTATTGGTGTTTCCTCCGTTCACATCGCTTTACGCAGTTCAGGGCGCGGCATCGCGAGTAAAGATCGGAGCCCAGAATATCGCATCCTATGAACAGGGCGCGTTCACCGGGGAGATTTCACCATTGATGCTAAAGGGGCTTGCGGATTATGTTTTAATTGGTCATTCGGAGCGCCGGCATATTTTTGGCGAAACCGATTCCCAGATAAACCGGAAGGCGGTCATCGCCAAAAAGCATGGATTTACTCCAGTGGTGTGCATTGGTGAAACACTCGAAGAGAGGGAACAGGGGAAAACAATGGAGAGGATCAATCAGCAATTGAACGACGGGCTGGCCGGTTTTCCCCCTGAAGAAGTCGTGGATATAGTCATCGCGTATGAACCGGTTTGGGCCATCGGCACCGGAAAAACCGCAACCCCTGAACAGGTTCAAGAGGTTCATGCCGCCATCCGTGATATTCTGAAAAAAAAGTCGCAGGATGCAAATAAAAATTTCATCCTGTATGGAGGCTCCGTAAAGCCCGATAATAGCAGATCTTTGATGGAAAAGTCTGATGTAGACGGCGCGCTTGTGGGCGGAGCATCCTTGAAAATCGAATCGTTTTTTGATATAATTACGAACTCAAGCAATCCCGTTCATCGGTAGGAGGAAAACTTGGAAGCTTTTGTTTTATTCGTGCATATTGTAGTATGCTTGATGCTGATTATTGTCGTTCTTTTGCAAAGTGGAAAAAGCGCAGACCTGGCTGGCGCATTCGGCGGGTACGGAAGCCAATCCTCTTTTGGCCCCCGCGGCGGCGCTACTTTCTTGTCTAGACTTACAACAATCCTGGCTGTTTTGTTTATGGTATTGACTCTGTTATTGATGATTGTCGCCTCCAAGAAGAGTCACACACAATCGGTAATGGGATCTGAACCTGCCAAGCAAGAACAGAAAGTCGATGAGACTGCCCAACCTGCTGCTGTCACCGAACAGGAAGGCGTTTCTACGACAGAAGATAAAACGGCTGGCTCTGAGGAAACAAAAACCGAAGAGACCAAAACTGAAGATACATCAACGAAGGAACAGTAAAACTAAATGAGCCGAGGTGGTGGAATTGGTAGACACGCAAGCTTGAGGTGCTTGTGGGCGTATGCCTGTAGGGGTTCGAGTCCCCTCCTCGGCAATTTTAAAAATATATAAACCTGCTGGAGAGGTGCGAGAGCGGCTGAATCGGGCTGCCTGCTAAGCAGTTGTCCTGGCAACGGGACCGTGGGTTCGAATCCCACCCTCTCCGCCATTGTTCACCCAAAAGACGTCCTCCCTTAAAATCCCCTTCACATTCTATAGTAACGGGATAGGTGTTTGTTAATATCAAGGGCTGTGTCGATAAAACCTTTTGCTGATTTTCCGAGCCTTGTTTTTTTTACTATTGGTCGTCAACGCCGCCAAAGTTAAATGCAAAGAACCTTTTAACGCTAGCGGATTTTTTCCTTGCATCAATTGTGCGTAGCCCAGTTATAGGTAGGAGTTCCCGGTGCATAGATATGCCGCGGCTTTTTTTCAGGAACTCGAGGGCCGGCTCCAGGTAGTCCCGGTCCAATTCTTTGAGCCGTAGATTTCTGAGTTCTTCCTGGTCAATTTTTTGAATTTGATTTCTCTTGATCCGGTAGATTTTATTGAGAGTGATCCCTAAAGAATATGCTGTGTCCTGGTTTTGGTAACCGGAGTTTCATGATTTATAAAAGTGGATCTTTGCATGTTCATAATCCTGAATCGCTAGATATCCCCATCCCAACGCATAATGCCCCGGCCCATCTCCCAACTGAGAATTTTCAGCAAGGTTTCCGCCGCTGATGTATTGCATCGCGATGTAGGGTGTTTGATTGTATTCTCCCACTTCGTAAATGCGGCAAATGTTCTCGTGTACTAGTTGTCCCTGGGATTGGGCTTCTTGCACAAAACGTTTTACTACGACGTCGGAATCACCTTTCACGAATTTCAATGCCACAAATCGTTTCAACTTAGGATCAAAAGCCTTGTACACCTTGCCCATACCGCCTTCAGCTATTTTTTCAATTACTTCGTACCGTTCCTATTGCGAAAAAGCTTCCATATTTATATCTCCATTGTACAATCAGCAATATTTTATCAGAAACGAAAAAAATATAAAACTCTGTTTACAAAAATGCGAATTTACGGCATAATTATTTATCAATTTAGCGGAGAATTTGTACCTGAAGGAGGAAAACATATGAATAGAGAAGATGCGTTCGGGCTTTTGCAGGAACATCTGAAAAACAAGAATTTAGTCAAGCATTGTCTGGCGGTGGAAGCCTGCATGAGGACATTCGCTTCCCATTTCGGAGAAAATCAAGACTCCTGGGGGCTCGCCGGCCTTTTGCATGACCTGGATTATGAATACACGGTTGACGATCCTGAGAACCATGCGATGAAAACCGCTGAAATGCTGGCTGAACACAGCCTGCCGGATGATATTGTGCATGCTATCAAGGCGCACAATCATAAGGTCGAAGTTCAGAACAACATGGATGCGGCGCTACTTACCTCCGATCCCGCCACCGGTTTTATCACTGCTTGCGCGTTGATGCATCCCGACAAAAAATTAAAGTCCCTGGATCTCAAATTCATGAAAAAAAGATTCAAGGAAAAATCTTTTGCCAAAGGAGCCAGCCGGGACCAGATGCGGGAATGCTCCGCTATGGGCATCGAATTGGACGAATTTTTGACGATGTGTCTCGAGGCGATGCAAGCGATTGATAACGATTTAGGCCTTTAAGACCCTTTCCCGTTTTCTTTTTTTTTAAAGAGTTGCTATAATATCGGTATCTGAGGAAATGATATGAATCCAAAATTATTTAAAAAGAAAGAAAACGGAGAGCGGCAGCAAAAAACGAATCGGATATACGCCTGGGGCCATTTTTTGCGTTCTATCAGCAAATTGCTGTGGGTGATGGTGGTGATAATCGTTCTGGTTGCGTTGGGAAAGATGTTTCTCTTTAAAGAATCCGGGAGCCGTGACTGGAAGCGGCCGGTAACTCAAAAAGTGGTTCAGGAAGTGGACTGGAACAAAGTGAACCGGGAGGTTGAAGAGATCCTGAAGCAGGCGCGAGGAGAGTTGGATGCGTCGGTCGCTTTGCAATTGGACTCGTGGATTACCGCCAATATGCAACGGGTGGACGACGATTTTCTGGATTGGTATTTTGGTTACTGGACCCAACAGCAAATCGGCCTAAAGAGCCTTCTGTACGAGGTGTGGCATTGGGTGGATGGAAGTTCGCCCACCGCGGCGGAAAAGATAACCCTGGAAGTTCAACAGGAATTTTCGAACCGGGTACTGAGACCTCAAGTCGCTCAATTGGAAATCGAGAGGATCATTCGCAATTCAATGACTAATTATGCCGCCCATGTGCGAGACCGGCTGGAACGCATCCCCACTGAATATGAAATTCAGCCGGCGGATTGGGAACGTTATCTCGGCGATATTTCGGTAATGGTAAAAAATTCAGACGCCGGCCGTCGGACCTCGCTGCCTCTAAAGGCTTTGGTGGGCGCGACTGCCGGAGGGGCTATCGTTATGATAAGAACTCTGGGGCCTATGTTCAGCAAAATCGGCGCCCGGGTGTCTGCTAAGTTTGCAGGCAAGGCCGCTTCAAAAATGGCGACTAAAACCGGTGGAAAAGTGGCGGCGAAGGTTGGCGGAAAGTTTGCCGGAAGCATTATCGCCATAGGCGTCATTATCTGGGATGTATGGGATCACTATGAGACCAAAAAAAAAGCGTTGCCGGTATTACGTAAAAATATAAATGACTATTTTGTCGAAGTAAAAGAATCGATTCTTCATGATTCCGTGTATGGAATCATGCCGATAGTCTATGGACTCGAGCGGCAAATCGTCCGGAAATTACCGGCTATGTAAAATATTTTTATGCCGGAATTTCAATGATGAAGCGCGCTCCCTTCGGTGTGTTATCGACAACTGAAATCAAACCGCTATGTTCTTCTATGATATTGTGGGCGATGGCCAGTCCCAGCCCGGTTCCAGTGCTCTTTTTAGAGAAGTAGGGAGTGAAGAGTTTTTGCTTGTCTTCATCGCTGATTCCGGCGCCGTTATCCGCTATTTCGATGCGAACGAACTGACTCTCCTTGATATATTTTGTGGTTATTACAATTTTTCCCTTTTTATCCATGGCGTCGATAGCATTGTCTATGATATTGACAAAAATCCGTTTGATTTGTTCGGTATCGATTTTTAAAATAATCGGAACCTCCACGTCCAGGTTCGCTTTGAATTCCATTTTGTTGTAGATGGAAGAGTAAACTGAAACAAGCTTTTCAAGGATCAGATTGACATCCCCTTTGGTGAATTTGAATTCCGGCAAGCGGGCGAAATTCGAGAATTCTTCGGCCAATTGTTTTATGGAACCCAGTTCTTGCAGGATAATATTGAGGCTGTCCTCCACAATCCGTCTAAATTTTTCATCCGGAAGCTCGAGTGCTTTCAGGATTCTCTGGGAGGAGATCTGGATTGGAGTCAATGGATTTTTTATCTCATGGGCGATACGTTTCGCGACCTCCCGCCAGACCAACATCCGTTGCGCTTTCATCAACTCGGTGAGGTCGGTGAGAACCACCAGGATCCCCATAAATTTTTTGTTGACTGGATTGCGGATCTGGGTGATTTTGATACCAAGGTTGAGTATCTTTCCTTTGATTTTAAAATCCACCTCTTTTTCAAACACCTTGAATTTTGAATCCCGGGCTTTTTCGATGACAGCGGTAATATCTTTATATGGGTTTTCAGGTAGGAGTTGGGTGATGTGCTTGTTTTGGGGAGTGTTGTCTTTCAATACCAACATTCGTCTGGCCCCTGGATTTATGTCAATGACATTGCCCCTGGAATCCAGAGCGATGACCCCGCTGGTAATGTTTTTCAAGATTGTCTCTGTAATACTTCGGCGTTGCCTCAATTCGACGGTTCGCTTGTTTAGTTTGTTGCGGTTTTCTTTTAGGTCGGTGACCATGCGGTTAAATTCTTTGATAAGGTTGTTGAATTCGTCCTTTGCCACATAATCGATCTTGAAATCAAGATTTCCTTTGCTGATTTCCGCTGCCGCGGCAACCAATTTGTCGATGGGCACCGTGATTTTTTTTGCCAGGTAGAGCCCCTGCCAGGAGGCTGCGAAAATAATGAGGATTGTGATGAAAATGAATAGTAAAAAATAGGTGGTTTTGACGGGATCTTTGATTGGTCTGAGTTGGGTGTATTTGTCTACCATGTGGGATAGGGACTTGAGGTTTTTTATGTAGCTTTCGGGATAATATTTCCCGGTAATGACCAGGATTTTATCGCCGTTGATTCCGTCGAAGGCGACTCCATTGCGAATCAATTCTCCTTTTTTGAGCGAATAGGAGTCAACTTTGATGAAATCGCTGCCGCCGAGACCGCGAAACACGATGTCACGCGGCAAATTTTTGTATTCTTGCATCGGGATAATCGGATTGAACAATGAAAAGATTTCCTGGTCGTTTTTATAAATGTTGATGATATCCAACCGGTATTCTTTCATTTTTTCTTTCAGAGAATTTCGGAGCCAAATCCGGTTGACATATGTGTATTTTTTGAAGTCCTTGATGTCCTGGGCAATAATTTTCGAAAAGTGGCTGAGGTCGGTTTTCGCCTTTTCATAATAGCTCTCTTCGAGGCTCTCAATTTTAGTCATGATGGAATCGATATCCGCGCTGAACCATTTTTCGATGCTGCGGTCGATCAATTCAGTGGCAAAGAGGAATAGGGAAAGGGTTGGTACAATGGAAAAGGTAATGAAAAAGAACACCAGGCGTTTTTTGAACCGTCCCCCCTCGTGGTCTTTGGTTTTGTCATAATAGAGCTTGATGATGTTTCGAATCAAAATAAACAGAAACGTCAGGCTGAATAGTATGATGATGGTCCAGAGCGCCCAGATGAGGGTTGCGCTATTGATAAATATCGGAGAAAAATTCTTGCTCTCATCAAAAAAAATTCGAATGATGACGAAAAAAACGAAAAAGATTGCAATGCCGGCAACCACAAGCCGGATACCTTTGATATTGTCGCGATTCATGCTTGATGTCCTCGTACACCGTGCTTATACTTTCTCATATTGTATTACTTTACATTTAAATGGTTCTGATGTCAAATTCCATGGTTGTCTCGAATCCATTCCATATTCAAATGAATTCGTTACAATTACAGATCAATGTGATGCGGAGATAACTAAATGGAAGCGACAGAGAGTTTTTCTATTTCTGATGGGGGATCCAGGTTATTGACGGCCTATTAAATAAATGCTATAATTTTATTCCATTTATTTGCGCCTGTAGCTCAGAGGATAGAGCTCGGGATTCCTAATCCCGGTGCCGCAGGTTCGAGTCCTGCCAGGCGCAATTAGATTTGATTTCAACAAAAATGTCCCCCAACATTCTCAATTAAATCCTTTTTCCCGGCCACAAAACTCCTTTTATCCAGGTATCTCCCATGTCCTTTGAGTCTTAAGGCAACCCGGCATGAAAAATGCTATTCTTTATCTACCATCTTTATTCCTGAACGAAATTTTCCTACGCACAAATCTATCCTTTTTATAAACAAATCATCTTACAGAAGAAACGTTTGAAGTCGGAAAATTTTGGTTGAACGGTGGCCGCATTTATGAGGATATAAGGAGATCTTTATGATTGAGATTGTAAAGCATAATATTAAGTACTTATTAAAGGAAAACCAGGTATCCCTCGCCATGATCTATGATCGCGACGGCGAGATAATATGGCACGGAGGAAGAGCGGTCCATGGTAAAGACATTGGGCGCGCCCATGGGTTCTGCAAGTGTGTGGCCCAGGATATTCAACGGAGGCTGCAACATGGGAGCGGGACCAATGGGTTCATCGGACCCTGCCCGCCGGGAGCGGAGGGCGCTCTACCGCTTCTCCCCATTCGCACGGTTATTGTCGAGCCTATCGACGATTTCTACATTTTATACCTGGATAGCGTCATCAAAGACTCTTATACGAAAGCGGAGATAAAGGTTTTTAAAACACTTTTCCGGCTGCTGAAAGACATGCTCTCCCGTATTCGCCAACACCAATTGAATGTCGGGGGTATTACCGGTAGCAGCGAAGCCATTGATCATGTACGCGAACTGGTTTTAAAATATTCAGTCGAAGAAGAAGTTGTGCTATTGGAAGGTGAAACCGGAGTCGGTAAAAATCATGTCGCTTCTCTAATTCATCGTTATTCAGGGAGGACCGGGAAATTTGTGGTGGCCCATATGCCGACTGTCCCTAAAACGCTGTTTGAGAGCGAGCTTTTTGGCCACCGCAAGGGGGCGTTTACCGATGCTCGATCCGATAAAAACGGACTTGTGGCCGAAGCCGAAAATGGAACTCTCTTTCTGGATGAAATTTCCGAAGTTCCTTTGTCTTTCCAGGCCAAACTGCTAAGGTTTATTGATACCAAGATGTACAAGGTGCTTGGGGAATCTTTCGAACGGACCGCCAATGTTCGTATTATCGCCGCCACCAACAAGGACTTGAGAAAGGCCATCGATATGAATGAATTTAGAGAAGATCTGTTTTACCGGTTACAGGTTCTGGAGGTTGAAGTCCCGCCTCTCAGAGTGCGGGTCGAGGATGTCAGGTTTTTGGTGATGGAAAATATCGGCTATCTAAAAGGAAAACCGATAGGACAGGGGTTTTGGGACGAGATGCTGGATTACTATTGGCCTGGAAATGTCAGGGAATTGGTATCGGTTTTAAAACGGGCCGGGATTCTTTTGTCAGGGCCGATCACCGGGAAAGAGTTGAGGGGGTTGATACGCTTCCGCAAGGGGAGTGGCGGCCCTTTTCGCAGGGAATTCGACGATAAGCTCAATCGCATCTGGATTGAATTGCAAGCTGGGGAAAGTTTTTGGGAAGTGGTGAAAAAACCGTTCATGGATAGAGACCTCAATCGTGGAGAGGTTAAATCTATCATCGCCCTGGCATTGAAAAAAGGTAATGGTCGATACAAAAATATACTCGACATTCTTAATGTGGATAACAACGAATATAAGCGGTTTCTCAATTTTATAAACGATTATGGTTTAAATAAATGATTGGTTCTGGTTATATACAGATACATTCTGGGCGGGACCAGAATAACAAAGCTACGCCCGGCCGCCTTATAGCGGCTTAGATTGTCAATTTTGCCTTCTGTTTCTGGATATGTTCAGAATACGACGTCCTCCGGTTGAGTGTTTTTTTTATTAAAAGCATCTTTTGAAAGGGTTTTTCGGCTTTTCGGTCCTTTGGCATCTAAGTTGCTATTATACTATGCCCGGAAATGCCCTCGCTATCTTACCGGGAAGTATACTTGAAATTCTGATGGCGGAAGCTTACTTTTTTTGATCCAGGAGAACACAGTGCTGAATAAAGACCAAACGAAAAAAATTGTTGAATATGTTATCGGCTGTAAACTCCCCGAACTAGTTCGGTTTGATACATCCAGGCTTTCTGAGTTATTGGAGGTTGATACGTCGGCGTTGGAAAATACATGTGGGGAACATTCGCCAGTCAGCGCGGCTGATATTATTTTAAGGGAAAAAGTTAATCGGTCATTGCATATAATAGAGAATTCGGATGAAATTACTGCGGAGGAATTGGCCGAAAAATTGGGTTTTGCCAATACTCAGGCGTTCATCCAACTATTTAAAAAAAATCTTTTGGTAGATCCGGATCGCTATATCTTTATCGTAAAGAACAGACATATCTTAAAATGCGTTTAATCTAACGCGTGGCAATCGTTCATTGGCTGTAACCTAAGTCCCAATACGCCGGTAATCGTGAGTGACTGCCGGCGGTGTCCGGTGATTCCCCACATAACCGAGGGGATTAAATTATATTAAAAATCACAAAAAAGAGAATTAAAGATTCAAAGTCATTCCTTAATCTGTTATTATTAAAAATTCCTTAAAAAAAAAACAGGAATCTATAAACGACAAGGAGGCAACGTGAATTTTAGAAAGACTGTATGTTTCGAATTACCCATCTTCATCTTCATGCTGATGTTGCTTTGTTTCCCTCTATTGGCAGAAAAAGAACAAGCTGAAAAAAATTTTAAGGAATTTGAGCTGAAAGTTCAGGAACTGATGGAAGAGGGAGATATTCCCGGTCTCGTACTTGTTCTTGTAAAAGAGGACGGGACCCAACTTATTAAAGGTTATGGCTATAGCGATGAAGAACAAAAAAAACCGGTAGAGCCGGATACTTTATTTGAATTGGCATCATGCAGCAAGGCGTTTACGGCATTGGCCGCGTTGAAATTGGAGCGGGACGGGAAGGTGGATCTGGATATTCCTGTTTCCAACTACCTACCCTGGTTCAAGGCCTATTACCAGGAGGAAGAGGTCGATATTACCCTTCGGCAGTTTCTACATCAAACCAGCGGCATTCCCTGGAGCAGCGTTGAAAAAATTTACATAGGCGGCGGAACCGATGCGCTGGAACAATCCATCAAAAATCTTTCCGGTGTAAATCTGGAACATCGTCCCGGCGAAAAATTCCAATATGCCACCATTAATTACGACGTGGTGGGATTGGTTATCGAAAAAACGTCCGGCGTTAGTTTTGAAGATTATATTAAACACAATATATTGATACCGTTGGGTATGTCCGATACGCTGGTGGGGCGGGAAATTAAGGATCCCAAAAAAGCGACAGGTTACAAAATTGGTTTTTTTGACGCGATTCCGTATGACGCTCCTGTGTACGGAGGCAACGACCCGGCGGGATACGTGGTATCCAACGGCAAAGACATGGCCCGGTGGCTGAAGTGGCATCTGGGATTGGTTTCCGATAGTGAAACCGGAAATGAATTATTGCCATTAATAAAAAAATCCCATCAGAGGAATTATGACGTGGCGCCCGACGGCGTAAATTTTTCCTCGTATGGTATGGGTTGGCAAGCTTATGTGGATGGCAAAGACCTGGTGGACCATGGCGGAGAGAACCCGAATTTCACCTCGTTTGTGGGATTTAAGCCCAAGATGAAGGCCGGCTGCGTGGTTTTGGGCAATTCCAATTCCGCCAATACAATTACGATTGGATACCTGGCGCTTAAATACCTGGAAGGAAAACCTCTCGAGCTTCCGGCGCTTCCGGGGAATACGCTGGATAAAGCCGCATCGCTGATTTCGTTGATGGTGCTGCTCTATTTATTGTGCGTCCTGGCGTTTATCATTTATATCCCCATTGAAATTGCAAAAGGACAGCGTGGCTTTGGCGGACTAAATCTTTTGAAAATCGGCAAACTGGTCCTTGGATTTATCGTGTTGATACCTTTTGTTCTGGCTGTGTATTTGGTTCCCTACGCCATGTCGAATGTGTCCTGGGATACAGCGGTGGTCTGGTCGCCAATTAGCTTTCAGGTGGCGGGTGTTTTGCTATTGGCGGCAACCGGTCTTAGTTATCTGGGTTTTTTACTATCTTCACTTTTTCCCCAGAAGAACAAATATATAAGATCGATCCCAATGATTATCGTTCTCTCTCTCCTGTCGGGCGGCGCCAATGCAATGGTGATTTTTCTGATCTCCAGTTCACTATTCAGTAACATCCAATTGAAATTCCAATTGTATTATTTCATGCTAGCGTTTCTGGTTTATATCCTTGGGCGAAAAGTACTGCAGACGCGTCTTGTGGAGATCACATTCGATATTGTCTATGATATGAGGATGCGTTTGATCGAGAAGGTGTTCCTCACCTCTTACCAACGGTTCGAACGGTTAGACCGCGGGCGCGTCTATGCAACAATCAACGACGATACCGGCCAGATCAGTAATTCGGCAAATCTAGTCGTTCAATTGGTAACCAGTATTATTACTACCGTCGGTGCGTTTTTGTATCTTGCCACCATCGCCTTTTGGGCAACCGCCATCACAATTTTGGTGGTAGGCGCGATTGCCGTTCTTTATGGGATTGTAAGCCAGAAGGCCGAGCAATACTTCGAAGAGGCAAGGGATACCCGCAATGTATTCATGGGACTGCTGAACGGCATGCTCGACGGTTTCAAAGAATTGAGTCTGCAGGTTAATAAAAAAAGGGAATATCGAGACGATCTCGCAGTGAGTTGCGATGAATTTCGTGTGAAAATCGTCAAAGCGGTGGTGAAATTCATCAACGCGTTTCTGGTGGGGGAATCCTTGCTGGTGATTGTTTTAGGAGCTGTTGGATTTGCGATACCACGACTCTTTCCCGATATCAGCACCTTCACGTTGATGAGTTTTATTATGATCCTGCTCTACTTGATCGGACCGATTAACGGCATCCTGAACACTGTTCCTCAGATCATGCAGATGAAGGTCTCCTGGAATCGCGTCAAAGGATTCGAAGCTGATATTCCCGCCAATATGGATCCCGAGGTGTTGGAGACCGAACAAGGACGTCCCGGCGAAGTCAACTGCATCAAAGTAGAGGGTGTCGTTTACGAATACGAAACGGAAGATTCAGACGCAGAGGGATTCAAAGTCGGCCCCATTGATTTTGAAGCGAATAAAGGCGAAATCACCTTCATCATCGGAGGCAACGGAAGCGGAAAAACCACGTTGGCCAAACTTCTGACCGGTCTTTATAAACCAAAAGAGGGAGCGGTTTCAATTGAAGGTTCCTCAATAAAGGATGGCCGGATCGGCGAATATTTTTCGACTGTCTTCGCCGGCTTTCATTTGTTCCAGAAAATGTACAATGTCGATGCCGATGGCGGCAATCAAGCGGTGACCCGCAACCTGGAAATGTTGAGCCTCGCCGACAAAGTCAGCGTCACTGGCAATAAATTCAGCACCATTGATCTTTCAGGAGGCCAGCGCAAGCGATTGGCCCTTCTCCAATGTTATCTAGAAGATTCGCCTATTTATCTCTTCGATGAAATTGCCGCCGATCAAGATCCGGAATTTCGTAAATTTTTCTATCGCGATCTTTTGATCAGGATGAAAAACGAAGGGAAAATCGTCATCGCCATCACCCATGACGACCACTATTTCGATGTCGCCGATAAAATCATCAAAATGGATATGGGCAAGATCGAAAAAGTGGACGCAAATTTCCGCACAACCAGTAATTGATAACATAAATCAATAATTCCCCGGTCCTTCCTGGACCGGGGACCAAATTCAAAACAAAAAACCAACGATACATAAAATACTGCAATCAACCTCTATGCGCTCCCCAAAAGTCCTATGTGGAAGATATGCTAGCCACTGACTCCCTTTCGTTCGAGGAAAGCTGGAACCGGGTGATTGCGGCCAATGATTTCACTCTGAGAGCCCTCTGCACCGTAAGGTTTTCTTAAAATCGGCTACGCCTTCGGATTGCAGGTGGAGAATTCCTTGAAGCAAGTGATTTTTTTGTTTCCGAACCAGGAGGATTGAATGATTGAAGTGGATAAAAAGTGGATGGACTTACTTAACCGGTTGTTCGCCATCCCCAACAATTGGCGAAATGTACTGTATGTGCACACCCCGTTTTGCAAGCGGAAATGCTTCTATTGTGTGTACAGTTCCAAAGCCGCGGATAATCAGGCGGAAATGGAGGCATTCTACGCGAACAGGTTGCGTGAAATGCTGAAACGCTTCCCTGAATACCGCTGCGTCAAAAGCTTGCTGGGAGTGGAGGCCGCGCTTCCGGTGTATGAATTTTCCACAGAGGACCAAAAACAATGAATAAACTGAACCGTCGATCGATCCAACACATCTCCGGCCTGACTCCGATGCAGCAGGGGATGTTGTTTCACTACCTGGAAAATCCCCAGGGTACACACTATGTCGAACAACTCTGCCTTCATTTCGAAGGTCCCCTCGATTGCGCCGTCGCGCGCGAGGCCTGGAACGCGGTTGTCGGCGTCAATCCGACGCTGCGCACCCTGTTTCGTTGGGACGCCATCAACGAACCTGTGCAAGTGGTGCAAAAAGAGCATTCCGTGGAGTTCAGGATTCTCGATTGCGCCGCCGGCGACCGGCTCCAGAAGGTCAAACTCCAGGATCTCCGGGAGGCCTTTGATTTGCGGCAGGTACCGTTCCGGGTGACGGTGTGCCGCCTGGAAGAGGGGAATCACGTTCTCCTGGTGAGCTATCATCATATTCTCATGGACGGCTGGAGCATGGGCGTCATGCTGCGGCAATTCTTCACCGCCTATGAGGGCCTGGTCCGCGGCAATCCTATAAAATTACCGGTAAACAACACATTTCAGGCGTTTGTGGCCTGGTGCAAACAGCAGGATTCCGGGCCGCAGGAAGCGTATTGGAAGGCGTATCTCGACGGCTGCTCCGTCCGCATGCCGTTTCCCTTTACCCCCTCTGCCCAGCGCAAACAGGACGACTCCGCTATCAAGCGTCTGGAGTATGAGCTTCAGTTTACCGAGGCCCAGATGATCGAGCAGGTGGCGCGGCAACACAAAGTGACGCCCGCCGCCGTGTTTTACACCGCCTGGGGGGTGGTTCTTCACAAGTACACCGGGGCGGACGATGCCCTCTTCGGGACCACGGTATCCGGCCGCTCAGCCCCCATCGACGGCATCGGCGAGGCTATGGGGCTCTTTATCAACACGCTCCCGCTGCGCCTCGTCTCCACCCCAAACGATTGCCCCCCCGAACTACTTCGCGCCACAGCAGCCGCTCTTCAGGAGCGGGAAGCCTACGATAGCGCACCCTTGACCGCTATCCGCGATGTCTCAGGCATCGACCCGGCGCAGGACCTCTTCGACACCCTGGTGGTGGTGGAGAATTATCCCATCCACAAACAATTGGCCGATCACGCGGGACCTTTGCGGGTGACCTCCTATTCTATGATGGAGCAGACCAACTTCAACCTGGCCCTGGCGGTGGAAGAGACCGATGAATCTTACACATTGGCCTGGATTTTCCGGCCCGGAGCCATGCCCCGTTGGCTGGTCCATCAAGTGGCCGATCATTTCTCGCGGGCGCTGAGTTATTTGGCGTCTGAGCCGGAGCTTCCGGTCTGGCAACTGGAATTGCCGGATGAAGAGGAAAAACGCCGCGTTATGGATGAATGGAACGATACCCGTCGCCCATATCCCTACGAAAAAACCATTCACCACTTGGTGCTGGAACGGGCCGCGCAACAACCGGACGCCGTGGCCCTGGTTTGGGCCGGGTCCGAAGCGGGAACTCGCCAATGTTCGGAGCACGTGACCTTTGGAGAGTTTGTGACGCGGGCCGCGGCATTGGCGCGTCATCTCCAGCGGCAAGGGGCCGGCGGCGGACTCCCGGTGGCGGTGTCGATGGAGCGTTCGCTCACCCTTATCATCACGTTGCAAGCGGTTCTCATGACCGGCGCCGCTTATGTGCCGGTGGATCCATCCTACCCGCAGGGCAGAATCTCTTATATGCTCGACGACAGCGGCTGCGAGATATCGCTCATGGATAGGACGCAGGTGGAGCCTCTGCTTCAACCGCGAGACGCGGCGGGTATTGACAGATTGTCTCCACCCGCCGATTCTTCCCTTCCGGCCTATGTGATTTACACCTCCGGCTCCACCGGGCTTCCCAAAGGGGTGCTGGTGCGCCACCAATCCATTGTCAATACCCTTTGGTGGCGGGCCTACGCCTATGGATTTTCCGCCCAGGACGCGGTGATGCAGATCCCATCCTTCTCTTTCGATAGTTCGGTGGAGGATATCTGGTCGCCCCTCATCAGCGGAGCGAAGCTGGTGATGTTGTCCGAGAGCGATCGTCTGGACCCCCGCTATCTGGAGATTGCCATTCACCGCGCTCAGGTGAGCCATTTTTTGATCACGCCTCATTTTTATCGCACCCTGTTGGCGGAATTCATTCAACCGCCGGCCTCGTTGTCAAGCGTCACCGTCGCCGGCGAAGGCTTCGATATCGACTTGGTGCGGGAACATTTCGAACGTTTGCCTCATGTCCGCTTGCTGAACGAATACGGTCCCACCGAAAACAGCGTGTGCTCTACGGTTTATGAGTTTTCCCCCTCCGATACCCGGGTGGTGGTGGGAACCCCCATCGACAATGTGTTATGTTATATTCTCGATCCCCACGGCAATTGGTGCCCCACCGGCGTGGCGGGGGAGTTGTGTCTCGCCGGAGCCGGACTTGCCGCCGGTTATCTCAACCGGCCTGAGGCGACGCTGCAAGCCTTCGGTCCCAACCACGACCTCTATCGCACCGGCGACCGGGCGCTGAGACAAGAGGACGGCAATATCCGCTTTCTGGGACGGACAGACCACCAGGTCAAGATTCGCGGCTTCCGGGTGGAATTGCTGGAGATCGAGGCCCAACTCCTGCGCCATCCATCGGTTGCGGAGGCGGTGGTTCTGGCCCGGAAAAACAGCGGCGGAGACGATGCGCTCTGCGCCTATGTGGCTCCGGCGACAGTGACCTCGACGGAGCTTGAAGAATTTTTGCGTCGCCGATTGCCGGCCTACATGGTGCCCGCGGCCTTTGTCCTATTGGAACGCTTGCCTCTCACCCCCCACGGCAAAGTGGACCGGCAGGCGCTGCCGGAGCCGGCCGCAGCCTCGCTGCAGCGGTATGTCCCCCCCCGCGACCATCTGGACCGGGCATTGCGAACCATTTGGGCCGCGGTGCTGGAAAAAGACGAGGCGGATGTGGGCATCGACCATAACTTCTTTGAGTTGGGCGGCCATTCCCTCAAAGCCATGACCCTCTCATCCCGCATTCATAAAGAATTGAAGGTGCCTGTCCCCATCGGCCGCATCTTCGAGCATCCCACCATTCGCCGTCTCCACGACCTTCTGGCCGCGCCTGGGGATGAAGCCTCGGCTCCGGTGCCTGTGTTTGAAAAACGGGAGTATTACGATCTATCCTTCGCTCAACGCAGGTTGTGGATTTTGTGCCAATTCGAAGAGGACTCCACCGCCTACAACATGCCCGGGGTGTTCTATCTCGATGGGGCGCTCGATATCCCGGCCTTCAGCGCCGCCATCCAGACGCTGACGGACCGGCACGATAGCCTGAGAACCCGGTTCTTCTCTATGAACGGCATGCCCAGGCAGCAGGTGCTTGATAGCTTGACAGTGGAACCGGCCATCGAAGACCTCCGCCAATTGCCGCGCCGGCAGAGGCAAGAGGCGGCCAAGGAGATATTTGTCCGCGACGCCGACTCGCCGTTCCGGCTCGAAGATGGAGGGCTCTTTCGGGTGACCGTGATTCTGATGGAGGAGACCGTCGCTATTTTGGTGTTCAACACCCACCATATCATCAGCGACGGTTGGTCCACCGGTATTATCCGCAAAGAGGTGTTCGCCCTCTACAACGCCTATACTCAGGGACGGCCCAATCCCCTTTTGCCCCTCAGGTTGCAATACAAAGATTACACCCTGTGGCACAATGGCCTCATCGACGGTAACGACTTTGGAGAATCGGAGCGCTATTGGTTGGAGAAATTCGCCGACCGGCCCAACGGCATCCAGTTGCCCCTCGATTTTTCCCGCCGCCCCATCCAGACCTTCAACGGCGGGCGGGTCCCGCTATTGGTGGGCCGGGACCGTACCCGGCGCCTGGAGACTCTAGGGCGGAAGCGAGACGCCACCTTCTTTATGTGCCTGCTGACCTTTACCGCCGCCATCCTGCAACGTTACTCCGGTCAGCGGGACATCATCGTCGGCTCCCCTGTGGCGGGCCGGCAGAATCCCGAACTCCATCATATGACCGGTTTTTTGGTCAACACCCTGGTCTACCGCGTCGATGTGGAACCGGAATTCGGTTTTTCACACTTGCTTCAGGCGGTCAAGCTGGAGACAACGCATTGTTACCAATACCAGGATTACCCCTTCGACCTATTGATGGAGAAATTGGATCTGGACCGGGATCTCAGTCAGTCGCCCCTCTTCAATTTCATGATGGCCCACAACAACACCTGGACCCACGAGGCCCGGTCGAATATGTCCGGCGTGGAATTGTCGGGTGTCGATTTCGCCGATGAATTTAATATGAGTAAATTCGATTTGGTCTTCATCATGGACCTCATCGACGAAGAGTTGGATGTCAAAATCGAATACAACAGCGACCTGTTCCGCCGTGAGACCATCCTCCGCATGCGGGACAATATGAATACCTTGCTGGATTCCATTCTGGAAGCTCCCGACCGGCCGCTCCATCAGTTACAACTTCTCCACTGCCTGGAGGCGGAGATGGTGACCCGCGGCTTTAACCACAACCGCCGGCCCTTTCCTCAATCGACTGTCCAGGAATTGGTGCTGCGGCAATCAGAGACGACGCCCGACGGCATCGCGGTGGTTCATCATCACCAGGCTCTCACCTACAAGGAATTGAACTGTAGGGCCAATCAAACGGCACGCGCGTTGAGACAGCGCTTCGGCGCCGGACCCAACCGGGTGGTGGCCGTCACTATGGAGCGGAGCCTCGAGATGATCATCGCCCTGTTGGGAACCGTCAAGTCCGGCGCCGGGTATGTGGCCATTGACCCGACCTATCCGCCGGAGCGGGTGGAGCACATGCTCGAGGACAGCGATGCGTCGCTGGCTATCATCGATCGCCCCCGTCCCCAATTGTTCGCGGCTTACGACGGTGAAACGGCCACAATAGAACAATTGAGCGACGGTTCGAGCGAAGCTTATGATAACGAGCCGGAGCTCCTCAACGAAGCGGACGATATCCTCTATGTGATCTACACCTCAGGCTCCACCGGCACTCCCAACGGCGCCATGCTTTCCCATAGGATCTTGAGCAACCTGCTGCAATGGGAGCGGAGCGAGACCTCCATCGACATGGGGCTGCGCTGTTTGCAATTCACCTCCATTAATTTTTGCGTCTCCTTCCAGGAGATCTTCGGCACTCTGTCCGGCGGTGGCGAAGTCCACCTGATCGGCGATGTCCAGCGGCAGGACATCGACTTTTTGATGAACTTTTTGGCGGCCCACCGTATCGGCTTGTTGTACTTGCCATTTTCCTACTTGAACTTCTTGTTCAACGAATCCGGCCGGTGGGGCGAATTCTTCAACCACAGTCTGCGCCACATCATCACCGCCGGCGAGCAACTAAAAATAACCGCCGGATTGAAACGCTTTTTGGAATTGAATCCCCAGCTCCAATTGCACAATCATTACGGCTCCTCCGAGATGCATGTTGTCACCTCCTTCACCCTCGACGCCGGCGATACGGAGCGCTATCCGGTTCCGCCGGCGGGAAAACCGGTGGCAAACACCTCTATCTTTATTCTGGACGAACAGGGCAATCCGGTCCCCACCGGTGTGTGGGGCGAGTTGTGCATCGCCGGAGCCGGCGAGGTGTTGGGCTATATCAACAATCCCACGCTGACGGCTCAGAAAGTACAGCCCCACCCGTTGTCGCCGAACAAGCGGCTCTATCATTCCGGTGATATCGGTCGCTGGCTCCCGGATGGAAATATCGAGATCAAGGGGCGCAAAGATTTTCAGGTCAAGGTCAGGGGCTTTCGGGTGGAACCGGCGGAAATCGAAAGTAAAATCTTCGCCGTCCCTGAGGTCAAAGATTGTGTGGTGGCGGTCAAAGAGGACGAAAAACGGCAAAAATATCTGGTCGCCTATATTGTCATCGCCGGCATCACGCCTCTGGAGATCCGGCGGAAACTGTCCGGCGTCCTACCCAATTACATGATTCCCAAATTGGTGGTGATGGAGGCGTTGCCCCTGATGGCCAACGGCAAGGTGGACCGGGACAAATTACCGGACCCCCAGGAGGCGGGAAGACAGATTGCCGCGCTCGATACGGCTCAACTAAACAGCCTTCTGAAGACCCGGCTCCACTGGCGCGACGCGCAGGATCAATCGCTGACGGAGCGCGTTGCCGCTTATATCGGCCTGGCGGCGCAGGCGTTTCCCCATCTACCGGAACGGGTCGATACCGTCACTTTGGAAGCGACTGCTCCCAGGGCAGAGGGAGATGATTCCGCAGCAACGGGCATCGAGGACTTCGCCGATTTGGTAAAACGTACTCCCGCCGCTGTGGCGGTGGCGGACGCCGGTTGTGATCAAGCGTTGACCTACGCCGAACTGGACCGCGGGGCCGCCCGGTTGGCCGTTCGTCTGAAACCGGCGGCCGGAGGGGCGCATGCCTTGTTGATGGAGCCTTCGCTTCAATCTATCGAGGCGATGATGGCGATCCACAAGAGCGACGGCTCCTTCATAACGCTGGAGCGGACAGAGGCCGATTGTTTGCTCTCTTGTTCAGACGCCATCGAGCAGTATCCCTTCACAGCGCTGCAAAATCTCCGCCGCGGCGAAGCGCCTCTGGTCAAGACCCCACCGCGGCCCGCCATCTCCGATCTCGATTCGTTGCCCATCTTGAACCGTTCGCTGGTGGATTATGAAGCCTACAGCAGGCACATCGGCATCACCATGGTAAAACACTGCGTCACCATCCTCTCCTCCAGAGGCTGCCCCTACCATTGCGCCTATTGCCACAAAATCTGGCCCAAAAAGCAGATGTCCCGCTCGGCGGAGAATATCTTCGCGGAGGTGGAGGCCTATTACCGGATGGGGGTGCGCCGCTTCGCCTTCATCGACGATATCTTCAATTTGAACGAAAAAAACAGCAGCCGCTTTTTCCGCATGGTGTTGGACCGGGGTATGGATGCGCAGTTCTACTTCTCCGGCGGCTTACGGGGCGATATTTTGTCGCAACCCTTCATCGATTTGATGGTGGAGGCAGGAACCGTGGATATCGCGGTGGCCCTCGAGACGGCGTCGCCAAGATTGCAAAAATTGATAGGTAAAAATCTCGATGTGGAAAAGCTCAGGGACAGTCTGCGATATATCGCCGAAACCTACCCCCATGTGATTCTTGAATTGCACTCTATGCACGGCTTTCCCACCGAAACCCCCGAAGAGGCGCGCATGACCCTGGATTTTATCAAGAGTGTCCGCTGGTTGGATTTCCCCTATATCCATGTGATGAAAATTTATCCCAACACACCGATGCATCAATTGGCCCTGGACAACGGCGTCCCTCCCGAAGCGATTCTCGAATCGGAGGATATGGCGTTTCACCAGTGGTCCGCCACCATGCCCTTCGAGCGCAGCTTCACCCAGACCTACCAGGCGGAATTCCTGAACAACTACTTTTTGGACAAAGAGAGGCTGCGCCGCAAACTGCCCCTTCAGGCTCAAATCCTGACAGAGGGCGATATGGTGCAAAAGTACGATAGTTACTTGCCCGCTACCATCGAATCTCTGGATGATATCCTGGCCTTCGCCGGCATGGAGCCTTCGGACTTCGGGCCGGAGGGCCAACAGGCCCTGGTTGAATGCCGCCGCGGCGACAGCTTTCTGGTGCCTGATTTGAACCGGAAGCTGGCGGACCACTTTGGGACGACCCAATCTTCCGTCGATGCCATGCGCATTTTCCTTCTGGACCTGTCCCAATTTTTCCACGCCGACGGTATGCTCTTTGACGTGGTGGAGGCCCCTCTGGGACTCTTATCCCTGCAATCCTACCTGGATAGGGAATTGGGCCGACAGGTGCGGATCACCATTGCCAAGGCGCGGGGGGATTTTGATAGCTATGACGATCTGAAGCGGTTGCTGGACGACTTTCAACCGCAACTGATCGGTATCCGTACCCTCACCTTCTACAAGCATTTTTTCCATAAAGCCATCGCCTACATCAGGCATTGGGGCTTCGATTGTCCCATCGTCGCCGGCGGACCCTACGCTTCCAGCGATTATTCCACTATTCTCAACGATCCCCACATCGATGTGGCGGTTATCGGCGAGGGGGAACTCACCTTCGCGGAGTTGGTGGAAGGGTGTCTGGCCAACAATAATTGTTTGCCGGAAGATGACGCTCTGGCCCGGATCGCCGGCATCGCCTTCGTGCCGCGGCAACGCAAACACGATATCGCCTCTACAGCGGTGGTGTTGACGGATCTGGTGGAGGATACGGTAGAACAACCGGCTCCGATCGCGGAGGCGGCGACAGATTCCTCGCTTCAGCCGGTGTCGCTGGTGTTCGCCGATTCCCATCCTGATCTTCTGGAACCCCTCTTCGAGGGACGAAGCTTGTTGCTACCGCCCGGTGAATGCCGGGAGGGCGAGCTGAAACGTCTGGATTTTGTCCCTGTGGAAGGGGAAGATCCGGGCGATTTCCATCTGGAGATTCGGGTCTGGATGAAGGAAGGAGCGGATGATGCTCTGCGAGACAGTGATTTTCAGACTCCTCGAGAGGGGGTGGAATCACGGCTGGCAAGTGTTTGGGCTGACCTATTGGGAATCGACGCCTCGACCATTGACCGCGAAGACAACTTCTTCGACATCGGCGGTCATTCGCTGAAAGCCACCCTCATGGTCTCCCGCATTCACGAAGAATTTTCGGCGCTGGTGCCGTTGGTGGATGTGTTCCAATCGCCCACCCTCAGGGAGTTGGCGGAGGTGGTGCTTCAGGCCCGCGCCGTGGTTCATTCGAGCATCCAGCCAATCGAAAAGCGGGATTACTACCCCCTGTCGTCGGGGCAGGCGCGTATCTTCGTCCAACAGGGGATGCGGGAAAATAATTGCAGCTACAATATGCCCACCGCCATGTGGATGGACGGGAAGTTGGATGCCGGGCGGTTGGAGAACACGATTCGGCAACTGATCCGGCGTCACGAGGCTATGCGGACCTATTTTGTTTTTGCCGGCGGCGAACCGGTTCAGCGGATCGCACACTCTATTGAATTCCGGCTGGAATCTCTCCCTCCTATTGACGGAGACGACCTGTCGCTGGAATCCGTCATCCTGGGATTCATCCGCCCCTTCGACCTGGCGTCGGCGCCATTGGTTCGAATTGGCCTGGCGGCTCATAGTCGCCAAAAGCACCTACTGGTCTTCGATATCCATCACATCGTCTCCGACGGAATCTCCATCGCGGCGCTGATAAAAGATTTTATGGCCATTTACAACGGCGTCTGTCTCGCTCCCTTGTCTGTGCAATACAAAGATTTCGCCTGTTGGCAGCGGAAGCGGGAGGCAGGGGATGCCGATTCCGAGACGATGAATGTTTGGCTCGACACCTTTTCCACCGAAGCCCAACCTCTGCGTTTGCCCCTTGATTTTCCACGGCCGGATCTCCAATCCTACGCCGGCGAGCGAATGACCGCTCCATTGGATTCCGCCCTCGCCGCTGGGGTTCGCCGCTTGACCTCCGGGACCGGTTCGACTCTGTATATGGTCTTGCTGGCTGCCTTCAACGTCCTATTGTACCGCTACACCGGTCAAGAAGATCTGACGGTAGGGACCGCGGTGGCCGGAAGGCAGCATCGGGATCTCGAGGAGGTGATGGGCATGTTCGTCAACATGATCGCCATGCGAAATAGCGTCGCCCCCGGCGATTCATTCACTCGTTTTTTGGCCGCGTTACGGGAACGTGTGTTGAAAGCGTTTTCCCATCAGGATTGCCAATTCGAGGAATTGGTCCGCCGCTTGAACCAACGGGGGCGATATGAACGCAACCCGCTGTTTTCAACGGTGCTGCAAGTGCAAAATGTCGAGATTCCCGAACTCCAAATCCCCGGTCTCACCCTCAAACCCATCGCCTTCGAGCGGGGCATCGCCAACTTCGACCTGGTGCTGTTGGCGGTGGAAGCAGGGGAAACTATTGAATTGGCTCTGGTCTATTCCACGGAATTATTCAAGCAGGAGACTGCCCGGCGCTTTTTGGACCGCTATCTGGAAATTCTGGAGGGCGTTGTTCAAACGCCGGATATTGCGATCAAAGACATCGAGATTTCGTCGGATGTCGCCGTTCTCGACACCGATATATTGGCCGGCGATGATGAAGACTTCGATTTTTAACCAAGCACCATAGGAGGAATGTAACAATGGCGCGAAAACAAAACATTTTATTGGTTCTTCTACCTTTTTGGACTCCCTTGATTCCCCCCATGGGCATTGCCTGCCTCAAGAGTTATCTGCAGAGGCGCGGCTATAGTGTGCGTGGGATGGACGCCAATGTGGAGCTACGGTTCAGGGAAATATACGACAACTACCTGCAGGTGTTGCGTGAAATAGTGCCGGAAGAGAAGCAAGGTAACTTCGATAATATCGCGGTGGACGTGTTGCAAAATCATATGAATGCGTTTATTCACCGCCGACAACCGGAAGAGCGATTCGAACTTCTCACGTTGGTTTTGGGCAAAAATTATTTTGTCTATGTCCCGCCTGAGGGATTGGAGCGTCTGGATGAGCTCATCGCTGAATTCTTCCGGCGCCTGGAAGTTTACCTGCTGGAAACGATGGAAACGGTCCGACCGGATGTGTTCGGCGTATCCGTCTACAAAGGCGCGTTCGCCGCGTCCCTCTTCGCCTGCCGGTTGGTCAAGGAGCGGTTCCCCGCCGTCCAAACAGTGTGGGGCGGAGGCATTTTCTCCGATCAATTGGCCCTGGGATCGCCTAATTTCGATTACTTTCTGGAGCGGACCGAAGGCTATCTCGACCATATCATTGTCGGCGAAGGGGAGGTTCTGTTTTTGAAATTGCTGGAAGGGGAGGCTGGTGACCGGCGTCTCTTGACCCGGGAGCAACTGGACGGGCAGTATCTGGATTTCAGAACCGTGGATATACCGGATTTTAGCGATTTCAAGCTTCATCATTATCCGCAAATCGCCGCTTACACCTCCCGCAGTTGTCCCTTTCAATGCGGATTTTGCGCTGAAACCGTCAATTGGGGCAAATACCGCAAAAAAGAGACTGCGCAAGTGGCGAATGAATTGCAGGCGCTTTACCGGGCCCATGGCCGGCAATTGTTCTTGCTCACGGATTCTTTGCTCAATCCTATTATTCAACCGCTCTCCGAGGCGTTGCTGGATGCCGGCGATTGCGTCTATTTTGATGGATATTTGCGGGCGGCGCCCCAGGCGGCGGATACCGCCAATACCTTCCAATGGCGAAGGGGCGGCTTTTACCGGGCCCGTCTGGGGATCGAGAGCGGATCGCCGCGGGTGTTGGATTTGATGGACAAACGCCTGACCCCCGAGCTTATCAAAGAGTCGTTGTCGTCGCTGGCGGGCGCCGGCATCAAGACCTCCACCTATTGGGTGGTGGGCTATCCGGGGGAGACGGAAGAGGATTTTCTTCAGACTCTGGCGTTGATCGAAGAGATGAAAGACGATATTTACGAAGCCGAGTGCAATCCGTTCCGCTTCTATCTCACCGGCCAGGTGAAGTCGGATCAATGGCTGTCGGCAAGTGACAGCAGCCTCCTCTACCCGGAGAGGTTCCGGGAGTTGCTGGTCTTGCAAACCTGGTATCTTAGCGACGGCGTGCCGGGGCGGGAGGAGATTTATAGGCGCATGGGCCGCTTTGTGGATTTTTGCCGCCGTTTAGGCGTTCCCAATCCCTACTCCTGGCAAGAGATCTATAGGGCCGACGACCGTTGGCAAAAGTTACATCCTATGGCTGTGCCGCCGTTGGTTTCGTTTCAGGACACCGGAACCATCGTGGATGAATGCAGGAATCTGGAACACATGCAATTGTGTTTGCCGGTGTTCCAGGATCAAGATGATTTTGAATTTTAAATGAGGTGACAGAATAAAATGACACATGATCGCTTACCCAATGAACGTTCTATTTCCGCCAGCCGCAATATTGAAGACCGGGATTATTGGCTGGATCAATTAGCGGGAGATTGGTTGGTCAGCCGGTTCCCCCACAGTCCCGGGAGGTTGCGACAAATCCCTGAAGATTCCATCGACCTCGAATCCGTTTCGTTTCAGTTGGATCCGGCGATCTCCGCCCGGGCGTTACAAATTGTAAAAGGTTCTCCCCACCGCTTATTTATGGTGCTGGCCTCGGCCGTCACGCTTTTATTGCACAAGCTTGGCCGTTTGGATGATATTGTCGTCGGGGCACCGGTATTCAAGCAAGAGGCCGAAGGTACATTCGTCAATACCGTTCTTGCGCTTCGAAGCCGCATCGACGGCCAAAAGACTTTCAAAGAATTCCTGGGCCGGATGAGGAAAACCGTTACCGAAGCCACCCAACATCAAAACTATCCGCTGGATGCTCTGGTATACCAACTGGACCGCGACGAAGAGGGCCGGGATTTTCCGCTGTTCGATGTGGCGATGTTGTTGGATTCAGTGCATGATAGATCGTACATCGATCATCTGCCGCTGAATACCATCATCACCTTCCATTCCCATGAAGAGACACTGAGCGGCGCGGTGGAATACAACGCCGCGTTGTATGACCGGAGCTATATGTCGGCTTTGACAGGGCATGTGGAGCAATTGCTTCAAACGGTGTTGTTTTCCCCCGACACCGCCATCGAAGACATCGATATTCTAGCGAATGACGAACGACAGACGCTTCTGGAAGAATTCAACGCCAATGACCATCAACCCCTTCACGGCGAAACCGTGAGCCAACGCTTCGTCCGCATGGCTCGATCCAATCCCCACCGCATCGCGGTATCCGGGGGCGACAGTGGCTGCGGGCTGACCTATCGGGAATGTCTCAGCCGCTCGTCGTGTCTGGCCAAACGGTTGAGAGCTTATGGCGTGACCCGCGGCTCTGTGGTGGCGGTGCTGGAAGAGAGGGAAGCGGAGACTGTGGTGGCTATTTTCGCCGTATTATTGGCCGGCGGAGCTTATTTGCCCATCAATGCCGACACCCCCTCCAACCGCGTGTCCGTGATGTTGGAAGATGCCGGCGCCGGCTGGGTCATCGCCCGCGGCCGGGCGTTGCCTAAATTTTTGTTCGCCACCTTGCAGGGGCTCCATACCCGGCGGGTAGAACCGATTGTAACGGCTCCCAGGCCGGCGGTGGCGGATCTCGACCAATTGCCGGTGCCAGACCGTTCGCTGGTAAATTACAACAACTATCATCCCCATCTAGGCCACGCCATGGCGAAAAATGTTCTCGTGATCCAGGCCAGTCGCGGTTGTCCCTACCATTGCGCCTATTGTCACAAAATCTGGCCCAAAACCCATGTGTTCCGCTCGGCCCGGCATATCTTCGACGAGGTGAAATTCCATTATGATCTGGGTATCCGTAGATTCGCCTTTGTCGATGACATCTTTAATTTAGCCAAAAAGAACAGCTCAGAATTTTTCCAGATGATCCTGGAGCACCGCATGGATGTGCAATTCTTTTTTCCCAACGGTCTGCGGGGAGATATTCTAACGGAAGAATTTATCGATCTGATGGTGGAGGCCGGAACCGTGAGCCTGGCGTTGGCGCTGGAGACGGGGTCCGCCCGCTTGCAAAAAGAGATCGCCAAGAACTTGAATCTCGAGCGGTTCCGTCGGAACGCCGAATACATCTGCCGCAACCATCCGCAGGTGATCACCGAATTGTTCACCATGCACGGCTTTCCCGGCGAGACTGAAGAAGAGGCGGCGATGACTCTCGATTTCATCAAAAGCCTGAAGTGGATCCACTTCCCTTATGTCAATATTCTCAAAGTCTACCCCGGCACGGACATGGAACGGCTGGCTCTGGAAAACGGCATCAGCCGCGAATCGATTCTGCGCTCCGAGAATTACGCCCATTTCGAATTGTCCGATAATCTGCCCTTCGAACGGAACTTCACCATGCACTACCGCTCGGAATTGCTGAACAACTATTTTCTGGACAAAGAGCGGTTGCTTCATGTGTTGCCCCACCAAATGACATTGCTCACGGAAGATGAATTGCTGCAAAAATACAATAGTTATCTTCCGGTTCATATCGCCACCTTCGAGGAGTTGCTCAGCTATTTGGGTATTGACGACGATGAGCTCGATTGTGCTCCGGCGCCCCAGGCGGAGGAAGAGCTCGATTATCACCGATTGGTGAGCGAGGCCAATCGCCATTTGCGGGCAACTCCCGGGAAGAACGCGCTCAAAGTCTTGCTGCTGGATCTATCGCAATTTTTCAGAAAAGACAGTTTCGAACAATACGATGTGGAAGGGGAGGCCCCCATTGGCCTCATGTATGTAATGAGCTATTTGAACCGGGAGTTGGGCGAAAACGTGGACGGCAAAATCGCCAAATCCCGTATCGATTTCGATAGCTATCCCCAGCTCAAAGAGTTGCTGGACGAATTTCAGCCGGATCTGATCGGCGTCCGCACCTTGAGCCTATTGAAGGATTTTCTCCATCAGACAGTCTCGGTGATCAAGCAATGGTTGCCGGATATCCCGATTGTGGCAGGCGGCCCTTACGCCACCACAGATTATCGTAAAGCCTTGATGGACAGCAATATCGATCTGGTGGTTTTGGGAGAGGGGGAGATCACCTTCGCGGAGGTGGTGGAGGCCTGCATCGTCAACGGCAACCGCTTGCCGGCCTATGATGTGTTGGCGACGATTCCCGGCATCGCCTTCGTGGACCGAAGCAGCCTGGCTTCCGCCACCGGTCGTCGGGTGGTGCTGACAGATGAAGGGCTGGATGATGCGGATACCGGGGCAGAAGCCGATATCGAACCAATCAATGAACCGGTGGATCCGGCCTATGTGATTTACACCTCCGGCTCCACCGGCACACCCAAAGGGGTAATGATCGAGCACCGCAACATCGAGTATCTTGTTTATGGATTGTTTGAGCGGGTTTATAGCCGGTACCACCGGCCCCTCAACATCGCCCTGGTGGCGCCGTTCGTGTTCGACGCCTCGGTGAAGCAGATTTTCGCAGCGCTGTTGTTGGGGCATTCCCTCTATATCGTGCCTGAAGATGTGCGCAGGGACGCCCTGGAATTATTGAATTTTTATTCCAATTACGGAATCGATGTCTCCGATTGCACCCCCGCCCATCTTGCGCTGTTGACTGAGCTTGACAATCTCGAATCCCACCCCATGCCGGTGCGCCGGTTTTTGGTGGGGGGAGAGGTGCTGGGCGGCGATTTGGCGCGCCGTTATCATGCCGCGTTTGGAGAAGGGTCTGTGCTGACCAATGTCTATGGGCCGACCGAATGTACGGTGGATGCCACGTCCTATGATGTGACCGGTGCGGATGTGGCGCTGGAGGGCGGTGTTCCTGTGGGGCGTCCGCTTCCCCATTGCCGTGTGTATGTCTTGAATCCATCGCTCCAACCGGTGCCCATCGGCATTCCGGGTGAGTTGTGCATCGCCGGCGCGGGGGTTGGGCGAGGGTATTTGAATAACCCGGCGGTAACCGCCTCCGCCTTTGTGAACGATCCGTTCTGCGAGGATGGTAAAATGTACCGGAGCGGCGACCTGGCACGCTGGCTTCCCGACGGTAATATCCTGATCTCCGGTCGCATCGATTTTCAGGTGAAAATTCGCGGCTACCGGGTGGAACTGGAAGATATCCGTTGCCAATGCCTCAAGCATCCAAAAGTGGAGGACGCTGTGGTGGTGGTCCGCGGCGCCGGGGACGATGAACCGAGTCTGGCGGCCTATGTTGTCGCTTGCACCGGCGCTTCATTGGATGTGGCGGATATCCGCGACTTTTTGGCCGGAGAATTGCCGCCTCACATGATCCCCCCCTATATTGTCCAATTGGAACAGATCCCTCTGAATCGCAACGGCAAAGTGGATCGCAAAGCCTTGCCGGAGCCTCGACTCCTCAAGGGCAAGCGTTACAGTTCGCCGCGACACCGGCTCGACGCCCAACTCCAGGCCATTTGGGGCGACGTGTTGGGGGTGGACGAGGGCAATGTCGGAATCGACGACGACTTCTTCCAATTGGGAGGCCATTCGTTGAAGGCCACGATATTGGTGGCCCGGATCCACAAGGAGTTGAGAAAAAAAATCCCCTTGCAGGCCATCTTCAAAGATCCCACCATTCGCGGCATCGCCGGATACCTGGAAGAGTGCGGTATCGACTCCTTCCATTCGATCCCGGTGGCGCCGGACCTGGACTATTATGAACTGGCCGGCGCCCAAACGAGGCTATTCTTCCTTCAACACATGGATCCATCCACCACGGCTTACAACCTCTCGTTGTTGGCCGATTGCAAGGGAGCCCTCGATATCCACCGGTTGCAGAATGCCTTCGGAGAAATGATCCGTCGGCATGAGAGTTTGCGGACCTCGTTCCATCTGGTCGAAGACAAACCCAAACAAAAGATTCACCCTCCGATGGACATTGCCCTCGAGGTTGTGGAAGTCGAAGCTCAGGATGTCCAGCCGGCGGTGCGGCGATTCATCACTCCCTTCGATCTGTCGAAGCCGCCCCTTCTCAAGGCCGGCGCCGTCAAGACCGGGCCGGAAGAGTGGATCGTCATGATCATGACCCACCATATCATTTCCGACGGCACCTCGCAGGAGATCTTCCTCAGGGAGTTATTGGCCCTCTACCGGGGCGAGACCCTACCGGAATTGGACCTGCAATACAAAGATTATTGCCAGTGGCAACACAATCCAAAAGAACGCCGTTTGATTGCCGAACAAGGAGAGTTCTGGCGACGCCATTTCGAGGGAGAGCTTCAACCGCTGTCTCTACCAACAGATTTTCCCCGGCCCGAAGACAGGGATTACCGGGGCCGTAGAATCCGCTTCACGATTGAAGCGAGACTGGCTTCAGCGTTGAAAGAGTTGGCCCTAGCAGAGGATGCCACGCTGTATATGGTCCTGATGGCGGTATTCAACAGCTTTCTCTTCTGCCTCACCGGTCAGGAGGATATTGTGGTGGGCACACCGCAGGCGGGAAGGAGTCATGCTGACGCGCAATCTTTGATCGGCTTGTTGGTCAACACCATGGCCATTCGCAATCTCCCCCGCGGCGCCGCTTCGTTTCGAACGCTGCTTCAGGATGTGCGGACCCGGACCCGCGACGCCCTGGCCAATCAGGATTATCCGTTTGAAGACCTGGTGCGCCTGGTGCAAGGGGACAGACCCCCGGCTCCGGGGCGCAATCCGCTATTTGATGTGGTATTGGCTTTGCAGAATATGGAGATGGCCCAGATCCAGCTCCCGGATGTGACGGTGACCCCCCATGAATACATGGATCCGGTGTCCCGCTTCGATCTGGGATTCTTTATCGAAGAACAGGATGACGGATTGCTGGCGCTGGCGGAATTCAGCTCCCAATTGTTCAAAGAGGAGACGATTCAGCGGATGATCGGCGCTTTTATCGATGTCATCGCAGCGGTGACAGCCGATCCCGACATCCTGCTCCAAAATATCCAATTGAGCGGTGAGAAACGCGCCGGCCAATCCGCGGTGGCGCACGTGGATTTTGGCTTTTAGAGGAACATACCGCAGATGAAAGAGACAGACTATAACGATATGAGCGGCAACCAATTGGATAGCGCCCGGCAAACCGCCGCCAATCGCCGCGTCCGGCAGCGGGAGTACTGGACCCGGCAATTCTCCGCCGAATGGCGAAACAGTTCGTTTCCCACTACCACGAATGCCGGTAAGCCCGGCAGTATGAAGGAAGAATTCTCTATCGAGGGTTCTCTGCTGCAAAGCTTGCTGTCGATCTCCCAGGGCAACGACATCTTGCTGCACATCGTGTTGACCGCCGCCCTGGCGGTCTTGCTGGAGCGGGTCACCGGGCGCTCCGTCGTCACCCTGGCGGTCCCGGTCTACAAACCGGAAAAAGGAGAAGAATGTATCAATTCAATCCTCCCCCTCAGGATAGAGTATCATGACACCCTCTCTTTTAAAGAGTTTCTGACCCATGTGCGGCAGGTTCTTTTGGAAGCCGACGAAAACCGCGATTATCCGCTGGACCTTCTACCCGGCTTCCCCCAATTCGACGTATCCATCCTCCTAACCACCATCCACTCGAAGCGTCCACCGGGTCCCAATGCCCGCTCCGTCCACTTCCAATGGACAAGAACCGGAGAAAATCTGGAGGCCGACGCGTTGTTCGATAGCGCTGGCTACGATTCCCCCTCTATGCGGAGATTCATCGATTGCTATCGACTGGTTCTGGAGCAAGGGGCCGATGATCTCGATATTCCCCTGGCAAAGATAGATGTGGTGTCTCCGGGGGAAAAAGAACGATTACTCGGTGAATTCAACGGCGAGACTGTGGCGGTTCCAACGGATCTCAGTGTGCTGGCTATGATTCGCGATGCCGCGGCCCGCGCCCCCCAGGCTCCGGCTCTGACAGGCTATCTTCAGAAGGAGGATTCCGAAGCCCCGGATGGTCCGGCGACATTGACCTATGAGGAACTACTCGGGCAGGCGTCGATGTTGGCGCAAAGAATTTGGGACCATGGCGGAAAAAACAGCGCCATTGTAGGCTTGTTGGCCAACCGGAGTGTGCCGGTGATTGTGGGGATGCTGGGCATCATGATGGCGGGCTGCGCCTATTTGCCGCTGGATGGAGAATTCCCTCCGCAGCGGTTGGAATTTATGCTGAAGGATAGCGGCGCCGCGTTGTTGCTGGCCACGACAGATGCCGTCGTGCCGGAGGGATTCGAGGGGGAGGTTCTGCTCGTCGATGCTGAACCTGAAGATGGAGCTCTGCCGTGCCAATCTATCGACGCCGGCTGCGTGCCCCCCCACCATGCCGCCTACGTGATCTACACCAGCGGCTCCACCGGAACCCCCAAAGGGGTGGTGATCGAACAGCGGCAATTGGTCAATTACCTATTGGGTCTGGAGCAGGCGGTGGATTTTTGCGGATGCGTTCATTACGCGACGGTTTCCACCATTTCGGCGGACCTTGGCAACACCGTGATTTACCGCTCTCTTTCCGATGGCGGCTGCCTCCATATTATCGGCGACGCCACCGTCATGGATGGCCGGCGCATGGGCGATTACTTTCTCCAGCACGGCATCGATTGCCTGAAAATCACCCCTCCGCATCTGGCGGCTTTGCAAGGGAGCGGCAACCAACCGTTCGCTCCGCGGCAAGTCTTGATACTAGGAGGCGAAGCTGCGGATAACGTGTGGCTGGAGCGGTTGAGAACGCGTCATCCGCACCTGCGGATCTACAACCATTACGGTCCCTCCGAAGCCACCATCGGAGTCACGGTCCATCCGTTGCCGCCGGTTGGGACGCTGCCGGCGAATATTCCCATCGGCAAGCCCTTTGCCAATGCCGGTATCTATATTCTGGACCGGCGGGGCAATCCTGTGCCTATTGGAGTGCCAGGTGAGTTGTGCGTCGGCGGCCCCGGTTTGGGGCGGGGGTATTTGAACCGGCAGGCGATGACAGCGGACCGTTTTGTAAATAACATTAATAAAAGCCTGGGCCGTTTGTACCATACCGGCGACCGCGCCCGTTTCCTGGAGGATGGAAATATAGAATTCTTGGGCCGCATCGACCGTCAAGTCAAGATTCGCGGCTACCGGGCCGAGCCCGGAGAGGCGGCTCTGCAACTGAAAAAGATCCCCGGCGTCCAGGATGCCGTGGTGACCGTTGCTCGAGAGAAAAGCGGCGATTATTGCCTGGCGGCCTACGTTGTGTTGGAGCCGGACGTCTGCCCCGAGATCGACGGGCTTCAACGCTATCCTCTTCCCAACGGCCTGCGGGTGGCGCATGTGAACAAGAACGAAACCGATTATATCTACCGGGAAATCTTTGAGTTGCAGGCTTACGGCAAATATGGAATTACATTTGAGGGAGAGGGGTGTATTCTGGATGTGGGGGCCAACATCGGATTGTTCACTCTATTTGTCACAACTGTAGCCCCGGATGCCGGGATTCACGTCTTCGAGCCCAATCCCCATGTGCGCAAGCGGCTGGCCGCCAACATTCAGCTTTATTCCCCCGGGACCCGCGTGCACGCGTGCGGTTTGTCCGCCGCTCCCGGAGAGGCGGAGTTCACGTTCTTCGAGGGGTTTTCGCTGCTGTCCGGGTTGTATGCCGATGCCGCCACAGAAAAAGAGGTGGTGAAAAATTACATGATCAACCAGGAGGATGCCGGGGTCGAAGGCATGGATGAACTTGTCGCCAGCGCCGACCAGGTGTTGGATCACCGCTTCAGCGCGAAAACGTTTTCCGTCCAATTGGACACTCTGTCCAACGTCATGAGGCTGGAGAACATCCAGCGGGTGAACCTGTTGAAGATCAATGTGGAGAAGGCGGAGCTCGATGTGTTGCGGGGCGTCGAAGAGGGTGACTGGCAAAAAATCCGCCAGGTGGTGGTGGAAGTGGACGTAATGGAGAACCTCGATACCATTACCGGCATTCTAGAGGAGAACGGCTTCGAGTGCCGGGTGGAACAGGACATGCTGCTGGAGGGTACGCCGCTGTGCTATGTGTACGCCATTAGGCCCGGCGAGGGGCGGAAATTGGACCCCGATGCCAAAGATACCGTTCGCCGCCTGCCACCGTTTGAAGACCGGCTGCTGACGGTGGACAACATCCGCGATGAATTAAAAGCTGTATTGCCGCCGTTCATGGTGCCGTCCTATATTATTCCTCTGGACCGCCTTCCGTTAAACGCCAACGGCAAGCTCGACTCCAACGCTTTACCGGATCCCTTCACGTTCGTTTCCGATCCAAAGCGCGAATACATCGCTCCCCGGACCGTTGAGGAGACGGTCCTGCAACAGGTCTGGCACGAGGTGCTGGGCCGCTCGCCCATCGGTATCCATGACAATTATTTTATGAATGGCGGCGATTCCATCAAATCCATCCAGGTGGCCTCCCGTCTCAACCGGGAGGGCTATCGCATCGAGATGAAAGATATTTTCAAGAATCCCACCATCGCCTGCCTGGCTCCGTTGTTGAGAAAGTCGGAGCGCGTGGCGGACCAGGCTCCTGTCAAAGGGCGGGTCTTGCTGACACCGGTTCAAGCCGAGTTTTTCAAACGTTATGGTCCCGGCAGCCATCATTTTAATCAATCGGTGATGCTCCGTAGCGATGAACCGCTGGATAAAGATGAAATCCTCGCGGTTTTTTCAAGACTTTTGGAGCATCACGACGCCCTGAGAATGGTGTTCCGGTTTGAAGATGGAGCTGTTGTGCAGGAGAATTCGGGTAGTGAAGAGGTGTCTCTGGAACTTGATGAGCGGGATCTATCGCAAGCTTCCGACGGGGAAGCGATGCTGCTGCATTACTCCGACCGCTTGCAAGCGAGCTTTGATCTGGAAACGGGACCTCTACTGAAGTTGGGATTGTACCGTTTCGGCGGAAGCGACCGCTTGCTCATCGTGATTCACCACCTGGTGACCGACGGCGTGTCCTGGCGAATCTTATTCGAAGACATGGCCCAATTGTTCTCCCAATACCGGGAAGGGAAACCGCTGACCTTGCCTGCCAAGAGCGATTCCTTCCAATGTTGGGCGCAGTCTCTGCACACCTATTCTTTTGAGCGGGAACTCATCGACGAGATCCCCTATTGGCGCGAGGTCACGGCCGGAGCCGGCGAATCGTTTTCGCTGCCCAGGGATTTCGCCGCAGGTTCGAACCGGGTTCGCGATGCCGCTTCGGTATCGTTCGCTCTCGAAGAGGGGGATACCCGGTTGTTGTTGACAACGGCGCACAACGCCTTCGGAACCGAGACCCAGGATATTCTCCTCACCGCCCTGGCGCTGGGGCTGAACCGGCAATGGGGGATGGAACGGCTTCTCCTGACCCTCGAAGGGCACGGCAGGGAAGAGATTGCCGCAGATATCGATGTTTCCCGTACCGTGGGCTGGTTTACATCCACCTATCCGGTGGCGTTTGAAATTCCCGCCGGCGCCGACCTGGGAATTCAAGTCACCCATGTCAAAGAAACGCTTCGCGCCGTTCCCAACCGGGGCGTCGGCTACGGAGCGCTGGCCCATATAACGCCAAAAGAACTGCTGGAAGATCAGGATCTGAATGTTCAATCTCCCATGATCTTCAATTACCTGGGGCAATTCGACACCGATGTGTCGAAGCTGCCGTTCGCCATTGCCTCCGAAACAGCGGGAAGCGAACGATACCGCGACGGTGAACGGAGCTATGATTGGAACATCTCCGCGATGGTGGCGGGAGGCAGGTTGGAATTTTCCATCGTCTATAGCTCCCGCCAATACAAAGAGGAGACGATTCAAGCGGCGCTCGCCGCCGTCGAGCGTCAATTGAAGCGCCTGATCTCCTTTTGCGCGGCCAAAAAAGAGCGGCGTTTTTCACCGTCGGATTTTACTTATAAAGATCTTTCGGCGGAGCAATTGGACCGATTGAGCGGTCGATACCGCGTTCAAGATATCTACCGGTTGTCGCCCACCCAGCAAGGGATGCTGTATCACGCTCTGTACGATGAAGACTCCACCCTATACCAGGGGCAAATCTCCTTCCGCTTGCTGGGGCGGTTGGATCCGGCGCTGGTGGAGAAAAGCTTTCAGGCTCTCTTCCACCGCTACGATGTGTTGCGGACCGTGTATGTTCACGAAGGCGTGTCTCAACCTTTGCAAGTGGTGTTGGAACGGCAGCCAGCGGATTTCTCTTTTATCGATATGTCTTCCCTGACCGCGGAGGCTGTACGGACCGGGGAAGTGGAACGGCTCAAAAAGGAGGACCTCCTCAAAGCCTATGACCTGTCCCATGATCCTTTGATGCGGTTATCGGTACTACGTCTGGGGCCTGAGGAATACTACTTCATCTGGAATCATCACCATATTGTGATGGACGGCTGGTGCGCCGGGATTTTGATCACCGATTTTTTCGAGCTTTACAACAGCCTGCGGGACAACCAACCGGCCCGTCTGGCGGAACCCAAACCCTACCGCGTCTATATCCAATGGCTGGAAGGCCGCGATAAGGAACGGTCCCGCCTGTTTTGGAACCGCTATCTCGAACTCTACCGGGAACCGGTGGGATTGCCTAAAAAAGAGAGTCAAACGAAACGGCAAGCCGGATACAGGGTGGACAAAGTGGTGTGTTCCCTCGATCCGGCCGACAGCCTTGAGCTCCAGCAATTGGCGTCCCGTCAGGGGGTGACGTTGAATATCGTGATCCAGGCGATTTGGGCGTTGGTGTTGGCGGCCTTTTCCGGCAAGCGGGATGTCGTGTTCGGCGCCGTGGTGTCCGGTCGCCCGGCTGAAATAGAGGGGATCGAGACTATGGTGGGATTGTTCATCAACGCCATTCCGGTGCGAGTCCGTATCGATTCCGGCGCAACGTTCAGCAGTTTGATCAAACAATTGCAGGAGCGGGCGCTTCAATGCGAGCCGCACCATCATTATCCGTTGGCCGACATCCAGGGGGGCCACCCCTTGAGGCAAACGTTGCTGGATCATGTGATGGGTTTTGAAAACTACCCGATGTCGTCGCAATTGGACCGGGCGACGGCGCGAAACCGGCGGGATGATATAGGACAACAGCTAACATTGATGGATCTCGATGTGTTGGTGGAGAGTAGTTACGACCTGAGCGTGGTGGTTCACACCGGCGAGACCGTGACGGTGCAGCTTGAATTTAACGCCAACGTCTATGACGTCGAGACTTTAAATCAAGTGGCTAAGCGCTTGAAGCAATTGGCGCGGTTTATTTTGCTGGATAGTGAGAGTTTTCTCGATGATTGCTTGAGCCGGGTGGATGACGGGCTGGAAAAGAAGCTTGAAGACGCGACGATTCTTCTGGCCGGAGAGACTCACCTGGATGACGACGGAGATTTTGACTTTTAAAAACGAGGTACAATGAAAAAAAACGAAGTTGCAAAAAATAAGATACTGCTGGCGCTGTTGCCCTATTGGACGCCGTTGGTCCCGCCCCAGGGCATCTCGTGCCTGAAAAGCTTTCTGGAGCCGAGGGGATTCCGCGTAAAGACTATCGATGCCAATACCGATCCCGGCTTCCGCAGATTGTACGACCAATATTTCGACCTTATTCGCCAATGGGTCCCCAGGGAACAGCAGGGGAACTTCTACAACCTGGGGCACGATGTGCTGCGGAACCATATGACGGCGCATATCCACCAACAGGATGAAGCGCGCTATCTTGAATTGGTGCAAATTCTCGTGTTTCAGACGTTTTTTGTTTCCATCGATCTGGAGCAGGCCCGGAAGCTCAGCGCCATGTTCGACGATTTTTACGCCAAACTGGATTCTTATCTCCGCCGTGTGCTTGCCCAAGAACAGCCGGATGTTTTTGGTATCTCGGTGATGCGCGACACCGTGGGACCGTCCCTTTACGGGTTCCGGTTGGCAAAGGAGATAAATCCTGACATCAAGACCGTGATGGGAGGCAGTATTTTTGCCGATGTGTTGTTCCAGGGGACCCCTAATTTCGATTATTTTGTGGAGCGGACCCCCTGCATCGATCACATTGTCATCGGCGAAGGGCAAAACATCCTGCACCGCTTGCTGACAGGGGAGATACCGGGAGACAAAAAGGTGCTGACACTGGAGGATTGCGACGGTGAAACCCTGGGCTTTTCGCCGGCCAACCAGCCGGACATGTCGGACTTCGATGTTCAGAATCTGTATCCCTACCTCTCGGGGCAAGCATCCAAAAGCTGTCCCTTCCGGTGCAGTTTTTGCAATGTCAGGGCATTCTACGGCGATTACAAGGCCAAAGACTCCCTTCAGACGGCCGGCGAGATGGTGGGCCTTCATAAAAAGCACGGCGTGCAATTGTTCTTCATGAACGATTCGCTGCTCAATTACGCCGCCGACGATCTGTCGAAGGCATTGATCGATGCCGGGGTTTCTATTTATTGGGACGGTTATCTGCGGGTGGGCAAAGAGGTGACGGACCGCGAGACTACGATGCTCTGGCGCCGGGGCGGTTATTACCGGGCGCGCCTGGGGGTGGAGAGCGGTTCCCAAACGGTGCTGGATCACATGGGCAAGCATATCACCCCCCAATTGATCGAGGAATCCCTCTTTAGCCTGGCAATGGCGGGCATCAAGACCACCACCTATTGGGTCATCGGCCACCCGGGGGAAACCGAAGAGGACTTCCAGCAGACATTGGATTTGCTCGCGCGGCTGAAAGACTATATTTACCAGGCCGAATGCAATACATTCATTTGCGGCTACACCGGGCAGGCGAAAACAGACGAATGGGCGCCCCGCCGTAAACGGCTCTATCCCGACTGGGCGCGAGAGATGCTGATTATGGAGACCTGGTTCGTGGATGGAACCCCCAGCCGTCGCGATACCTACAGCCGGGCGTTCCGCTTTGTCCAGCATTGCGAAAAACTGGGGATCCCCAATCCCTACAGCTTGCATGAAATTTATCAGGCGGACGAACGCTGGCACCGGCTGCACAAACACGCGGTTCCCAGATTGGCGGAATTGGATGACGCGAGTACCTATGTAAATGAAAATTTCAGCATCGGCGATTTTGTGTGCGCCGATACCGCCGGCGCGGAAGACGGCGATTTTGGATTCTAAGGAGGATACGCGGATATGAACACGACAGATCGACACAATACGACGATTGACTCAAGGCAATTTGCCCAGTATAAAACATTTTGGTTGCAGCGATTGTCGGGCCGCTTGCCCGACAGCAGGTTCCCGGTTGACCGGCACTCGACGGACCGGGCGGATGAACTGCTCGAAGAACGCTTCCAATTGGATGGGACGCTTAACGAAGGGATCCGCAAACTCGGCAATGGCTCGGACAAGCGGATGCATATGATCCTGACCGCGGTGTTGGCGGCGCTTCTGTCCCGTTATACCAATCAGAGCGATGTGCTGCTGGGGACACCGATATACCGGCAGCAGGTGGAGGGTGATTTTATTAACAAAGTCCTGCCGTTGCGATTGGATATTCAGGATAACAAAAGCTTTAAAGAGCTGCTGCTTCAGGTGCGCGACACGTTGTCGGCGGCGGTGAAGCATCAGAATTACCCTCTGGATTTGCTGACCGGCCAATTGGACTCTCCGGCTATCGAGCAAGGGAGGGGAATGTTCGACGTAATGATTTATCTCCTCAATATCCATGATCCCTCCTATGTGTCCCACCTCTCACCCTCTGTGACATGGGAGTTCAATCGCCTCGAACATGGCTTCGAAGGGACAATCAAATATCGACCGGCTCAATACGAGCCCCAAACGATTCAGCGCTTCATCGATCATTTTTCGCTGATGTTGGGGCAGTTGTCGCAGGATGTGGCTCTGCCCGCCGGACATGTGGACATTGTGTCGGTCGGGGAGCGGAAGCGTTTGCTGGAGGAGTTTAACCGGTCCTATGACAACGAGGTGGAGGGGACGACCCTGGCCTCTCTTTTTGAGGCGCAAGTGGAGCGGACTCCCGGCGCTCCGGCGATAGTGGGAAGTTGCGATTCCGAGACTGGAATTCAGCCATTGAGTTATGGGGAATTGAACCGCCGCGCCAACCGCCTGGCCCATCATTTAAGGCAGTTGGGAGCCGGACCCGGAACTATCGTGTGCATCGTGATGAAGCCCTCGCTTGACATGGCGGTGGGCCTGTGGGCAATCCTCAAGGCCGGGGCCTGCTATCTGCCGGTGGATCCCGACTATCCCCGCGACAGTCTTGACTATTTGGTCAAAGAGAGCGGCGCCGGCTTTATCTTGACCGGCAACGGCAAAGAGCTCTCATATCCGGGCGTTCAAGTGGTGGACCCGTCGAGTGAAGCAGGCGACGGCCGGAACCTTTCGGGTATCTCCAATCCCGAAGACCCGGCTTATATTATCTTTACCTCCGGCACCACCGGTCGCCCCAAAGGGGTGGTGGTGGAGCATCGCAACATCGCCAACACCCTGGCGGCCCGCAGGGAGATTTACACGTTGGATGAGCAATCGGTATCGCTCCAATTGCTCTCGTTTATGTTCGACGCGTTTGTCATCAGTTTTTTCACCCCGCTCGCCGGCGGCGGCGCCGTTGTCCTCTTGCGGGAGGAGGAGATCCGCGATATCCGGCTGGTGTGCAGGACGATCGCAGCTCGCAAGGTCTCCCATTTGGTGTGTGTGCCCACATTGTACAATGTCTTGATTCAGCATCTCACCCCCGAAGAGGCCGCCGGCATCCGCATGGTTACATTGGGCGGCGACCGCTTGTCCTCAAAGCTCCTGGCCGCGACGGGGGAGAAGAACAGGGACATCGAGATCGTGAACGAATACGGCATCACCGAAGCCGCTGTCACCACAACGTTGCAACGGCATCAAGAACTGCGGGACGACATTCGCGTCGGCTCTCCCATCAATAACACATTTGTGGTTGTGCTGGACAATCGCTTACGGCTCCAACCGGTGGGAGTGCCGGGCGAGCTGTGTGTCGGCGGTAGGGGAATCAGCCGCGGCTATCTCAACAATCCCGATCTCACCCAAAAAAAGTTTGTGCAAAATCCCTTCTTTCCGGGCGAAACAATGTATCGCAGCGGCGATTGGGCCCGCTGGCGGCCGGACGGCACATTGGAACTGATGGGGCGTATGGACGACCAGGTGAAAATCAGAGGGTACCGTATTGAATTGCTGGAAATCGAGAGCGCGCTCCAGTCCCATCCGGGAGTGAGCGAAGCGGTTGTCACCGCCCATGAAACCCTGCGGGGGGACAGGTTGTTGGCCGCCTTCCTGGTGCCGGTGGAAGCGGGAGCTGTGCCGGCGTCTGAATTGGAGGAATTTCTTCTGCGGCGCCTGCCGGATTATATGGTTCCCCGCCACTTCCAGGAATTGGGAGAATTACCTCTGACCGCCAATGGCAAGGTGGATCGCAACCAATTGGCGAAGGTGGCCCTCGCCATTCAACCTCATAACGACTATGTCGCCCCTCGCGATCCTCTGCAAGAAAAACTGGCGGACATTTGGGCCAAAGTACTGGAGGTGGAGACGGTGGGCATCCACGACCATTTCTTCAGTGCCGGAGGGGACTCCATCCGCTCCATCAGCCTGCTGAGCCTGGTAAACCAGGAATTCCAGACCCAATTCAAAATTGTGGAGCTCTACGAAGCGGATACCATCGAGGCGTTCGCCAAAAAAATCAGCGACAAAGAAGTTGCAACAGATACGAAGGCGGAGCGGAAGGTCCAAAACAAAGTGGCGGATCTCAAAGACCGCTTCCTCGACCAATTATAAACAACAGGACATACCATCATGACAGGCTATTTGACAAGGGAAAATATTGAAGACATCTACCCCATGAGCGACGTTGCCAGGGGAATGATCTATTACTCGCTACAGAATCCCGCAACCGGGATGTACCACAACCAGAACGTGTTGAGGCTGAATATTCCATCGTTTTCCGCCGATCTATTGGAGCGGGCGGTGCGTCTGCTGGCCCGCCGCCATCCGGTGTTGCGCACGGCGTTCAACATGACTGGGTTCGATGAGCCCATCATGATGGTTTACAGAGATGTTCCGCTGGATATCCGTCACCAGGACCTCTCGGACCTCGACACTTTCCTGAAGGAGGACCGTTTCCGGCCATTTGACATTGAAGGCCTGCTGCCGTTATGGCGGTTGAGAACATTCCAGTTGGCTGAAAGAGAGATCGCGTTTGCCTGGAGCTGCCACCACGCCATGACCGACGGTTGGAGTTCGGCGGTGTTCTTGAAAGAGCTCTATGAGACCTACCTCGCGTTGGTCGATGATCCGGACTATGCTCCGGCTCCATTGCTCTGCACATACAAGGATTTTGTCCTGCGCCAATTGGAGGCCAAAGAGGATGAGGCTGTGCTCGATTTCTGGCGACGGGAATTGGACGGCCATCACCGTCTTCCATTTCCCGCAGCCCTGACGGACGCGTCCCCGCCCAAATCCGCGCAGACGATCCGTCTTGCGCCTGGAACCGGTCTGCTGGATCAAATCAAACGGGCCGCCCGGCGCGAGAATTCTTCGGTGAAGACCATCTGCTTTGCCGCCTATATGTTCATGTTGTCCATGCTCTCCTATGAAAACGATATATTGGCGGGACTCATCACCAATAACCGGCCGGAATCTCCCGATAGCCAATGGATGCTGGGCTGCTGTCTCAACACCCTGCCGGTGCGGTTGAACATTCCGGGCGGGCTCAGTTGGAGCGGCTATCTCCGCCTGGTGGACCAAAAATTGCTGGAGCTCAAACGGTACGAGCATCTCAGCTTCTTTGAAATTGTCCGTCTCTCGGGAGAGACGCCGAAAGGAGGGAATCCTCTATTCGACACGGTGTTCAATTTTATCGACTTCCATGTCTTCGCCGGCGCCGACGCCATGTACCGGAGCCAGGGTGGCGGCAACTCGACAAAAATCGAAACCTCCGGCCAAGGGGGCAACACCAATACGCTATTCGATGTCACCATCGACGCGGGATTGGGAAGATTCGCTCTCACCCTCCTGTATTCCCCCTCCCTCATTCAAAAAGATGACGCTCTGCGGCTGCTTGGATATTTTGAGGCGGCGCTGGAGCGCATGGTCAACCGGCCCGATGCCCCGGCCCAAAAAGAGGACTTGCTGGCCACCGAAGAAAAAGAACGGATGCTATATTTATGGAACGGAGCCAATCGCGGTCTTCCAGCCGGCCCCACTCTGACTCGACTCTTCGAAGAGCAAACGGCGCGCGCTCCCCATAGCGACGCTCTCATCATACCGGCCGCCGGCCATGATGGACGTTTGCTTGCCGGTAGCGTGCGCTTCACCTATGAAGAACTGAATCAAGCCGCCAACCGTCTGGCTTTTTGTTTGATGGAGCGCGGCGCCGGCCGGGGCGCCCTCATCGCTCTACTACTGGAAGATCCCGCCGATATCGCGATCTCCATCATCGCCATCTCAAAGACCGGATCAGCCTTTGTTCCGGTTGATCCCACCTACCCGCGGGAGCGGATATCTTATATTTTAAAGCATAGCGGAGCACGACTGGCAATCGTCCGGGAACAGACGAACGAAGCGTCGCCGCCGATGATATCGCTGGATAATCTGTCAACAGAGCGATTCCCCGCAAAAAATCCAACTGTCGAAATCCAATCGCGGGACGCCGCCTACGTTGTCTTCACCTCCGGCACCAGCGGCCGGCCCAAAGGGGTGGTGGTGGAGCACAAAAGTATCGTGAATACACTCTGTTGCCGGCGGGAGGAGTACGGGCTTCAAAGCCGGCACGCGGCGCTTCAATTGTTTTCAGCGTCGTTCGACGGCTTTCTCACGTCATTCTTCACCCCGCTTCTCAGCGGCTCGTCCGTAATCTGGCCGCAACATGGCGCCGGAAGCGGCATGAATCTTTTAGGGGATATTATCGAACGCTTCTGTGTGACCCATTTGATCGCGGTGCCGATGCTGTTCCGGGCCATTGTGGAAACTATCGCTCCAGAGCGGCTCCAATCATTGGAGGTCGTCACTCTGGCGGGAGATACTGTCCCGGACGAATTGGTTAAATTGATTGCCGATACATGTCCCGAACTGGACATCGCGATTGAATACGGTGTGACGGAGGTGGCGGTCATGTCCACCATCCAGCGGCGGCAAAGCTATGAGAGCGCCGTCTCCATCGGTAAACCTGTCTGGAACACCCAATGTTACGTTGTGGACAGGCATCTCCAATTGTTGCCGCCCGGAAGCGTTGGGGAATTGTGTATCGCCGGCGCCGGAGTGGCCCGCGGCTATCTGGGAGACCCGGAATTGACCCGGGACGCGTTTGTCCCCAATTTCCGTGGAAGCGGCGGCTTTGTCTACCGCACCGGAGATCTGGTTCGCTATCTTTCCGACGGCCGCCTGCAATTTTTGGGGCGCCGCGACCATCAGGTGAAGATTCGCGGCTTCCGCATCGAAACCGCTGAGATCGAGAATCAACTCCTGGGCCATCCATCGGTAAAAGAGGCGGTGGTCACAGTCGCCACCTACAAACACCGGCGGGAATTGGCGGCTTATGTGGTGGCGCGAACCGAAGGCTCCTTCGACCTTATTGTAGTGAGAGAATATCTGTCCGAACGTTTGCCCGGCTACATGCTTCCCGAACACATCATCCCTCTGGAAGTGTTGCCGCAAACTCCCAATGGCAAAGTGGACCGGCGCGCGTTGCCGAAGCCCCGGCAAGAGGGAGCCGTCACTGCCGTCCCGCCGGAAACAAATCTCCAGCGGGAATTGGCCGAAATTTGGTCGGGGGTGTTGGCGGTGGATCCGCACACCATCGGCCTGGAGCAGGATTTCTTCCACTTAGGCGGCCATTCGTTGAACGCCGCGATTCTGGCGGCTAAAATCCAGGACGCCTTCAATGTGTCGATCCCGCTTCCAGAGATATTCAAGAACTCCTCTCTCCAGGAGATGGCGGCATTCATCGATGGGTCCGCGTCCGGCCTTACGCTATCGTACACTCCAATGGAAAAACAGGACTATTACCCCCTCTCCAGCGGGCAAAAACGCCTCTATCTTCTGTCCCAAATGGCCGAAGCCAGCACTGTCTACCATATCCCGCTGGCAGTCTCGCTGGAAGGGGAACTGGACCCTCGAGACATCGAATCGGCCTTCGAGACCTTGATTCGCCGCCATGAGTCCTTGAGAACGTGCTTTGCAATCATCGATGGGCAACCGGTGCAGCGAGTCGTGGATGAGGTGGATTTTCGATTGCAAACCGGCAACGGGGATGATTTCCTGGTCGGGCCGATGGATCTGGCGACGGCTCCCCTTTTGAGGGCGACGCTTGTTAGGAAGGGCTCTCACCGGCACGAGCTGTTGATGGAAATCCACCACATCGTCGCCGATGGAATCTCCATGACCATTCTTATCCGGGAATTCCTCGATGGTTTGGCTCATCGACCCCTTCCGCCGTTGAACCTCCAATACCGGGACATCGCCCTGAAACAAGCGGGGGAAGAATACCGCGATACAATCAGTCGCCAGCGGGATTGGTGGCTGGAGCGCTACAGCGGCGGCGTTCCCCGCGCCGGTTTGCCTCTGGATTTTATCCGCCCCGCTGTCCAGACCTTCGCGGGCCAATCGGAAGGGTTTGCGCTTGAACGAGACCTGGTGGTTTCGCTGAAGCGGCTGGCGCAAAAGGCAGAGGCCACTCTGTTTATGGCGCTCTTGACAGTGTTTCATGTTTTCTTGTCAAAACTTAGCGGCAGCGACGACCTGGTGGTGGGCATTCCTGTGGCGGGCCGGAGACAGGCGGGCTTCGATGCTGTCATCGGTATGTTCGTCAACACCCTGGCTCTGCGCTTGAAGCTCGATGGGCGGCAATCCTTTCAGGAGGCGTTGTGTAAGGTCAAAGCTCTGGCTGTGGCCGCCCTTGACCGGCAAGAGGCGCGGCTGGAAGATTTGATCGAAGCGTTGGATGTCCAGCGGGACACCAGCCGCAATCCGCTCTTTGATGTGGTGTTTTCCATGCAAAATATCGACGCGGATCTGGGGGGAAAAAATGTAGGCTCGCTGACATTGACCCCGCTGGCCATCGAGAACAAGACCGCCAAATTCGATCTCACCCTCCAGGCGGCGGAAAAAGACGGGCAACTGACGTGCTTGCTGGAATACAACACCGCTCTGTTCAAACCGGACACCATCCGCCGCTTCATCGGCTACTTCCGCGCCATCATGCAGGCGGTGGCCGCGGATGACGCCGTGAGTATCGACGGTATCGACTATCTCCCGCCCCAGGAAAAACGGCGGTTGCTTCTGGAATGGAACGATACCGACGCCGGGTTCCCCGTGTCCGCCACATTGGCGAGCCTCTGGCGACAACAGGCGCGGGATCATGCGGACCGCACCGCCCTGACACTTCCGGGAAGCGGGAGCGTCACCTACCAATGGCTTGATACTCACGCCTCCCGTTTGGCGGTGCAATTGCGAAACAGAGGCGCGGCGCCGGGCCGCTTGGCGGCATTGTCGTTCGACCCATCCTTCGAAATGATCTCGGGGATTATCGCCACGATTTTGTGCGGAGCGGGGTATGTTCCCATCGATCCCTCTTACCCGCCGCAACGGATCAATTTTATGATGCGGGACAGCCATGCCGTTGTGTTGGCTACCGCCGGGCAGGAGGAACGTTTAAATCAAGAAGAGCCGGCGTTACCGGAGGGTGGAATCCTCAGGGTGGAAGATTTAGATGATACAGATCTATGCGCCAATAGTGAACTCGATGTCCAACCGCATGATCCGGCCTATGTGATTTACACCTCCGGCACCACCGGTCGCCCCAAAGGGGTGGTGATCGAGCATCGCCATGTGGCGCGGTTATTGTTCAACCAGCGGTTCCAATTCGACTTTGACCGGCGTGATGTCTGGACTCTGTTTCACTCCTATTGCTTCGACTTTTCCGTCTGGGAAATGTACGGCGCCTTGTTAAGGGGCGGTCGCCTGGTCATCGTCCCCCGCATGACGGCCCGCGATATCCCGGCCTTCGGGAACTTGTTGGCAAGGGAAGCGGTCACCATCTTAAATCAGACTCCCTCGGCCTTTTACCGGCTCTCTTCGGAGATTCTAGCTCAAACGAAACCAGATATTTCACTTCGTATGGTGATTTTCGGCGGCGAAGCGTTGAATCCCGCTCTCCTCTCCGAATGGAGCGCCGCCTATCCGGCCATAAAGTTAGTCAACATGTACGGCATTACCGAAACAACCGTCCACGTCACATACAAAGAGATTGGCCAAAAGGAAATACTGGCCGGCAGCAGTACTATCGGCGGTCCCATTCCCACTCTCCGCTGTTTGGTGATGGACCGCGGCGGTCATCTGGCGGCAACCGGCGTCGCCGGCGAGCTATGGGTCGGCGGAATCGGCGTTGCCCGCGGGTATTTGAACCGGCCTGAACTGACAGCGGAAAAATTCACCCGGAGCCGCTATTACGACGGAGAGCGCATGTACCGCTCCGGCGATTTGGTGAAATGGACCTCCGAGGGCGATCTCCACTACCTCGGCCGCATCGACCAGCAGGTGAAAATCCGCGGCCACCGCATCGAATTGGCGGAGGTGGAGTCGCAGCTCCTGGCTTTGGCCGAGGTCAAGCAGGCGTTGGTCACACATCTAAAAGATGACGGCGACGACGCGCTCTGCGCCTATGTGGCGGCGGACCGCGGCATTCCCGCCGGCGAGTTGAGAGACGCCCTCTCTTCGACGCTTCCCAATTACATGATTCCTTCTTTCTTTGTGGTGCTGGAGACATTTCCCCTGACGTCAAACGGCAAAGTCGATCGACAGGCTTTGCCGAAGCCGCGGCTGTCGGCGGTTGAGGAAGCCGATGCTCCGGTGGGGGAGGTGGAAGCGGGACTGGCGGCTATTTGGGCGGAGGTGTTGGGTGTTGACGAGGCCTCCATCGGGGTAAACCAAAACTTCTTCGACCTTGGCGGCCATTCTCTGAAGGCATCGCGAGTCACGGCCCTGATCCATGAACGTATGGATGTCAAGGTGCCGTTGGCGGAAATGTTCAAGACCCCCACAATCAAAGAGTTGGCGGTATTTATTCGCAAACAGGACACAGAGGCGCTACCGAAGATTTATTCGTCCGAAACAATGGATTACTACCCTCTCTCCTCGCCCCAACGGCGCCTATACTCCCTTCAGCAACTGGACAAACAGAGTACCGCCTACCATATCCCCATGGCGGTTCAATTGGATGGCGTTCTCGACCGGCGCAAGCTGGAAGAGGTGTTTACGACTTTGGTCCAGCGGCATGAGGCGTTACGCACCGCGTTTGTGTTGCGGGGAGATACGCTGGTCCAAAGAATCTGGCCGCCCGTCGAATTTTCGATTGAATCGCTATCTTCCGGTTCATGGCAGCAAGACTTCATCCGGCCATTCGATCTCAATTGCCCCCCGCTATTGCGGGTTGGATTGAAGCGTTTGAGTGAGGAGCGGCATCTTCTGGCCCTCGATATGCATCATTTGGTGGCGGACGGCAGATCAATGCAATTGTTGTTGGAAGAGTTTCTGCGGCTTTACAAGGGCGAGGACCTACCGGAACCGGAATTGCAATACCGTGATTTTGTCCTGTGGCAACAGGCCGGCGGCAATGAAGGTCCATTCGGCAAGCAGATGGATTACTGGCTTGGCAAATTGGATGGAGATCTGCCGGTTTTGAATCTGCCCCTCGACTTCTCCCGGCCTCCGGTGCAATCCTTCAGCGGAGATCGATTGGAATTCGAGATCCCTCCGTCTCTGGCACAGTCCTTGCGAAGCATGGCCTCGACTCGGGACGCGACACTCTATATGGTTTTCCTGACAATCTTTCACCTGTTCTTGTCCCGAATCGCCGGGCAGGAGGAGATGATTCTCGGGACGCCGGTGGAAGGGAGGCGGCATCCGGGATTGCGCGGTGTGATGGGAATGTTTGTCAACACCCTGGCGTTGCGGTTGCGCTGCCACAGCGAACAATCCTTCGGCCAATGCCTCCAGGAGGTGAAAACCACAACTTTGGAGGCGTTCGCAAACCAGGAAATAGCTCTTGAAGATTTGATCGCTCAATTGCACGCCCCCCGGGATAGAAGCCGCAATCCGTTGTTCGACGTTGTGTTCACTCTGCAAGAGGGCAGCCGGACCGATGAAGGCATCGCCGGCTTGACTGTCACTCCAATGGAGAGTCAGCGGAGGTTTTCGAAATTCGACCTCACCATGCAAGTGATGGACCGCGGCGAACGTTTATGGGGAGAATTGGAGTTTTGCACCGCATTGTTTAAATCTGACACCATCGAGCGCTTCTCGCGGCTGTTTCTGCAGTTGGCGGAAAAAATCGTCGCCTCCCCCAACGTTGCGGTTTCTGAGCTGGAACTCGTTTCCCAGCAGGAGAAGGAGACGATACTCTCTGAATTCAACAACACCGCGGTATTGTATTCTTCCATCGACACTGCTCTCGACCTCTTTTGGGACCGGGCAAAAACAAATCCGCACCGGCTTGCTCTGGCGGGGTGCAGCATTGCTGGAGAAGACAGGACTCTTCAGCTCTCTTACGGCGAGTTGGCGAGAACCGCTTCTCTATGGGCGCAGGCGTTGGTGAAACACAACACATGCGGACATGTGCGAGGCCGGTTCGTGGCGGTGATGCTTCCGCCGTCGCTCGAGATGGTGCAGGCGCAATTGGGAATATTGATGGCGAACGCGGCGTTCCTTCCTATAGATGACAGTTTGCCGGAGGAGCGGATTCAGTTGATCATCGAGGACAGCTCGGCGTCTATGTTGGTGACCACGGCCCCAAACCGGATCTCTTTGCCGGAGAATGTCGGTGTTCTCGACACCTCTTCGCTGAATATTTTCGCTGAAGCCGGCGATGAAGCGTTCGGGCGCCCACTACCCGCCGATGTCGCTTATTTGATCTATACCTCCGGCTCCAGCGGCGTTCCCAAGGGAGTCGTCGTCGAGCACCGGGGGCTTTACAATCTGTGCCGCTGGCATAATGCCGCCTTTGCCGTGACCTGCCATGATCACGCTACCCGGTATGCGGGGTTTGGATTCGACGCATCGGTCTGGGAGACCTTTCCCTATCTGTGCGTCGGCGCAGCCCTGTTTATGATTCCCGGCGGCATCCGCTTGGACATGGAAAAATTGAACCGATATTTCGAGACACACGACATTACCATCGCTTTTTTACCCACTCAGATCTGCCGGCAATTTGCTCACCAAGACAACAGATCGCTGAGGCTGCTTTTAACCGGAGGAGATGAATTGCAGGAGAAGAGCGCCACTCCGTATCAATTGATCAATAACTACGGTCCCAGCGAAACCACGGTTGTGGCCACCAGCGCCCCGGTGGCGTTCGAAGACAGTGATATTACCATCGGGCGCCCCATTCACAACAACCGGGTCTACATCGTCGATTCCCATCTCAACCTTCAACCGGTGGGCATCCCTGGAGAATTGTGCGTTGCCGGGGCGAACCTGGCTCGCGGTTACCTGAACCGGCCTGAACTGACCGCCGAAGCGTTTGTGCCGGATCCCTTTGCCTCAAACAGCAACGGAGCGCCGCCGATGATGTATCGCAGCGGCGATCGGGGCCGTTATCTAGCGGATGGGCGACTCGAGTTCCTGGGCCGCCTGGACCGGCAAGTAAAGATTCGCGGCCTCCGCATCGAGCCGGGGGAAATCCAGCAACGCCTCATCCAACACTCCGATGTGGCCGGCGCCTTTGTACGGGTTATCGAATCCCCGGACCGGAGCAAGCACTTGTGCGCTTATTTGGTTCCGGCCAATGGCGGCCTGGACGAAGCGGAGGTGAGGGAATGGTTGGGCAGGAAGGTGCCATCTTATATGGTTCCCCAGTGGTTTGTGCAAGTCGAGACGTTGCCCCTCAATCACTCCGGCAAAGTGAATGTCCACGCCTTACCGCTTCCGGCCATGAACGCTTCGGATGGGGACGATTGTATTGCTCCGGCAAATGAAGTCGAGGCCTTGATGCGGGAGATCTGGCAGCAGGTGTTGGGGCGCGGCACCATCGGTGTTCACGATGATTTCTTCGCCGCCGGCGGGGATTCCATCAAGGCCATCCAGGTGGTATCGCGGCTACGAACCGCCGGATACCAATTGGAAACCCAGGATCTCTTCCAGCACCAGACCATCGCCAAAACAGCCCGGTGCGTCAGGCAAAGCAAGGCGGCGTCGCAAAAACCGGTGATTGGGCCAGTCTCCCTGACGCCCATTCAAGCGGAGTTTTTTTCCCGCAATCCGGCAGACCCCCATCACTTCAATCAAGCGGTGATGCTGAAATCGAAGGATGGTTTCCCGGAAGATACGGTGCGTAGGGTTCTAGAAACTCTTCTCACTCACCATGACGCGTTGCGCATGACCTTCCGGCGGCATGACGAATCGGTGTCGCAGGAAAATCAAGCCCCCGGAACATCTGTGGATTTGACGGTGTTCGATTGGCGGAACCAGACAAACAGCCGCAGGCTTCTGGCTGATGAGGTGGATAAGGTGCAGGGGGGCATCGACCTGGAATCGGGGCCTTTGCTGAAGTCGGCGTTGTTTAGACTCTCCGACGGCGACCGCTGGCTTTTCGTCATCCATCATCTGGTGGTGGACGGCGTGTCCTGGCGCATTCTACTGGAAGATATCGATACTCTCTTCCGGCAGGCCAACGAAGGGCGGACGCTTCAATTGCCCGCCAAGACCGACTCGTTTAAACAGTGGTCGGGGGCGTTGCTTCAATTCGCCGGCAGTCGCGAATTTTTAGTTGAAGTGGATTATTGGAAGCGATTGCTGAGAGAAAATGTCGAACCATTCCCGGTGGAATCAAATACAGAGACAAATCTGGAGCGGGACGCCGCCCGAGTGTCGTTCGCGTTGGAAGAGAATGATACCCGTAGCTTGTTGGAACAGGCGAATCAGGCGTTTGGAACCCGGATCGACGATCTTTTGCTGACGGCGTTGGCGTTGGCGGTGAAACAGATCTTCGACCGGGACAGAGTGTGGGTGGCGTTGGAAGGGCATGGCCGGGAACCTATCGATGATGTGGATATCACCCGCACCGTCGGTTGGTTTACCGCCGCGTATCCCGTTCTTCTGGATCTATCTCATCCCGGTGGCCTCGAACGTAATATTATTGATATCAAAGAGTCTCTACATAAAATTCCAAACCGGGGCATTGGTTTTGGGTTAATAAAATATAGTGCGGAGCCCTCTTTGACGGAAGGGATCGATGGTTCGCTTCAACCCTCCGTTAGTTTCAATTACCTGGGGCAATTCGACAGCGATGTGAAGGGGGAGCTGTTTCAGGTGGCCCAGGAATCGCCCGGCCGCATGCAGAGCCCCCGGCAAGAGCGGCAGCATGACCTCGATGTCTCGGGAATGGTGAGCGGCGGTCGATTGAGTCTGTCCATCACCTATGGAAGCCGGCGATTCAAGCCTGAGACCATCGACCGCTTGTCCGCGGCTTTTGAAGAAGAGCTGCTGCGAGTGATCGATTGTTGTTGCAAACAGGAAAAACGCCGGTACACCCCCTCGGATTTCAGTTACAAAAATGTATCCGGCGAAGAATTGGACGCGTTACTCGAGCGATGGGACGTCGAAGATATCTATCCCCTGTCGCCGATGCAAGAGGGAATGCTCTTTCACTCTCTGGCGGCGGGCGGCGAGCCTGTCTATTTCGAGCAGATGTCTTACCGGTTGCAAGGGGATTTTCGGATTGACCTCATAGAGGATGCGTGGCGGCGATTGTTCCGGCATTATGACGTCCTGCGCACAGCGCTGCTGGCCGGGGACCGCGAGCGGCCGCTTCAGGTGGTGGTCAAGAACCGGGAGGCCGAATTTTTATTCCAGGACTTAAGGCCCGAAGCATCCGAACTGCCGGTGGATGAAGCGGCCATGGCGTTCAAATTGAACGACCGCGCCCGCTCGTTTCAGTTGGAAGAGGATCCGTTGATGAGATTGGCGGTATTGCGACTGGGGGACAGGCAATTCGAGTTTGTCTGGAGCTTTCATCATATTCTGATGGACGGCTGGTGCAGCGGTATTTTAATGAAGGATTTTTTCCATCTCTACAATGGCGGCCTTCAGGGAACCATGCCGGAATTGGAAGCTCAGATGCCCTACCGGACCTATATCCAATGGTTGGAACGGCAGGATCGCGACGAGTCGGAGCGATTCTGGTCGAGCTATCTGGAAGGCTATGACGAGGCAACCGGTCTTCCAGGCGATATAGCCGTCTCTTCCGGCGACGCCGGGTATCAAGTGCAAGACGTCAGTCTGGAATTGGATAAAGCCGACACCGCCGCGGTGAAGAATTTCGCCGCGTCCCGCAAGGTGACTCTCAATACAGTGGCGCAGGCGGTGTGGAGTATTGTGTTGGGCCGTTACAACAACCGGGAGGATGTGGTGTTCGGCGCTGTGGTGTCCGGCCGCCCCTCCAGCATTCCCGGCGTCGAGACCATGGTGGGCTTGTTTATCAATACCGTGCCTGTCCGGGTGCGTTTCCAGGGCGAGACACTGATTCGGGAACTGATGGAAGAGATACAAAGTCAGGCGCTGGAGGCGGAACTTCATCATTATTTCCCATTGGCGGATATCCAGGCGGCCTCGCCATTGAAGCAGCATTTGCTGGATCACATCGTTGAATTCCAGAATTTCCCCGTAGCCCAACAGGTGGCCGGCCTCATCGAAGAGGAAACCGGGGACCAAGACCGTCGAGACGCGCCGCCTGTGGATGTGCAAACCTTTGAACAAACCAATTATGACCTGAATTTGACCATTGGGGCGGGGGAAAAGCTTCTGCTCCGCTTCGATTTCAACGGCTCTGTGTATTCCCGTGATTATTTGCTGAAAACGTTGAATTACTTCCCCATGATCTTCAAACAGATACTGCCGGACCGCGATTTGCGGGTCAAAGACGTCACGATGCTGGCCCAAGAGGAGCGGCGCACCATCATCGATGTGTTCAACGGCAACAAACGGGAGTTCCCGCGGCATACAACCGTGCATCGCCTGATTGAAGCGCACGCGAAGGCAAAACCGGATCGCGTCGCCCTGGTGGACGACGGCGGATCGGGAGCGTCGGTTGTCACTTACGGCGAGATGGACCGCAGGGCCAATCGGTTGGCGAACGAATTACGCCGGATGGGAGTCGGCGACGATGTGACTGTCGGCATATTGATGGAGCGGTCGGCGGTGATGGCGGAGTCGATCCTGGCGGTTTGGAAAGCCGGCGGCGCGTATATCCCCATTGACACCAATTACCCGGCGACGAGGGTGACCGGGATTCTCGAAGATTCCCAAAGCCCCGTGCTCCTGGTTGAAGAGAGCGATATCGCTTTTGGACTCGAGCGTTCTTTTGAGGGACAGGTACTAGCCCTCGAGGAGTTCGACTGTCAACCGGGTTGTTCAGGCAACGATACGGCGGACAATGCCGTCAACGTTCACAGCCTGGCCTACGTCATCTATACCTCCGGCTCCACCGGCAAACCCAAAGGGGCCATGGTGGAGCATATCGGCATGATGAACCACATGCAGGCCAAAATCAACGATTTGACGCTGGACTCGAAGACCATCATCGCCCAGAACGCCTCCCACACCTTCGATATTTCCGTGTGGCAGTTTTTCGTGGCGTTGGTGGCGGGGGGTAAGACCGTGGTCTACCCGGAGGCGGTGGTGCTGGAGCCTGAGTTGTTCTTGGGCCGGGTCATCGATCAGTGTCTGACTGTATTGGAGGTCGTGCCCTCTTATCTTTCGGTTTTATTGGAGACTTCGATCGCCCGGCAACGGGCCCATTTGCCCATGGAGTATTTGATGGTAACCGGCGAAGAGGTCAAACCCAACCTACTCAGCCAATGGTTCGGCGCCTATCCCGCGATTCCGGTTGTCAACGCCTATGGGCCGACGGAAGCGTCGGATGATATCACCCATCACATCATGACCGTCGCCCCCCAAAGCCGCCGGGTTCCGGTGGGAATTCCCCTGCAAAACTTGACCATCTATATTGTGGACCGCTACATGAATCTGTGCCCCATCGGTATGAAAGGGGAGATTTGTGTCGCCGGCGTGGGGGTGGGACGCGGCTATTTGTTTGACCCCGAACGGACCGGCAAGGTCTTCATGGAAGATCCGTTCGCCCCTCGACCGGGCGTTCGCCTCTACAAGACCGGTGATTTGGGATCCTGGCGGGAGGATGGATCCATCGATTTCTTCGGCCGCATCGATTATCAAGTCAAGATTCGCGGCTTCAGAATCGAGCTGGGGGAAATCGAAAACCGCCTGGCCAGCCATGAATCAGTCAAGGAGACTGTGGTCATCGACCGGGAAGGGGCCGACGGTAAAAAATTCCTCTGCGCCTATGTGGTTCCTGTCGAAGATGGCGGTATCGAGTTTGATGTGGCGGCGATCAAGAGCTTTTTGGCCGATGGGCTGCCGAACTACATGATCCCCTCCTTCTTTATGACCTTGGAGAGACTGCCCTTGAACGCCAACGGCAAAGTGGACCGCAAGGCGTTGCCGGAGCCGCGGATGGAGGAGACCGCCTCTCCCGGCAGCCTGCCCCGGGACAACATCGAGCGGGAACTCCAGGGATTGTGGGCTGAGATTCTCAACATCGAGCGGCGGCTTATCGATATTGACAGCAATTTCTTCGAGCTTGGAGGCCACTCTCTCAAGGTAACGGTATTGGTGTCCCGCATCCACAAAGCTCTGGAAGTAAAAGTTCCGATTGTGGAGGTGTTTCGCCGCCCCTGTGTCCGCCAATTGGCTGAATTTATACGAGGGGCTGAAGCATCCAGATATTCGTCGATCCAGCCGGGTGAACAGCGTGATTATTACCCGTTGTCCTCGGCGCAACAGCGGATGTTTTTGGTCAGCCAATTAAAAACCGGCGACACCAGCGATAATTCACCGGAGGTAATGTTGGCGGAGGGAGAACTCGATTTCACCCGCTTCCAGGAAACCATCGAGGCTTTGGCCCGGCGGCACGAAACATTACGCACATCCTTTCTTTTGGTGGAAGACCAACCGGTCCAGCGGGTACACCCTCATGTCTCCGTTGAAATCACACGCATGGAGTCAAGCTTCGAAATTTTGTCGGATACTGTGCATCGATTTATCCGTCCTTTTGATTTGAGCCTGGCTCCTCTATTCCGGGTTGGGCTGGCAACACTTGGGGACGGGCAATTCGCCATCCTGTTCGACATTCATCACATCATCAGCGACGGAATCTCCACCATCATTTTGATGAAAGAATTTGTCGAGCTCTACAACCGGATTCCGCTGCCGCCATTGCGTCTCCAATACCGGGATTTCGCCTTCTGGCAGCAGGGTTTGTTCGCTTCCGAAACAATGTCGAGACAGCGGGATTTTTGGCGGGAAACCTTTAGCGGGGACCTGCCGCGGCTCTCTCTGCCCACTGATTTCCCACGGCCGGAGATGCAGAGTTACGACGGGGAGCATCTGATGTTTGAATTCCCTTCTGAGCTCTCCCGGCGGATTTCAGAATTTGTGTTGGAGAGCGGAACAACGCTATTTATTGTGATGTTGGCTCTCTTCAATGTACTGCTCTCCAAATACTCGGGACAGGAAGACATCATCGTCGGCACCCCCACCGCCGGCCGTCCCCATGTGGATCTCGAAGGATTGATCGGTATGTTCGTCAACACTCTGGTCTTGCGCAACCACCCCTCCGGCAAGGTCACATTCAATGAATTTTTAGAAGAGGTAAGTGAACGGACGCTGAAAGCGTTTGAAAATCAGGACTTCCAGTTCGAACAATTGGTCGAAACCCTGGGCCTCCAGCGGGACGCCGGTCGCAACATGGTGTTCGATGTGATGCTGGCGGTGGCCAATGTGGATGCCGGCGGCGGTGGGGAGGGGATTAGCGATGTCACATTCAAGCCCTTTGAGTTCGAGGGAAAGACCACGCCGTTCGATTTGGTGATGTATGTATATGAACGAAATGTACTGAGTTTCAAGCTGATGTATTGCACAAAATTATTCAAGCGGGAGACTGTCGAGGCCATGGCCCGGCATTTTATCGCCGTCGCCTCCCAGGCGATCCAGGGACCTGACACGTGCCTGGGGGAGATTCAGATATTTTCTGAGCAGGAAAAAGGGACTTTATTCCGTTCTAAAAAAGAACAACTGGAACAATTGGAGGTTGATTTCGATTTCTAACTGGCGCTAGCCTTGCCTGGAATTCGCCGGTTTGAATTCCAGACTCAAAAGGAGAATTGACGATGAAGCAGACAAAGTATCGCGAAGCGATCTTTACTAGCAGTGTGTTCGAAGATCAACTAAAGTATTGGCTGGAAGTGTTGACTGAGGAATTGGTTCCTCCAGAACTGCCCATGAAAGAAAAAGGGCGACGGAGCGGGGAAGCGATCGATATACGTGGGGCTATCGCCCCTGAAACGGCGGAGAAACTGTTGAAAATCGCCAAAGGGCAGGACCTCACGGTGTTTGTGATGCTGACCGCGGCGTTCAAAGTGTTTCTCTCCCGCTTTACCCGCGATGAAGACATCCTGCTGGCCACTCCACCTCTGTTTGTGGAGGACGAAGGAGAGGATGCGATTCTGTATAACGAGCTGGTGCTGCTGCGGGACCGTGTCGGCAGCGAAGCCTCCTTCAAGGAGATCCTGGTCAACACCCGCCGGCAGACGCTCGAAGCCTACAAAAATCAGGAGTATCCCCTCGAACTGGTCTTCAAAAAGATGAACGCCTCTTTTGAGGATTTCCTATTTGTGGAGCGTATTGTCCTGGCTATGGAGGGCCTGCATCAGACCAATGGCCGACCCCGCAAGGAGACCCACTGGCAATTGCTCTTCCGCCGCGACGGGGAAGACCTCGCTGTGACGTTATCCGTCGATTCAGGCCTCTATGACCGTGACGTGGCCGCTCTGTGGCTCAAGCGCTATTGCCGGTTGGTGGAGGCATGCCTCCAGCATATGGAACTGCCCATCAAAGATTTGCCGCTGCTGGAGCAGGATGAACTAACAAACCTTCTGGAAGGGGGGGATGATGAAGCCCTGCCCCGGGA
>CAZBHS010000005.1:0-49006 GCA_964491915.1 uncultured Clostridia bacterium
CGGTTCCATTTGCTGGAAATTTAGAAAAATACCCATCCACCCCCACATCCACCATACCGTTGACGCAGGACGACAACACCGGATGCATCACCTCAAAAAAAGAGGAATTTTTCAAACAAGACTGATCTTCCCGAAACCCAAACACCTGGAGTTGATCGCCACCAGGTAAAAACTCCTGCGCCTGAGTCCCATGTTGCTGCGACATAACAACAAGATTGCCGCCCAGCGCCACATATTTTTCCACCACAGCCCGCAGCACAGAATCCCCATATACCTGCGACAACGCAGCCGTTGGAATAACCAGAACTTTCGACACCTGAATCAGCTCCTCAGCCGAATTATTTCCATCAAACAACAACCCGCCAAACAGCTTCGCCGCCTCCTGCCAATAACCCCTCTTCAAAACCAACGATCTGGGAGCGAGGTTATATATCCGGGTGATGCCGCTGGACATTGATTCATTATCATCTGGATTATCGGCGCCAGGGCCAGGATCCTCAGGAGGCGGCGGAGTACAGAAGTCTGCTGCATTATTATCGGAAGACATTGACATTCTGTTTGTAGTACTTGATGAACTATCACCAGGACACCCCTCTTTGCAAAAGCAAACTTTTTCATACGTACAATCATCGCCTTTTTTATTCCAGACATCTTCAGGATTATCAGTATAACTAGTACGTTCGTAAGGAGTACGAGTGTATTTCCTTCCAAAAACTTTAATTTGAGCATCCTCTGCACTAGCTTCCTCATCTGCCTGAGATTTTCCATTCTTAATACTTTGACAGCATTTTGTATCCTTATACGTAACAGCATGTACTAGTTCGTGAAATAATAGGGATGCAACTTTTTTCTCTAAAATTTTTTCTTGATATGCATCATATATCTCAATATGCCCAGGAGCAATACATTGCCCATGCCAATTCACAAACGAGTGTTCTTTTATAGTCTTCCAACTAATAGTCTCTCTAGACCAAATAATATAGAGTTTACGATCTCCACTTTTTAAATCCTCTAAATATCTGTTAAGTCCATTTTTTATGCAGGATGGAAGAGGATTTTTTTCCCACTCATACTTGTAGTCATTTCCCTTATAGCCTTCAGGTGATTGCTTGTGTTTTTTATATTCTAATTCTATCTCAACTATTCTTCTGTCTAATTCAACTTTAAAATCATTTAACTCAGGCAACAGAGCCAGATTTTTATTATACTTCTTATACTGCGTACGTCGCATTTCCAGCGATCTAGTATCTTTTTTTGGAATAAATACTATTAACCCTTTGTAAACTCCTGGTTCAACGAGCTTGGTTCCACCTTTTTCTAAAACACTTTCAAGTTCGGTCTTGGCAAAACCTAATAGAGTAAGATGAATTAAAAAGACCCATATCAATAATATTCGACAGCACTTACCCATTAATTTCACCTAATTATCTGAAATATTGAAGTTTTTAAGAGTCCCTTCAGCTATTTCAATAATAAATTCCTTTTTTAGTGCTGCTCCACCAGGCCCAAAACATGATACACTCATGCGATATTGTCCAGGTAAAAGACCTTTAAAAAAATAATTCCCTCCACTCTCTCCTAACTCATATGAGCTAAAAACGGTCTCTCCATCGTCACCTTCAAACATACTTTCAATTTGAATATTCCCATTGCTAGGTGGATTGCTATTTAATGTTACAACACCTTCGATACTAGACATATTCGATAGATCATATACTCTTGAAATATCAGTGACTTCATTTTTGGCTACATTTATGTTTTTTATAAATTTCCGTGGATATCCATCTCCCAAATCTATATATAAATAATAATCATCCGCTGCCTCAAGAGAATTTGCTTCAAAATATCCATTCTCATCAGAATAGATATACTCAATTTCATAGTAATCGTCTAAAACAAAGCGTTCATCTTTTTTTGATTCCTTTAAAATCCATGCTGAAATTTTTATTGGAGCAATTTTGTCATCCTCATTTTTTCTAAAAAATCCTCTTAAGATCCCACCTTTTTCAAGCTGTATCTTTATATGTTTTATTTCTCCCTCATCTAATTTGAATACCCTGGCTAATTTTGAGAGATAATCTTTTTTAACATACTTATAGTAATAATCTGGCAAAAACGAGAGATAGGTATCTTTTTTACATTTGACAAAATACATACCAGGCCAAGGGACTTCGAAAGAAAAGGCTCCATTTGCATCAGAAAAAATGGATGCAATTTTTTCTTGCATATAACTTGTATCCATTTGATGCCGAAGAAATAAAGTGACAGATGCACCTTTTATGGGTTTTCCAGTACCTTTATCTATAACCACACCTCTAATCCGTGATTCAATTAAAGAAAATGCTGGTTGCGAAAATAGCAAAATTGCCAATGCTAAGGTAATAAAACAATTTAATTTCTTCATTTAACACCTCATTTGCTTACTTTTTAGATAATTTTGATTTATTAAAAATATTTCTTACTTTGCAGTTCAAACAGATAAACTCTTAAGTTTAATTCACTGGAGAAATTCCTTTTAATTTATAGGTAACTCATTGCGATCAAAAATCGGATCCATTCAAAGAGCATGTTCTATGAAGTAGCATTATTCACTAAAATTGATTCACGACATTTCGATAATATCACGTGAAAAAATTATTATCAATCCTTGAGCTCTTATTTTTTTGAACAGAATTTGATTCGCGATTTTTCTATAAAAATTAATCCATATCATTTGAAAGGTCGCTTAAATCATTTTGAACAGAGGTCTTGAAGGGATTTAGGGTGTGGATATTGGGTTGGTTGAGTTCTAGGGGAATTCGAATCTGGGGCTTGGGGTGAAGTCGGGGTGGTCGATGATATAGGAGATTTGTGGAGGGATGAATTGGGTTTTGAATGATGAGAGCTTTTCGGGGTCGGGGTTTGGGGAATTTGGATCGCTGTTGTTTAGGGATCTCTCGTATGTGGATTGGGCGGTTTGGTAGTAGTGGAGTGAGAGGTAGAGGTGGTGGGCTTTGGCTGATTGGAAGCTGGCGATGGATTCTGGGGATGTTTGGGCGTTGGGGCAGTGGATATTGTCGTATTGGCGGGAGAGGAGGTAGTGGCGGGAGGCCTGGGCCAGGTTGTATTGGATTTTTTGGTCGAGGAAGTCGAACTGCTTGAGAGTTTCGTATTTTTTGGCGTAATCCACCGGGAGGGAGGTTTTGGATACTTCGTCCAGGAGGTTGACGTTCAGCATATTGGCTTCGTCAACGAGCCAGACTTCTTTGTTTTCGGATGGGGACAGGCCCGTGCGGTTCCCTGCGTCGATTGCTTTGCCGGTTCTGTTGGCCATTGCCAGACAATATTGCAACGGTGTCCCCACTTTTTTCCGTTGCGAGCCCAAAAGCGATATGGAGCTTTTGGTCTGCGAATATCTCACGTCGATACCCTTATTGAACCGGTGGTCTTTGTAACCCCCGCCGGCAAGCGGTTCCATCACATGAAGAAACAACGACTCCATGCTGCTGGTGAAGCCAAATTGCGCTCCCAGTTCCGGTTGGATTGCAAAGCGTTTCGTCTCTCCCACCGGCAAAGTAAACGACACCGGAATCACAGCCTCCTCTCCAGCCAGCAATGCCACCGGTTGTTCCGCCTCATAAAGAACACGCCTCCGATCCGGCGTCCACACCTTCACCCGCGCTTTGGTGGCCGCATGATGGCTATCGTTCTTCACCGCGAGATTGAGAGAGACACTGGAGCCCGGATTTTCCTCCACATTGAAGGTAGGAATCGGAAGCCTGGGATTTTTGGCAAACGTCACCAAATCCCGCACCAACTTCAGCTCCGCCGATGACGCCTGCGAATGGGCCAGGCCCCAATCGGTAAACATCGAGGTTAAAATAACGGTCCCTTCGCCATAAGGATAATAAAGCAACGCCGGTTCATTATTGACTTTCCGCCGCAACAACACAGTAGAGGTCGAAGGAATCACAGAAAAATATCCATCCACCCCACCATCCACCAACCCGCTAACAGTCGAAGAAAGAGCCGGATGACTCCCATCGACATACAGCGAATTTTTCAAACAGGACTGATCCTCCCGCCAACCAAAGGCCTGCAAAGACTCCCCTGCCGGAACGGGAACCAACGACTCAACATCCGCCCCATACTGCTGGGCAAACACCAACATCGTCCCCCCTTCGCGCACATACCGCTCGATCGCGGCCCTCTTGATCTCCGATCCCCGGTCGCCGGACAATTCACCCATGGGAACGACCATCACCGAATGGTTATTGGAAAAGTAGTCATGATTACGGTCTTCAATATAATCATCATTCCCAACCACATCCAGCATCCGCTCAGCCAGCCCATAATAATACTTGTCATACACCATCACCGACGGATAATAGCTGACAGAATCAAATCCCCGCTCTCCAATATCACAAAAATCATCGCCGGACGCCAATTCCACCCCCGCCAGAATACCAGACGAAAACGAAACATTGTCGTCCGCATGATCTCCTATATATCCGCCACTACCGCTTCCCCCGGACATCGTATTCGGGTTATCGCAAGTCTCATCCTCCATCCAATCCACTCGATTTGTATCGCTGGAATTCTCTGTCCAATCTACTCCACAAAAACAATCACCAACTTTGGTCACAGGGCGTGGATCTATACCCTCAAGTCTATTCTTTATTAATTCTCCCCATTCACTCTCTTCTAATTGATGACATTTAATTTTTTGCTCTGGTACATTTTTAATTGTAGCTTCACCTTCCTTGATATCATAATCGGGATTAATGCACAATTTTGTAAAGCAATAGGTCAAACATTCATCCGCATGACCCGCCATATCAGCTTGAGTTTGATGATGTAGATATTCATGCCCAAAGGCTTCTACAGCAGAGATCTTGGGGCTACATCTTATATTATCTAAATTAACCCTATATCTGCCCTCGGATCTTTTTATATCTTCCAAAATAGATTTAAATATTTTGTATTCTAATAGAATTAATCGAGAAAAATCTGCTTTTCCACATCCTTTAAAACTTTTAAAAGTGATATGTGTTTTTTTTATTGAGAATTCATCTCCAAAAAGAACTTGATATCCTGGGCATCGATTCATTTTTTGTGCAACATGCAGAATTAATCTTAATAAAGCGTATTTCAGCTTATTCAATCCTTCTTTATCAAATTCCCTCCCATAATCACGCTCAATAACAGTATTATTGGCCATTTTCTCAATATCGTTTATATTTATGGTTTCTCCGCCAACTATTACATGAAGCTCTGAAAAATCTACCATTTCATATGGTTCAAAAAAGTAGTCACCTGATGAAAGAAGATCAAAAAGACAAAATATAAAACAAAACAATATTATTAGTTTTTTTTGCTTTTGCATAAAGATTCCTCGGCAAGACTTTTAAATTATTTAGACTCTTCAAGAACAATATCTAATTTTTCAATTATATTCGCACGGATAAAAAGAGTTGTATCAAAAGGGCTGTACTGGGTGGTTTCTACCAAAACTTCGTATTCCCCACTTTCCATCCCAACAAATTTATAATATCCACGTTCATTTGTATACGTACTAATAAATGGAAGGTCATTAGTAGAAAGAAACATAACTGCCTCTCTAGCTATCGGGTGTCCTTTCCCGTCAGTCACATAGCCCTCAATTCCGGTTTCATTTTCTGTATTAATCTTAATTGTGACATTTGATATTTCACCCCTTTTTACTTCTACGTCATCTTCTTCAATCTTTCCACCATTAAATCCTACTCCATACAAGTTTACCTTAAGTTTATACATCCCTGGATAAATGGCATTACTAAGCATTTCACCATCGTTTAAATTGTCACCATTAAAGCCATGTAAATCAATGGAATCATAGAAATTACCGTTGTTTACTGAAGAAGCGATATTTATGTAAGTGACCCCGAATTTGAATTTCGGATCAAATTTATTCCCTTGAAGATCTGCAATGAAAATCCTCAGTCGCCCCCCAATAGTTGCATTTTTCCTAATTTCAGTATTTTTCCCTTTTTTTACATTGACAATATATTTGAACTGATCATTTTTTAAAGGATGCGGTTCCTCAGAACAATATCTCTGTGAGGGCTCTGCTGGAAAAAAACGCAAAATATATTGTCCAGGTAGCAAGTTTTTTTCAAAATAACCTTTTTGATTGCTATAAATCACACCAACATTTCCCGTAGCGGCCTCAATTCCATTTTTTGCATCCCATAAACCCACAACAAATCTTTCGGTGACGGGGTCCTCTGTCTCGGGATCAATAATCCAACCACGTAGTTTTCCAAGATTTTCCTCTCCAATTTCCTGGGCATATGATATGGTTGGAGTGAGAAAAAATGTGCAACAAAATAAAAACAATATAGAATAAAGGATCTTTTCCTTTTTCATTTTGGCTCCCTTTTTATCTTTTTGGTCGTTCATCGGCGATGTTGATCTTGAGCTTCCTAAATAGTGTTCTGGAAATAGCGGTAAATTTCCAATTATTTAAACAGATAATACGCTAGCATATCAAAAAAAAAATTTCAATATTTTGCGACAACTTTTGAGTTTTTATAGTTGCGACCTGTTCATTCTTTTTTTAAGGGCTTCGCAAATCCTGAACGGCACCAAACTGCTACAAACGTTTTATAATAGTTAACCTTCACATTGAATCATTGCTAAAATCCCATTTAGCTGAGGCTTTGAAGGGATTTAGAGCGTGGAGATTTGGCTGGTTGAGCTCTTTTTGAGGATCCGGGAAGTTGAAGGTCGGGGATTGGGGATTTTTGGCAAACGTCACCAAATCCCGCACCAACTTCAGCTCCGCCGATGACGCCTGCGAATGGGCCAGGCCCCAATCGGTAAACATCGAGGTTAAAATAACGGTCCCTTCGCCATAAGGATAATAAATCAACGCCGGCTCATTATTGACTTTCCGCCGGAGCAGGACGGTCGAAGAAAGAGCCGGATGACTCCCATCGACATACAGCGAATTTTTCAAACAAGACTGATCTTCCCGCCAACCAAAGGCCTGCAAAGACTCTCCTGCCGGAACGGGAACCAACGACTCAACATCCGCGGTTTACCACGGGGATGCACTCCACGCAAGCATACTTCCGCCTCCGAGAATATATCCTGCCATGTCATAGATATTGCATACGAAGTGAGCGAGGAAATTCGAGACTGATAAGGGGGGGCGAATCGCAGGTTGGAATCACAAAGCCCTCTATAACAGGTCTGGATAGAGAAAGGGCTAAGAGATGCCGGAGTGTTGTCGTTATAAAAAAACTTTATTTTGGGGTTGACATATATGTAGTTATTATATATACTATGTCGCGTAACCGATGACCGGTTGCAAAGGAAGTAAAAATACAAATCTTAGTTACAAGGAGGGTCATTATGACCATTGTAAAATTATCTTACGCGGAAAAAATTAACGCCACAAACTTGTTGATCGAAGGGATCGGCAAAAACCAGGACACCTTCAACGCTGTGGGTCTGGACGCAGCTTACGTAGAGACGCTTCGGAGCCTGAAAGCCCAGGTGGAAGCGGAGGATTTCTTGCAGGAGACCCAGAAGGCCACGCTCAAGACCACCACCGCCAGGATGCAGGGACTGATCAAGCAGTTGACCAAGCAGGCGGGTAGAGGACGGAAAATGGTCAAGTACCTCATCCCGCAGGAAGCCTGGCGCGAGTACGGCGTCAGGGACAAACGCTAGGCCGCCGGTAGTATCGAGGCCTGATCCACCATGAAAAGCGTTGACGTTATCTTGAAAAAGGGGACCCCGTTAGGGGTCCTCCTCTTTTCCATGTGGAGCAAGATGTATTCCATCAATCATCGGTTTTATTCCATGTGTAAATGGGCTGATTCCATGTGGGGATGGTGTAATGCCGGGTGGAATTGGGGCGATTCCAGAAGGAAATGGACCTTTTCCAGGAGGGAATCGGGCAAAGGTAGATGGTATTGGAGCGTTTCCAGATGGCATCGGGGCGTTTACACATGACATTGGGCCATTTCCTGGTGGAAATGGGGAATTCCTCGATATTGAAGGGGTAGACGGCGCGGTGGAAAGCTGAAAAAGGGATGGCGGAATATGACTTGAAAAAAAGAATTTAATTACCTATAATGAAAAAATGATTCTGGCAAATGATTTTTTGTCGTTTTGGGAAGAGATTTACTCTAAATTTATACCAATTTTTACACAAAGGGAGGTAACCGAATGGCCAACAGACCGACTCTAAGGTTCTTGACCGACGATCTCATCCAGCAAATCATCGCCGAAAGCCGCGATGTCCTATGCAAACTGGGCACCACAGTTCACAACAACGAAATTCTCGATCTCCTGGCAGCCCACGGCGCCGCCGTCGATATGGACAAACAGCACGTGGTGTACACCCAGGAGATGATAGACAAATCACTCAAAACCGTTCCCCGGGGATTCAAATTATACGACGCTTTGGGCAACGAAACCCACGATCTATCGGGGTACAACATCCATTTCGCCCCCGGCTCGGCGGCCCTCAACATCCTGGACTCCGACACCGACGAGATCCGCAGACCCACTACCGCCGATTATGTCAACTACGCCAAATTGATGACAAAGCTCGACAATATCGCGGCCCAGAGCACAGCCTTCATCCCCTCGGACGTTATCGAAACCATCTCCGACAGCTATAGGCTCTACTTGAGCTTGCTCTTCTGCGAAAAACCGGTCATCACCGGCACCTTCACCATCGCGGGCTTCCATGTGATGAAAGATATGCAGGTGGCGGTCAGGGGGAGCGAGGCGGCCCTCAAAGAGAAACCCCTCACCATATTTTCATGCTGCCCCACCTCGCCGTTGAAATGGAGCGACGTCACCTCGCAGAACGTCATTGATTGCGGTAAATACGGCATTCCCATCGAATTCATCTCCATGCCGCTGGCGGGCTTCATGTCGCCGGTCACCATTGTTGGCACATTGGTTTCCCACACAACTGAAACCCTGAGCGGTATTGTCATCAGCCAACTGGCAAATCCCGGCTCTCCCCTACTTTACGGCGGATCTCCGGCGGCCTTCGACATTCGCTACGAAACCACCCCGATGGGGGCTGTGGAGACGCAGATGATCGACTGCGCTTACAACGAAATCGGCAAATATCTGGGTATTCCGACGCAGGCCTACATCTCCTTGAGCGACGCCAAAAAACTGGACGCCCAAGCGGGATTGGAAACCTCCATGGGCGCCACAATGGCGGGATTGGCGGGGATCAACAGCATCTCCGGTCCCGGCATGTTGGACTTCGAGAACTGCCAGAGTCTGGAAAAATTGGTGGTGGACAACGAAATCTGCGGATTGACCCTCAGGATGACTCGAGGCGTGGAGGCCAAAGAGGACTTCCCGGCGATGCCTCATTTTGAGGAACTGCTCAAAGAGAAACACCTTCTGATCGCCAAACACACCCGCAAATACCTGAAAGAGGAACACTATTTCCCCGGTAGGGTCATCGACAGGGCCAACCTGTCCCGTTGGCGCAGCGAAGGAAGCCTGACTCTGAAGCAGCGCGCCAGCCAGGAAAAGGAGCGCCATCTCAAAGCGTACCAACCGGCAGGTATCGGCGACGATGTGAAGGCGGAGCTCACAAAGCTCATGAGCTCCGAGGCGAAACGCTGCGGCATGGACTCTTTGCCCGCCGTTGACTAGTGCATTTATGAGACAAATTATAGATATTCCGGTTTCCCGCATCAAACCTTCCAGGGAAGATGTTCTAGAGGCTCAGGGCATCGACAGGGGCGTCGAGCCGTCTGAAAAGATTCTCGCGCTGTACGAGGACGCCATGACCTGGATCGAACTTCTGACGGAACCCACTGCCATCATCCAGAAAATCTGCATGGAAGAGTTTTACAAGGTATACGCCGGCAGCGGGCAAAACGCAGCGGACACACCGCTAAAAAAAATCGTCCCTCTGGCGTCCACATTGGCGTTTGGGGCAGCCACCCTGGGGCAATCCATCAGCCGTAAAATCAGCGACCTGTTCGACAAGAACGACTTCGCGTTGGCGTCGATGCTGGATGCGGCAGCCTCCATCGGGGCCGATAATTGCGGTAGATTCATGGAAGAGGCCCTACGCCGGGAATTGCAGCGTAGGGCGCCGAACCTCGTGGACCTCACCGTCATGCTCTACAGCCCCGGCTATTGCGGGTGGCATATCAGCGGGCAAGAGGCGTTGTTCGAGAGTTTGCAGCCGGGTAACATCGGCATCCAATTGAACGACAGTTTCTTGATGGATCCCCTCAAATCGCTTTCCGGCTTGTTGGTGGCGGGCGAACCGGATATCCACCGCTTCGTAAACGATTATCCCTTTTGCGGCGATTGCCGGAACCATACCTGCGTCCGCCGCATGAAACAACTCTATCCAAATCACATGGAGGATTAAACATGGAACTATTAAACCAGATTTCCGAGCAATTGCAGTTGGGTGAAGAAGAGAAAGTGGCTGAATTGACCCAACAGGCGATCGACAATAAACTCTCTCCCAAAGATATCCTGGACAACGGCTTGATTGCCGGAATGAACATCGTGGGCGACAAATTCCGCGATCATGAGATATTTCTACCCGATGTATTGCTGGCGGCCAAGGCCATGTACGCCGGCCTCGACCCCCTCAAGCCCCTATTGATCAAAGCGGGAGTGGAGTCGCGGGGCAAGGTGGTGATCGGTTCGGTTTACGGCGACCTGCACGATATCGGCAAAAACCTGGTGGGCATTATGCTCAAAGGGGCGGGCTTCGATGTCATCGATCTGGGCAATGATGTGGCGCCGGAAAAATTCGTGGCCGCCGCCAAAAAAGAAAACGCAAACTTTATCGGCATGTCCGCCTTGCTCACCACCACCATGCCGGTGATGAAGAAGGTAGTGGACTTGTTGAAAAAAGAGGGCCTGGACGGAAAAATCAAGACCATCATCGGCGGCGCGCCGGTTTCCAAAGCCTACGCCGACGAGATCGGCGCCGACGAGTACGCCTTCGACGCCGGCTTCGCGGTTGATTGCGTCAAAGAGCTGATGGCGCAGGCGTAATTCAGCGGCAGGGCAGAATGACTTCTATTGTAGAACGCATCCAGGCGGGCGAGGTATTGGTGGCGGACGGCGCCATGGGAACCATGCTGTTCGCCAATGGTTTGACTGGCGGACGATGCCCCGAAGAGTACAATCTCAGCCATCCTGATATTCTCGAAGCAATCGCCCGCCAATATATGGAGGCAGGCGCGGATATCGTCCAGACAAACTCTTTCGGCGGTTCGCCGTTGAAGTTGGCTCAATACGGATTGGACCACAAAACCGAAACCATCAACGGGCGGGCGGTCGAAGCGGTGAAAAAAGCGGTGGGGGACAAAGCCTTTGTCTCCGCCTCGTGCGGACCCTGCGGCAAGTTGCTGAAACCCTACGGCGATACGGAGCCGGAACTCATGAGGGACGGCTTCCTGCGGCAAATGAAGGCGCTCATCAAAGCCGGCGCCGATCTGGTGTGCGTCGAGACTATGACCGACATCCAGGAGGCGAAGCTGGCGATCGAGGCTGCGCGGGAGGTGTCGCTCGACATCCCCATCATGGCCACCATGACCTTTGATCCCACCCCCAGAGGGTTTTATACGGTAATGGGCGTCACCATCGAAGCGGCGGCCCGGGAACTCGAAGCGGCGGGCGCCACTATCATCGGCTCCAATTGCGGCAACGGCATCGAAAAGATGATCGAGATCGCCGTCGAGTTCAAACAGCATACCTCATTGCCGGTGATTATCCAGTCCAACGCCGGAGTGCCGGAGCTCAAGGACGGCAAGCCCTTCTACCCTGAAACACCCGAATTTATGGGCCAAAAGGCCGAAGCATTGATCGCAGCCGGCGTCGCCATCATCGGCGGCTGCTGCGGCACCACCCCGGTCCACATCCGCGCCATCCGCGCCGCTGTGGACCGGGCCAAAAACTAAGCTACACGCAAGATTTACACAACTAAATAAAAGGAGGCTTGGATGAAACGCAAAAGTTTTATTCATTTCATGATCACCCTTTTGGTGATGTTTCTGTTCATTTCCCCGGTATTGGCCCAGGAATTCACCCTGGACGACAATCCGGACCGTCCGCTGACGGGCCCCGGCATTCCGGGACTGTTCAGCGCCGAAGATCCGTATGGATTATGGTTGCCGCCGGTGCCCGCCGGCTTGATCGGCCCCTCCCCTTCGTTGGGCCACCCCAATGGTCCGTTTATGGATTCGGACATTTTATGGATCGGTGTGGTCCAGATACTTCCGCTCTCCAATTTCGGTCTCAGTTTTGTGGATTCCATATCCGTCGATCACAGTGGCCCCACCAACCAGGCCGTCATCGGCATCAGTTTCTCCATTGACCGGGCCACCGGCGGGGTCGCCGGCACATGGTCGGAAAGGGAAGCCCGGAACAACCAGCAGCCGGCGGATATCTACGACTCCGATAGACTGTACACGCATCCGTCCACATATGCGGGACAGATCAATCCCCAGGTATTGCCCACAGCCGGCAACGGCGGCTCGAACGCCTTGCGGTACGACGACAGTCATTTCGGCCTCATCGCTCCCACGAGCCCCATCCAGCCGGGAACACACGACAACATCGTATCCTTCAACCAGCAGGGGGGACTCAGCTATCAGAACAACACATTCTTCACCGTATCCCCGGCGGAAACAGCCTTGACGGGCCTCAATTCCTCCGACATCGGCGCCATCGCCCCCAGAGGCATGCCGGCCTTGTATGCCATGGCCTCCACATTGGGTTTGCATCCGACCCTCGACAGCGTAGACGCTCTCATCGTATGGGACTACGGCACCCCCCTGCTCAATGAACCGGGAATCGATTACGCCCTGTTCAGCGTCAGCCCCGGCTCCCAGATCTTGAATAATTGGGTCGGCCCCCAGGGACAGACCATAGACGCCGGAGCCATCCTATTCACGGATTTCACCGGAACCTTCTCCGTCTACCTCTTCTCCCCAGACCTGGGTCTGGCCCCAGCCCCCGGCATGCCGGCCGGAGTCGAAAACGTAGACGCTTTAGACATGTATCAATAACAACATAAGAGGGCGCAGGCTATGCTCGCGCCCTCTCGTTGGACAACAGCAGGGCCATTAGTTGTCGCTCTCTTAGGAGCAGAGCGTTGGGGATGTCCTTGATTTGCCCGTAGTCTTTGTTGGGACCGCCGATCTCGACGACCGTCTCCTCCAGTCCTTTTTTGATGATATAATCGGGATTCTTTTTGTAGCCTTTTACAGTGTGGACCGAATAACCAAGAAGTTCGAAGCCGAAGAGGGCCAGCTCTTCCCGGACAGCGCCGATTTCCGGCTCCAATCCCAATGTGCGGCAAATGGCGAAGCGGAGGTTTGGATGGGCGAAGAGGATCTTGGGTTCTCCCCGCACCAATCTAGCTCCGGTGGCCAGGGGGCGAAGTACCCGTAGGATTTTCATCTGTTCCAGAGCCTGGATGATTTCGTCGATAATGGGTTTTGAGACCGCTAGATTCCGGGACAACGAGTTGACGCTCAATTCGCCGGGCTTGGAGGTGGCGACAAAGTAGAGAAGTTTCTCCATAGCCAGCACCTTTTGGGACGAGAGTTTCAAGATAGACACCGCGTCTTTTTCCAGCGATTGTTTGATAACAGTGAAAATCGTTTGCAGAGAATCATCGAAGGAATATTCGAGGGAAAAGGGGAAGCCGCCGGTCGCCGCGAAACACCACCGGGGCGCTGCCGGACACCAACAAACGGGCGGAGGAAAACTGGTCCACCACCGCCTTGATATCCCGTTCCCAATCGGGGATGGTGTGGATCTCATCGATAAACAACATCTTGAAGCCGCTTTCGATCAATTGCACGGTGTATTCATAAAGGGACAGGTTCTTCACTTGCGGCCAGTCGGCGGAGAAATAGAAGTGCTTTTCAGAGCAGGTGGACATCAATTGTAACAGAGCCGTGGTCTTGCCGATCCCTCTCAGGCTTCGAAGCACTTTAATGGGAGGCAAGGATGACAAATCTCCGGCCATACGACCGACAATCGTTCGCCGCAGTTTTCCATCCGCCTCTCCAAGCAACCGGTCTACAACCGAAAACGTTCTATCATCAACCATATACAAAACTTAGCACTTTTTCCGTCTAAAATCAACGGATTTTGGACGGTTTTTAGTCTAAAACTCATGAACTACTGATAATAAAGGATGAAGGGGATAATCTTAAAGGATAAGGGCGGCTTGGGAGCCGCCCTTTGATTGGAATGCGGGGGAATTATTTGTTTAGTTGGCGGGCGATGTTCAGGAGTTGAAGGAATTCTGCCCGGTAGCCGTTTTTGTCGTCGCCGAGGGAGGATTCGGCCAAAGCGGCGATGTGATCGTAGGTGAGATCGTTTTTGAATGTGGAATCCCGGAGCAGCATGCCGAAGCCTGCGACGGCTGCTGAGAAGCGGAAGTTGATGGAGGCTTTGGCGGCCTTGGTATCGCTGTCTTCCAGGGTTTGTTGGATCAGGAGGGATGTGTCCTGCTTGGGGGGTTTGTAGCGGAACTTGAGGGTCATGATCTCGTTGGTTTGGGCGGCGGAGTTCTTGATTTTGGTCTCCTGGTATTTGAGGGAGCCGGCTTTGGGCACGGTTTCTTCCGAACCGGCGGGGATGATTTCGTAGAGGGCCGTGACTGTGTGACCGGCGCCCAGCTCTCCGGCGTCTTTGGTGTCGTCGTCGAAGTCCTCGTTGGCCAGGAGGCGGTTCTCGTATCCCACCAGACGGTAGGCTTTGACCTTGGTGGGATTGAATTCCACCTGGATCTTCACGTCTTTGGCGATGGTGAACATATTGGCCCGCATCTCTTTGACAAAGACCTTCTCCGCCTCTTTGAGGGTATCGATGTAGAAGTAGTTGCCGTTGCCGGCGTTGGAAATTTGCTCCATGCGGCCGTCTTTGTAATTGCCCATGCCGAAGCCGCAGATGGTGAGAAAGATGTCGTCCTTGCGTTTTTCCTCGATGAGGCGCACCAGGTCGGACGATGAGGAGGCTCCCACATTGAAGTCGCCGTCGGTGGCCAGGATCACCCGGTTGTTGCCGCCGGCGATGAGGTTCTCTTTGGCTACTTTGTAGGCCAACTGGATACCCGCGCCTCCGGCGGTGGAGCCTCCGGCTTGAAGGCTATCGAGGGATTCGAGAATCATCTCCCGTTTGGACGCCGGGGTCGAGGGCAACACCAATCCGGCGGAACCGGCGTAGGCCACGATGGCGATGCGGTCGCGGTCGTCCAGCTCTTCGAGCAACAGCTTGAGCGATTGCTTCAAGAGCGGCAGCTTGTTGGCGGACGACATGGAGCCGGAAGAATCCACCAGCAGGACTAGATTCGAGGGTTTGAAGTTTTTATAGTCCAGCGTTTTTCCTTGCAAGCCGATGTGGATGAGCTTGTGCTCGTCGTTCCAGGGGCACGAGGCCATTTCGGTGTTGATGGAAAAGGGATGTTTGCCTGTGGGCTGGGGGTAGTCGTAGGTGAAGTAGTTGATCATCTCTTCCAGCCGCACCGCGTCTTTATTGGGCATTTGCCGGGAGGTGAGGAAGCGGCGGACATTGGTGTAGGAGGCGGTATCCACGTCGATGGAAAAAGTCGAAAGGGGATTTTCCCGGGCGTCCTTGAATTGGTTCTCGTCGATCTTATCGTATTCTTCGGTGTTGAAGCCTTTATCACCGGCCGCCATTGAAGGTTGGGCTCCTTCGATGCTGCCCAGGGCCTGTAACATCTTTTTTTTCTCGGGGGTTACGTTACGCTGTCTTGATTTTCCGGTTTCCCTGTCTTTTTTCGGAGCCGGAGCCAGTTCGTCGGCCACCGCCTCCTCTTTGACTCGCTCTTGGTGAGGTTTGTCCAAACTGCAGCCGGTGAGGGCCAGGAGCGTTGCCATCATGATGGTTATTAAAAATGCGTGGACTAATGTTTTTGTTTGTTTCATATCTTTCCTCCAAATTCTTTTTTCAACGTCATGCCCATTTTGTCGGACATAGTGAAAATAATTCTCCCAAAAAATTTATTTTTTTGCACACTTGTGGGGCGACGGGCAGCTTTTTCACCGCTGGCTAGTGATCCTTGCCGTTGAAGGCGCCGTTTACGATGGTGCCGTCGAAGATGCGGATGGTGCGGGAGGAGTGGTCTGCCACCTTTTGGTCGTGGGTCACCATGAGGATGGTTTTCCCCTCTTTGGAGAGCTGAAGAAAGATTTCCATAATCTCCAGACCGCTTTTGGAGTCCAGGTTGCCGGTGGGTTCGTCCGCCAGAATGACGGGGGGCTCGTTGACCAATGCCCGGGCGATTGCCACCCGCTGCTGCTGGCCGCCGGAGAGTTCGGTGGGACGGTGCTCCGCCCAATCCCATAGGCCCACCAACTCCAGATACTTCTGCACCCGGCGTTTGCGCTCTTTGGCGTTCTTGCCGTTGTAGAGCATGGGAAGTTCCACATTCTCATAGGCTGTGGCATAGGGCAAGAGGTTGAAGTTCTGGAACACGAAGCCGATCTTTTTGTTGCGGATCTCGGATAATTGGTCGAAGGTCAAACCCGCCACATTCTCCGAATCCAATAGATAGGAACCGCCGGTGGGTGTGTCCAGGCAGCCGATGATGTTCATGAGAGTGGACTTACCGGAACCGGAGGGTCCCATGATGGAGACGAATTCTCCCCGGTCGATTTTCATATTCACCCCTTTGAGGGCTTCGAACGACAGGTTTCCTGTTTGATACACCTTGGTTATATTTTCAAATCGAATCATTGTTTACCTCGTTTTTTATCAATTGTTTCAGCATGCGACCGTTCCTATTCATAGCGCAACGCGTCCACCGGATTCAAGCGGGACGCTTTGAGCGCCGGGAAGATGCCGGCCAAGAACACCAACGACGCCATCACGGCGATGAACATGACCACCATATCGGTGGAGAATATCGGCCGCAGCAAATAGGATTGAATACTCGACATTTCATACGACATGGGGATGGCGCGCACCAACATCACAAGATTGAAGGCCAGCAAGATTCCCCACATCGTCCCTTTGGAAAAAATCAGAAAGGCTTCCAACAAGAACTGGCGAATCACATGGCGCCGCTTGGCTCCCAGCGCCATTTTTACGCCGATCTCCCGGGTCCTCTCCTTGACGATGGCGTACATCAGATTGGTGACGCCCACGGCCCCGATAATCAAGGTCAAAGCGCCGATCAGGCTCAAGAACCAATTGATACCCGTGAACACCTTCTGGGTCATCTCCCCCTGGACAATGGTGTTCCAGACATTGAGGGCATACTCGTCTTCGCCGGCGAAGCGGTATTTCTCGCCCAATACCTCGCGGGCCCGCCGTTCCAGAAAGACTGCGTACTTACGGTCCACCGGTTGGACATGGATACGGTCCACGAACTTCTGGGAGTAGAGGTTCTGGAATGTGGCGAAGGGGATGTAGATCTGATCGTAGGCCAGCCCCTGATAGTTGCCCATTTGCAATTTCTTTTTCATCACTCCCACAACTGTGAACGGTTGCCGGTTGATTGAGAGGTCTTTGCCGATGGGATCTTCGTCTTCGAATAGGTAACCGGCCAATTTCCAACCGATAAACGCCACCCGGCGGGCGTTGTCCTCGTCGTTTCGATTGACGAACCGTCCGCCCTCGCGGGCAACGGTGGAGCGCATGGTACTGAATTCCGGGGGCACACCGTTCACCGTCCGGGAGGTATCCTTGTCTTTATAGGTGATTTGCATGGTGGTGTAGCTCTCGGGGATGATGCGCTTGATTTCCGGGATCCGGCTTTGCAAGAGATCGATGTCATCGGCATACAATTGAATCCGCCGCCCTTTGGGAAGCCCTTGATACACTTTGGAGGTCTGGCCGCCGGTAAACATCACCAGGTCGGTGCCCAAACCCTGGAGTCCCACCTTGAACTGATGTGCCAGGCCGCGGCCGAAGGACATCAGTAGAAGAAGCGAAAACGCGCCCCAGGCGATAGCGAAGGTGATGAGGGCGGTCTTTTTCTTCCGTTTGCGGTATTCAGATAAATAGAGTTTGAATAAATGTGCCTTCATGGTGCTGTCTCCTTAACTGCGCAATGCGACGATAGGATCTGTGGAAGCGGCTCTGCGAGCGGGAATGAAACCCGACAGGGTGCCGATGGCCAGAAGAATCAAGATGGTCGCGATCCCCACCAATGGATTGATTTGCGGGATGCCCACATAATCTTTGATCTTTTCCACCGGCAAGGCGTCCAACAACAAAACCGCCAGACTGAAGCCGATGAGGCCGCCCAATAGGATAATACTGAGGGATTCGGCGAAGAACTGCAATAGAATGATCCGCCGTTTGGCGCCCACCGCCAACTTGATGCCGATCTCCCGGGTCCGCTCCTCTACCACCACCATCATGATGGAGGCCACGCCCACGCCCCCCACCAACAGGGTGAAGGCGCCGATGATCCCCAGGAATATATTGAAGGCCAGGAAAAATATATTCATGCTTTTTTCGAATTCCGTGAAATCCCAGACAAACATCCCGTCCTGGTCGCTGGGATCAAAACCTATTTTTTCTCCTAGATATTGCCGTACATTACCAATCACCGCTTTGGCGGATTCGGGATTGTAGGGCTGGAAAATAAAATTGTTGACATATTTTCTGCCGTACAACGCCGAGAAGGTGGTCCAGGGGATAAATAACGAGTATTTATCGCGCATGCCCGAATAATTGCTGTCCTGCTCTTTTTCGATCATCACGCCGATGACCTTGAAGGGGATGCTTTCGATAAAGATCTCTTTGCCGATAGGTTCTTCGTCATGGAACAAATCCCCGGCGATGGAGGCGCCGAGAAAAACGACCCTGCGTTTGTTTTCCATATCGTCGTCGTCGATCCAACGGCCGATGCGGGGGATGGTGTTGCGCATCCTTTCATACGCCACATTGACGCCGCGGACAGAGTTATTGTATTCCTCTTTTTTGTAACGGATATTGCGCCCCCAGATAAATTCGGGGCTCACCCGCCGCATGCCGTCCACCTGGCCTACCAACGCTTCCACTTCCGGAGGCGTGACCCGCACGATCCGGCCTTTGTTGAAGCCTTTGTAGGGCATGGTTGTCCGGCCGGGCCAGGCGATGACAATGCCGTCGCCCATGCCGTGTATCACTTTGCGTTGGTTTTTGGCCAGCCCGTCGCCGAAGGCCAGCAAGAGCACCACCGCGAAGGTTCCCCACACCACGCCCGAGAGGGTCAGGACCGTGCGCAAGGGTTGGCGCCCCAGGTCCTGGAACAAGTTTTTAAAGAATGTCAGTATCATTGTATTTCTCGCGGGGGACGCTGGACGACTGTATCACCTTCGGCTAAACCTTCGAGTATTTCGATATCAATGCTATTGGAGAGACCGGTCTTGACCTCTTTTTTGGAGATGGTCTCGCCCTCTTTTATTTCAACGAACCGTTTGTCCCCTTCAAATATCACCAACCGTTCGGGCAACAACAACGTATCTGTCCGTTCCTGGATCTTGACATAAGCGGTGGCGGAAAAGCCGGCTCTCAACTGCCTGCCCTCCACTTTCCGAATCAGGATCTCGATGTCGAACAATGTGGCGTTGCCGTCTTTTTTCGCTTTGGGGGAGATCCGTTCCAATTTACCGGTGACCGTTGTCTTGGGCAAGGCGCCGATTTTGATGTCCGCCATCATCCCCGGCTGCAACTTGCCGACATCGATCTCGTCCACTGTACCTTTGAAGAGCAGGTTGTTCATATCCGCCATGGCGCAGAGCTCGGTGCCCGGTTGGAAGTTGGTGAGCGGCACCACCGGGTCTCCGGTGAATACTTCGCGGGAAAGAACAACGCCGGTGATGGGGGCTTTGACAATGGAGTCAATGTTTTTATTGGAGAGCCTGACCTGCCCCTTTTGCAACAATTGGAATCTTTCCAGAGCTATTTTAAACCGCAATTGAGCCTCATTGTATTGAGATTCCACAGATTCCATATCGGATTTCGAAATCAACTGGGATTGAAAGAGTTTGAATTGCCGGTCCCGGTCCTGTCTCGCTTGCTTCAACACCACCTGGGCGACCTCCATTCCCCGTTGGGCCTCCGCATATTCCAATGGTGTGGGATTGGGGAGAATCGTGAACAATGGCGCCCCTTTCTCGACGAAATCCCCCACCTTAAAACTGATCTCGCTAATAATACCGGAAATCGTGGATTTCACTTTGATCTCGTTCTCCGGCTCTATCGTACCGACAGCCAGAGCTGTCTCCGCAATCGTTCCTTTTGTGACTGTCACCAATGTGTATTGTTCGCCGTTTCCGTTCGCATTTTTCAAGAGGGAGAATCCAGCTCCTAACACCAACGCAACCAAAATTCCATAAAGTAAGTATTTTTTCATCTGTCACCTCAAATTAATTTTCCAAAGCACATCGCTGTGTCCTTTCAGAATAGTATAACGAAGGGATATACAAAAAGTTCTTCACATATTTTTTTGTTAAAAAAAATGTGATACCATAGAGGGGCTACAGATAAGGAAGCAGAGGATAATCGACAATGGCATTTCCTGTGGAAAAATTATTGGCGTGGTATGGAGCGGTCAAGCGGGACCTTCCCTGGCGAAGGACACACGATATTTACAGAATCTGGGTCTCGGAGGCGATGCTTCAGCAAACCCAGGTGACGACGGCAACGCCTTATTACTTGAAGTTTTTGAAGGAATTACCGGATGTCCGGGCATTGGCCGAGGCTGATGAAGAGACGGTGCTGAAGCTCTGGGAAGGATTGGGCTACTACAACCGTTGCCGCAACTTGCACCGGGCCGCCCGTTTGGTGGTAAACGAGATGGCGGGAGTCATCCCCAACGAACCGGAGGGATTCAGAATGCTCCCCGGCGCCGGCCCCTATATTACGGCGGCGGTGATGAGTATCGCCGCCCACCACCCGATGGCGGCGGTGGACGGCAATGTGATGCGGGTATTCGCCCGGTTCGCAGGCCTCCAGGAGGATGTCTCCAAAGGGGGAACCAAAACCTTTATCACCAGAGAATTGCAGACAGTCATCCCCGCCGATCGCCCCGGAGATTTTAACCAGGCCATGATGGAGTTGGGAGCGTTGGTATGCTCTCCCCAGCAACCGCTCTGCCATGAGTGTCCGTTGCGAGCAGGTTGTATCGCTCATCGAACCAATCAAACAGACAGGCTGCCTATCAAAGCGGCCAAAAAAAAAGTCCCTGAGTACCGGGTATCTGTGGCGGCGATCACGAGAGGGGACTCTTTTTTCATACAAAAGCGTCCGCCGGAGGGTCATTTGGGCGGGATGTGGGAGTTGCCCGGCGGCAAGTCCCTGGGGGATGAATCCCCGGAGGAGACTGTTTTGCGGGAATGCCGGGAAGAGTTGGGAGTCGAGCTGACGGTCGTCGAAGAGTTGGCTCGCGTCAATCACGCTTACAGCCATTTCAAGATCCGGTTGACGGTGTTTGTATGCGGCGCCGGAGAGCAAGCGGTTCGTCCCCTCGACGGTCAAGATCACCAATGGATCACCGTCGCGGATATCCCCCGCTTCCCGTTTCCGGCGGCCAATCACAAATTTTTTCCTCGACTGATCCGCTATTTCGCGGATCAGAGTGGTTAATTATAGTTTTTTATTCTTTTTCAGACGTTTCACCAGGATTTCCATCTGGCCCACCAGATAATCGAAGCGCTTGAACGCCGCGTCGTATGGAGCCTGGGTCGTCATATCAACGCCGGCTCTTTTGAGAATCTCCAGCGGAAAATCACTGCCGCCGGCGGAGAGGAAATCGATGTATTTTTTCTGTTCGGATTTTTTCCCATTCAGCACATTGTTGGTCAACGCCATGGAGGCGATGATGCCGGTGCTGTATTGGAACACATAATAATCCAGATAGAAGTGCGGGATATTGCCCCATTCGTTGGCGATAAAGTCCCCCACTTCCATGATCCCCTTGTCATGACCATAATAGAAGCGGGTCAAGTCCAGGTACGTCTCATCCAACCATTCGGCGGTCAATGTTCCGTTTTTTTCCACTTCCCGGTGCATGGCCAATTCAAACTCGGCGAACAGGGTCTGGCGGTAGATGGTGGCGCGCAATTGTTCGATGTAATTGGTGAGGATGAACAATTTGAACATATCGTCTTTCTCGCTTTCCAACAGGTGGTTCATCAACATATTCTCGTTGAAAGTGGAGGCGATTTCCGCCAGAAAGGTGGCGTAATCGTGGTTGGCGAAATTCTGGTTTTTGCTGCTGAAATAGGAATGCATGGCGTGTCCCAGTTCATGGGCCAGGGTGGACACGGAGCCATAGGTTCCATTGTAATTCATTTTGATGTAAGGATGCACTCCATACAAACCGCCGGAATAGGCGCCGGACTCTTTGCCTTTGTTTGGATAGATGTCGATCCAGCGATTGTCGAACGCCTCTCGCAGGCCGTTGACATAATCTTTGCCCAGAGGCTTCATCATGTCCAGGATAATGGTTCTCGCCTCGTCAAAGGTGTACAATTTATCGACGGATGTCACCGCCGGAGCGTACACATCCTGATAGCGAAGTGTTTCAAGACCAAGCAGCTCTTTTTTCAGTTCGAGGAAGCGATGGAGAGGGCCGAGATTTTCCCTGACATATTTTATCAAGTTCAGATAGACGCTGGAATCGATGTTCTCTTCGTACAATGCCGATTCCAGACAATCGTTGTATTTATGGACTCTGGCGGTGAACAGGTGCAGCTTCATTCCGCCGTCCAACAAGGCGGCAAAGGTCTTTTCGAACTTTTTATGATTCTTCCAAAAGGTGTTCATCACCAACGCGCGGTCCGCGACGTTCTTGGATTCGCGGTAACGGGAGTAATTGGCGTGGTTGAGAGTGATCTTTGTACCGTCCGAAAGGGTAATCTCAGGAGCCGGCAGTTCCACATCGTTGAGGATGTTGGAGGCCTGCTGGCCGGTGCGGGAGAACAGATCGGTCATGGATACTATTTTCTGTTGATCTTCGGGCAACACATGCTCTTTCATACGCAACACCTTTTCGACCACGAACTTGTAAGGATCCAGTTTCGGTTCCTCTTTCAAATATGTATCGAACGCCTCTTTTCCCAGCTTCAAGATATCGCTGTCCACAAACGCCAACTTCTCGTTCAACGCGACCATCATCATCCGCACCTCGCCTCTCATCCGCTGGAACACAGGATCGCCCAGATCGGCGTTGGCCTGATGACTGGAATAGGCGTATAAATGAAAAATTCTCTTTAAAACGTCATTCATGTACTCCAACAGCACGAGCATCCTTTTGGCCGAACCGGTCCAATCTCTGGCAACCTCGTCGAGGCCCTCGGTGGCTTCTTTCACTGCGGTTTTCTCTTTGTCAAACGCTTCGAGGGTGGGGAAAATATCATTGATATTCCAGGTGAATTCCACCGGAACATCTTTACGGTTTTTCATAGAAAAGTCCGGTATCTTGTCTGAATTTGCAGACACCCCGAGAGGCATCAACATCAACAGAAACAAACACATCGTAGATTTCATCGTCATATTCCAAAACTCCTTATTGATTGTCGTTATGTCGATTAAAAATAATGCTAATCCGTTTTGCGGAAAAAATCAACGCGCGCGCGCAGGCTTTATCAAAATCCCTGAGTTCAGGGCCGCCCGCACTTGCTCCACAATTTTTCCCCGCAACAATTCTTGCTCGTCCTCGGTCAATTCCTCAAACGCCGCCAGCACTTCATTAAACACCTCGCCCACAGTGGCGGGTTCGTGGAACTCCATCAGCACCGCTTCGCTAAAAGCGGACAAATTCTCTTCCGCCACCTCCATGGGAACCGGTTTGATCAATACCGGGAAATCGTCCGGCGCTGATTCAAGGTTCTCGGGAAAATAGTCTTGTGTTTCTTTATTCCAGTTCCAGCGAGTGCTTTCGATGAGAACATCCGGCGCCATCACCAATTTTTTTTCTTTCAATTGATCAAACTCGAGGGGCAATAGATCTTCGGCGTCCTTGACGCGCATCTCGTCCTGGATATGGAGCAGGGCGTGGCTGTCTTGCTGAAGATCCAGTTCCCATTTTTTCTTCTCCAATCTGAACACATCTTCAAATACCTGCCGCCGTTTGCCTTTCAGCCGGGACAATCCTGTTTGGGCAAAACGAACGAACGAATCCTCGGGTCTCGCCTCCCGGATATCGCTCCCATCATTGAAATAGGCCTGGGTGGCTTCGGGCATCAATTCTTCGGCGACGCCCAACGCGCGCTTAAAATACCTTTCCAATAACATTTTCTTCATCCCGGCAAATGTCATCCGCAGCCCCGGATAATCCGCTATCGTCTCAGGCGAAACCGGTTCCGCATCCAAACGGGGCGACAAAACCGATTGGACTTTCAATGGATCAGCCAGGCGAAGATAAAAATGACCGATCCCGGCGTTGCCCATAAAAAAGCTGGCATCCTCATTTTTGCCTGCGTCCCGGTAACCGGAAATGTATGTCTCGAATTTATTCCGGTATGCCAGTCCGCGCTCTCCCACTTGCACCGCCAGATCCCAGTACTTTTGCTCCCCAAAAACGCGGTAAGCCTCGAGGAAGAGGTCGGCGTTCCCGCCGCCGCCGTGGCACAAAATAAACGAGGACAAACCCAGCTCCTGTTTGCCGTCGATATCGCTCATGATGGTCCTCTCGATGGCGATCTGCGCTTCTTTTTCATAAGTTTGCTCCCGCCAGCGTTCCCAGGCCCTCAGCCGGGACAGGCCGATGCCCGCGGCGCCGTGGCACCAGGCATTCATATCGCCGCCCTCTTTGAAGAAATCAACGTTGCCTTCGCGGTAAGCCTTGCTGTATTTATCATAATCCTCGTCTGTATAAATCCCTTTGCGCAAATCCAGCCAATTCTTCTTCTCCGGGTCGAAGAAATTGGTCTCATATAAAAACGCTTGTTTGGCCATCCAGTCAAACGCGTCGTTTTTCAAGTACCTGCCCAATTCCGAAAACACGAAGCCAATGCCGGCGGCGCCGTGGGAAAAGCCGCACAAACCGCTGACATGGGAATGGGTGCGGTCCCAATAATATCCCGATGGCCCGGGATTGGCGCTCTTTACCAAATGAAGAACATAACGCTCCAACAACTCCAAAAGCCACGTCTCGCCCGTCGCGGCGTGAAGATGGGCAAGACCCAGCGCTCCGCCGGAGGTGCCGCCGATCAGATCGTCCACCCGGTATTGCGAATCCAAAAACGAACCGCTGTCCCGGGCAATCTCCAGAGCCTGCCGCAGATACGAATCATCCTTCAAAAACCGCCCCATCCGCATCATGGCGTATGCGACTCCCATGCGTCCGGTAAAAAACGCAAAATAATCGGCCTCCTCTTTTCGGCAGTAATACCCCACCCACTGAAGACAACGCTTCGCCGCGTCGAGGTAGCGCTCAACGCCCGTCATATCGAAGAGTTCCATAAAAAAGAGGGCGATCCCGGAATTCCCCGAATAAACGCCCACGCTCTCGGCCCATTCGACATTTCGCTCCTGATCCATGGTCATGGTCTTCCAATACATCCCACGCTCGTCCTGGATAGCCCTGGAAAGCAACGCCTCCCCGATCCTCACAGCCTCGTCCAAAAATTGTTTCTTCACATCCTGATTCATATATCGTCTCCATTCATAAATTCATAATAATATGCAAAAGCAAAACACCCACCCGGTCATGATTTTCACCTCCACAACCGGAAAAGAAAACGCACTAAGCCTAATAATAATCAAACCCAATAAGAAAGTCAAACCCTGGAATTACTCGCCGGTCTCTACCGCTAGTCCTCGGGGGCCAGGTGGAGGAGGGAGTGGTGGATGAGGTGGCCGAGGAAGGCTTCGTCGCGGTTGAGGATGCCGAGGCGGTTGTTGGTCATGTGGACGTAACTCTCCAAAATGACCCAGAGGAGTTGGCGGTCGCGGGGGACGGTGGAGTTCGGATCGGGGGTGAATTGATCGGGGAATTCCAGTTGGCCCTCGGCCTGGGCGGATTTGAGCCGGTCGCCTATTTGACGCATGTCCCGGAGCCAGTTGTTTAACCAGTCTTGCTCGAATAAAACATCGTCCGCGAACGCCTCCCAGATGGTTTGGTGAAAGGGGATCAACACCTCTTTCTGCTTTTGGAAGTTTTCCTCGAAGGCTGTTAGGGTGGCCTCTTTACGCGTCATTGCCTCCTCTTTGTCCATTCCCGGAACATAGCCGAAGGAGCGTGCCAACCAGAGTCTCGAAATGCGGGTGTAAAAAGAGATGGCTTCCGGCAGGTCCATGCCAAGCGCAAAGGCGAAGCCCAGATGCAATTGGATGGCGGCGCCCATGGCCCGTTCGTAATCCCAACCGTCGCAGTCCTCCATCACAGCCAACACCGTGCCGGAAGAGATCTGGAATTGCCTCTCGGAGATATCCATACCTACGGGTCCGCCGTAACGGGACACTTCCGGCTCGTATTCGATGTATTGCAATGAATTGTCGGGGAACCATTTCTGTTCCTCAGGCAGTGTGGCGGCCCAATCGGGATCGTCGCGGCGGGAGGGATTCCCGGCGAAATATTTATGAAAGCATTCATCCAGTTTGGGACGGACTGTTTCCTCCATACCGGCGCGGTCTCCTTTGAAGCGGAGGCGGATGTGCGGCCCCCGTTCCCAATAACGGATAAAAAAGTATTGCTCCGCCTGCCCCTCGTCCAGCACCGCACGAACCAATGGTTTGATACAATTCATCAATAGCGGCTCCCACGGTTCGCAACAATAAATGTAGCACCCCAGCCAGGGTTGTCGTTTGGTTTCCATCATCTCCTCCTCGGTTTATTTCTTGTCCCGCGTACACCATTGGACGACAAACTCCGTGATGTGGCGGTTCTTGCCCATTCGCAGCAACTGCCGCGAACAGGGCAGCATCTCCTCGATCTTGACTGTGCCCGGCGCCTTGGGCAACGCCTTTTCAAACAGATTCACCAGGAATGGATTGTCGAAACAGATATATTGCGGTTTGTAGTCGTCGCGCCCCAATTTTGTCCGTTGTTCCGCCGGGATGCCCTCGATTTGACCACGGTCCACTAGAAAAAGAAACACCTCGTTGGGCATGCCCAAATCTTTGCGCCAGCTATTGACGCGGCAAAAATAATCCCAATCCTCTTCTTGCGGTCGTTTGAGGGGCAAGAGCCCATTGGGCACCGACCAGGCCTTGCGCTGCAGCACGATGGTCTCCTCGTACACCAATCGTGGCCACAACGTGATCGTTTCCTTGCGGTTCTCCCCTTCGGCAGCATAGATCTCCCGGACCGCTTTGTTAAGCGCGTTCTTCACCGGCGCCGCAAACAGCGCGGGGGCGATGGTGAATTTCTCCAACAACTGGAACAATTGCGAACGGCCGCGGTGTCCCTGGAAGCCCAGGTCGAAGACAAAGGCCTGTTTCCCGGACCCGGTATGCCGCAACCGCAAGCGTCCGTTTTTCGTGTCCGCCTCGACTTTCAACTCGGTGATGGGGATTTGCTTCTCCGGCGGCAGGGTGTTGTGGCCATTGGGCATCCAGATCTCATAGGGCATGAGGGGGGGGTGAAGGTTGGCGTTGAAGTAAGAGGCGTCGGTATCTTCGATAAACAGATTGCCGTTGGCCAGGGACAGGTTGTGCCGGCGCAACGCATCCGTCACGCGCGGGTCCAGTATATGTAAAAAACGGCTGAACATCTTTCCGCCACCGGGAAATGTCCCGTTGGTCACTCCCAGCAATCGCCGGCCGCCCTCATTGTCTTCATCCACAAAAAACTGCACGAAGCCGCCGTAGGACCGGTGTTCGTCCCATTGGGGCATTACGGCGCCGACCTCCTGATTGGCCGTTGTCACATCGTCAAGCGCCAGGCGAATCACTTTTCCGCCGGCGATCTCCGCGGCGAATGCCTCTTTGAGCCGGGCGGCCAAATTCGATTGCCAGCCCTCGATTATCCGCTTTTTTTCTTTCAGCGCCGGCACGACGAACCGTTCATCCGTCTCTTCCGCCTTCTCCCCTTCCCGGTCTTTCCCTTCCATTTCCCGCTTCTTGCGCTCTTCGGCGAGCTTTGCCCGGGGCTTTTTAAATTCCCGGTAAAAGTCCTCGTAGAACGTCAATAAATCAACGCCGCCATCGCCGGCGTCCATGTATTTGCCCTGGAAATAATGGAGCATATTAGCCTGTTCTTCCTGGTGGACTTCAAAGTGTTTGAGCTGTTGCAGCAATGCGTGAAGGGTGGAGATGAAGTCTTTATAATGGCGAGACGAGACAATGCCGTCCACACTGGATGTGGTGTCCTCGTAAAACACCTGCTCAGGCTTGAAATTGAACACTGTACTGGAGCGATGAATGAAGGCCTCCTCGCCGCCTTCCTCTTTTTTCTCCTCCGCCGCCTCTTTTTCTTCTAAAAGGCGCTGCCTCTCTTCGGGGCTGAGCCGCTCCTCTTCCGGCAGGCCGGCCTCCTTGTGGATCGACATACAGGTCTCTTTAAACAGGGTGAAGGCGTTCTCTAAAATATCCCGCCGAACCTCCAACCGCGCCACCCCATACGCGTCCGCCAAATCCCGGACCTGCGCCAGACAATCGATCAACCGTCCAAGTATGGGGATTGGTTCCCGCAAAGGCGTCAACGCCTCCCGCAAGCGGATATCCCAGTCGGGATCGATGCCGGAAACGCCGATATTGTATTCCAGGAAGCCGAATTGCAGCAATTGCTTGATGTAGGCCTCGAGGTCTTCGGCCGGAGCGTCGATAGTTTCATTTTCCAAAATCTGCCGCACCATGGGCTCGATGCCGATGCCCTGCGGTTTTTGGGAAGCGAGGGTTTGGAACACCTCCAGCACCGGATTGGCGGGGACACGCTGGAACGCCTCGATATTATTGCTGTTGGTGAGAAAGACATAATGGTCCCCCGCTTGCCGCAACGTTGGATTGGGGCGGATAGGTATGACGGCGGCGACCTGCGGATGCGCCAGCAACAAGCCCTTGAGGTATTGGTAGAGGAAATTGTTCAAGCGGATATGACAGCGAATCTCGGGCTCCGACTCATCCTTGACTGCGAACGGGACCGCGGCGTCATCCTTGACCGTTGCCAACGCCAGATTGGTGAAGGTGGAAAAAGGCGAGGTCTTGGCGTACATGCGGGCCAGATATTTGATAAGGCTGCGCTCGGTTTGCAGCTCCTTTTTGCGCAAATCGCCGTCCCGTTTCAGGTAGGAATCGATACGGGCCAACAACGATTGGCTGGAGAGGAGTAATCCTTTTTGCAAGTTTTGATCCCGCGCCAGGTCCCGGAGGTTTTCCCGTGATCGCCGTGATTCTTCTTCAAAGAGGAGACCTCCTTGTTGAAGCAATTGCCCGTTCTTTTCCCGCAATTGCCGGAGAGCGTCGAGTTCGCTTTTAAGCGAATCGGGAAGCGCAGGATCGAGGAGTTCCCGAGTCCCGGCAGGCACGTGTCTGTCATTATAAATGTCCCGGCGGAACTTCAGCATTGTGTTGTGCAATTGAGGATTTTTTTCCTGAATATCCGCAATCAAGCGATGAAGCCCGTCGGAAATAGAGTCCTTCGTCTTTTGGATGAGCTGTTGATTGGCATAGATCGCTTCGGCCGTCTCCACGGCCTTGTCGAGATTGAGATTTTGGAATCGTTCAAACGGCCCCCCGCTCACCCGCATCAGCAGATGGGGGAATAATTCGATATCATGACGCATATGGTTTTCCCTCACTTTTTTAATAATAAGATTTATAGTAATCAAATGGAAATGGAATGTCAAATGGTGTCGTCCATCTCGATAGCAGTCATCCGTATTTGCAATTAGATGGTAAATCCTTTACAATTTTTTTGTACCAATGGAGGATTGAATTGAAGAAAGGAATTTTATTGTTGATATGCGCTGTAATTTTAACCGGGAATATCTCCGCGCAAGAGGAGAAATCGCTCCACTATGACGTGAAAGTCAGTATGCAGGTGATCCCGGTGTTCGCCCTGGACAAGCAGGGGAATCCCTGTTTCGACCTCAAAAAAGAGGAGCTGAAACTTCTGGTCAATGGCAAAGAGACGCCCATCGCCCTCTTCAACCGCTATGTGTTCACCGACTCGGAGGTAGAGAAAACTCGACAAAAAGTCCGCACACAATTGCCGCCGCAGCGCTACGTGTTTATTATCATCGATTCCATCTTCAACAGCGTGGCGGGTTTGAGGCGTTCAAAGGAGATTGCCGCCGGACTGGTGGATAAAATGCCCGGCTCCGACTCCATCATCCTGATGGAAAACAACAACGGCGGCGGCTTGAAATTGGTGGGAGGCCCCACAAAAAACAAGACTGTCTTAAAGAGATGGATCGAAGACATCAGGCAGATACCGGAAAATCGGATGAAGATGAGCAAACGCGACCAACAGGCCTTGCGATTGGACGCGTCCCAGGGTTATCACAGCAGACAAAATTCGTTCTCATACGCCCTCCATGCGCATAAAGACCGGGAAGCGGAAGAGATGCGCACCAAAACCGACATGAAATACTTCAGCCATGTGTTGTCCCGGTTCAAATACACTCTCGCCGGCATCACCCGCCCCAAGATCGTGTTCCTGATATCCGAAGGCATTAGCCGCGGCGCCATGAAAGAGGAATGGTACATGGAACATTCCGACGGAACCGTCACCTCCACGCTGATCAACAACCAGGAATTCTACTTTGAATACCTTAAAAAAATCGCCAGAGCCATCAACGAAGGGGGCAGCGTGATGGTGGCCGTCAATCCCAGGCAAGTTACCCCCGGAGACGATGAGGAAACCTCCGGCAAAGAGAGCCTCAAATATCTGGCGGGCGAAAGCGGGGGCCGTTACTTCGCCGGATTGGACACCCAGAAGATGGTGGAGCGAATAAAACAAACCACCGCCGCCTATTACGAACTATTCTTCACTGTTGACGCCGCGGCGGGACGCGAACTATCCATCGTGTTGAAAAGCAAACGCAAAGGCGTGCGGGTCAATACTGTCCGTCACAATGAGAAGGAACTCCCCTATTCGGACATGCCCAGGATGCAACAGCAATTGTTTGTCCTCGACATTCTCAACGGCGGCATGTGGAGCCGCATGGCCTCGCAGGTGGGCAAACCCGTCTATAGAGAGGTCGATAGCAAGAAACAAAACGGAAAAACCGTGAAGACCATCGAGATCCTGCTGCCCCAACAAATGCGCAACCGTAAACTCGACATCTACACCTTGCAAATGGACGCCGCCACCCGTTACGCTGATATCACCACCGAGAGCCGCGTCGTCGGCGACAATGCCAGAATCGAGTTGGAGATCCTGTGGGACAGGATCCCCTATTTCGCTATCGTCGAACCGCAGGCGACCTTTTGCATCTACAACAAGGTCGCCAAAGACTGACGCTATTTCTTTTTCTTGTCGTATTTGAGGCGGGCGATGGTGGATTTGTAATAATTCCAGAGGAAATCGTAAACCACCATCTCGTGAATCCGCTGCTTGGACTTGAAGAGGCGGTTGTTCAGCATGTGGATGTAGCTGCCCATGAGGTCGTTCATGGTGCGGCCCAACTTGTCTTCTTTATGAAGCGCCAGAATTTGATCCACCGCCGGACGGATGGCCGTGGATTTTTGTTCAATTAACTCGAACAACGGCAGCATCTCACTCTCCTCATCCTTGCTATTGTCCATCACATCGTCAATCAGCGGGCGTTCTTTGCGGAACTTAGTCTTCAATTGCTCCCGCAACCCCTTGTTCATGCCGAATTCCCGGCCGAAACCGGTCTTGAGCCCCTCCATCAAATCACGCCTCGCCTCCATATCGTAGTGGAAGTCCTGCAACAAGCTGTCGATGCTGCGCAAACAGAACAACCAGCGAATCGTCTCGCCCTCGTCGCCTTCGATCATGCCGACCATCTGGGCGATCATGCGGCTGTCGTGAAAGAACATCTCCTCGGCCGGAGCTATCCCCGCCGGCGTATAGCGTTCGATTTCCCGCTGATAGGTATCCAATTGCACCTTCCAGACCAGATCCTCCGCCACGAACGGTTCCAGAGCCTGTTTTACCGCCGGAACGATGTGACCGGCGGCGCCGTTGCCGTTGAAATGGAAACGGACGCGGATATGGAGCTTGGGGTCGCCATAGCGGATAAAGAACCAGCGGTCGATGACCCCCGCTTCCAGCAACTGCTCGGCCAATGGGTGAAGCACCTCGGAGAGAACGATGTCCGCGGTTTTGGGACCAGTGTAAATTTTATAATAAAGCCATTCATCGCCGGGGATGAAGGTGCGCCTGATTTTTTTGGGCTGCTCTGTGTTTTGTCGATTCTGCATGGTCAATCCCCTTATCCTTTGTCTGCCGGTTTTTTGTAGAACGAGAAGATAAACTCGTTGGTGAACACACCGTCGCCGTTCTTGACCGGGGCCCGGTCCTTGTGGAACAAAAATTCCACCAATTGGAAACCGGTCCGTTGTTTGACCACCGAGAACAATGTCCGCACACACAGGGCGTTGTCAAGATTGATCAACAATTCGTTGTCGCCGTCCAGAAGTCCCACCAGCGCCGGCATGCCGATGCTCTGCCGCCACGCTTTCATCTTCTCCAGGAGCTGGGCGTCGTCCTTGATTTTCACCAACTCCTTGATGTCCTCCTTACGGATATTCCAACGAGCCAACCCCAGAATCACGTTTTTGTAAGTCACCCGCGGCAAGAACGGATAATCATTGGACAATTCACCCCAATTAAACCCCACGCCGCCCCGCTTGCCCTGGGTTTGCAAATCGCACATGAATTGGTACGCCGGCAACGCGTTGAAAGAAAAATTATGGGCCGAACTGAGACGGGGCCGCACCTCTTTGTTCAACCGTTTGGACCGCAAGAAGATCCGGTTGCCCCGGACTGAAATCATCAAATCCTGTAGAGGAATCTGATGCTCGCTATCCACAGCGGCTTTGGCCAGGTATGGAATCTCGTAATCCCTGAGCACCGGGCGCAGCAGGATGTTGCCCACCCTCGATTCCGGTAGATGGATGATCTCGGCGTACACCGCGTCAGGATTGCTCTCCTCCTCGACGGCGGTGATACTGAGCACAAACTCGTTGGTCTCCGCGTCCGCGTGACAAAACCGGCCCAACAGATTGGCGGCGCTGGCTCCACCGGCGGAACTCATGATCACTTTAGCCCGGCCGGTCTTCTCATCCTGTTCATCCAGCACACACACCATACTCGAAAATGTATCGGGCAAATCATCCCAATTCGGTTCAAAAGGCTCCAGATCTTTATCCGTCAACTCAACCTCATACTTGCCGGCAGCAACGGCTTCCCGGTATTTTTGGAACAAAAATCCCTGCACCTGGTTCCAACGGATCTCGACATTATCTCCACTGGATGCCGGAAGCGCCAGATCATCCACCAACGGAGCCACGTCTCCGTTCTCCGAATCCTGCCGGTAACCGACTCCGAATTCGGTATCCAACGCCTTGATCAGCGGAACTTCCCGCTCTTCGTAGCGCTCATAGAATGCCTCCTTGAAACGGCTGAGATTGGTGCGGGAAGGATTCAGAGTCAATCTATTCAAAATCTCGATCCCTTTCAACACATCGTCAACCACATGCCGCCCCATGGTACACGTGGCTGTCGGCTTCACCATATCGGTCTGGAACAAATATTTCAATTCAAAATTGGTGACCAACGGCTTGAGATCTTCGGCGATTTTCTCATATAAATCGAGAGTGGTGCCTACCGGCGATCCGTCCATCTCTTCGAGCGAAGCGCGGGTCTTGACAAGAACAGCCTTCACATCGTCGAGGCCCGGAATACGTTCCAACACCTCCAGAATCTGATCCAAAAACTCGGGACCCGTGATAGCGGGCTCCAACTCATTGACCAACAATTGGCTATCGATCAACTCATTGATAAATTCACCGGATTCTTCGAGGGTGACCCCCTCCTCTTTGTCCACCAACAAGGCCGCCAGGTCCTTGAGATAAGCTCCGCCGGAAGCGGCGTTCAACACCTTCTCAAGATAGTCGGAATGATCCACCGCCACAATATGGTGGGAACGGCGGGCATTGCGGTAACGGTATTCCACATACCGTAACTGCGGCCCCGCCGTGTAAATACTGGTGTTGGGGAAATACTCGATTCTCTCCTTGATCTCCGGATGCCGGGCCAGGTCCTGGGCCAGGGCGCAGAGGTAGTTCATATCCAACCGTGTATGGCGGGTGTAGTCCTTCTGAGAAGGCAATACGATCTTCCCCTGGTCCGCCCACTCCCCAAGCGTAAATCCGGCGAACAACCCAAAAGGGGTGCAACGGCTGGACATACGGATAATGTAGCGGAGAAGGGCATAATGCAACTTTTCCACCTCTTTTTTGTCGGTCAGGTCACCGGACAGCCAACGTTCCATCTTGGAAAACAGATTGGGAGAAGCGAGCCATAACGCCTCGCGAATCTGCGGCATCCGATACAATTCGGTCAACTCTTTTTCAGTTATCTCCGGCTTCCCGATGATGTTTTCGATAAATTCGTAGGGAAACAGAGGAGAGCGTAAAACAAATGAAGAAAAATTTTCATACGGAATTTTAGTTTTCTTACTCATGATTTATAGTACCTATCCAATTTTTTTTTATCAACTCAATAGCAAACATTGGTCCCATCCAGGTTCGATATCGGATACTGCCGATAACAAAACCAGTCCTACTCCGGCGACGCCGGACAACATATTCAAGTCATTCACCCACTTGCCGTCCGCTTCACGGCCGTGCCACACCTTGAAGCCGGCAATCCCATCGTCGAACAGCGCGAAGTCCATGGTCTGTTTCAACCAATATAGCGTCGCGTCCTTGAATTCTTCCTCGCGGGTATACTGAAACATACGGTTAAAAATATGAGCCACACCGGCGGCCCCATGGCAAACCGAGGCATCGAACACGGAATTCACCTCCAGGTCGCGCCTGGACGCTGAATGTTTCAGCACCTTGAGAGCCTCTGCCTTCCATTTGGGGTTATCCGCCAGGACACCCGCCTGATACAACGCCGCCCCAATGCCCAGATCACCGTAGCACCAGGCCAACCGGCTGTCTGCGGGAGTTTCACCCGGAATCACATAAGGAGGAAATACAGATAAATAATCGCTATGACCTAATTTCTGATCCAATAGATAACGGACCGCTGACTCCAACACCCGCGACACCACCTTCCGTTCGATGCCGCGGCGGTACAATTTGGCTAAAATCACAATAATACTGGCAATCCCGTGGGACATACTCAAATTGAATCCCCTGGCTCCCTTCTTCACATCCACCACCGATTCCCAGGACATCCGGCCATAGTTGTCCACCACGCTGATCTTATCGAGACCCAACGCCAATTCGCTTAAGTATTCCACGGCGTCGCCGGATCCATTGCGGTTCAAAAAATAGAGACCGCAGCCCAGCGCGCCATGCAAAAAATCGAAGCGCCCCTCATGGATATCCAGCATCATGGCTTGATGCAGCAGTGGGTCCAGATCCGAGAGGATCAAATCAGGATCGCTCTCTATATAGCCTCGCTTCACCAAATGGTCGAACGCCCATCCGATTCCGGCGGTGCCGCTGGCAAAGGTATGGTAATAGTATCCGTCGTTCACCTTGTCGAATACGCCGGATACCATATCCAGAGCGGTATCGCCATAGACATCGTCCTGAGACAACGCCTCGTAATAAAATAACAATAGAGCCAGGCCGGTTTTACCTCCAAACAGGCCGACCTCTGTTTCGTCCCCTTCCAGAGCCAAAACAGCCTCAACAATATCCGATAGTTTACTCAAACAGTCATGCGCTTCAGTCTCATCCACCACAGGCAGCCACAAATTTTCGGCAGTCGAATTTTGACCGGCAGAAGTTCCTATCTTCACCCGGTTCCTCCTTATGTTACGAGTTTTCTCTTTACAAAAAAGTTACAAAAATCAGTTCGCGTAAACCTCGCCGTCTATCGCGCAGCAAGGATTGGAATCGCAAGCCGTGGCGCATTCGGTGGCGGTTGGACACAAGCATATGTCGCGATCGTGATTTTATTGAGGCGTAATTTCCGGTTCAATTTCAATTTTTTCATAACACAACTCCCAGTTGAATTCGATCTAGCAGCAGGGATTCGAACCGCACACAGTCACGCAGCCGGATAAGGTGCAATCCACAGCGCAGGTAAAATCAAAACAAGTCTCCAAACATTTACTGAAGCAAGACACTTCGCAATGGGTCACCTGGGTGGGGGGAGCGACGTCTCCGCCTTTGACTTTCGACATGCTGAACCCATTCAGATTAGACACAGTGTTTTTGTTGAGAGATAATTTCTTGTTAAATTTTTTGGACTTCATAATATCCTCCTTCTTTTTACTTGATTTCCGTATTTATGATATACCCAGGCTAAAAAAAATTCAAGCTTCAAATAATTCAAAAATCTAACGGCTCTTGTGTTTTTCTCTCGATTGTGTCATAAATAACATGTGAGAAGTGGAAAACGCTAGTATTATTTTCTCAGTAGGAGGTATTTATGGACAAAAATGTGATTGACATGGACAACATTCAAAAAAAAATGAGCCCACGTTCGATCGCCATCCTTATTCTTGTCATCATGGGATTTATCGCTTTATATTCGAGTTATTACATGGTGGAACAGGAAGAGGAGGCGGTCGTACTATTGTTAGGAAAATATAACCGCATCACCGGCCCGGGCCTTCACTTCAAACTCCCCTTCGGGATCGAGCAACACTACAAGGTCCCCACCCAGAGGATCTTGAAAGAGGAATTCGGCTATAGGACGGAAAAAGCCGGCGTCACAACCATTTATTCCAACCGGGAATACCCGGAGGAATCGTTGATGTTGACCGGCGACCTGAACATCGTCGATGTGCAATGGGTCATCCAGTACCGGATCACCAATGCCCGTAACTGGTTGTTCAATGTGGAAAACCAGAAGAAAACCATCCGCGACATTTCCCAGTCGGTGATCAACCAATTGATCGGCGACCGCACCATCTTCGATGTCATCGGTAACGAACGGGCCAATATCGAACAAAAGGGGCAAGAAATGATGAACGAGATCTTCAGCCAGTACAAGCTCGGCATCCGGATCTCCACCATCAAACTCCAGGACATCGTTCCCCCCGCCGGACAGGTGCAGGACGCGTTCGAAGATGTCAACAAAGCCATCCAGGACCGTAACCGCAAGATCAATGAAGGTAAAGAGGCGTACAACAAAACGATTCCGCGGGCTCGCGGCGAGGCGCAAAAGACCATCCAGGAGGCGGAAGGTTACGCCGTCGAGAAGGTCAACAAGGCGAGAGGCGACGTCTCCAGATTCCTGGCGGTGTACACGGAGTACCGTAAGAACCCGAAGATCACCCGCATGCGTCTCTATTACGAGATGTTCGAAGAATTGTTCAAAAACAAAGAAAACACCGAGTTAATCGATAAAAAGCTGAGTAATTTTGTGCCCTTTAAATCGCTACAAAGTAACAAAGACAAGGGAGGTGCCAAATGAAAAACACCAAATCCACATTGATTGTCATCGTCGTACTGGCGGTCCTCTTCCTGATGCTCAAGCCTTATTTCATCATTACAGAGGGCGAACAGGCGGTGGTCACCCGCTTCGGTAAAATTGTCAATACCGTAGACGAAGCAGGGCTCCATTTCAAAACCCCCATGATCGACACTGTGATGATATATCCAAAAAAGATCCAGTCATGGGACGGCGACGCCCAGAGATTCCCGACCCAGGAAAACCAATTCATCTGGGTGGATGCCACGGCCCGTTGGAAAATCACCGATCTGAAACTCTTCTACGAGTCTGTGGGCAGTATCCCGCAAGCACATTCGAGACTGGACGACGTAATCGACTCCAGCGTCCGTAAGATTATTTCCCGCAACCAGTTGAGAGAAGCGATCCGTAACTCCAATGTGATCAACGAGATCAAACGGGGCAACGCGTTCCAAAATCAGCAGAGTATCGGCGAAGAATCGACGGCAACCGAAGAACAACAGGACATCGGAGTGTTTTCCACCTTCACCGAAACCCGGTATGAAGAAATTTCCATAGGCCGGAAGAAGCTCTCGGACGAAATGCTGACCGAGGCAAGGACCACCACTCCCAAATACGGGATCGAGCTCATCGATATCGTCATCCGCCAGATCAAGTACTCCGAGGACTTGACCCAGAGTGTGCACAACCGGATGATCAAAGAACGTAACCAGGTGGCGCAGGCGTTCCGGTCGGACGGCGAGGGTAAAAAAGCCAATTGGCTGGGTAAGATGGAGAAAGAACTTCGTTCCATCAAGTCGGAAGCGGAACGGAAAGCCAAGGAGTTCAAGGCCAAGGCCGACGGTGAAGCGTTGGAGATCCGTAACAAAGCCTATGCGCTGGACGCGGAATTCGCTGAATTCTACATGGCCCTCACCCAGTATCAGGAATTGCTTCCCAAGATGGATAAGATCCTGACCACAGATTTTGAATACTTCAAATACTTATACAACAAGTTAGGCCGGTAAGACCGACAGGTCTCAATCGACCGCAATCATGACATTGGAGGCCTTCACCACGGCGTAGGCCTCCTTTCCCTCCGTCAATCCCAGGGAGTCCACCGAATTGTTGGTAATAATCGAAATAATCTCCTGCCCTCCGGGTAACTGAACCAAAACCTCGGAATTCACCGCCCCCTTCACCACAGACCTTACCACCCCTTTCATCACATTTCTGACGCTAATCTTCATACTATCCTCCGTCAAACACTCTCATAAATAAAATGACACCCAAATCCATTTTTTTCAACTTATTCAATCTCCAAACTTTTCCAAACTGCGCTCGCATCGACCACCTCCTCCTCTCCCCTCCCGAATGCAGCCAGGCGTCGCTTCACAACTTGAAACTCAAGATAGTCAAAGTACCGCGAGAGTGCTTCGTTCACAATAGATTCCCTATCCAGGCCAAGCTCGCCGACAAAATAGTCCAATTGAGAGCCAATCATCCCATCCAAAATAATTTCATTGTCTTTTTTCATTGAATCCCCTCTTCTCTATTATACAAAAAACCGCCGGTTTTTGCATTAATTCTGGACATGCTTATTTGTTATGTGTCATAATATTATTATAAACAAAGGGAGATAATATAATTTATATAAAAGGAGGGTTTTAAACCATGAAAACCAAACGTTTCGACAGAAAGTTGAGTCTCAACAAAAAGACTGTTTCCAATCTAGCAAAGGCCACTATGGGAGGAGTCAAAGGCGGAGGAGCCACCTACAACACCTGCTATTATACCTGTGACGACTGCGACACAATGATGAACACCTGCCTCCCCTGTCCCGCCATCCAGACGGAATACGACACCTGCTACACCGGGTGGTGCTGCTAGACTAGCGTTTCCTCAAAGCGATAACCAACGAAGGCACGGAGACAGGGCGCGAGTCCTGTCTCTTTTCAAGTCCCAAACCCCTTGCCTAAGTCCGCCCTTTATCCGCGCCTGGAAGAACTCGAATGTTTCCACAACAAAAGTTGGAACAAACCATCTAACTTACTTCCCTTATTTCTTTAGTTTGTCTTCAGCTAATTTTATTGTTGACTTTTAAATAAATTTTATTTAAAATAATGTCTTAGTTAAGATGAGAAATCAAGGTAAACATAAATTATTTGTGAAGGATATTGGGGAGATCCGGTCGGGGTATTTGTTTACCCGTAAAATTGTGCCGCAAAAGAATGGGAACGTCCGGGTGGCGCAGTTGAAGGATGTGGATGACACCTTTGGTTTGAATGAGGGAAAACTAGCGAGCGTGATGATCGAAAAAACGCCGGAGGACCTGTTTTTGCGGAAAGGGGATGTGCTGTTTAAATCCAAGAGCCTGAACCATGTGGCATGCAGTATCGAGCAAGACTTCGACAGCCCCGTGCTGCCCACCGCGCATTTCTTCATCGTGCGCCCGGCCATGAAGGGCGTTCTCCCCGCCTATCTAGCCTGGTATATAAACCGGTCGCCGGCGCAGCAATACTTCGAAACAGTATCCGCGGGATCCGCCATCCCCTTTGTCAACAAAAAGGCGTTGGGTAAGCTGGAGATTCCGGTTCCGTCTCTCAGAGTGCAGGAGGAGGCGCTCGAGATGCACGGACTGTTTTTGCAGGAAAAAGGCTTGATGGTCAATCTCATGAACAAACGGGAATCCCTTATCACCGGGGCCCTGCTCAAGATTATCGAGACCTATCCGGCGCAAAATGAGTGGTAATGTGTTAAAATAATCATTAAAAAAATGAGGTAAATGATGACAATGAACGATAGCGAGACTGCAAAAATCATCCGCCAGGAAGAGATCAACAATGTTGCGTGGAAAGCGTGCGACACGTTCCGCGGCGTTGTCGATCCGGCGGAATATAAAAACTACATCCTTGTGTTCCTGTTTTTGAAGTACCTGTCGGATGTATGGAAAGATAGAACGGAGCAATATCTGGAGCAATACAACGGCGACATGGAGCGGGTAAAACGCCGCCTGGCCCGGGAGCGGTTTGTGCTGCCGGAACAGTGCACATTCGATTATTTATACGGCAAGCGCGACGAAGATAACATCGGCGAGCTGCTTAACGAAGCGTTGGTGGAGATCGAAGAGAAGAACAAATCCAAATTGGAAGGCGTGTTCCGCAACATCGACTTCAACTCCGAGTCCCATCTAGGCGAGACCCGCGACCGCAACAGCCGCCTCAAGCATCTGATCGAGGATTTTAACGACCCCCGCCTCGACTTGCGGCCATCGCGCCTGGGGGACATGGACATTATCGGCAATGTGTACGAGTATCTCATCTCCCGATTCGCTTCAGACGCCGGCAAAAAGGGCGGCGAATTCTACACCCCCCCGGAGGTGGCGATTCTTCTGGCCAGATTACTGGATCCCAAAGAGCGGGAACGTATTTGCGACCCTGCTTGCGGTTCGACATCCTTGCTCATCAAACTGGCCAAAGAGGTGGGCTCCAACGACTATTCCCTCTTCGGCCAGGAGAGTAACGGCTCAACCTGGGCGCTGGGCAAGATGAACCAATTCCTCCATTTTATTGACAACGCCCGCATCGAATGGGGCAATACCCTCAACAATCCCAAGCTCATCGACAACGATCGCCTCATGGCGTTCGACATCGTGGTAGCCAATCCGCCGTTTTCCCTTGACAAATGGGGAGCGGAAAACGCCGAAGCAGACAGGTTCCGCCGTTTCCACCGCGGTATCCCTCCTAAAAGCAAGGGAGATTACGCCTTTATCAGCCACATGATCGAGACCATGGCCCCGGAGACAGGGCGCATGGGGGTCATCGTCCCCCACGGCGTCTTATTCCGCGCCAGTTCAGAGGGAAAAATCCGCCAGAAACTAATCGAGGAAAACCTCCTGCACGCGGTCATCGGTCTCCCGCCCAATCTTTTCTACGGCACCGGCATCCCCGCTTCCATCCTGATCTTCAAACGCAAACGCGACACCACCGACATCCTGTTCATCGACGCCTCCCGCCAATTCGAAAAAGAGAAAAAACAAAACCTTCTCCGCCCCCAAGACCTCGACAAGATCCTCCAAACCTACAAGTCCTATCAATCCATCCCCAAGTACGCCTACCGCGCCCCCATCGAAGAGGTCCGGGAAAACGAGTACAATCTCAACATCCCCCGCTACGTAGACACCTTTGAAGAGGAAAGAGAGATCGACATCAAGGCGGTCCAAAAAGAGATCGAAGCCATCGAGGCCGAACTCGCCACCGTCCGCGCCAAAATGAAACAATACCTCAAAGACCTAGACATTTACGAATGATAATTATAAAAATAAAAAACCGTACGGGTGCCACACCGTGGGCACCCTGGACTAGCATTGGAGTTTGGAAATGAACACGACAAATACAAACTTACCCGACGGATGGGAATTGAAACATATCGAAGATCTCGCTAATATCAATCCACCTAAAAAATCAACAAACAATCCTAACACAAAGGTTTCATTCATAAAAATGGCAGACATTTCTACGTCAGGGAAAATCATCAGTAAATCAATCCTTGAATACAAACAAGTTTCGAACGGATTTACATCTTTCATTGATGGTGATATTTTAGTCGCAAAAATTACACCTTGCTTTGAAAATGGAAAAGGTGCGCTTGTGGAAAAATTAGTGAATGGGATAGGATTTGGGAGTACTGAATTTCATGTAATAAGGGTAAATGGATCAGTTGAGAAGCATCTTTTGTATTACCACACAATAAAGGATGATTTCCGAAAAGCAGGTAAATCAAACATGACAGGATCCGTTGGACAAAAAAGAGTCCCAAAAAGATTTATTGAAAGATACCCTATCCCCCTCCCGCCCCTACCGGAACAAAAAAAGATAGTCGAAATCCTCTCCACATGGGACCGGGCCATTGAGAGGACAGAGAGGTTGATTGGGAGTAAAAAAAGGCATAGAGGTCAGACACTTAATAAATTGATGAGTAAAACAAGAGGAGAAAAAACCAACCTGGGCAAAATCTGTACTTTTCAAAGTGGTGGAACTCCATCAACAAAGAATGATGTTTTTTGGCAAGGATCAATTCCATGGATAACTGGCGGAGATATTGAAAAACAGAGTGTCACGAGTATACGCAAACACATTACAAAACAAGCCATTGAAAAAAGTTCTACACATTTAGCCCCGAAAGACACAATCCTCCTTGTTACAAGAACGGGAGTAGGCAAAATAGCACTCACTGAATTTGACATCGCGATAAGTCAGGATATTACGGCGATTTACCCCTCCAAAAAAACGATAGATAATCATTTCTTATTTTGGTCTCTATATTATTCAAATGGCAAGCTCGAAAATTTGAACCAAGGCACATCAATCAATGGTATTTTGAGGAAGGACCTTGAAAAATTGAAGATAAAAACTCCCCCTCTCCAAGAGCAAAAAAAAATCGCAAATCTTCTAGGTACGATAGAAAACGAAATCCGCCTCCTTGAACAAGAATTAAAAAGACTAAAAAAACAAAAAAAAGGTCTCCTGCAAAAACTCCTCACCGGCGAGGTACGGGTAAAACCATGAGAGGCAAAAAGGATCCGCGGGTGAACAAGGTCGGGCACGGTGTCCCGCCCCTACGAACAACATCACATCCGACCGCGACAAAATGTACGGGTGCCACACCGTGGGCACCCCACGCGAAGACAGACATCACACACCCACCGGAGAGATTATCATGAAATACAACCCCGAAATTCATCACCGCCGGTCCATCCGGTTGAAACATTTTGATTACACAAGGGACCTGGCCTATTTTGTCACAATATGCACCCGTGACAAGGGCGACGTGTTCGGCAAGATCGAGGGCGGCCGCGTGTATTTGAACAGCGTCGGCAAAATGGTTTGCGGTAGTTGGTTGATGATAGAAAGCCTGGGTTGGCCGCCGTTTGAGGGGCGGCTCTGGCATAAGAACTATTACGATAGGATCATCCGGGACAAGAAAGAATTGGAGGATACCAGACGGTATATTCTGGACAACCCGGTCAAATGGGAGATAGACGAATACAACAAAAAAAACGTGCATCAAGGAGTGAACAATGACAGATTTGCAGGAGGAAAACCGGGCGCCGGATGCTGATGAGCAGAATCTGACCCAGGTCCCGGCACTATTGACGCTGATGCGGATGGGGTACGAATATTTGTCCCCTAAGGAGGCGTTGGCCCAGCGGCGGGGAAAATACCGCAACATACTTCTAGAAGGGATTTTAGAGAAACAATTGCGCCGGTTTAATAGTATTGTTTACAAAGGGGACGCCTACCCCTTTTCCAACAAGAACATCACCGCCGCTATCGAAGCGTTGAAATATTACAGATATGACGGACTGATACGCACCAATTCGACGATGTACGATTTGATGGTATTGGGCAAGAGTTTTGCCGAAACCATCCGGGGCAACACCCAGAGTCACACCATCCGCTATATTGACTGGGACAATTGGGAGAACAATGTGTTCCATGTTACAGCCGAGTTCAAAGTGGAGCGGGAAGGGGGGAAGGGATCCAGCAGAGCCGACATTGTACTGTTTATCAATGGCATCCCCTTTGGCGTGATAGAGGCCAAAGTACCCGGCGGCAAAGATCTAATCGACGAAGGCATCGGGCAATTATTGGGTTACCAGGCCAACGACGGAATACCCAAATTGTTTGTGTACAGCCAGATCCTGATGGTGACGGACAAAGACACAAATCTATATGCCACAGTGGGCTCGAAGCGGGAATACTGGAACACCTGGCAGGAAATGGAGACAAACGATCCGGCAATTTACGCTATTATCCAAAAAACGATTGACGGCCCCCAATTGGATAAATTGTTCAACGGCCCCTTTGCGAAATTGCAGCCCAACGTTGAGTTTCTCACGAATCCCAGCCGGCGGATCAGCCCGTTGGATCGCGCCCTGGTCAGTCTATTCGAGCCGCAGCGGCTGATGGAATTGAGTTATGGATTCACATTGTATGATAAAGGGGAAAAAAAGATCGCCCGTTACAATCAGTACTATGCCGTGAAGAACACTGTGGAGCGGATCAAGCAGTTCGGCCCGGAGGGACGGCGAAGCGGCGGCGTGATCTGGCATACCCAGGGCAGCGGCAAATCCCTCACCATGGTGCTGATCGCCAAGGCGCTGGCCCGGGAGAAAAGTATCGCCAATCAGCGAATCGTGTTGATAACGGATCGAGTCAATCTGGACGACCAGATCTACAGGACATTTCACCATTGCGGATTGAACCTGGAGAGAGCCAAAAGCGGACGCCATTTACTGGCGTTGTTGCAGAACGAAAACGCCTCCATAATCACCTCGGTGGTGGATAAGTTCCGCACCGCGTTCAGCCGGTCGCGCAAACCCATCGACTCCCCCAACATCTTTGTGTTGGTGGACGAAAGCCACCGCAGCCAATACGGCGAAACCAACATCAAGATGATGCGGGTATTGACCCGGGCCTGTTACATCGGTTTTACCGGGACACCGCTGAAAAAAGCGGACAAAAACACGGCGCGAAAGTTCGGCGGCTTCATCGACACCTACACATTGGACCAGGCGGTGAAGGACAAAGTGATCGTCCCATTGCTGTACGAAGGGCGTCACGCCGTGCAAGAGGTGACAAAAAAATCCATTGACATCAAAGCCGACCGGATATCCGAACCTCTACCGGAATACGAAGCCACACGCCTGAAAAAAAAGTATAGTACAACGGAAAAGCTCAACCAGGCGGAGAAAAAAATCGAGGAAATCGCCTATGACATTAACAAGCACTTTATAGAAAATTGGAAGGGCACAGTATTTAAGGCCCAACTGGCAGCTCCGTCCAAGTGGGCGGCCATTCGCTTCCAAAAAGAATTCGACAAATTGGGCGATATCACCTCCGAAGTTTTGATCTCGCCGCCCACTAAAAAAGAGGGGCTCGAAGACGAGACGACCCGGGAAGAGCTCAAAGAGGTGGAGCGGTTTTGGAAGCGGATGATGGAGCGGTTCGGCGACGAAACGGAATACAACACGGCATTGAAAAGCGGTTTTAAAGACACCGGCGAACCGGAGTTGATCATTGTGGTGCACAAGCTCCTCACCGGCTTTGACGCCCCGCGCAACACAGTGATGTACATTACCCGCAAGATGGAAGACCACACGCTGTTGCAGGCAATCGCGCGGGTCAACCGGGTCTACCCCGGAAAGGAATTTGGGTTTATCATTGATTATCGCGGCGTATTAGGGCATCTGGACAAAGCGTTGACCAAATACCGGGCATTGGCCAATTTTGACGCCACAGACATCGAGGGCGCGCTTTTGAGCGTTATGAGCGAAGTGCGCCGCTTACCGCAACGGCACGCGGAATTATGGGCCATATTCCGGGATTTGCCCGACAGGTATGACGATATAGCGTGTGTTCATCATCTAGGAGAGAGCGAAGAATTGAGGCGGACATTCTTCGACAAATTGGCGGCCTTTGCCAGGGCGCTTAGCATCGGACTCTCCACATTGAGATTCTATCAGGAGACGGAAGAGGAAAAAATCGCAGCCTATAAAAAAGACTTGAAATTCTTCGCCATGATCCGCGAACGGTGCAAAGCCCAATACGCGGACCTGCAAGACTTCAAGAGCTACGAAACCCAATTCCGCAAATTGCTTGACCAATATGTCACCACAGACGAAATCGTGCCGGTCACCAATCTGGTCAATATATTCGACAAAGAAAAATTTGAGGAAGAGGTGGCGCGGATCGAGGGAGCGGCGGCCCGGGCCGACACTATCGCCCACCGCACGCGAAAAAGTATCGAGGAGCGGTATGACGAAGACCCGGCCTATTACGAAAAATTCTCCGAAATGCTGGAGAAAGCCATCGAAGACTACCGCAACCAGAGGATCCAGGAGGCCGAATATCTGGCCCTGTCCCGGCAAATCGCCGATAATGTGAGAGAGCGCAAAGGGGACGAAATTCCCTACAAACTACATGACAATGAAGACGCCAAAGCATTTTACGGCCTCATCTCGAGAGTGCTGGACCAAAGGGTGGCGGACCGGAAGCAACGAATGTCGCTTGGGGCGGACACGGCATTGGCCGCGGTGGAGATCATCGAAGAGCTCAAAGTTGTCGATTGGCAAAACAAAGAGGATGTGCAAAACGACATGCGCAACCAGATGGAGGAATACCTCTATGTGCTGAAAGACAGAAGAGGAGTTGAACTCAGTTTTGAAGACATGGACCACATTATGGAAGACATTATCAAAGTGGCCCGCAACCGGCTGGCCATGTAGCGGGGAGCAATGGCGGGGACAGACACGCATCACACCCTCACAAAAGGCGGCGTCACGCTGAGCTATCGATTGGTGCGCCGTCCCCGCAAGACCATCAAGATCTCGGTGGACCCGGACGGTTCGGTGGAGGTGGCGGCCCCTCCGGAGGTTCCGCTTCAAAAGATCGAGCAAGCCATCGAGCGGCGCATCGCCTGGATCATCAAGCAGAAAAACTACTTTGCCTCATTCCCCCCGCCCCTGCCGCCGCGGCAATATGTCGGAGGCGAAACCCATCGCTATCTGGGCCGCCAATACCGCCTCAAATTGGAGCAGGCCACAGTCTTTCAGGTCAAACTCGACGGTGGCTTCATCATCATCCGCACCCCCAAAAAAGACGACCCGGCGTCGATTTCCCGCCAATTGGACCGTTGGTATCGCAACCAGGCCCTCCCCTATTTCCAGCAAATCTTAGACGAATGGCACACCCATCTCTCCCGCGACGGCATACCCAAACCCATCCTAAAACTAAAACAAATGAAAAACCGCTGGGGCAGTTGCAACCACCAAAAAAAGGAACTCTACCTGAACCCAAACCTCATCAAGGCCCCATCTCACGCCATCCACTACGTCATTGTCCACGAACTCATCCACCTAAAACACCCCCGACACGACCGCGCCTTCTACGATTTCCTCACCCAAACGATGCCCGACTGGAAAACCCGAAAACACCGCCTGGAATCCACCGCCCTATTCTAACGGGAGTGATGATTTGGATAATTCTTATTGTTCCGGCCGCGGAATGATGGCCTTAAATTGATTCCCGGTCTCGTCGTTTTCGAACTCGATGTTGGGCTGAATCTTCAACGCCCGCAAAATCCCGGTCCCCAGGCCTTGATACGGCAACATCCGGGTGCCGAACGAAGCGAGAATAGGATTACGGATCACTGAGTTACCATATTTGATATTCTCCACAGTCAAACTATTGGGCAGTTTCCCCGGACTGATAATTTCCACCCGGTCTTCAAACATAAACAACCGGATCGCCGCGTGCTTAAAATAATCCCGGTGAATCAACGCGTTTTGCAGCAACTCTTCAAGGACTGTAGGAGAGATTTCCGGGATACCCAGAGTATTGAAGTTCTGGCCCTGCTGGGTTTTGCGCAGATTGCGCATAAAAAAGTCCATGCTATGTTTAAATAACTTCTTGATCGGCCCTTGAATATCTTCCCGGTCACGATAAAGTGTTTCCGCCGGATCGTTGCCGAAAAAATGAACCGCCTTGACGATGAATTCCGGCCGGAACCTTTCGGGATTCTTGCCGAATAGCAATAGACCGCCTAACCGCAACCGTCCCTTCTCCGCCAGATGAAGGTTTTCTAACAACTTCCCGAGCGGCACATCCGTATCATCCAAATTCTGTTCATAGACCTTGAGAAAGAACCGCGCAAATTCCTCCCGGTCCAAATCATTGAGAGTGCTCCTGTCCACCACCAATTCGTCGGCATGCAATTTCCCGCCTCCCTGAAACATCCGTTGCAAGTCTTCGGGCGAGGTCACCTTGCGCTTATCAGAGCCACACTTCACCCAAAACGCGCCGTTACTATCACAATAGGGTTTATTGAGCCCTTTCTCCACCTCCACCACCAACAGCAATTTGTCGTCAATTTTTATGATCTCGGTGCTGGGATTAATGGCTGGCCGGATATTATTGGTGCAAGCATTGGAAATGTGCTGGTTGATGCGGTCAATCTGCTCTCGAGACAAACCATGGATCGTCCCCAAATTACCAACTCCAATAATCAGCATTCCGCCCTGGGAATTGGAAAACGCCACCAATTCCTCTGCCAGACGTTTAGCATCTGTGATAATCTCTTTGAATTGATGAGAGGAATCTTCTCCTCGAGAAATAATTTCGAGCAACTCTAATGCATCCAACTGTCTTTCCATGCCCTAAATATACCCCGAACTTGAGGTAAATGCAATATTTTGGTGGCATTTTAGCCGGTTTACCTGACGATGACTTTGCGGCCGCATTTGCGGCATTGCATGTGTTGGCCGACGAAATGGGGGGAGAGGGTGAGATGGTTGCCGCAGGAACAGGCGACAGATTCCCAGCCGGAGCCTTTACGGGTGTAGACCAGGGGTCCCTGGTCGGCGGAACTGGGGGGAGCCGGAGCTGTGGCCTCTTTGACGAACGCCTCTTTTTGTTGGGAGATTTCGGTGCCTTTGGACACGGCTGTGGCAATGGCCGCCAATTTGGCGAGGGGAACCTCGAT
>CAZBHS010000005.1:49030-98681 GCA_964491915.1 uncultured Clostridia bacterium
GGTGGGGATTTTTGAATGTCGGGGGTAACTTGAGCTTGAGACCGCAGAGGCAGGTGAGAAAGACATAGCCGTTGACTGCCCGGACCAAATCGCCGACATCGCGCTTTTGGGACTTGGCGGCGGCGGTTGTGGCGGCGGCTTGTTCCACCGGCTTGAAGAGACCGATGGGACTTTTGTCCTTGAGAGCGGAGCCGGGGATGACATCTTTGCCGGTCACCACCTTGAAGGCGGTCTGGTAATTGACATAGCCGGCGCCATGCATCATGTTGCGCAGAACCTTGACTCTCCGGCTGCTGGGAGGATGAGTGCTGAACCAATTGGTGGCGGAAGATTTGGCCTTTTTCAAAGGATTGACGATATACATCGGCGCAGTGACGCGATTGGCATTGGCGAGGGCTGGGCCGGGGGCGGATATTTTCTCCAATGCCGAAGCCAAACCTTCAGGGTAGCGGGTCAGACGCACAGCGGACGCGTCCGCCAGATATTCGCGCTTCCTGGAGAGGGCGAAATAGAAAAGCTGGGTCAGTAATGGAGCCAGGATCGCCAATACAATGGCCACGATAATCAAGGCGCCCCCCCCTCCGCCGCTATTCTTCCCGGAGCGGCGGGAACGAGACCGGCCGCCGCCGAACCAGAGGCTGCGCAAGAAGAAGTCGGAAATCATGACAATGGTCCCCAGCATGATGCCGGCGAAGGTGACGAACAGGACATCGCGGTTCATGAGATGGGACATTTCATGGGCGATGACCCCTTGCAACTCGTAACGGTCGAGCCGGTCGAGCAGGCCGGAGGTGATGGCCACGGCGCATTTATCCGGCCGTGTGCCGGTGGCGAAAGCGTTGGGCGATTCGTCGTCGATGATATAGATCTTCGGCATGGAAGGTAAATTGGCGGCGATTTTCATCTCTTCCACCACATTGAACAATTGGGGGTGCACATCATGGGTCACCTCCCGGGCGCGGCTCAAGCTAAGGAGGATCGAATCACCGCCCATATAGGCCACAGCGGACCAGATCATCCAAATAGCGACCGCCAATACGGCGCCGGAAGCGCCGCCTTGCCCGGGGAAATAGGTCTCCCCCACAAAAAAACCCAAAGCGACGAGGATACTCCCCATCACCATGAAGAGGACAATCGACTTCCTCTGATTAGCGCGGATTAATTCCCACATGGGACCTCTATAGATAAAATGTATTTAAAATTTGACTTTCGGCGCTTCCCGTTCGCTCTTGTCTTCGATCTCGAAAAATTCTTCCTCTTTAAAATTGAACATACCGGCCACGATATTGGAAGGGAACATCTGGATCTTGTTGTTATAAAAGAGCACCTGGTCGTTGTAACCCTGCCGGGCAAACGCGATTTTGTTCTCAGTGGAGGTCAATTCCTCTTGGAGCGCCAGGAAATTCCGGTCAGCTTTGAGGTCAGGATAATTCTCCACCACCACGTAAAAACTTCCCATCGCGCTACTGAGCGCGCCCTCGGCTTTGGCTTTGTCGCCCACTGTGCCGCCGGCGTTGGCAGCCAGGTTCCGGGCTTTGGTGATGTTCTCGAGGGTCTCTCTCTCATGTTTCATGTACCCTTTGGCTGTTTCCACCAGATTGGGGATCAAGTCGTGCCGCCGTTTCAATTGCACATCGATTTGCGACCACGCGTTTTTCACCTGGTTACGCAGCCGCACCAGCGCGTTGTAGATGCCGATAAAGAAAAAAACGATCAATACAATAATTCCCAAAAACACCAACATTCCGCTCATATAGTCCTCCTAACAATCCTCTTGATTGCCAAACATATCTTTAAGTAGTATCACGACTTTACTGGATTCCGCCAGGCCGCCGATGGCGAGGATCTGGTGCAATTCCCCGCTGTCGAACCACAATCCGTGTCCGCGGGGACAATTGTCCAGCAGTACGGTTTCATGGTTGTGTCCCGCCAGCAGCTTGTCCATTTTTTTACGGCAAATGGGGCAGCGTTTCTTCCGCTCGCGGATCTTGTCGCCCGGTTGGAACGAGCTCAATAGTTGGTCCTTCTCCACGCCGCCGTCAAGCAGCATCTCCAGCTCGCCTGAATCCAACCAAATCCCTTCGCAAGCCAGGCAATAATCGATCTCCACCTGGTCCAGCTCGAGAACAATCAACTCTTCACCGCAATGCGGACACGTCACAAGATCCTCCTCAAAAAAACAGTCCTCACACCACACTGTATAATAAAAAAAATCCACAAAAATAACAACCCCTAAAAATCCGGAAGGGAAACGATACGGAGGCAGGGGACCTGCCTCCGGGGGGATTTATGGTTTTATTTGATGTTTAGTTTCTTTTTGAGATCTTTGGGAATGGCCTCTTTGTGGACCATGAGGGCCGTGGTTTTGAGACGGAAATAGGGGCGGGAAAGGTAGACGAAACCGTCGAAGGCGCGATCGACTGTGCCGCCGGAATTTTTGGTGAAATAGTATTTGGCGCCGTTTTGGTCGCGGGACAGGCCCACGATGTGCATCAGGTGGTCGTCGGTGGTGGTGAAGTTGTCGAATGTTTGCTGCCGCATCTCCTGGGTGACCTCTTTTTCTTTGACCGGTTCGGTGGGTTTCTCGTCTTTCTGGGCTTTGGTTTTGTCTTCATAATCAATGACGGGAACAGTGGCCACGCCGGTGTCGCGGGAGGAGAATTCCTTTTCGCTGACATCGCCGTCCCAGGCGATGGAGTAACCGTTCTTCAAAGCGTAGTCCGCCACCCGTTCCAGGTCGTCGATAGGCACATTGTAGTAGTCACGGTTGTAATCCCAGTTGTCGGGAATTTCCAACCGGCATGTCTGATAATAGGGATAAATGGAGTAAGAGGTCAGTTCCACATAATTGTCGGGATCGATGCCGATGGATTCGGCGAATGCTTTCGGAGTGGTGGTTTTGCCTTTGTTTTCAAAGCTTTCAACCGGTTTGCCCAGATAGACATCCAGGACCGCCGCCAGGGCATCCTTCCAACGGGGAGTCAACTTGCGGCGCCGCTGTTTCAGCAATGAATCCATCATAGCTGTCATCATAGACACCATCTCGCTGTGGTTGTGGCGTTTTTCGTCGATCAACATGCCGTTGTAATCTTTTTCAAGCGCCAGGCCATAATCGCGGACAATGTTCAAGACATCGTGAGACTGACCGCCCTGGCTAAAGTTGGCGTTGCCGTGAAGACGGATGTAGTTTGCCGCTTTACGGGGATAGGTGTGGCGAACAACAAACATTTCAGACAGGTCCAACTCCCCTTTGCCCATTCTCAGGGCTTCGGATTCCAGAAAGGAGACAGTGGCGAAGCACCAGCACGTGCCGGTCCAATACTGGTTCTTGACCGGGGTGTATTCCACGACTTTTTCCGTTGTGAATTGATAGGGTTTTTTATCCTCTTTTTTATCTTTATCCGCGGCAAGTCCCAGTGACGGAACCAACAAGATCACTGCCAGACAAAGACTCAAAGCTTTAATGAGTAAACCTTGCGCTTTCATATTTCCTCCGTATATTAGTTTTGAATAAATAGTAAAATAGTGAGAAGGTTTCAAAAAGTATATACGGATACAATGAGCCAAAGGTTTAGGCAATCACCTCCCCCACCGATGACAGAGTGGACTATTTTTTCTGCTCTAGTTTGAAATCCTTGATTTTGTGATACAGTCTTGGTCTCGATATCCCCAAAATCCCGGCGCTACGGCTGATGTTGTGGCCCGTAACCTTCAGGACTTTTTTAATATAATCCTTTTCGTATTCATCCAGTGTCTGGAAATTACGGTTCTCGCATTCAGAGTCTTCGATAATCGACAATGAGATATCGCTCATTTCGATAGTGTTGTTGTTTTTGAAGGGGATGATACTCTTGACGGTGTTTTTCAGCTCACGCACATTGCCGCGCCACGGATAATTCAAGAAATACTCCTCCGCTTGCGGGGCGATCTTCGTTACATTCTTGTTGTAGACGCCATTGTACACATTGATATAGTGTCGCATCAGCGGCAAAATATCTTCGATTCTTTCTCTGAGAGGTGGAATGAAAAGGGACGATTCCCTCAAGCGGTAGAGGAGATCGCTGCGGAAATGTTTCAACCGCACCTCTTCATCGAGGTTTTTGTTGGTGGCGGTGACGAGGCGCACATTAATGGGCTGGGGGGTTTTGCTTTTCAAGCGGTAAATGACCCGCTCATCCAGCACTCTCAATAATTTGGCCTGCACCTGCAATGGCAATTCGCCGATTTCATCCAGAAACAGCGTCCCCTGGTCCGCCTGGACAAAACGACCGTTGTAATCTCCCATGGCTCCGGTGAAGGCGCCTTTCTCAAAACCAAACAACTCCGACTCGAACAATTCATCGGGAATCGAAGCGCAATTGACCGGCAAAAAGGTTTTCCCCTTACGAAGCGAACCGTTGTGGATCGCCCGGGAAAACACCTCCTTGCCCACTCCGGTTTCTCCCTGGATCAAGATTGAAGTATCGGTAGCTGCGAGAATCTTCGCCCGCTCCACCATCTCGCTGATCCTGGTACTCTCATAAATCATGTTAGTAAATGTGAAGTCCGGTACCACCTCGCTTTTCAGCGTCTGGACCTGGTTGCGCATGTTATTGATCTCGAGAATCTTCTGGATCTGGGCAAACAATAAATCATCCCTGACCGGTTTCTCGAAATAATTGACAGCTCCTTTCTGAATGGCGTTAACCACGCTGGGAACCGTTGAATCAGCGGTTAGAATTACCGTTTTAGATGCCAGCTTTTCGGGAAACCGTTCCAGCAACTCAATGCTATGACCATCGGGAAGACGCAAATCCAGGATGATTATATCGTAGTCTTTCTTCTCGATCTTTTTGGCGGCCGTCTCTATATTAGTCGCCTCTTCAACCAGAAACATGCGGTTTTCCAGCTTTACTTTCAAAACTTCTCGTTGAGCATCTTCATCTTCAAGTAATAAAATTCTTATCATTTTGATACACTCGATTAATTAATTTTATGCGAAATCAACTAGAATCATTCCAAAATCAATAAAACACAAAAGCCCGAACCCATCCGTCTTGGATCATACATCATTATAAATTTTAATTCAAGGTTTTCACAGGATTTTTTTAATACGACTAAACATATCTCAAATCCCGTATCCTGTACTTTTTCAATTTTTTTTTTGAAATAAAAACTTTAGTAAGTTACAATTGTGCTTTAGGCACAATATATTATAAAAAGGAGTAATTTATGAAATCAAAGAAACTTAACAGGAAACTATCTCTCAAAAAACAGACCGTCGTCCATCTCAACAATGACGAACAGCTCGACATCAAAGCTGGCGCAGATGTGATCAAAACTTGCGGCATTGCCTGCGTAACCATCGCCTATTCCTGCAATCGTACAGGCTGCGCTCCTTGCCCGCCGACCGATTGCGCTTGGCCAAGCCAGGATGTTTATACCTGCACCCCGAGCTGCACTCCCTGATCGGGATTAAGAAAACGCCGGGGGGATCACGCCCTCCGGCAAACCAATCCAGTAGAGATGAACAATGACATGGAAACCAATCATTAGCGGAGAAGAGGCGCTGCCATTGGCAGAGAAAATCGTTCAATTCGCCCAAATTTTGAAAAACCAATCACAATTACCTTCAGACATCGGCCTGTTGACCGGCCGCATGGGGATCGTCCTATTTTTGTACTATTATTCCCTCTACGCAAAACAAGAGGAATCCCGAGATATAGCGTTTGAATTGATCGGAGGAATTTTCGATCAAATCGAAACCTCCGAAGTGCCCCACACGTTTTGCGAGGGGCTGGCGGGAATCGGTTGGGGGTTGAATCATTTGATGCGGCAGGGCTTCATCGAAGCCGACATCGACGACCTCTTCGCTGAGTTGGATCAGTTTTCGGCAGAGGTGCTAGAGCGCCACATCCAGGACTCGAACTTCGACTACCTTCAAGGAGCGGTGGGAATCGGCCTCTATCTTTTAGAACGGCATCCGCGGCAACCGGCGATGGATAGCCTGCAAACATTGTTGGACAGTCTCGAACAGAAGGCGGTCCGGGGACCAAACAACACCGTCCACTGGCAGACCCTCATCGATCCTTCGGACGGAACCATGGGATGCAACTTCAGTCTGTCGCACGGCATGTCGGGTATCGTCAACCTGTTGACACGGATGGCCGGAATAGACCGGTTTAGACCGCGGGCAACACCGCTGATCGACGGCGCTTGCGCTTACCTTTTAGAGCGACAATTCGGGGATCCGGGGCTCAATTCTCTTTTCCCCAGCATAACGTCTCCAAAAGATTCCCCATCATATAGCCGTCTCGCCTGGTGCTACGGCGACCTGGGAGTGGCGCTGGGGTTCTCGCACGCAGGAGAGGCCACAAACAACAATTTATGGCAAAAAACCGCGAGAGAAATATTTTTGCATTCAGAGAAACGAAGAGAACAGCGACAAACCGGTGTCCAGGACGCTTGCGTTTGTCACGGCAGCGCCGGTAACGCCCATATTTTCAACCGGGCCTTTCAAAGGCTTGGCGACGCATCGATGCGGGAGGCGGCAGTCTATTGGTTGAACGAAAGTCTCGATCACGCCAAATACCCGGACGGTTACGCCGGCTATAAAATGCGCCACCCGGAGATCAAAGGGGGCTGGCAACCGGAGGCAAACCTACTTGAAGGGATTGCCGGTCTAGGACTCGTCTTCATATCCGCTATCTCCAACATCGAGCCGGCATGGGACCAATGCCTCATGATCGGCTGAGACTCTTTTGGTGTAAAGAATCATTACAACATAAAATAAAGAAAAACCAACATCTATCAGCGCCTCAGCTTTTTTGGAGAGTTGTGTAAAAGGTCATTACAATAAAAATAAAATCACCCCAAATAGTTATAGACTTTAACTTTTAATCCAAAAGCCCAGATTAACTCTGTAAAGAATTTTTACACAGCACAAATTCCACCTAAAGAGAAGAGGGCCTACTTATCCTTCAAATACCGGTTGAATAAAAAATCACTACAGATTCCCATAGAAATGGCAATGATATTGCTTACTACTTTGTGGGGCGTGTCCCCACAGAAACGCAAAGGCAAACAATTTGAAAGATACAGTGCCGGATCTAGGCCAAGATCCGGCACTGAAATCTCCTACCTTCCGATAATTCAACAAAAACTAAAATCACACAAAGAGACATCTATTGATCAAACCATGTTTTTCATGATATAACGGTGGTGTAACAAATCCCCTGTACAGGAAGAGGAATGAAAGCGATAGGCTTGATTGTAATGATTTTATTCGCAAGCAGTATGTTGGTCCCGGCAGAAAAAGTGACAATTATTGGTAATAATGATATACAAAAATGTCACACCTCAGCGCCACTCGCCGGCACAGACGCAGAACCGTCCCGCGACATTGCCATCACCGGCGATTCCATTGTTCCCCGTCTTACATGCAAAGAAGATGGAAACCTAATCCTAACGGTCCGGCTAAATGTGAAAAACCTGGGAACGACTGATATGGAAGATGACTTCAAGATCAGTATCCAGGACGATACAGGCAACTTTCTGGAGGGGTATTGGCAATACGACTTCAACGGCCCCCTACCTATCCCCGCCTCTTCTCCAAATACCTCCGGCGTTTCAATTCTCTGGCCATTGACGAACCGGGAATGTTCGATCCGCTTTTCCGCCGCCATAGACACAGCGGAGGAGATAGAAGAGTCTTCTGAAGAAAACAATACCGCCTCCCTGGATTTCACTCAGAAATTAGTAAATATAGGAATCGATTCCATTTCTTCAACCAGCGCCGGCGACGGTCTGGAGTCGATTCAGGTGGTTATTGAAAACACCGGCTGCGGAATCATCGACGCACCGTTCATCCTCAGCGTAGAGGACAATAGCGGAAACATCCAGCGGCAAACGATCACAGCGCTACCGCGGGCAAAACATACAGTCACATTCGAGAATTGGCCCGCCGCCTGCGCCGCCGAAGAGCGCACATTTACAATTATCGCCGACGCCAGCGATCAAATGTGCGAGTCGGATGCCGCGGACAATACCTTCACCGCAACTCTAGCGAATACCAACCCGGATCTAGCGGTTGACGTAGCTGTGGAAATGGATTGCCAGGAGGATGGAAAAATCCGGGGGATGTTCACGTTAAAAATCACAAATTCCAGCGAGGTGGATATAACAAAAGATTTCTTCGTTTCCATTGACGACGGTAGAGGATGGCAAATAGAAAAACAATTCCAGAAAGAACTTGGCGGCAATCTGCCTATCAAGAAAGGAGAAACAAAGGAATTGACAGTGGACTGGACCCGCGATTTCTCGATCAAACCCATGATTATGGAATTCCCTGATCTGCAAATCATTGTGGACAGCAAAGAACAAATCGATGAATGCGACGCGACAAACAATAGTGTATTACAGCGCTACACTCTGCAGGTCCCCAACCTCAACCTTCTCTCCTTCACCCCCACATGCGTCACCGATGATTATTACCAGGTGATACTGGTGATAGAAAACAGCGGCGGAGCCGATATTGAAGACGACTTTTCCATCCAGATTACCGACAACGACGAAAAAAAACAGATAAAGACCTTTTCCGAAATAGAGGGCATCTTGCCGTTCAAAGCCGGCAGCCGACAGACAGTCTTGTTCGACACCTGGGACGTGGACCAGGCGCCGGCGCTCCTGGAACTGGAATGCCGACTGGATTATAACCGTCAATTGGCGGAAACAGATCCCAACGACAACAACAAGCGCGGCAATATCCAGGTATTCGACATGGAGATCACCGATTTCAAAGCCGGTTCAAAGGTCAAAACCACTAAAGAGGGACAGGTGGTGGAAGGCTTCTTCACAATCACCATAACAAACTCCGGTTTGAGCGCCATTTCCGATGATTTCGCCATTCAGGTGGTGGACCGCGAGGGCTGGCGCACTGAAAGACAATTCGCCGCGGACTTGAATGGAGTTCTTCCTCTAGCCCCCGGACAGAGCCAAACCGTCACGATCCCCTGGGACCATGACTTTTCCATCCATCCGCCGGCCTATACATTTAAAAATATTTCGGTGATCATCGATTCCCAATCGGATATTTGCGAGTGCGACGGTACGAACAATCAGGCATTTACCGAATACCAATACTCAGACTTTTCGCTGTTGATGCAAATTCCGTTAAGCCATTAAACAAAAAAAACAAAATCTAAACTTTTTTTATAGAAATGGTATATAAAAAAATATCTTATTATAGTAAAATCTAGAGCGTATCGTCTTACCAATTATTTGATAAAGTTTGAGGAGTTATTACAATGAGAAAATTCTGGATTGTAGTATTATGCCCAATAATACTGCTAAGCGCGTGCTTCAAGACGAAAGACGAAAAAAGTGAAACAGAGAAAAAAGACAAAATCTTCTTGATGGGAACCGCCATGTATCGCCTCAATTGGACCAATGTGGAGGGGAATGATATCCGCTTCCGCTATAGTGATTTAGGTCTTCCGGCGGATTTTTCCACCCGCGAACGGGCTTCGCTGATGGTGGATGGAACATTCGGTAACGGCAATTATACTATCGACGGTTTCCTCAATTACGATCCTGAAAACCGGATTACCGAGCCCCCACTCGAGTTTTTACTCAAAGTGGGAAACGACCGGATTTACGCTGCTGTGGGCGATTATCGCTTAGGCTTGTTCCCCGACTCTGTATTCACCCGGTACCAGCATCCCTTTAGAGGTGTTATCCTGGGGAGCCGGGGTAAATACTTCGGCGCTGAAATCATCGGCGGAAAAGCCAGAGGTGAAACCGGCATCGAAGAATTACCCGGAGACTCCGGCGCAGGCCCTTACTATTTAGGCGAGTCTCCTATCCTGCGGGGCAGCGAGATGGTCTATCTAGTTGTCAAGAGCGCCTCGAACCCGGACCTGGAAGTCAAACGCATTCCTATGGTTCGCAATCAGGATTACTACATGGATTATGACCGGGGAGCCATTATCTTCAACTCGCCGATATACCCCATCGATGAATTGGGAAACCCGGTGTTTATTTTGACCACCTACCAATTTGAATCCATTGTCGGCCGCTTTACCAGGGCGGTGTTCGGGTTGAACGCTTACGCGGCTCCGTGGGAGTTCCTGAAGTTGAACTTCACCTATCTAGCCGACGCGGACGGTTCCTTGAGTCTCGAGGACGCCATCGACCAACGGCGCGGCATCTACAGTTTCGGGCTGAATGTCGATTCGAAGACCGTCAAGTTTTTCAGCGAATTCGCCTTTAGCCGCGAACCGGGATTCGAACGTCAAGATGGATTCTTCGGAGGAGGTACGGTCGATATCTCGAAGAAACTCCACCTCTACTTCAACGCCTGGTCCATCGATCGCGAATTCCCCACCTTCGCCAACAAACAAATGGAATATGGCTATGGTTTGATGCAAATATTTCCCTCTTACGCCGAACGAAGCGTTTTCCTCTCCCCCTTTCAGTTCACCCGTAATCTAGGAGCGGAGCTCTACCCCTTCTCATTGGCGCGCCTGTCATTAGACGAGAAAGAGGCCCACGGGTTTATCGAATATGAAGACGACACAAACACATTCAGCGCCGGTTACGGAACAGAGGAGGAGATACTCACCGAATTGGTTTCCCGCACCCTCTACGCCTCCGGTTTCCATAACGGCGCCACCACCAAAGCCTGGGGCAAATTCCAATTGACCAACAAATATGACCGTGAGAGAAGCCAGGTGGACAACCGCACCCATGAATTTTTGCTGGGGGTGCGCCAACGGGCCTGGAAAGGCCAAAAGGGCGAAGTGTTCGTGCAAGCGGATTATAGCGGGCAAAGATTGGATGATTTCCTGGAATTGGCCCCCAACACATTCCGCAGCACCGCCTCGATTTTCACCGAATACTTGACCAACGGCGAAGGGGTGTTCGCCGGCTACCGCAAAGAGCGGCTCACCAATCGCGACCTCGACCAAGTGCAAACCGAAAACGACATCTACGAAGTGGGAGTCCGCAGCCACCTCTACAAAGGCTTCTTCCTGGACAGCCGCTTCCGCTACGAACATGGCAACGGCAGCGCCGGCGAATCCAACAACCAGATTCTCTCGGTAGGCGGGGGCATCGAAACCGCCAAATTCCGCGCCATGGCCCGTTACGAAATCCAGACGAACAAACGGGACCAGGACGAAGGCAGACGGCATCTCTGGTCGCTATCGCTATTCGGAACCCCATTGAAAGGTCTGAACTTCAACCTACGCTACTATCGCCAATTGGGCAAAGAGGAAGTTCCATACTCTTTGAACGAACGGTCGGAAGAACAATTGAGCGCCCGCGTCCTCTGGCGCGCCAGCCGCATTCTGTCCTTCTACTCCCAATGGCGCTACGATACAAATATCGAGCTTTACCCTCCCCTTGACCGCACCAAGAGTAATTCTTTGGCATCGGTCCAGGGCTTGAAACTCAGACTCAACAAAAAATTGGAATTTCTCGCCAATTACAAACTCCTCAAAATCTGGGGTCCCATCGAGAACCGCAAACAATCCGCGGCCGCTGAAATGGGATACCTGCTGTTCAAGAACTTGCGTGTTGGAGTCGGGGCTGAAATCATCGATTTCGAAGATCCCTTCAACCAGGACCTCAACTACCATTCCACCGTCGGCTACCTCAAATTGATGGGACTTTTTTAAAGTGGAGGCCTTGATGAATTTATTATACAAGCGACATAAACAAACAAAAAAAAAGGAGAAGGCAATGAAGACCGGCATCTTAATGCTTTCGGTATTTCTAATATATCTTTTAACCGGCTCACTGTGGGCCGGCGATTCCAGGGACAATCCAATCACGGTCCCATACTGTGACGGTTCCACCGTGGAGATTTATCCCTATAGTTACGTCACCCCCGGTGGCGGAACTCCGTTTATCACGTACAATTCCCTGGTCACACCCGTGCCCGGCGGCTACCGTTACGCGTTCGAAGATCTGGACGATAACGATTACAACGACATTATCATCGAATTGCGGGTCAAAGGGGAACAAACAGAAGCTCCGTGGTTGGAGGTGGAATTCATCTCCAAGGACGCCGGTTACCTACATTGGATCCATGTGGTGATCAACGGTTCGGCCCAGTTGGTGTTCAAAGCCGAAGCAGCATCGCCCGGCGACGTGTTCACCGTCCAACTACCGGCCAATCGATGCCCGCGATTCACCATCGGTAAAAAATTCTCTACATCCACCGCGTTACCGGAAGACGAATTGGACATCACATTGGACATCGAGAACGACTCCAATTTCGTCGCCCGCGATGTCTCGATCATCGACGCACTCTCCCCCTACCTCGAATACATCAGCGACGATTCCGGTGTCTCCCCGCTCCGACAGGGTAATCAATTCACCTGGACGATCCCCCAATTGGGTATCGGAGAGCGAAAAACCATCCGCGCCACAGTGAAAGTCGCGGCCGACGCTCCGGCAGGCGCCATCGACAACCAGGCGTTCCTCTCCCATCAGAGCCTGCCCCAGCCCATTCCCTCCAACACCGCCACCCTCACCGTCGAAGAGAAACCAGTGGAAAAAAGCGCGCAATTCTCAATCACCAAAAGCTTCTCCGTCCCCATGGCGATTCCCGGAGACGAACTGGACATCGCGCTAGAGGTCAAAAACAGCTCCAACTTCATTGCCCAGAACATCTCGATCACCGACGACCTATCGCCCTACCTCGAATACCTCGGCGACGACTCGGGCTTCGCCCACGCCAAGCAGGGGAACCGGCATCTCTGGACAATCCCCAAACTGCGAATCAATGAACGCAAGAACTTTAACATACACGTCAAAGTGACAAACAACGCCCCGGCGGGAACCATTCTCAACCGGGCCTACGTGTCCCATCAAAGCCTTCGCTCCGATATCCCGTCCAACGAAGCGACCCTCGAGATTCAGGACATCGAGGTCATGCTGCTCAAGACAGTGGACAAGACGTCGGCCAAACCGGGCGACGAGCTCACTTATACCCTGACGGTGAAGAACCTATCGTCACGATCCCTGGAAGGCCTGGATATCAACGATCAATTGCCCGGTCAATTGGAATTTGCCCGGCAAGAGGGATCGCTCACCTTTTCCAATGACAACGGCAATCTGCGCTGGAAGGGCACGATAGCCGCCAAAAGCGAAGCCACCGTGCGCTTCACCACCCGTATCCGGTCATATGTCGTCAAAGGCACCGCGATCCTCAACAAAGCGGAGCTGGAGACCGGCCTTCTGCCCGAAGCGGTGACCTCCAACACCGTCACCACAACCATTACCGCCGACCCCATCTCCGGCTCCTCGGTGCGCTTCACCAAGCGGGCGGAAGTTCCCCAGTCGGACATCGGGCGCATCGTCCGCTTCCGGTTGACAGTGCAAAACCGTTCCGGCTCTCCCCTTGTGAATCCGGTGTTGGAAGACATCCTGCCACAGGGTTTTCAATACGTCGCCGGTTCATCGCTCCTCGATGGTATAAAAATCCAGGATCCACAAGGCCGAAGCACGATTCGCTGGCAGATTCCCCTCATCGGGGCCGGCCAAACCGCTGTATTGCGGTTCCAATTGGTGATCGGCGCCGACGCCAAACGGGGCAAGAACATCAACCGGGCGGTCCTGACCACCATGGATACCAGCGGCCAGAGCTTGAGGTTGGAAGCGTCGGCTTTTATCAATGTCTCCACCTCCAGCTTCGTATTCTACAGCGGAGTCGAGGGTTATGTATTCCTGGACCGCGACGAAGACGAATTCCTGGGTGGCGGCGACGTACCCCTCGCCGGCATCGAGGTCCGCCTCTCCACCGGAGAGCAGGCCCATACCGATAAAAACGGCCGCTATTCCTTCGAGAACCTCAATCCCGGCGAATACGCCGTCGGCATCAACACCGCCACTCTACCGCCCAAATACATCCCCGCCTCCAGAACTCCGGTGCTGGTGGTCTTGAGCGACGGCCTCACCGACCAGGTGGATTTCGCCACTAAATTGGAACGGGAGGATATCCCCACCAACGCCCGGTTGGAGGGACGCGTATTTTTCGACAAAAATCGCGATAAAGCCTTCAACGGCAACGACCTCCTGGCCGAGACATTCAAAGCCAGCCTGGACGGAAAACTCCAATGCGCCGGTAAAAAAGGCACATTCGTGTTTTCCCATATCGAACCGGGCGATCACCGCCTCAGAATCGATTACGACGGCGGCGCAATCGAAAAACAGATCACAATAATAAAAGGTAATAATACAATAGACATACCCCTGCGTTTTAGCGGGATTTCCATCATCATAAGGGGGGAAAAATGAGCCGAGCTCTACTCTTCACGCTGCTTGTCCTCAGCCTCCTGTGCGGCGGTTTATTCGGCCAATCCACAGGAGTCACCGGGGACAGCGATATCAATAAATGTGAGCAAAAATCGTATACCATCAGCATTCAAAACAATTCGGGAAACCCGCTCACCGGGCTGGTTATCACCGATGAAATAAACGCCCTCACCGGCTTTGCCTATGTCCCGGGCACCACATCCATCGATGTGGACGGCAATCCGCCTATCTCCACCGCGGACCCCGCCGTCAACCCGGCGCCGGTGGAGCTTGTCTGGAACATCGACACCCTTACCGGCAGTCCATTCACCCTCAACGACGGCGAAACCCTGAACATCACCTTCGACCTCTACGCCGGATGCACAGCCGTGTCGGGTTCTCAAAACGTCACCATCGACTACTTGATCAGCGGCACTCCCAGCTCCGACTCCACCAACTTCTCCATCCAGGTGCTACCGGGCGGCGTCACCATCAAGAAAAATCCCAATGTTTTACCCCAGGAATTGGGGCAGAATGTCACCTGGACCATCACGGTGGAGAACACCGGTATCGGCGACATCAAGAACGTGGTCGTCACCGACGATCTAGGCACGGGCCTCGCCTATGTCTCCTCCACTCCCGCCGGCAACAACGGCGGCCAGATCACCACCTGGGACTCCACCCAAATACCGGCGTTGGCCCAAATGGCCCCCGGCGATATCGTCACCATCGATATCACCTCCACGGTCATCGCCTGCGAATTCCTGGATAACGTCGCCAATGTCAAATGGGGCTGCGACGTTGCCGACACCTGCTTCGACACCGCCTCCGACGGCGGCACGGCAACAGCGTCCGTGCAGCGGATCGTCAAGACACCGCTCATCGACTACACCCCGCCCAACATCACCTTCAACTATTGCCAGGATTTCGTGGACACCTCGTTCACAGTCCAGAACACCGGCGACGGCACAGCTCATGACGTATGGATCAATGTGGATTTCGGCGCCATGACCGTCTCCAACCTACCGGCCGGAGCCATTTACAACAACGCCGACAAACGCTTCGAGATCGCAATTCCCATTCCCGCCGGCGGCAGCTTCGATCTCAGCTTCCGCCTCAATTACAGCATCTGGTGCGGCGGCTCCTTCCCCGCCGGAGATTTGCTGTGGCAAACAGAATACAAAGACGACTGCGACCAACCCTTCTACCCACCGGTGCAATTGAGCAGTATCAGCTCGCCCACCGGCACTACCGGAGTCTCTATCGAAAAAAGCGGCTCCCCCGAAGCGGTGCAGATCGGTTCGCAAGTTACCTATACTATCACCTCTTCATATAGCGGCGACATTGCCTGCGGCAGCGGGACAGCCGGCGTGTTTACCGTTGTGGACACCATCCCCGACGGCTTCACCGTCATCGACGCCGGCGGCGGTCTCTACGTTCCCGGAGGAGGCGGAACCGGCGGTACCATCACCTGGACCTACACGCCGCCCGCGGCTCTCAACACATCGATTATTATCCAATTACCCGACCGCTCCCAATGTGAAAGTTATTGTTTCACCCTGTTCACCAACTCAGTGACGGTGGGCGGCACAGATTGCTGCGGCTGCGCTCTCAGCGAAAGCGCCTCCCAAACAACAGCCATTGAATGTGAAGAACTAGTAGATTCAAACAAGACCGTCACCCCCTCCATCGGCATCCGCTGCACAAACTTCGAATACACCAACACCTACGATTTCACCGCCGCGGCCAACCTTACCCTTAACTCGTTCACATTCGAAGAACACGCCGACAACCAACAACAATATGTCCCCGGTTCATTGGCGGTCACCTACGACGGCGCCGACATCACCGGTTGTGTAGCGGTGACGGACAACACTCCCGGCGGATATTTGGTACTGGACTTTTCCGGTTGCGCCGCCGACCTGGTGAACAACAAAAACCTCACCGTCGTCTACCAGCTCACCATCACGGAAAACACCGCCTCCGCTTGCGGCGACACCGGTTTCTACTCCTGGTCCAGTTTGGATATGGGAGTCAGCGGCGGAGAATGTCTTCAAGACGGCGTCATCCGCGAGACTCAATATGTCACTGTCGATCCGCCGGCCATGTCCGTGTCTGTAACCGGCCTCGGCAGCATCATACATAAATGCGAAAGCCAGACCATAACCATTACCCTCACCCAGGATTCCAACATCGCGGATCCCAAAGATGTAAGACTGGTATTATCCGGTTTGAATTATTATGTCACCGATCCGGCGGCCACTGTGTGCGGCGGTTCTGTCGCTCCGGTCTCCTGCACGCCGACCCTTGTCGGGGACGATTATGTGTGGGAATTCGCCGACGGCTTCACTGGAGCCGGCTCTTCCGCCACTCTGCAAATGACGGTTCAAAAAAGATGCACAGGATCAGGCGACCTGGTGGCCACCGCCTATTTCGACGACAACTGCAACGACGACGGCTCTTACGACGACACCTGCTCCACAACCGCCGTCGAAACACCGGCGTTGCTGTTAGGCGGCGACCTACTCATTGAAAAAAATCCCGAGGTTTATTACGCGTCGGAAACCATGGTGGCCTGGAAAATCTATGTCACCAACCGTGGCAGCGGCAACGCGTACAATGTCTGGATAGACGACACATTGGGAGCCGGCCTGGCGTTCGACAGCGCCTCGGTGAGCCCCAATACCGGAGTGACCGTCACCGCCAATCAAGACCACAACGGCGGCGCCATTAACGGCGCCACAATCGCCATAGATATGATGACCCCGGGCGAACGGCGGGAGATCACCTTCAACGCCGACCAAATCGACTGCGACAACCTCACCAACAACGTCAGCGCCTCATGGGGTTGCGTCGGCATCGACTGCCAGACCGTGGTGACCGACGACTCCATCGTCAAACTGCCGGACCCCCTATTGATCAACACCAACAATGTCACCACCCCCATCGATGTCTGCTCGACCGTAGACGGAACCATTACCCTGAAAAACGCCGGCCAGACAACATGCTATAATTTGCAAGTGACCGAAACCCTGGCTCCGGGACTGACCTATGTGGCTGCTTCCACCCGCTGGAGATTGAACGGCGGCCCCTGGAACGGCCCTAACGCCGCATACGATCCAAGCCCCGCCACCTCTCCCTTGCAATGGACATCCACCCAGATCCCCGGATTGGCCACCGTCACACCCGGAGACATCATCGAAATCGACTTCGACATGAACGCCTCTTGCCCGTTCCAGGACGGAAATGTCAGCGTCTCCACCAGTTACGAAAATCCCTGCGGGAAAATATTCACCAACGCCGACAGCACGTTTGAGGTGTCGCTGCGGGAACCGCAGATCAGTGTCACCAAAACCAGAGTGAACGAGCCCATCGATTGCGGCGACCTGGTGGAATGGAGCATCACTGTCCAGAACACCAGCGGTTATACATTGCCGGTCATCTGGGTGGAAGACACCCTGGGAGCGGCGTTCACCTATGATTCCTCCGTGGGCGATCCGCCATTCACTTCAGATAACGGCACTTACACCGCGCCAAACAAAATCACCTGGGAATTGCGCAATGTCAACCACAACGACACCGTGACCCTGACCATCCGCGCCACCGCCGACAACCCACCCTGTAGCCCCACCGTTGACAACACAGTCACCGCCTGGTGGGGTTGCGGCGCCGCCGACGGTTCATCCGCCACCAAACCGGGGATCGATCCGCCGGACGACACCCTCTGCCTGGCAACCAGCGGCACCACAGACACCAACACCCCCACCCGCCAGCCCTCCCTCGCGTTCCTGGGGATCACGGTCAGCCCCATCCAGATCAACTCCTGCGACGACTCCACCGAACTGACGGTCACCATCACCAACAACGGCCCCACCGACGCCCGCAACCTCGACCTGGAAATCACATTGCCTCCGGGCATCACTTATAACGCCGGAACATCGGCAGTCCACATCGGCCCGGACGACACCGGCTTGCCGGGAGCGGTCGCCGATCCGGCGATTTCCGGCGGCACCATCACCTACTACGATCTGGCGGACTCCGGCAACAATATCGCCAACACATTGGAGGCGGACGGCGGCAACGACACATTGGTGTTGAAATTCTCGGTTCAGTCCAATTGTTACCTCACCAGCGACATCGCATTCGACCTGAATTACTTCGACTGCTGCGAAGACACCCAGTATTCGGACACCACCAGTCAGACTGTCACGGCCCTGTTCCCGGACATCAGCGTCACCAAAACTCCCACCTCCTCGCAGGTGGATTGCAACAGCGACCAGACCTGGACCATCACCGTTACCAACAACGGCACCGGCAATGCCGAAGTGGTCAGAATCGAAGACACCCTCGGCGATTGGATCGATTATGTGAGCTCCGCACCGGCGGCCACCTCATTGGGCGGCCAGGTATACGGTTGGGAAATATCCAATTTAGCCGGCGGCGCTTCCACCTCATTTACCATCACCGGTCGTCTCGCTCCCGACGCGCCCCAATCCGATTGTTCGTTATTGTTGCGGCAAAACAATGTCCGCGCCATCTGGGGCTGCGGAGTAGCCGGAGACGCCACCGACGGCGATCCAACCACCACCGGTTACGATTGTACACATAGCTCATGGTCAAACGCCACTCCGGCCCTCCTGGTGATGCCGGACCTGGTGATCGGCGACATCACCCCCAATATCACTTGCAGCGCCGATGGAACCTTCGGCGGCACAATCACCGTCGCCGTCCAGAACCAGGGAGACGGCAACAGCAATGTTCCGTTTACCGTCCAGGTCACCGACGGCAAAGGTTGGACCGGCACCGGAACTTACAACAACAATATCGCTCCGGGAGCGTCAGTCAACGTAACCATCGACATCGCCACCTGGACCCCCGATTGCCAGCCTTGCGCCGCCCCCTATTCGTTCGACGCCACAGTCGATTTGAATAACGACATCTGCGAGTGCAACGAAGGGAACAACGACTTCGGCCCCGTTACCTACACAGTGCCGATTCCCGACCTCACCATCACGGATATCGATTTCAGCAATGTCTCGTGTAGCGGCGATTCCATTTCCGGTACAGTGGATGTAATTGTGCGGAACAACGGTTGCGTCGCCGCCAACAATATTCTGGTCACCCTGGCCACCGACGGATGCCTGGCGTTCTCCAACGAAACTGTGGTCAGTTTGGCGGCCGAAACCTCCACCACCGTCAGCTTCACAATCAGCGGTTCTTGGGCCGATTGCACAACCCAGAACTGCCAGTTCACCGCAAATGTGGATCCCGCCGACGCCGTTTGCGAATGCGACGGCGGCAACAATAGCCGGGTTGAAACCTACAGCACCACGCTCCCGGACTTGATCGTCACGGACATCGACTTTGCAAATGTCTCATGCAATCTGGATAATGTGAGCGGTTTCGTGGCAGTCACGATTCAAAACCAGGGCTTCGGCACCGCCTCCAACTTCCAGGTGGCGTTGGCCACCGACGGCTGCCTCACCTTCGCCAACCAGACGGTTGTAGGTCCCCTGGGAGCCGGCGCCTCAACCACCGTCAACTTCCCGGTCACCTCTTCCTGGGCCAATTGCGCCGACTGCGATTGCCAATTCACCGCCACAGTCGATCCCACCGGAGCCGTTTGCGAATGCGACGGCGCCAACAACCAGGCGACGGATACTTACTCCCACACCCTACCGGATCTGACAGTCACCAGCGTCACCCCGGCGGTCAATTGCATCGGCGATAACAATCTCCAGGGCACAGTCACCGTCAATGTGGCCAACACCGGATGTGGAGACGCCAACAACGCGGTTGTCCGGTTAATCTCCACCTGCGGAGTTGTCTTTGTGGATCAAACCGTCACCCTCGCCGCAGGCTCCAACACAGACCTCACCTTCAACTTCACACCCGATTGCGCCAACTGCACCTGTATTTTTATCGCCATCATCGACCCGGACAACACTATTTGCGAATGCAGCGGCAACAACAACGCCCTCGCCTCCACCCCCTTCACCATCGATGTACCCGATCTATCGGTCCAATCCGACACACTGGCGGTTTCATGCGCCGGAGACGGCTCCGTCACGGTAAGCGGGAACGTAACCCTACAGAATACCGGTTGCGGTCTACTCTTCAACGGCACGGTCCCCTTGCGCTTCACCCTGTACGACAACACCGGTTGCGGCGGCAACGTCATCGACCAATGGACCTATAACGCCACACCGGCCACGATATTCCCCGGCGGCGGTACTCAGGCATTCGCCGTTCCCCCCAGAATCATCGCCTCCAACTTGTGTACAAATTCCACCGGTTGCCAGGTCTCCATCCGGGTAGAAGTGGATTACACCGATAGTATCTGCGAGTGCGACGGCACCAACAACACCTATTGCGCCGACAACAAAGCGGTGGACATCCCGGATATCGTCATCACCAACGACACCCTGGGCTTGACCTGCGCAAACGACGGCCAGGCCACAATTTCCGGCGCCATCACCGTCGCCAACAACGGCTGCGGCTCAAACCTCACCTCAGACTTCCCTGTACGCCTCACTCTCTACGACAACACCGGATGTTCCGGCAACATTTCTTCCCAATGGAGCCAGACCCTCACCGGCGTCAATATCCCCGCCGGCGGAGGAACACAAACCTTCACCATCAATCCTGAAACCATCGGCCTAGATATGGTGGCCAACGCCGCCAATTGCCAGGTCTCCATCCGGGTGGAAGCGGATTTCCCCGATACCGTCTGCGAGTGCGACGACACCAACAACACCTATTGCGCCGACACCAAAGCCATCGACATACCGGACCTGGAAACAAGCGGCGAAAACCTGGCGGTCACCTGCGAAAGCGACGGCAACATCAGAGCCTCGGGTACGGTCACCATCGCCAACAACGGCTGCGGATCCAACATGACCGCCAATATCCCGGTGCGCTTCACCCTGTACGACAACAGCGGCTGCGCCGGCAACCTGGTGGCCCAGTGGACCGAAACCCTGGGCGGCGCCAATATCCCCCCCGGCGGCGGAACACAGACCTTCACCATCACGCCGGAAATCATCACCGCCAATATTTGCGACAACTCCACCGGATGCAATGTCTCCTTGAGAATCGAGACCGACTACACCGCCGTCATCTGCGAATCCGACGGCACAGACAACAATCTTTGCGCCGACAAGACGGTCTCCATACCGGAACTCACCGTCAACAGCGTCACACCGTCGTTCAATTGTGTGGCTGACGGTAATCTCGCCGGCACTGTGACCGTCAATGTATCCAACACTGGATGCGGCGACGCCAATGGCGCGGTGGTCCGCTTGACCTCCGATTGCGGGCTCGTTTTCGCGGACCAAACCGTGAACCTTCCGGCCGGCGGCAGCGCGAACCTCACGTTTAATTTCATACCGGTGTGCAGCGCCTGCACATGCACCTTCACCGCCACCATCGATCCGGCCGGCGCCATATGCGAATGCGACGGTTCGAACAACTCGCTGGCGGCGGCGCCTTTCACCATCGATGTGCCGGACCTCTTGGTCCAGAGCGACACCTTGCAAGCCACGTGCGCCACAGACAACCAGTTCATGATCTCGGGAACCGTCACAGTACAGAACGACGGTTGCGGAGCCAATGCCACCGCCGATATCCCGGTGCGCTTTACCTTGTTCGATAACACCGGCTGCTCCGGCAACCAGGTGGCCCAGTGGACCGAGGACTTGTCGAGCGTCAGCATCGCCTCCGGCGGCGGAACCCAAACCTTCACCGTCACACCGCACGCCGTAGTCGCGAATCTCTGCTCAGATTCCACCGGTTGCCAGTTCTCCATCCGGGTGGAACTGGATTACACAGGCTCCATCTGCGAATGCGACGGCAACAACAATACTTATTGCGCCGACAACAAGAATGTGGATATCCCGGACATCGTCGTAACCAACGACACATTGGCGGTCAACTGCCAGAGCGACGGCCAGGTGACAGTCTCCGGCTCCGTCACATTGGGCAACAACGGCTGCGGCTCCAACCTCGCCGGCGATGTGGATGTGCGCTTCACCCTCTATGACAACACCGGTTGTTCCGGCAATGTCCTGTCCCAGTGGACCCAGACCTTCTCCGGCGTCAACATCGCCCCCGGCGGCGGCCAGGCCTTCACCGTCACACCAATGGCAATGGTATTGGATATGATCGCCAATTCCACCAATTGCCAGGTGTCGATCTTGATAGAGGCGGATTCCACCGGCTCCATCTGCGAATGCGACGGCACCAACAACACCCGGTGCGCGGATCCCATCCCCGTTGACATCCCGGATCTGGAACCGGCGGCCGAAGCGTTGACCATTACCTTCAACGACGACGGCAGCATCCAGGTCTCCGGCAATGTCACCATTGTGAACAATGGCTGCGGCTCCAACATGGTCAGCGATATCCCGGTGCGCTTCACCATCTACGACAACATCAATTGCACCGGCGGCGTGGTCTCCCAATGGACAGAGACATTGACAGGCTCCAGCATCGCCCCCGGCGGCGGAACCCAGGTCTTCACCATTACGCCGGAAATCATTACTACCAATATTTGCACCAATTCCACCGGTTGCCAGGTATCCATCCTGGTGGAGGTGGATGTCAGCGATACTATTTGCGAATCCGACGGCACGGACAACAGCCTCTGCGTAGACAAAGCCGTCGATCTACCGGAGCTCACCGTCAACGCAGTGACTCCGGCCTTCACCTGCCTGAACGACGGCAACCTCTCCGGCAGCGTGACAGTCAATGTTGAAAACACCGGTTGCGGCGCCGCCACAGACGCGGTGGTGAGGCTGGTCTCCGATTGCGGCATCACCTTCGCCGACCAGACAATCACCCTACCGCCCAGCGGCAACTCCGATCTGATCTTCACCTTCACCCCCCTCTGCTCCTCTTGCACCTGCACCTTCACCGCCACCATCGATCCCACAAACGCCATCCCCGAATGCGACGGCACAAACAATTCAAACACAGCCGCCCCCTTCACCATCGACGTACCGGACCTATTGGTCCAGGCCCACACCTTGCAGGTGGATTGCTCCGCCGACAACCAGTTCACGGTGTCCGGCACCGTCACAGTACAGAATGACGGCTGCGGCGCCAATGCCACCGCCGATATCCCGGTGCGCTTCACTCTGTTCGACAACACCGGATGCACCGGCAACCAGGTGGCCCAGTGGACAGACACTCTCACCAGTGTCAACATCGCCTCCGGCGGCGGAACCCAGTCCTTCACCATCACACCGGAAATCATCAACGCCGACTTGAGGGCCAACTCCACCAATTGCCAATTCTCCATACAAGTGGAATTGGATTACTCCGGTACAATCTGTGAATGCGACGGCGGCAACAACACCTATTGCGCCTCCCCCATGGGCTTCGATATCCCGGATGTCGTCATCCAGGGCGACACCCTGGGAGTCACCTGCTCCAGCGACGGCCAGGTTTCGATCTCGGGAACCGTCACATTGGCCAACGACGGCTGCGGCTCCACCTTGACCGCCAGCGTTCCGATGCGTTTCACCATGTACGACAACACCGGATGCGGCGGCAATGTCCTCTCCCAGTGGACCGAAACCTTCGGGCCAGTCAATATTCCCGCTCTAGGCGCAACGCAAACCTTCACCATTACCCCGCAGACCGTGGTCTCCAATCTGGTGGCCAACTCCACCAATTGCCGGGTTTCCATCTTTGTGGAAGCCGATGTCAGCGGCGCCATCTGCGAATCCGACGGTACCAACAACACCTGGTGCGCCGACGACAAGCCCATCGACATCCCGGATCTGGAAACACCATCCGACGCGCTGTCGGTCACCTGCACCAGCGACGGCAACGTCCGGGTCGGCGGCAACGTCACCATCGCCAACATGGGCTGCGGCTCCAATGTCACAGCCCCCATCCCGGTGCGCTTCACCATGTACGACAACAGCGGTTGCACCGGAACCGTCCTCTCCCAGTGGACCGAAACCCTGGGCGGCGCCAATATCGCCCCCGGCGGCGGTAGCCAATCCTTCACCATCACGGACCACGACATCACCCTCGACGCCTGCGCCAATTCCGCCAATTGCGCTTACTCCATCCTGGTGGAAACCGATTACACCGGCTCCATCTGCGAATCCGACGGAACGGACAACAATCTCTGTAGCGACAAGACCCTCGCCATTCCCAACCTCACCATCACCAGCGTGGCCTCCAGCATTGTCTGCTTGAGCGACGGTAGCCTCACCGGCACCACCGTCCAGGTCACCAACGACGGCTGCGCTCCGGCCACTGGAGTGACGGTTCGCTTGATCTCCGATTGCGGCCTCACCTTCAGCGACGAGACAGTCGATCTGGCGGCGGGCGAAACCAAAGATGTTCTCTTCTTATTCACCGCCGGCATCACCACCTGCTCCTGCAATTTCACCGCGACAATCGACCCGGACGACACTATCTGCGAATGCAACGGCGCGGACAACACCCTGGCGGGCACAACAGATATGCTGATCCCGGACCTCGAAGTGCAGAGCGAAGTTTTGACTGTCACGTGTAACGAAGACGGCGTGTTCCTGGTCTCCGGCAACGTCACCTTGTTGAACAATGGTTGCGGACCGGATTTGACAGGAATCGTTCCAATGCGTTTCACCTTGTACAGCGGCACTGGATGCGGCGGCGATATCATCACCCAGTGGACCGAGAACTTCCCGGCGGCGGCGATTGTGTCCGGCGGCGGAACCCAGATCTTCACCATTCAGCCGTATGAATTCGCAAGCGACCTATGCAAAGAATCCGGCGATTGTCAGGTATCGATATTTGTGGAAGCCGATTACAACGATTCCATCTGCGAATGGGACGGCACGGACAATAGCCTGTGCGGCGACAAGATCATGGAATTCCCCGATCTGGCGGTCAACAGCGTCACTCCCGAAGTGACCTGCGCAACCGACGGTTCGCTCCAGGGCACTGTCACCGTCAATGTAGGCAATACCGGATGCGCCGACGCCACCGGCGTGAGAGTGCGCTTGACCTCCGATTGCGGTCTGGTGTTCGACAACAAGACCATCACTATTCCGCAAGGGGCCCGCAGGAACGTGGTGTTCAATTTCACCCCCAGTTGCGATTCCGACACCTGTACATTTACAGCCACCATCGACCCGGCCAAAGACATCTGCGAATGCAGCCGGACCAACAACCAACGCACACTAGAAACCCTTCTACCCCGCACCAATCTGGTGGCAGCGGACATCACCGCCGCGTGCAATCCCGACAACACTGTCGCCGTGACAGTCAAAGTGGAAAACAACGGCAACCAGAACGTCTCCGCCGTCTCCATCAAGGTCTACGACACAGACTCGAATCAAGTCTTCAACGAAACCAGATCCATCGACGCCGGAGCCGGCGAGACCATCTCGTTTGACGCCGGTCCGTATCCGGCGGGCGGGCAGCTCGACTTCCGCCTGGTGGTGGATGAGGAGAACAGTGTGTGCGAATGCGACGGCGCCGACAATGAGAGCTTAGTCTCCATTTATTGCCCCATGGCCGGTACCCCGGGCTTCGATATCGAACGGACATGCGGACCGGCGCAGGAACCCGGCGGCATCTACGTCTTCACCATCAAGGTTACCAATAACGGCGACGCCGACGTGACCGATTGTGTCGTCGAAGACCAATTGCCGGACATGCTGCAATACGTCCACAACTCCACCACCATCGACGGCCGAATAATCGCCGAGCCCGAAGGCGGCGACAATCTCAAACGCTGGAACATCGGCACAATGACCGCCGGCCAGACGGTCATCATCCAATACCAGGCCATCCCATCCTCAGATTCGGATCCCGGCAGATATTGCAACCGGGCGCAGGCCAGAGGAACAGCCTTGAACGGCGATCCCGTCCAATCGGGCGATTCCGATTGTTGCGTGGTCCTGACCCGCACCAACGAAGGGTGCTGCTTGCGTATCATCGAAGATCCGAGGGGCTTCTTCCAGCAACCGCAACTACCGCTGTCGTTCGTCGATCCCCTCTTCAACACCGAGCAGGGTATGATGACGGCATTCGCCGCGTTGGATCTCTACAAGAACTCCCAATTGCCACAAGGCAGTCACGGGGAATCATTGAAGCAGAGGCTCAAGAATTACGCCCTCTCCACCATCGAGGAGTTCTACCTCACATCCCGCCAGGGTGTGGTTTCAGAAGACGACACTCTCTGGCTCTCTTACGGCGCCGCCTATCCCGCCGGCAGCGAAAGCGGCTGGACAGGCAAGCGGGTGGACCGCACCATGACTGTGGCCCAGACCGCCTCTGAATTGTTGGCGCTGAACCGGGCGATAGCGTTTGAAGAAGACCCGGCCAAAAAGAAAACCTTTGCGACAATTATCAATAAAAAAATCGCGTTCCTGGAAAAACACACAGACAACCTTCCCCATGCCTGGAAGCTACCGCTCCCGAATGAAGAATCGAGCGATGACGCTATCGAGGTCTCGGAAACCGAAGCCTCATTCAAAGATAAGGTAACGCTTTATCTGGCGGCCACAGACCTGAAGGCCGAAACCGCCGGCAAAATACTTCCGGCGATGGAAAAGCAACTGGAAGAATTTGGGAACGTAGATATCGAGCAAGACCTTCTCAAAGAGCACTTGCTCTACACCCTGGGCCTGGCAAACGCCGGCCGCGTGGAGCAGGCGAAGGAGAGGATGGCGGCAATCGCCTCCCTTTACAAAACCGGCGACATCAAGTTTGACAGTCTCTACTTGAACGCGTTGGCGGTGGCCGCCGATTACAAGACCGGCGGCTCCATGTACAACGACCTGTTCAAAGAATTGGTCGCCACCTACCGCGTCAAAGAGAGCGGAGTCTTCGCCGAGATTCAGCCGGACCTCACCTACAAGATCGACCTTAAGAGCCTGGGCGCCTTGATTATGGCCTTCCAGTCCCAACTACCGCGAGAAAGCGACCTCTTCACCACCACCATGTACCGGATGGTTGAAGAGAGCGGACTCTTCATCACCCGCAAGAACCTGGTGGTGGAACGCACGCCGTTGACCCTCTTGAAGCATTATCCCTTCGCTGAGGAGTTGCTACCCATGTTATCCTTCACCAAGGGCGACAGGAACCTGGCTCCGGTATTCGTCGAAGAGGCGTTCGTTCACTCCCCCTCCCATTTACCCGCCACTAAAAACGTGATTCCCGAGCAGGCCTCGAAGGTACTGATACCCGAGCAAACCATCGATATCACCGAGGCGGGACTCCTGTCCGCTGTGATGCAGAAATTCGGTAATAAACTCCAATCACAGGGCAAGCGCATTGTCAGAGAAAAGGGCCGCAGTCTTGAACACACCGGACGCGGTTATTTCGAGTACTTGCTCGAAAGCGACTCAGGTATCACCTCCGGTTCGGCTCTGGCGATCCCGTACCAGTCGGTTGCCATCCGCGGCCAAAAAGAGCAGGCGGTTCATATCGAACCCATCGAGACCCGCAAACCATTCGCCGCCGAAACATTGGCCAACTACCTGCTGGCGGGCACAGTTTATATGGAAGGACCGGGAGCTCAGAAAGAGACATGGCTCCGGGCGGAAAAACTTCAGAAACAATTGCTGGAAACATTCGCTTCCACCGGTTATGTCCCCGCCACCTTCAAGCTATTCGTCAACAAGACCGACCAAAGCATCCGCATCGAGGCCTCGGAAGAAAAAGCCTCCGGAATCACTTTGGCCAAGTTACTGGCGGCAACCGGAGGCGACGATTCCTTCCTGCTCGAGCAGTTGAAACTGACCGACACCCCGCTCCAACCGGAAGACATGCTGCCGATCACCCACATCCCCGGAATGGCGAACCATTTCAACGCCCAACTCGAGGCGTTGGTCGATAACCCGCAGCCGGGCATCAACGGCATCGCCGCCGCGGTATTGGCCGGAGACATTCTGGGCCGCGACACCGCCCGACTGAGAGAGAAACTCGACAAACTCTGGAACCGCCGGATGGAATTACCGGCCTCAGTCGAAACCGAAACCATCGAAAGCGGTTTGCTGCATCATTACAACTCCCCGCAATTCCTCCTCTACCTGTCGGCCAACGCCGCCCGGCAGAGTGAATTCCAATTCCAGAGGACATTGAACATGTTCACCTACCTGGTGGAAATGGGTCGAGAGGGAACTCCCGCCTCCGGTTTCTGGTTGGTGGAAGACAGCCCCAGACAGCATGCCGAGCCGGGCGATGTGATGTCTCTAAAAGTACGGGTCACCAATGATTGCGATCCGAACTTCATGCGGCCGCTGACCATCCCCTCGTTGTTCATCAAGGCGGAGTTCACGCCGGATTTGGTTTATAACGGTACCGAATACGATGAAGAGCTCGATGTATTGGGTAAATTCCGCTGGAAGTATTCCAATTTCGACCGCTCCGGCTATCTCACCTATATCTACCAGGCCCTCATCCCCAAAGAATACCGCGATAATTATATCGAAGGGGTCATCGTGGCCGCCGGTAGCGCCGGAGTGTTGGATATGGATCCCGACAAGATCTCGGGCGACCGTTGCATCGACAAATGGGAAATCGAGAGAGTGCCGGTTCTGCCGCTCCAGCAGGTGGAGATCCAGGTATTCGGCGATCTGAACGCCAACGGTAAAAAAGATCCGGGCGAAACAGGCATCGCCGGCATCCAGTTCCGCGACACCCGCGGCAACATCTACCGCTCCAATTCCGAAGGCCAGTTCGTCATTTCAGCCGGCGACGACACCATCGGCCTCCAGATTCAAATCCAGACCATCCCCTCCAACTACACCCTCTCCACCCCTGTTACCCGCAGAATCAACCGTCACACCCCGGCCCCCGTCATCTACGGCCTGGTCCCCTGCATAGAAGTCAGCGGCATCGTCTACATCGACGGCAACCAGAACGGCTCGCTGGATCAAACCGAGAAGAGAATCGAAGGCATCGTCGTCGAAGCCAAACTCAAAGAGGCGGTCACATCTGCCGAGAATCCCGGCCAGTTCACCTTCAAAAGCCTCCCCGAATCCTGGCTCAAAGAGATCCGCGTCTCCACCGACCAACCCTTCAACACCACCGTCCCCCCAGCCAACCTCTCCATCCAGATCATCAAAAAACAGAAAAAACAATAAACAATTGTCCCCCCTATCACTATAAAAAAGGGCGCCCTCCGGGGCGCCCTTTTTCCCTCCCCTCAACAATCAAGAGCCCCCTTTAATCCATCACAAAAGCGCCTGGAAATTGATAAAAAACTTAACTTTTTCTCCAAAAGCCTTGACTTTAAGCAACCGCTTATAGTAAACTATTTTCAGCAAACCCGCCGGGCCTCTGCTTGCAAGCTAATTACGGCGGGTCTTTTTGTACCTCTTGGGAAATCGAAAAAAATTTCAATCCATTCTGTAGCAATCAATAAAAAACACCGGATTCAATATGGTTTCCAAACCTCCCAGTCAGCTCTTTTTATATGTTTATTTTTCAAATTTTTTCAATGATACGGTTGACATTCGTCAAGTATTTATATTAGAATATATTTAGCACACCCGCCGGGCCTCTGCCTGCATGCTAATTACGGCGGGTCTTTTTGTACCCAGGAGTTTCCAATAGAATATACAAAAAAGCCTCTTAATTTTGAAGAGCAGGCAACACTCTTATTGAATCGGGGTATTGAGGCCGACCAAGAAGTCTTACTAAACCATTTACAATCGATAAATTATTATCGCTTAAGTGGATATTTATATTCCTTCCGAGATGGTGAAGAGAAATATAAAAAAGGAACAACAATCCGACAAGTTCTTCAGATATATGATTTTGATAGTAAACTCAGAATACTTGTCCTAGAGGCTATCGAACGGATTGAAATAGCGATGAAGACACAAATAGCATACAAATTCTCCCTTAGGTATGGTCCTTTTGCTTATAAAAACCCTAAAAATCTTCCGGAAATGACCGAAACGGAGCATTCCATTTTTTTAGAAAAAATTTCCGCAGAGAAGGGGAGAAGCCGGGAAGCTTTTGTTCAGCATTTCGAAAACAAATATGGCAAGTATCATGATAGTTTGCCCATTTGGATGGCCGTAGAAATTATGACATTCGGACAAGCCCTAACACTCTTTAATGGCCTCGATCAAAAAATTAAGAACGAAATCGCACAGGAGTTCAAGATGCCCTTTCAGGTCCTGCAGTCATGGTTATTGGCCTTGAATACAATCCGAAATATTTGTGCGCATCACTCAAGGCTTTGGAATCGAACATTGGGAAACAAACCTCGAATACCAAAAAAGAAGAAATATCCCCAATGGCATTTTCCAGTATCGATCTCGAACAATAAAACATTCTGTATTTTGACAATTATAAAATATTTACTGAACATAATTTCGCCCCACAACAAATGGGCATTCCGTTTACAATCACTCTTAGAAAAAAGCAAAGCAATACCCCAAAAAGCAATGGGATTCCCCGAAAACTGGGAGCAATGCCCCATCTGGCTCGCTCCCCACACCGATTGACCGGTAGCCAACAAGAATTAGACTGAAATTATTCGGGTGGAGCTTCGGTTGAATGGGCTGCCGTAAGGGTTTTACTTTCTTGGCGTACAGTTTGTCCTTCTTGGGTGGTCGAATCTTCTGCTTTTGGAGTGGAATCTTGCTCTTCGGTAATGGAATCATCTGCTTCCGGGACAACATCTTGTTCTGGTGTCATATATTCTTCTGCTTCCGAAACAGAATCTTCTGCTTCCGGAGTATAATCTTCTGCTTTGGGAACGAAAGCTAATTCTTCCGGAATAGAATCATGCGCTTCCGAAACAGAATCTTCTGCTTCCGAAATGGAATCATCTGCTTTGGGAACAGAAGCGCATGATTCGGAAACAGAAGACGGTGATTCCTTTTTACCGGGTGGTTTTGGGGAGCCAGAGGTAGTAGAATCCGGGTTTCAGGGAGGGGATGATTTTTTCGTAGAGGGTGGCGGAGTCGAAGGGATTGCTCTGGGAGTTGGCGATGGCGTAGATGTTGGTCTTACGGTTGGGGAAGAAGGTGTAGGTGACGACGTTGGCCCGTTTGAGGGAGGCGAGGTCGAGAACTTTGTCGAGGGCCTCGTCGAAGTAGCCGATGGCGTCCACCAGCTTGTGGTCCAACGCTTGTTTGGCGGTGTAGATGCGGCCGTCGGCCAGGATTTTCAGTTGGTTCATCGAGAGGGAGTCTTTACGGTTTTTGTGGACCACAGCCAGAAAATTATTGTACATTTCGTCGATCATCCCCTGGAACACGTCGCGGTCGTCGCGGGTCATTTTTTTGAACGGACTGCCGGCGTCTTTCATCTCGCCGGATTTGACGACATTGACCGCCACGCCGATCTTTTCCATCAATTTGTGCAACTCCGGGAACATGGCGATGACGCCGATACTGCCGGTGATGGTGGAGGGATGGGCGACGATGTAATCGCAGGCGGCGGCGATATAATAGCCGCCGGAAGCCGCCACTCCCATCATCAACGCGACCACAGGCTTTTTACTGGACTGCTTGAAACGGAGAATCTCGTGATAGATGATATCGCTGGCTGTCACCTCGCCGCCGGGGGTGTCCAGCAGCAGAATGATTCCCTTGACCGCCGGGTCTTTTTTGGCCAGTTGCAAGCGGGTATAGATCCGCGAGACAATATCGCCCTCCTTGTCGAAGAGCCCGGGTGATTGGACCGACGCGATCACTCCCGACACATTTATCACCAGGATTTTTTCCTTCGCCGTTGCCGGAGCCAGCACCTTCTCCTGCAACGAATCCTGCCCCAGGAAATCCAGGTGGATCTGGGGGGCGCACCCGGAGAACACCGTCAACATTGCCAAAACCACGAGCCGAATCATCTTTGCCTTCACTGTATCTCCTCCATCCAAACGATCTCGTCTCAATGTACCACAACTTGAGGCAAAAACAAACCGTTAAAATGGTAAAACGCCTCTCCAGCCCCTTTAGCAAATGTTTTTACGGATTCTCTTTACTTTTTTTTTCTATTGTTTTAAACTATAACCAAAGGAGCTATATTGAAGAATTATAGGAGACTCCAACATGTTCGAGCAATTTGAAAAGCCAAAGGCTGAATCGTATCTGAATCAAACATTTGAAGTGCACACCCAATCCCACGGCGTGGTGGAAGTCAAGCTGACCGAAGCCTCAGAAACCAAGAGCGGACCCGCCGTCAGTATATCACTTATCTTTCAAGGCCCGAAAGACCGGATTTTCCAGCAAGGCACCCAGGCACTCAAACACCCATCCCTCGGCGAGTTTACATTGTTTATGGTCCCCGTGATAGGCCCGGATCCCACAGTGCAGGAGTATCAAGTCGTTCTTAGCAAACTTGTAGAAACACAATAAATTCAATAAAAAGGAGAATATCATGGATGGTTACATCGGAGAAATCAAGCTGTTCGGAGGAAACTTCGCGCCGAGAGATTGGCAGTATTGCAATGGACAATTATTGCCGATTAATGAATATACGTCGTTATACGCAATTATCGGTACTTTTTATGGAGGCGATGGACACACAACAGTAGGACTACCGGATTTGCGCGGTCGCTGCGTCATTGGCGCCGGACACGGCCCTGGACTCTCAAATTATCCTCTGGGAGCAAAAGTTGGAGCTGAAACCGTTACGCTGACTAGCGCGCAGATGCCGGCTCACACCCATAACGCGGTTCCAAATCTAACGGGGAAAATTAGATGCAATGACCAATTGTCGGACCATGAATCGCCGGTGGGCAACACATTGGCCGTATTCAAAGAGGACAAGAACGCGTTCAACACCCAGGCGCCGGACGCGGACATGCATGACAATACCCTCGCCATCGAAGGTAGTGTTACGTTGGAGAACTCAGGCGGCAACCAGGCGCATGCCAACATACAGCCGTCACTGGGTCTCAATTACATTATTTGCGTGAACGGTTTATTCCCGCAACGCTCCTAGGAAAAAGGAGATAACCATGCAGGGCTTTATTGGCGAAATAAGATTGTTCGGGGGGAACTTTGCCCCCAAAAACTGGGTCTTTTGCGATGGAAGCATGATGAACATAAATGATCATCAGACTTTTTACAGTATCATCGGCACTCAATTCGGCGGAGACGGCCGAACAACGTTTCAATTACCTGAATTACGGGGACGGACCGCTGTGAGCCCGGGTGGGCAATGGCATCAGGGATTATTAGGTGGAGCCGAACAAGTAAAACTTCCAATCTCTCAAATCCCGGTCCACACACACAAAGCAGTGTCCCAATTATCAGGAAAGTTGCGCTGTAATGACAATTTAGCCGACCACACTTCACCGGTTGGGAACACTCTGGGCAAATTCAAAGACAATGTTGACGTGTACAATTCCAATCAACCGGACGCGGACATGCATGACAATACCGCAACTATCGAAGGTTCAATCAATGTGGCTCCGTCCGGCGGAACCTATCCACATGAGAACAGGCAGCCTTCCATGGCGCTAAACTACATTATCTGCCATAACGGACTTTACCCGGAACGACCTTGACATAAGAATGAAACCGAACTGGGGGAGGCTCAGACTTCCCCCCCTATTAATTTATCCACAACCGGACTTTACTTCCAGGCTATTTTGCTATAAGCTAATAACACAGGGGAAACATGAAGGCGCCGGAAATGTAAGTCAAGTTGAATTACATTTCTAAGAACCTGTTATCAGACCTGCCCCTGCGTTGATTTGTTTAAGTAAACAATAAATTCATAAAAAAGGAGATTATCATGGAAGGTTACGTTGGAGAAATCAGATTGTTCGCAGGAACTTTCGCGCCTAAATATTGGGAGTACTGTCAAGGGCAGACATTGCAAATCCAGCAATTCAACACTCTATATTCTATTATTGGGATAACGTATGGCGGAGACGGTCGCACAAACTTTTGCTTGCCGGATTTACGCGGCCGCTGCGCCATTGGCACCGGGCAGGGAACCGGTCTTACAAACCGGTCCCTGGGACAAAAGGTAGGAGCGGAAACGGTTATGTTGACCCCCCAGCAAATGCCGGTTCATACCCACACCGCAACCCCCCAATTAACGGGAAAGGTCCGTTGCAACGACCAGCTTTCCGATCATGAATCGCCGGTAGGCAACACGCTGGCCGTATTCAAAGAGGACAGGAACGCGTTCAACACCCAGGCGCCGGATGCAGACATGCACGCCGACACAGTGAGTGTCGAGGGAACGATAACCCTGTCAAATACAGGTGGCGGCGAGACCCATCAAAACATTCAGCCTTCATTGGGGCTCAATTATATTATTTGCGTAAACGGTCTTTTCCCGCCTCGCACCTAGGCCTATAGGAGATACGGATGGAAGATTATATTGGCGAAATCAGAATGTTTGCGGGGAACTACGCCCCCAAAAACTGGGCATTGTGCAATGGACAGATGTTAAATGTAGCTGAGAATTCCACTCTCTATAGTATTATCGGAATCCAATTCGGCGGCAATGGTACAACTAACTTTGCGTTGCCGGATTTGCGGGGGCGATGTCCTGTCAGTCCAAATGGCCAATGGTACCAAGGGCTTATGATGGGAGTCGAAACGACACATCTAGATGGAGCGCATTTTCCGGCCCACACCCATGAAGCAGTCGCCCAATTGACGGGGAAATTGCGCTGCAATGACAATTTAGCGGATCATACATCGCCTGTGGGAAATACTCTGGGAAAATTCAAAGACAATGTAGACGTGTACAATTCCAATCAACCGGACGCGGACATGCATGACAACACAGCCGTGATTGGCGGGTCAGTCAATATCGGTACCGCGGGCGGCTCCACCCCTCACCCGAATATGCAGCCCAGTCTGGCGGTCAACTACATTATCTGCGTCAACGGATTATACCCACAAAGGTCATGACAGACAGCATTTAGGAGCGTGAATCCATCTGGGGGGGAAGCATCCGCTTCCCCTCTAATAATTTATCCACAAGCGGACTTTACTTTTTTCTAAAATTCCATTAAACTATAGTGTAAAAGTTTTTTGCTAATGTTCCCCTCCCTGGCAGTTCTTTTTACCATCTGCGTTTCGGAACTGCGCCCAGAGAGGACTCGGGAAACGACACACCGGAGAGTGAAACTGATACTGGAAAAACAATGAAACAGGAATTTGTATCTGCAGTGATTGTTCACAGAGGCGTTACGAGTAACGGCGTCTTTCTGGTGAAACGTAAAAATACCCAGCCCCACTTGCGAGGCTACATGACATTTCCAACGGGAAAAATTATCAGTCAATCACAAACATTTTTGGATGATTGCAAAGTAAAATTTCCCGATCTGGAGCCCCGGTTGTCTGCGGCCTTGTGCCGTTTGGTGGAGAAGAAACTCGATATCCGTCTTATGGACGCGTGGGACCTTGGTATTGTGTCCACGATCCGCTATCTTGGCAAGGACAATGGATTTGATTTCCCCCCCTATGATTGGACCACCCATTATCTAGTGATCGAATTGAACAGGAGAATCCCGTTCGAACCGGTGGGCAAGGAATTGGAATCCGGCCGCTGGATTCCTCCAGCCAGGGCGATGCAGAAATTCGCCGCTGGATCGCTGTTACTGGAGCCATCCACCCGGAAACTTTTAGAAATCATGCAATACGACCTCACCAACGAAGCGAGGGAAGAGTTTGCGCTGCGACTGGACCACGACCACGAAGTGCCCTGGTTTGAACCGCTGCCGGGGATCATTCAAATGGCCCCCCGCGCCTGTACATTCCCCCCCATCAACCGGACCAATTGCTTTATTTTTGGAGATCCGGGGAAGAGGCGTTTTCTCATCGATCCCTCCCCCAGCGGCGACGACGAGTACCGTAAGCTATCCAACACTCTGCTGCGCCATCAATGGACCGATATCCTCATCACCCACCACCACCCGGACCACACCGAACAACTGGCCCGGCTGGTAAAAGATTTCCCCACCCCCATCACCATCCATCCGGAGGCCCGCCGCATCGTCACCGCCAAGAGAGGCGACAATTGCCTGGATGGATTGGATATCCGTTTCGCCGACGATGGCGACGAGCTCACCACCTGGTTGGGACATCCGGTGCGGGCATACCACATTCCCGGACATTCGCGTGATCAATTGGGACTGGCGCCAGATACCATGGCCTGGTTTTTGGCGGGTGATTTGATATTGGGCAAGGGAACGGTGATCATTCCCAGTGAAGAAGGCGATATGATCGAGTATCTTGAGTCATTGAAGCGGATCATCGACCTCTATCCGGCGGTGATTTTTCCCTCCCACGGTATTGGGCAGGGTTCCCCCCAATCATTGATCGAGGCATTGACGCACCGGAGCTTCCGCGAGCGGCAGGTGCTGGCCTATCACAACAAAGGCCTCTCCCCCGAGGGCATGCTCAAGTATATCTACCCGAACCTGCAGCCTTATATCCGGCCCTTCGCGCTGGAAAACATCCTGTCCCACTTGAACAAGCTGGAACGGGAAGGCAAGCTATAGAACCGAAAATCCTTTCCCGCGTTTCTCGAAGTGAGACTGGGGGAGTATGATCGATTTTTTCGTCATTACAGTAAAAGCCCGTAAATTATATTAAATAATAATATTTTTGCAAGAAAATTCAGAATTGTGTTGTTTTACTATTTTAATAGAAACATCTATATAACTGAGAACGTATTAAGTTATAATGATAACTGGATAGGAGCAGCTATGAACAGACACATCGTTATTTTTATGATTATTACCTCTCTCGCAATCGGTTTTGTCTCTTGCGGTAAACCCGGACAACCGACCCCTGATGGAAACGACGGCAACCCCAAAGCGGAAAAAAAAGCCGGTGGAGATGAAAAAATCGATATCGACAAACTGGATATCCCCCCACGCATGAAGCAGGCTGTCAAAGATGGGAATATCCCCATGAGCCGGGTCAAGGAAATGCTCGAGAGGCGTAAAGGCAATGAGGGAGCTCCCAATGTCGAGATCGCGCGGGTGGAACGCAAACCCATCCATTCCTACTTGATCCTGAACGGGACAGTGGAACCGGAACGGAAAGTCGAGGTCTACTCGCGACTGTCGGCCTTTGTGAAGAAGTTACCGGCGGAAGAGGGCGATAGGGTAAAGGTCGGTCAAATCCTGGCCCTATTGGACGATTCCGAAATCCGCATCGGTTACCAGCAGGCCAAGATCCAACTGGAACAGGCGAAACTAACGCTTGACGAAGAGAAAAACAATTATACCCGGAATAAAGAGCTCAACGAAAACAACTTGATATCCGAACAAATATTCCAGGCATCGGAAGCTACATTCCGCAAAGCCAAACTGGAGTACGAAAACAATCTGGAAAACTTCAAGAATCTTAAATTGCAATTGGCTTACACCCGCATCACCTCGCCGGTCAGCGGTTATGTGACCGAGAGGCTCATCGAAGTGGGGAGCAAAGTCACCGCCAACCAGCAGGTCTACACGGTTGAAGATTTCGACCCTCTACTCATCAAAGTCTATGTCCCCACCAGCGATATCGTCAACCTAAAGCAAGGAATGACCGCCGCCATCAACACGGATATCCTCAAAGGGATGACATTTGAAGGCACCGTCAAACTCATCAACCCCCGCATCGACGTCCAGTCAGGCACCATCAAAGTGACCATCGAAGTCATGGATCACGGATTGCGCCTCAAACCCGGCATGTTCGTGGAGGTCAAAATCATGGTGAGCGACAAGAACGACGCTATGGTGATTCCACGAAAAAGCATTCAGTACAAGCAAAATAATCCGTTTGTCTTTATCTTCAAACGGGGCGAAGTGTCCCGCAGAGATATAAAAACCGGCATCGCCGAAGGGGATGATATCGAAGTCCTGGAAGGGATCGATGACGGAGAAGCTGTTGTCACAGTCGGGGTGGAAACCCTCAAAGACAACATGAAGGTCAACGTAGCCCGATGAAAATCGTAAAATTTTCCCTTACCCACCCTGTATCTGTTTTTATGTTCTCTGTGGCGGCGGTGATTTTTGGATTCATCTCCTACTCGAAGCTGAATCTAAATCTTCTACCTCCCATATCATACCCCTCCCTCACCATCAAGACCGAATATCCCGGTACAGCGCCGTCGGAAATCGAACACATCATCACCAAGCCGATCGAAGAGGCGGTGGGAGTGGTGGATAATGTGGTCGGTATCTCCTCCATCTCCAGAGCCGAGATGTCGGAAGTGGTGGTCGAGTTCGGCTGGAAGACCAATATGGATTTCGCCACCTTGAAGGTCAGGGAGAAGCTGGATCTCTTAAACCTGCCGGTGGACTCGCAGAAACCCATCATCCTACGCTACGATCCCAACACCGAACCAATTGTGAAGTTGGGAATCACCGGCGACGCGGCCCTCTCCCGCATCCGCTACATTGCCGAAACCGACATCAAGCAGGCGTTGGAAAGCGTCGAGGGCGTGGCCGCCTGCTCTGTGTCCGGAGGCCTCGAGGACGAGATTCACATCGATCTCGACGAGCAGAAACTCAGCCTCTTGAACATCCCGGTATCCACTGTGGCAAACCGCCTGGCCCAGGAGAATGTCAATCTCTCGGCCGGAATCCTGAAACAAAAGGACAGCCAGTATTTGGTGCGTACAGTCAATGAATTCAAGACCGTCGAAGAGATCAAAGAGATTATCATCCTCAAGCGGGAAGACGTACCCATAACCCTCGGCAGCGTGGCAAACGTGTTCCGCGGCTTCAAAGAGAGAAAAGTCATCTCCCGCATCAACGGAAAGGAATGCATCGAAGCCGCCATCTACCGGGCGGCGGACGCCAACACCGTGACCGTTTCAAACGCTGTGGCACAGCGGCTCGAAAAAATCGAGGACACCATTCTCAAGCCCCGCGGCATGGAATTCCTGGTGATCACCAACCAGGCGAAATTCATCGAAAACACCATCGATGAGGTCATCCATACCGCCGTGCTGGGCGGCATTCTAGCCATACTAATCTTGCTCTATTTCTTGAAAAACATCAGGAGTACGTTTATCATCGGCGTCGCCATCCCCATCTCGGTGATTATCACCTTCTTTTTAATGTTTTCCTTTGACATATCACTGAATATTATCTCGCTGGGGGGGCTGGCGCTGGGCATAGGCATGCTGGTGGACAGCTCCATCGTTGTCCTGGAGTCGGTCCAACGCTACCGGGACACCGGAGTGGACCTTTACAATTCCGCCCTGAAAGGTACCAGCGAAGTGGCCGGGGCCGTCACAGCCTCAACGTTTACAACCGTCGCCGTGTTCTTCCCCATTGTCTTTGTGGAAGGGATCGCCGGACAATTGTTCCGGGACATGGCGCTCACCGTCACCTTTTCGCTCCTGGCCTCGTTGGTGGTATCCCTGACATTGGTGCCGATGTTGTTTGCCTCGATGCGCCGGAAAAACGCCAAGGAGCGGTTGAATAATGTTCTGAAAAAATTATTTTCACCGGTGGACAAATTATACGACCGGACCTTCGCCGGCTACCAACGCTTTCAACAAACGACCTATAACAAGAAAAAAACAGTTATCGCCACAGTGCTGGTATCCTTTATGGCGGCATTGGCCCTGACCACTTTTATGGGCAAAGAGTTGATTCCCGTCATCTCGCAGGGAGAGTTTCTGGTAAATGTGGAATTCAAGCCCGGTACATCGCTGTCGGAAAATGCCGCCACCATCTCCCAAATGGCGCAAACACTCCGGCGGTATAACGAGATCGAAAATATCTATGAGTTGGTGGGAAAAGGGTCCCGCGGCGGCATCAGCTTCCAGGAAGAGATGGAAAATCTTTCTGAATTCACCGTCCGCCTGAAGCCGGGAATCCTCGGTAAAGCCGAAGACCGCATCATGGAGCGAGTGCGAAACGATTTCGCAAACTATTCCAATCTTAAAATAAAAGTATACAAACCCCGGTTGTTCTCATTCAAGGCGCCGCTGGAAGTGGTCATCTCCAGTAACGACCTGGATGAATTGCAAACGGTGTCGGACCAGTTGCTGGATAAAATCAGGGGAATCGAAGGACTCATCGATCTGAAATCCAGTATGGAAGAGGGCTATCCCGAGATTCAGATCATCTTCAACCGTCCGCTGTTAGCGTCCCAGAACATGACCATCAATGACGTCGGCAGCCAGATTCGCAACAAGGTGGAAGGAGAAGTGGCCACCAAATTTATCGAAAGCGACCGCGAAGTGGACATCCGGGTCCGGGTATCCGAAAACTTTCGCGATGAAGTGGATAAAATCAAACGCATCACCATTCGCAACGGTCTGGGCCTGATTGTTCCCCTCAAAGCGGTGGCGGATGTGAGAATCGACGAGGGACCGGCTGAAATCCGCCGTATCGCCCAACAAAAATCCGCTATTATAACAGGAAATACCGCCGGCACAGACCTCGAGACAGCGACGCAGCAAATCATGGCGGCGGTAGCCACCATAAACAAATCCCCCGGCACCACCATTCGTATGGCGGGCCAGAGTATGGAGAAGGATGTGGCGTTCGCCTCGATGGTGTTTGCCATCCTGCTGGCCATCTTCCTGGTGTACCTGGTGATGGCGTCTCAATTCGAATCCTTTATAAAACCCTTTATCATCATGTTCACCATCCCATTGGGAATTATCGGCGTGGTGATTGTGGGATTGGTCTTCTCATTGTCCATCAATGTCATCGTCCTCATCGGTTTGGTGATTCTATCGGGTATCGTCGTGAACAACGCCATTGTGCTGGTGGATTACACCAGCAAATTGCAGGAGCAAGGGATGGAAAAAGTGAAAGCCATCCGCGAGGCGGCGAAGATTCGCTGGCGTCCGATTCTCATGACCACCATCACAACAGTATTGGGTCTTCTTCCTATGGCCCTGGATTTCAACGAGGGATTCGAAATCAGGATTCCCTTAGCCGTGACTCTGATCGGCGGTTTGATTTTCGGTACATTCCTGACCTTGATATTCATTCCTATCGTGTATGGTCTGGTGGTAAAAAAATAGTCGAGGCATTATGAACTTACCAGCATTTTCTTTAAAAAAACCGGTCACCATCATTGTTATCATGGTGATATTCATCACCATCGGCATCATCTCGTTGGTGAAGTTGCCGTTGGAAATGTTCCCGGACACGTCGTATCCGGGCTTGATGGTGTATGTCCCCTATCCATCGTCCTCTCCCGAAGAGGTGGAGCGCACCATCACCCGGCCGCTGGAGGACATTCTCTCCACCATCAACAACTTGAAAAACCTCAACTCCACATCGTCCTCTTCCACCTCTAGAATCCACATGGAATTCGAAACCGGCACCAATATGGATGTCGCTTCGATGGAGATCCGGGACAAAGTGGACCAGATCCGCTCAAATCTGCCGGACGATATCGAAAAAATCAGCATCCGCCGCTGGTCAACCTCGGACTTCCCCGTGATATCCTTCAGTATCTCCCTACCGGGCGGACACGAAAACCTCTACTATTTATCGGAAAACAAGATCCAACCGGAGTTGGAGCGCATCGAAGGGGTGGCCAACGTCGAGATCCGCGGCATCCGTAACAAGCAATTGATCATCACCCTGAAGCCGGAACTATTCAACTCATCGTCCCTCAACATTCTCGATCTCATCGACACCATCCGCAACAACAACATCAACATCTCCGCCGGATACGTGGAAGAGAGTGTGGATCCAAAGTCCAGGGGGAAACGCTATTTGGTCAGGGTACCGGGCGAGCTGAAATATGTGGAAGAGATTAACAAACTCCCCCTCAACCGGCAGGGGTTGAAAATAAAAGATGTGGCCACTGTGACCTACGATTATCCGGAGCGGGACCATTTCCACCGTCTCAACGGTCACGATTCGTTGAGTTTCAGGATTTACCGGGCATCCAACGCCAATGTGGTGGATGTATGCCGGAGGGTGACCGCCACCATCAAAAAAATGCAAGGCGAGGTCCCGGAACTCAAAAAAATGGAATACCTCTCCTACAGGGATCAATCGGAGGATATCGTCAATAGCCTGAGGGATTTATCGTTTGCGGGGCTTATCGGAGGGCTGCTGGCGATTCTGATATTGCTATTGTTCTTGCGCAAACTCAGGAGCACTATTATCATCGCGGTGGCCATTCCAATGGCGGTGGTGTTCACCTTCAGTTTCATGTACATCTACCGGGCGCTGTTCGACGCTTCCATCACCATCAATATCATCTCCCTCAGCGGAATGATGATCGCGATCGGCATGCTGGTGGACAATAGCGTCGTGGTCCTGGAAAACATATTCCGCCTCAAAGAGGAGAAAGGCTATCCGGCTCTCAAAGCCGCGGTGGAAGGCAGCAGCGAGGTGGCCATGGCAGTGACCGCCTCCACGTTGACCACATTGGTGGTCTTCATTTCAGTGAGCTTTGTCTCCGCTTCGGGATTCGGCCGCTGGATGGGCGCATTCGCCCTCACCATATCGCTCGCTCTCATCGCCTCCCTCTTGGTATCACTTACATTCATCCCATTGGCGGGCAGTAAATTGTTGACCGGCAAGGTCAAACCAAAAGCCCGTTGGTTGGTGAAGACCACATCCCTCTACGAAAGAATCATCCAATGGACGATCGACAGTTGGAAGACAAAGTTGGTCACTGTAATGGCGGCGCTCCTGGTGCTTGCCGGCGGATTGTTCATGATTCTCAACATCGAGCGGGAACTCATGCCCAGCAGTGAGGAGCGGGAACTTTCCATGACCGTCTTTATGCCCCGGAGCTTCACATTGAAAGAGATGCAGGATTTATTCGGACATTTCGAAAAGATTTTCCAGGAAAACAAACAGCAATTGGCCATCCGCTACATCACCACCAACTATGACACAGAAAACCTCCGGCAGGGGCGCTTCAGAGGAAGCGTTGACCTATATCTCACCGAAGAGGGTCCGTCGATTGCCGAGATCAAGAAAAAAATGCAAGAGTTGGCGCCGCCTCGAGCGGGCATCACCTATGAATTCGGTGAACGCCGTCATAGGGGCGGGCATTCATCCGGTATCCGGGTGGAATTGGTGGGAATGGACTTTACCAAATTGACCGAATTGGCGCCTATCGTTGCAGAGAAGCTTCGCACTGTGGAAGATGTGGAAGATGTGACCTCCGATCTCGAAGGGGGCGATACCCAGTTGATGGTCAAGGTTGACCGCAAACGGGCGGAAAGCTCGGGCGTGGATAGCGGTAGGGTGGCGAGAACAATCATGTCCTCCATCTCCGATCGTCCCATCGGCAAATTCAAAACCGAGAACAAAGAGATTGACATCATCCTGAAAATTCACAAAGAAAGAGGGTTTTCCCAGGAGGATCTCAAGAATCTCTCCCTCAAAAGCGGCGAAAAACAGATTCCGTTGTCGGCGATTTCAAGCTTCAGCTACCGGATGGGCTCCACCTCCATTCGCAAGGAGAACAAGAAGTCGAAGCTACGGCTATCCGTCAATTCCTCCGCCAAAGGGATGACCAAAATCACCACCAATATCAAGGCGGCGCTGGATACGATCCCCTTTCCCGAAGGGTACACCTGGAGTTTCGGCTCCAACTGGAGACGGTTCCAGGAATCGGAGCAGGGATCGAAGATGGCTATCATTCTGGCGTTGATATTTATCTATATCATCATGGCCTCGCTGTTCGAGTCGTTTGTCCATCCCTTCACTATATTGCTGACAGTTCCATTGGCGGTGTTCGGTGTGGGATTTTTCTACACGATTTCAGGCATCACCCTGAATACAGCGTCGTACTTGGGCTTGCTCACTCTGTTCGGTATCGTTGTGAACAACGGCATCATTCTCATCGACCACATCCGCACCCTCAGAGGCAAAGGTTTGCCTAAAGACCGGGCCATCGTCCAGGCGGGAAAAGACCGCTTGAGGCCCATTGTGATGACCGCCATCACCACCATCTTCGGCGTGCTTCCCATGGCCCTTCCAGTCCTCTTACCGCAATTTTTCCCGGCGGCTCAAGGGCGCGCCCAGATGTGGGCTCCCATCAGTGTGGCCATTTTGGGGGGATTATCCACCTCAACCTTCTTCACCCTCATTATTCTCCCCACTTTCTACTCCATCGCCGACTCCGCCACCACCCGCGTCAAGAAATTCTTCAAATTCGAGAGCCACAACCCCTCGTTCTAATTTCACCATAAAAAAGAATCCCCCATGCCCGGAAGCATGGGGGGATTGCTAATTAGAGATTTCTAGCAACCGACAGTACACGCCTCTAAACTTAATCGAGGGTTGCAATACCGGGCTTCGGTGCAATAGTAGCACTCCGAGTAACAGGTATAGCCGGGGGCTGAAATATATCCGCCTTTCAGACTTTTCATCTCCCGGTTCTCCAGAGATACTACGGTACTCTTGTTAAGCAACAATTTTTTGTTGAGTTGTTTCTTCATGCTTTTCCTCCATCATTCATTGATTTTAAGATAGATTGCGATTAGAAGCAATCTCGAGTAGGGTTGGCCTTGCAATAAGCGGGATTGGTGCAATCAGCACAATCAGACAAACACGTACCGCCGGCGGAGATATACCCGCCCTTCATGTCTTTCATCTCTTTGGTTTCAAGAGATACTACGGTGTTTTTGTTGAGTAAAAGTTTTTTGTTGAGGTTTTTTTTCATTGTTGAATTCTCCATTATTCAATTGTTTTAAGCGAAGCCCCCACGCCCTTGCGACCAATACTCGACCGCGAGAACATGGGGGCGCTTCACGATCTGTAAATAGTGTTATTTAGCACCCGACTCTAGTGTAAACGGGGCTACAGTACTGGGCATCGGTGCAATAGGCACAATCAGTCCAGCAAGTATAACCAGCCGCTGAGAGATATCCGCCTTTGGCATCTTTCATTTCATTACTTTCAAGGGATACCACTGTGTTTTTGTTGAGTAACAATTTTTTGGTGAGTTGTTTTTTCATTCTTCATCCTCCGTAATTTAATTCAAACCAAGGAGGGCGTCTTACAGTCCCTGCGCCCTCTTAGTATTTATATGCCTGTGATGAGATCCCCCAAACCCGGAGGCATGGGGGATCGTTATCTTTGTTATAATTTAGACGTCAACTAGCACACTCTGGTATAGATGGGGCTACAGTATTCGGGATAGGTGCAATAGGTGCCGCAATCGGTCATGCAGGTTCCGCCGGCGGAGATATACCCACCTTTCATGTCTTTCATTTCGTTACCTTCGAGAGTTACCACGGTGTTTTTGTTGAGTAAGAGTTTTTTGTTGAGATTTTTTTTCATTGTTGAATCCTCCATAATTAATTTAATTCCAATACCTATCTGACGAAGCCCCATGCCCTGAAGCATGGGGGATCGTTATCTTTGTTGCTTGTAAATCGTCAACTAGCAAAATCTAGTATAGTTGATCTGACAATATTCGGGATAGGTGCAATAGGTATTGCAATCGGTATCGATGCAGGTTCCGCCGGCGGAAATGTATCCACCCTTCATGTCTTTCAGCGAATTACTGTCGAGAGATACCACGGTGTTTTTGTTGAGTAATAGTTTTTTGCTGAGATTTTTTTTCATTGTTGAATCCTCCGTTATATAGTTTCAGATTACAAAATCTGGTTTCAATATTAATCACAACCAACTGAGTTACAACTGACTGTCGGCGGCGGGCAGGTCTCTACCCTTGTGCAATATTCACAATCGGTTATGCACGTCCATTTAGAGATAACTCCGCCCATAATTTGGTTCATGGCCTGGTGGTCTAGGGATGCGATCGTGATTTTGTTGAAGAGAAATTTTTTCTGAAATTTTGGCTTTCTCATCACTTTGGTTCCTCCTTGCACTTACACTTACCTCCGTTTGGTTCCACCACCAGGATTCAATACAAAATCCCAATATTTTTCTACTTTTTGTTTCCAATCACCATGCTAGCATACCGAAAATTTATCTGCAAGTAGAAAAATATTTTTTCCCCCGCCATAAATGAAAAAGGCCGGAAACTGAGTTCCGGCCTGTGTATTTGGTATTAATAAATGTCTTATCGATAGGGTATTTCTTTGACGGTAGCCTCGATGTCCGCTTCGAGCGCCTCTTTGGCCCCTTTAGTGAGGGCGACGATCTCTTCCACCGGAATAATCTCACTGTCTTTGGAGGTGCGAAGCTTCAGCTCTGCGCCGCCTTTTTTCAGCGAACGGCTACTCACCGTCACTCTGATGGGGATGCCAATCAGGTCGGCGTCTTTAAATTTAGTCCCCGGAGACTCGTCGCGGTCATCATATAGAACTTCGATTCCCTCAGCCTCCAGATCTTTGTACGCCTGATCCGCGATCTTTTTCCCGTCGTCGCCGATGGCCACCAGATAGACATGATACGGAGCCACAGTGATGGGCCAGATGAGGCCGTTCTCATCATTGCGTTCTTCGGCGATACTGGCCAGCAAACGTCCAACGCCGATACCGTAAGAGCCCATGATCACTTTCTCCAATTTACCGTCCTGATTCAGGAAATTGCAGCCCATGGAATCGCTATACCGGGTTCCCAACTTGAAGATGTTGCCGATCTCGACGCCGCGGCTCGATTCTAGAGGCTTGCCGCAGTTGAGGCAAGGATCACCTTCCAACGCGGTGGCGATATCCGTGACGATATCCGCTTTGTAATCCCTCTGGTAATTCACGTTGAGGAGATGGTATCCCTCCTCGTTGGCGCCGGCCACCAGATTGGAGGATTCAGCCGCCAGGTCGTCCACAATCACGATGGCGCCTTCGATACCAACCGCCGACGCGTAACCGGGCACGCAACCCACAGCTTTGATCTCTTCATCGACGGCGGGGCGCAACGCTTTGGCTTTGATAATATTGGAGATTTTAGTCTCATTGGCCTCCATGTCGCCGCGCACAATAGCGATCACCAGTTTATCTTCATATTCCTCGGTGTCTTCATTCTTGATGGAGGCAGTTCTGAACACCACTTTCGCGGTCTTGCTTTCAGGGATATCCAGGAATTTAGCCAGATCTTCAATGGTGGAGGCATTGGGAGTCGCCACCTTTTCCATCGGCAACAGATCCTCTTTCACCGGCTCCGGTTTGCGGAATTTGGAAATCTGACGATTGGCGGAAAATCCGCACTCTTTACAAATCATCAGAGTATCTTCGCCAATGGGAGTCAGATACATGAACTCGTGGGCGATACTGCCGCCCATCATTCCGCTGTCGGATTTCACCGCCACCACCGGCAACCGGCAACGGTTGGCGATATTGAAGTAGGCCTGGTAATGATTGCGGTATTGGACATCGAGCCCTTCCTCGGTTGCGTCCAGGCTGTAACTATCCTTCATCACAAACTCGCGGACACGGATCAAGCCGGCTCTCGGTCTGGGGTCGTCCCGCCATTTGGTCTGGAAGTGGTAAATCAAGGCGGGCATTTGTTTATAAGAACGAATTTCTCTGCGCACCAAATAAGCGACAACCTCTTCGTGGGTCATGGCCAGAACCATCTCGTGATCGTTCCGGTCCTTAAATTTACCCAATTCCGAACCAATCTGGTAAAACCGTTTGGTCTCTTTCCAGATCTCGGACGGGTGCACCACCGGCATGGTCAATTCCTGACCGCCTATTTTATTGATTTCATCGCGAATGATTTGCTCGATTTTTTTTGCCGTCCGGTAGGCAAACGGGAGGCTGATAAAAATTCCAGCGGCCAATTGCCGCACAAAGCCCGCCCTCAATAACAGTTTATGGCTAATGACCTCCGCGTCTTTGGGGTCATCCCGCTGGGTCTTGACAAAATTTTGACTCATTAACATGGCAATATCCTCATCATCATAATTTATAACTGGTTAACACCGTCCTCTATTTCTAACAGATAACCCCCTTCGTGTCAACAACACAGCGGATTTCTCCTAAAAAAGCAGAGACCCGGAAGAGTGAATTCATCCAGGTCTCGACACATAGAATTACTGGATAACTAAAGCGCCGGAACAGGTGGTTCCCACTTTGAACATCGCGACATTGGCGGCTTTTCCATCCATATTGAGCGTGGCGATCATATGCAGGTTTTCATTAAAAAATGAATTCGGGACGATCAACTCCTGCTGAGCCGCCACCGGTCCGCCATTGTCCCAAACCGGATTTCCTGTGGCCAATTCATAAATCGCCACATTGGCGGCGTCGATGCCCACAGGAATCAGCAAATCGTCCCCGGCGAAGCGGATGTCGCCCCAGGGGTCGTTGTCGTCATTGAGCTGTACACAAGAATAGTATTTCTCGTGGAATTTCCCATTGGCGTCCAGCCATGCTTTATGCACCAACTTGTTATTCTCATTGTAGGTATAAACGGTGCCGTTCCCGTCAACAATCTGTGTGAAACCGTCGCAAATTGCCAGTAGCGGCCCGCTAAAAAATAGAAAAATCACCAAGATTAAAATCATAGGGGTGAGTTTTGAACGTCTGAAAATAAACATTATACGTCTCCTTTTTACTATATAGTTCCTGAAATCTACATCTTCCATTAGCAAGATCAAAATGGCATTTTACCTAAATAATTTTTTTTATTCAAACCGCGGGAGGTAAAAATGATCTGGGAACACATAAAAATTTTCCTTATTATTGCATTATTGAGCAATGTTTTTTACAATGAAGTCGTGAAGAAACAAATCAACTCTGAACCGGAGCAGCGCAACTCTAACGGAAAAGATCCATACGCGGTATGGGCCTGCGGTCCTGCTTCCAGCGGGAAAAGCACCATCGCCGCCGCCGCAGTTCAACCGCTTGGGTTCGAATGTACCGACCTGGATGAGACATTCGAGCGATTGCTTCAAAAATACGAATTGGTAAATTCAATCCCCGACATCAGTCCTAAAGAAAAGGAGAGGCTTCACGCCGAACACATTTCCCGCCAAATGGCCGAAGCTATCATTTCTGATCCTGAATTCGACGGACACATCGATCCCAAAGTATTTATCGTTCGCCTCTCCAAAGAACTCCACGAGAATAATTTAAGTCTGAAATTTGTTTTGGAATTGGAAAAATTCACTCGTGAAAAGGTGGGCATGAAGCCGGTGGAAGGAGAACTATTTCTCAAAGAGATTTGCCCGAGAATGGGCGATTGGGAACATCCGGAAGAGTTCCTGTCCGAACGCCCGGTCATCAATCCCTTCCACATACTCATGGTGGCCCGCGAAATCACCCGCCGCAAAATCCGCGATGCGATAGATCACAGACAAAACATCCTCATTATCGACAGAGGGATCATTCTAAGCAAAGTACTGGAAACAAAGCGCAATTTGGAAGCCAACGGTTTCCAATCCTTTCTCTTATGGTTTGACCTGGATAGCATCCAGTTGGCGGTGGAGCGCAACCTCCAACGAGCCGATGCCGGGGGCCGGAAAGATTCACCCAAAATCATCAGCCGCAGCTTCCAGATGACCTCTCTGGCCCGGGAGTTGCTTATATCCCAATTCATACCCAACGCAACCAACATCGATAACTC
>CAZBHS010000005.1:98731-99044 GCA_964491915.1 uncultured Clostridia bacterium
GGCGACCAACACATCAAAGCCCACATCGACCAAACCGCCGCCATCATCCAAAACTGGATGAATGAAAAAAAATAGCTCCGGTGAATTATTTAATTGAAATTTCTAACTTTTTTTCTTACAATAGGGAATATAACAAAATTTAGAAAGAATCTCCTCTAAGACTGGAGCATAGCGAACATGTTAAACATCACTCAAAAAGAACTCTAACGAGCCTTCAAAAAACATAACTCTTTTTTAAAATCACAGAGGGACATGGCGAACGTTTCATACAAATTGATACTTTTCTACGCTGTCGAATGTGGACTTAAATCCA
>CAZBHS010000005.1:99054-162511 GCA_964491915.1 uncultured Clostridia bacterium
GGATGTGGGAAAATAAATTGAACCGTACTAATAAAAATATCGATAGGGGCACAAAAGCCTCTAAGTTCGGCCACAAACTGAACGATCTGCTAAAAGAAATGAAATGGAATAAAAAAATAAACAAGGGACAAACGAAAAGCAATGAAAAGGTTGATCATCATTCACTTCATGAAGCCTGGAGATATGGCAAACAGCTTGAAGAGACCAGTGAAAGAAAGTGTGTCGAGGACCTTGAGGCGGTAAGATGCCAACTAGAGGAAAAAATAAGAAGCATGCGTAATTAGGAGAGGAATATGGGAAAATATCTTACATGGTTCGATGTTGAACACCGGATATTGCAAAGTCGTTATTCTCCATCATGGCCAAAAGCAATTGTAGGCGCCAGTGTCTATTCGGATGAATTGGAAATTCTGGTGAAATCAATTAAAAAAGATAAAGTAAATGCGATCGAATCCCTGAAGTCATGGTTTGGAGGAGCGTTTAGCCCTGAAGAACAAAAAATATACTTAGAATCTCCCGGGGGCGGTGAAAAAAGATTCCTACCAATCACTTTCATCGAAGACCCTGATGAAGAATTTCTCGCCCCAAAATCTATGAAACCTTATTTTTCTAATTTCATTCTATATCCCGAATCCCCGGATTTAGAAGGCCCCGATTTTAGCAAATTGCGTGATGCCCCCTCTCTATGGGCTTTTTACTCTTTCAAAGGCGGCGTCGGACGCACCTTACACTTGCTTTCATTGGTAAAAGCAATCAGCGAAACTCACCCCGACCAAAAGGTACTCATCGTTGATGCAGATCTGGAAGCACCCGGACTAACATGGTGGGCCGAAAAACAAATGGGGAAGCCAGGAATATCTTTTCTTGATTTCCTTGCTCTAACGCACTATGACCGGTCGGTAGACCTAAAAGAATCGATGACACTCTCTTCGGAACTCATTCGTAGCCAGATGTTAGAGTTCGAAACAAAAGACAAAATTACAGAGCATTTCTTCCTCCCGGCTTTCAAGGACATATCGCAATCCATGAGGATGCCCATCCGTCCGGAGCATATCTGCTGGGAGCCGGGCAAAGAGTGGATTATCCCGGAGTTACTATGGAAACTGGGGAAGACGTTGGATGTAGACTCTATCATCGTGGATTTAAGAGCGGGAATGAGTGAGATATCCAGTCCATTATTATTCGATCCCAGGGTAAACCGCGTTATCGTAACAACCCCCTCGGGTCAATCGGCTGAGGGGACTCAAAAAGTTCTGGAGCAACTAAAAAAAATTACCCCCAAGCTCCAAAAAAAGTTCCCCGATTATGCAAACTACCTGCCGCTAGTTATCCTTTCAATGATCAAAGAGGACATAAAAGATGCACCCGATCTTCATGCAATCAGGGAAAAAATCCGGGAACTCATTCTCCCGGAAGAAGTTGATGCAACAGATTTTCCGGGGAAAGAGGTAATCATAGATAGTATGTTCGACGAGAACCTCATCTATCTAAAAGACCTCGAACACACAATAAGAAAGCTAGATGGCACAAGCATGCACGAACAAATGCTCCGCGTTGCCCGGGAATGGATATCCCCGACTTCCGTCACCCAGGAAAATGGCGCCGATAAATTGCCTCCTGAATCTATCAGCCAGAATTTAAAAAAATTAGAAGAGGTGGCGGAAAAATACGAGTATGCAGAAATGGGTGGAGCCACAGAATTCATGATCACCCCAAATCTCAAAGCGATATCACGAAAATTTCAGCATACAATGCCGGTCGCTGTTATAATGGGAGCCAAGGGCTCCGGTAAAACCTATACGTATCTTCAATTGACTCAACTTAAAGAGTGGAGTCGATTCACGGAAAAGGTATTAGGCGAGACAGGGAGCGGAGACGGATATATCTGGCCGCTCCTAACTTCACACGACCTGGAGGCTGAAGCCAAAAACATCATACATGAATGCCGCAACAACACTCTCAACAAACTTGGAACAAATTTCTCTCTGAGGAATTTGCCAACCTCTGAAATCCTGGATTATATATCAAAAACCAGGCAATCGGCGAATACCGATAAATCCGCCTGGAGAAAATCCTGGTTTTCACTCATGGCGACAGTAATGGGATGCGAAACTAGCGGTGACCCTTTAAGGGCAATGCAACAATTGCTGTCAGATGAAAATCGCAGCATTGTTTTTCAAATCGACGGCCTGGAATACATCTTTCAAAACACGGGAGAAGACCCGGTCGAACAAACCGCAATAGAAGTCTTATGCAGGGATGTGGCGAACGCGCTGAGAGAATGGCCGGATAACCGCATCGGATTGATTGTCTTCATTCGCAAAGATTTGGCAAAATCCTCAATTCGGCAAAACTTCGGTCAGTTTGAAGCTCTGTACAGAAATATCGAGTTGCGTTGGGATTGGGAGGAAGCCCTCAGATTGGTGGCCTGGTTGGTAAAGCATGGCGCAGGTCTAGAAAAATATGTTCGATTGGAGAAAGGGATACCTCTGGAATCGGTCCCCAAAGACCGTATTGAAGAAGCGCTAATACCCCTTTGGGGCTTGAAATTGGGATCGCCTAATTCCCGGGAAGCCTACAGCTCGAATTGGGTCATTACTGTTTTATCGGATTTCAATAGCCAGTTACAAGCTAGAGATGTTGTTCGCTTGATTAAATATGCTTCAAATAAAGCAAGCAAAGAAGAAAAAGCGGCAGACCGCTTGCTGTCCCCGACAGCATTGAGAAACGCGTTGGATCCATGCAGCGAAAAAAAAATAGAGGAATTAAAAACTGAAAGTTCCCAATTGAAAAAAATATTCACCGGCTTGAGCGGGCTTCCAGACGAGAAAAGGCGAGTTCCACTGTCCCGGAGCGATTCCGGACTCACAACCAATGAAATCGAATTTCTAAAAAAAATGGGCATGCTCTACGAGGAAGAGGGAAATTTTTATTTCCCCGAAATCATTCGTCGCGGGCTAGATTTAAAATACGTTGAAAGAGGCCGTTCGAAAGTGATCAGCCTCCTCAAAAAGGCCCGAAACAATTAACCGGCTTATGATTTAATTCAAATCGGTTTCGTTGGCGCGGAGCCAGGTTTGGGTGCGGCCTATTTTGAAGATAACCTTGATATAGCCGAACACATTCAGCTTCGCGCCGTTATCGTCCAGTTCCAGACTGCAATGATAGACCTTGCCGTTTTCCGGATCGAGGATTTTTCCGTTTACCCATTCGCCGTCGTCGTTCTCAAATTTCCACATGAACACCATGCCGAGAATTTTTTCGTCTTTTTTGTCCCCTTTGCATTTGTCGCAGACCGGATCGGGATCTTCTCCCGGCTTGGGGAAGAGTTTCTCGATGCGCCCCTTGAGCGCCCCGTCTTCCCGCCAGATCTTGACGATGGATTTCACCTCGTTCGTTTTATCGTCAATCGTTTTCCAATACCCTTCCACCCCGTCGGCGGCCACAAGGTTCACACCGCACACGACCATCATCAATAGCACAAGGGATCCACATATCAACCATCTTTTTATCGCCATCACACGCTCCTCTATTTCATCAAGGAAAGATTTTAAGACATTACCGGTAATTTTTCAAACCCCCTGTAGAAATTTATTTATATTTGCTATAATGGGGCCGGAAACCATAAAAAAGGAGGATATATGAGAACTCGCGCAATTTTACTACTTGCCGTATTCATAGTGGGAATGGGACAGCTCTTCCCCCGGGAAAAACAAATAACCATCGGGGAGACAAAATGGTATACGGAACAGAATAACTTCGATGAGATGATCGTCATCGCTCAAAAAGCGAAGAAACCAATCTTGACGGTATTTTCAGCCACATGGTGCAAACCGTGTCAGAAGTTGAAGAAAGAGGTCTTCAGCTCAGGAGACTTTAAAAAAGTGGCGAATGAGACATTGCTGCTATATATTGAGCAAACAGACCCAAAGGGGATGGAATATTGCAAAAAGAACAAGATTCGCGTCTTCCCCACCATCAAGCTTTTCTCCAGAGAAGGCATCCTGCTGGACACCATGAGCGCGAAGCATTCGAGCGATGAGTTTCTTAACTGGGTCAAAGACATAAAGTCCGGGAACAACGCCTATGATATCGGCAGAAAACTGGAAAAAAACCCGAATGATAGAGCTTTGATCATGAAAATGGCGAACAAGCTTGCGCCATACAAAACAGCAGAAAAAATGGCCTGCCTGGAGAAGTTGATAAAACTGGAGCCGGACACCAAGGATCCACTCACCCAGGAGGCATACGAAAAAATGATCGCCTATGCTCCTTTTCTCCTGATGACCCAGGCTCCGGAAAAACGTAGAGGTACCGCTCAAAAATACGAGAAGTATCTCAAGACATTGATCAAAGCGTATTACCCCGACAAGTTCCGCTATTCCCTAAAGCCGGATTCAGGGATTCCCCACATCACGGCGTTATTCAATAATTTAGGTCAATACAAAAAAGCGTATAAATTCTTTCAAGACTACACAAAAATGCTCCCGGAAAAGCCGAACCATCTGATAAAAATCCACCTTTATTCAGATGCGATAAACGCGTTGTTGCATCTCAAAAAGGAAAAAGAAGCTATCGAATGGTTCCAGAAAGTCAAATCCCAGATGGCAAACGTGACAAATAAGCGTCAGCTCCGTGTGTTATCGATGAGCTATCTGAACTTGCTTGAAACTTTCATCACATTTTACGCGGAAAAAGGAAACATCCCAAAAGCCGACAATTATGTGGACACATATTTGAAAGAAGCGAAACAATTCGGCCAAGACCATCTGATGGAATTAAAAAGACTTTATTTCGCGAAAACCTACGGCGTGTATCTCAAGCAAACAATAGAGCATATCGACAAGACACTCCAGAAAGGAATCAACGCCAATTCGGCCAACCTGATATGCGATAAGGCGCGGATTCTCCACAAAATGGGCCAACCGGAAAAAGCGAAAAAACTAGTCACCGATTTTTACAAGTCCGGCGATTATTTAAAAAAGGTCAATCCTAAAATACACAGCCGGGCATTGAACAACCTGGCCTGGGTCTTTGTGGAATTGAACATGGTGGATAAAACCGCTCTTGAAATAGCCGAAAAATCGGTAAAGTTGGAAGCCAGCCCCAACGCCCTCGACACATTGGCAAGGGTCCACGCTCATTTCGGCAACTTGAAAAAAGCCATCGAGCTTGAAAAAACAGCGTTGGAGAAAGCGGAGAGCGATTTCCACGAAACAGAATTCAAGAAAAAAATCACTGAATGGCAAAATATGGTAAAATAATAAAGAAAAAGCGGGGAGATGCCGCTCCCCGCTTTTTTGAGAACTAAGATGTTCCGGCGCGGCCGTTCATCCACGTAACCGTGATGTCCGGCCGTGTCCGTCCTATCGCCTTCCGCATACTTCCAGCCTTACTTCAAATCTTTGTATTTATACTCTTTTAGATCCGGTAGAGCATAAACGCTGATCTTTCCATCCCGTTCCAGAACGATACCGTTTTTGAAGATGCGCAGATAATTGTTGTCTTTGTAGGTGTCCAAATTAAACTCTTTCAACACCTCGTTTTTGCCTTTGTAGTAACGATTCAAGCTCTTGACGATATGAGGTGAACTCATTTCTGCGTAGTAGATCCCTCCATTGGCCACAGCCTGGCGCGGATAAGCCGCCGATTCACTCACCACTTCCACACTCAAGGTCTCGAGATCCACACGATACAACTTGCGATCCATAATGCCGCACACCTCGGCCAGGCCTTTCAATTTGAGCGTGGATTGCCAATAGTAACTATAGAAACGTAAATCGACCCGGATCTCTTTCAACATTTCCGCCCCCTGTTCATCCAGACTCCAAAATCTCAACATACCATCCCGCGAAGGAGTCAACAACATCCCGTCCACATACAAGGGACTGACAGATTTGATATCCAGAGATTCCACCCTGCCGTCGCCCCAGACGCGAATCACGTCCCGCTCCGGATTGCTCAACATGTTCATCAAGAAGAACTCCTTGCCGTTGATTTCATCCGCCCCAATTAAAACCGGAGTTTTACGCCCTTTCTTGTGAATCCCCGGGACATCGATTTTGCGGACCCGTTGGTTGTCCCGGTCCACCCGGACAATGTTCAATTGGTCGTTCTTCCCCCATTCAAGGAACACAATGTCGTTCTTCCAACCCCAACCACGGTGGCCCGCCAGTCTAGAGGGGCTGCTATCGTAGATGGCGGTGACAGTCAAATCATTTTTGTCGAGCCGCATCAATGTCCCATAGAGATTCCCGGCATTCGATACAAAACTGAAATCATAAATATAGCGATCATCCTCCAGGATTGGAAAAGCGAAGCGATGAAAACCTTTGATGGTTTTCGATCCATTGGCGTCGTAAATCGTACCTTCAAACGAATCCACCTCCAGTAATTGCATTTGTTGGGATAGATAATGCGTTTGGTAGGCGGGTTTTAAACTACGGTACGTGGTGAAAAAAGAGAGGAGAACTCCAACGACCAAAGCTGGAACCAATACCTTATAATATCCTATCCGGCTCTCACGGCTATAACTGGCGTCAAACCGTTTGAAATGGATGAGAAATGAGATCAAAAACGGCAAAACCAGAAGCGATAAACTAATGACAGAAAAGTCCAGATACTCAAAGGTATTGGATCCCACCATAAAAAGCTCCATGGGGGTTATTCCGAAATCGCCTCCGGAACGTAAGCGCAACGCGCCCATCACCAAAAAATACAACGCGGCCGCCACTAAACCGAAGACCACAAACAGATTGATCGACAATTTCAAGAAATTTTCCGATGTGGTGGACAGGGAAAAGGAAAGGATAAAAATCGTGAAATACCAGGCCATGAATGAGAGCTTGCCCATTAGCGACACCTCTATACCGCCGAGGTGGTAGAGAGCCAGGTATAACAAAAACATAAAAATCACGGACACGATCCTGGGAATCGCTTTGAGCGCCAATAATCGATAGCGGGAATAGGGAAGCGAGAGTAGATATTCCACCCCTCCTTGCCGCTTTTCATTGGAAAACATGGAGATACCCATAAAAAACGCCCAGGACCATAAACCAACCTGGAAAAAGATAAAGAAAGCATCGAAGTAATTGGGAGCCGTGGAAACGAAGATTCGTTCGATAAAGACAAATCCCGGCAGCAAAAGTATAATCCCAAAAAGAATCAACGCCTGTTTTCCGATGGTTTTAATCTCTTTTAGTAACATAAAAACCTCCTATAAATGCCTTTATAATTTCCTCCAATTCCATTTCACGGAACTGGTATTGGGAATAAGCGGCGGCCATATTCTGTTTGAAGGGATAAATCACATGCTCTTTAAAAAGGTCTGTGTCCTTGCAATATACTACCGGCAGCGAGGCAGTGAAATCTCCCTCGGCAGACACCTTTCTCACTTTACCTCTCAGTTCATCGAGCTGTTCATCGACAACGAAGCGGCCGTCGTTCATCAAGAGTAAACGCTCGGGTATGTTCTGAATGTCGTTGAAGCTGTGGTTCACCATCAAAATCGTGGTATCAAATTCCGCCACCAAGCCGATCATGCTCTCCATGAACATATCCCTGAGGAAGGGATCGATGGTGTGCACGACCTCATCCACCAGTAGTAGCTCAGGCTCCTGCGCGACTAATAACGATAGATGAAAGATGACCCGTTCGCCGGTGGACAATTGTTTGATTTTCCATTTCCGTCCCAAGCCCACTTGCCGCAGCAATGAATCATCGAATTTTTGGATACCGTACACCCGGCGATGAAATGTGATGGCCTCATCCAGAGTCATATCTTCCAGCAGGCTTGTTCGACCGATGATCGATGCAATCTTGCGCTTCTCCATACCCGGAGCAAACTTGATTTCACCGGAGCCGGCGATATAACTTCCCGCCAGACAACGAAGAAAACTGCTCTTGCCCACGCCGTTGCGTCCTGCGATGAGCACAGCTTCGCCCTTGTTAAATGACGCATCGAGATGCCGCAAGACCGGTCGCCGGTTTAGATTCAAGCATAAATCCTTCACCTCGAGGAATACCTGTTTATCGTTCATTGTTCACCACCCTTAAAAATAATTCTTCCATTTCAGTTCGAGAAAAGCCAAGAGCGAACGCCCGGCTGACAATGCTCTCGACCTCTTCCTCGATGATTGAAATCTTCAATTTGTCGAGCTTCCCCTTCTGTTCTTTTACACGATACCCACTCCCCCGCTTGCCTTCGACAAAGCCGTCCTCTTCCAAATTGTAATACACCTTCGCTACAGTATTGGGATTGAGCTTCAAAATCTTCGCCAGCGAACGGATGGAGGGCAATGTGTCGCCATGCCCCAGCTTACCAGCCATAATATCCAGTATTATCGACTGCTTCAACTGTTGATACACCGGAACCGGCGACGCATTGTCAATCTTAAAACCGATCATCAGTACCTCCTAACACCAATTGTACCATTAGGATAATACAATAAAAAACGAAAGTCAAGCCCTCCCGCCGAGAATTTCCCTTGCAAGTCCTATCTTATGCGAAACACTGAACTGTCGATGGACCTGTCTCGAGGAAATAGCTAACCGATTGGTATCAGGACTGGGAAAAGATTTAAATCATTCTGCGAGGGAAACTTCCAGGATTAGGATATCCTCCAGTTTTTGGTTGGGGAAGATTGTACCGTCTTTTTCGTAGCGCTTCCATTGACTGTTGGCGATGTAGAAGAGATGGTCGTCTACCAGGACACCGAGGGTGGGTTCGTCGAAATGTGGATTGTCGCGCTCCAGGATCCGGACCCTTTCGACTTTTTTGAATTCTTTGTCCAGGAAGAATTGACTCACTCTCATGGGGGTCACACCGTTCTGAATGCCCACCAGGCTATTGTTGTAAAAATAAAGTCCGTCGATTCCCACCAGCGGCGCTTCCATCGAGTGCTCGATCTTCCAGAGGATCTTCTTCTCGATAGTATCGACCACATAAACGCCGCTACCGTACTCTTCAATAAAGAGATAGTTGCCGTCCGGGGAAAAGTCCAGGCCCTGGAGTGAGTAAAAGGAATCGCTGGCGATGATAGCTTCGAGCTTCCCTGTCGGCGGATGATAGCGATAGACAATGTTTGCCGAGCTGTCGGTGGCATAGACATCGCCATTGGGATGGATCGCCAGGTCTCCCAGCATATGATTTCCCTCTTGGCGCAATACTTTTTTACCGACACATTGGCCGGTCTCGAGATTGAAGCCCACAATCGCTGTTCGCCCTTTGTATTCCGGTTTGTATCCGGTCATATGGGGAATGGCCACAGTGGTGATCCACAATAACCTGCGTTTGGAATCGATTTTCAAGCCCATCACCGCGTCCAGCCCGTCTTTGCCGGTTGTGACAAAATCTTGTAGCTCTCCCTTCTTGTCTCGCCGTAGAATCTTCCGGTGATGCACACTTCCAATATAAAAGCATCCGGCCTTCGGATCAAATGCAATGGATTCCGGGTGCACATCCCGTTGCTTGATAACGAACGCGGTTCGGCTATTGAGCACCGGCCTCCGTAGAGCCTCCGCGGCAGCGACAACCGCTTTGAATTCCGGGAGCGGTTGCAACCATTTAAAATAAGGGTCTGCGACAATTTTTTCAGAGGCGTAGAGGGGCAACGTTTTCTTCAAAGACAGCAGCGTGTTTTTTTGGTCTTTGTTCAACGAATAAGCGACGGAGAGATTGTACATCACCACCCGGTTGTAAGGCCTGAGTCGTTCCAATTCACGGTATAAATTCAGAAAACGCTTATAATCTTTTACTTTGTAAGCTTTCTGAGCCTCGGTATACAATTCGCCCGGAGTTTTTTTCGATTGGGCCGGGAGACATGTCACTCCCAAAATAACCAGCAGTAAAAACGCTTTTAGTAACATTCCTCTCATGATCACGCTCCGCAGATGCAATCATAACATTCAAAGAACGAAAAAACAACGCTATAAATTATTACTTTATTTATAAACCAGTTTTTGTTATAATGTTGATTCGCGGAGGTAAATGAATGAAAATATTTTTGGATACAGCCAATGTCGATGAAATCAAACAGGGCATTGAATATGGAATCGTAGATGGAGTGACCACAAATCCCTCTTTGGTGGCTAGAGAAGGTAAAGGCTTTCTTCCACTGATCAAAGAAATCATTTCGATCGTACCGGGTCCGGTTTCTGTGGAAGTCACAGCCACCGATGCCGACGGCATGATAAAGGAAGCGAAAGAATACGCCAAAATTTCGGAAAACGTCGTCATCAAGGTTCCCATTAACTTAGAAGGATTGAAGGTAATCAAAAAATTATCGGGTCAGAACATCAAAACGAATTGCACCCTGATTTTCTCTCCTTCGCAGGCATTATTGGCGGCAAAGGCCGGCGCCACCTATGTCTCTCCTTTCGTCGGTAGAATCGACGATATTTCCGGCAGTGGTATGGAATTAGTCGAAACTATCTCCCAGATCTTCGACAACTACTCCATCGAAACAGAAATCATCGTTGCCAGCATTCGCCACCCTCTCCACTTTGTACAGTCGGCTATGATCGGTGCGGATGTCGCGACGATCCCACTCTCTACATTCAGCAAATTATTGAATCACCCACTCACAGACATTGGGATGGAGAAATTTTTAAAAGATTGGGAGAAGGTCGCCAAATAAGAACAATACAGTGTCGCGTAAATTAAAGATCTTCATTTCTTTTTTTTTATACTTTTTGTCCTGATAGCTTTAGCGTATGGGATCAAACTGTATGTATTCCAGGAAATTAACGAAAAGTTAGAGAGAAAGATCAAGTTTTCCGATCTCTCTCTCTCTCTCTTTCCCCCAGGCCTAAACATAAAAGACATCAAAAACTTCCCCATCAATCACGACAATATCGTTTCATTCGAGCGTGCTAGCGTTGGAATTCCCTTTTCATCAATTTTTTCAAAAAATAAACGCTTAGACCTCACCATCATCCGTCCCAGAATTATCATTAGCAGTAAAACGCTACGCCGGCAGAAGAAACCGTCTGCGCAACAAAAATTGCCCTTCAAAATCAACAGAATCTTCATCCAGGACGGAGAATTTTTTTATAACGAAAAAAAACTCAATATTACGATCCTAAAATTGAATGTCCGCTCGCAAGAGACAGCAAACGACGCCCCATACCAAATCGAATCGCCGCACTTAAAATTGAGGTTTCCGATTAGCGGCGACATTGTGACGCTAGAAGGACAAGTCAAAGCGGAAGTGGTGGAAAAAGACGACCACTACAGGATCACCAGATTCCAATGGGATACCCAAATTCTAAAGATCAAAGCCAATGGGAAGGTGCACAAAAACGGCGGTTTCGAACTAAAGGCGTTCGCCCAGGACGACCCCTGGCAAGTCATCGAACCCATTATCGGCTCAATAGCTCCCAGAGGCTACATCTATAGCAGCGCCCGAATCAATAAGACTGGGGATAATCCGTTGATTGTCGAGGGGAGATTTAGATTTAACAATGTCGCCATCGATGAAGAGGAGTTTGAAGACTTCACCGGAATAGTGCGTTACAACGCCGATACAAAAGACCTCACTTTAAACAGCCGTATTTTCTCCGGTCCAACGGAATCTCGCCTTAAAGTCAATTCCCACCCGGGTTTGGTAACGGTTTCCCTAAAAAACATGAAAGCCGACAAACTCTGTAAAGTCATTGATATTTATGATGACGTCCCACTGGGTGGGATCCTGAAAACAGCCGATATAAAAATCCGCGGCCGTGAGATCGAGGGAACCGCGGAAGTCGATTCCGACGAAACGAACCAAACTGATTTCAAAATAAAAGGGAATCTCGATTTCTCATTCAATTCCAAGAGCAAGCAGACACGCTTCCATTCCGATTATCTGGAAACCGAGATGGGTACATTTTCAATCACAGGTTTGATAAAACCGAAGCAGAAATTTCTATCTATCAATCTAGCCGCCAATCTTTTCGAATTGAAACAATTGCATGACTATACGTCATTTTTTGCCGATCTCGACCTGGACACCTGGAATCTCAACCAGGGAAACGGCACCCTAACCCTTGATTTAAGAAAGAACGGCAAATCCCTGAACTTCGATTGCCGACTGGACTTCAAAAACTTCTATTCAGGCCGGGAACCCATCGCCTCACTAACTGGAAAGCTTCAAGCAAAGGACAGTATCATAGAGGGCGACTTCGATGTCGTCGATCCGAGTCTCAGTGGAAAGGCGGGAATTTTCGTAGATAAAAAGGGAACCACGATTCGTTTCAGTGAATTGAAAGGCGAAAGCGCTAAGATATTCAATATCCTGAACCTGGATATTCCATTGGAAGGGGAAATCACCGGAACAGCCAGTTATTCAAACCCGGCGGGGAAAAAACTCCCACTCATCGAAGGAGAATTCCAATCACCGCTGGCCACCTTCACTATATTCAACTTCCAGCAGGCAAAGGGCTCGTTTAAGAGCGATACCAAATCAGTCTCCCTGGACAATTTGGAATTTCTTTACCACAAGGGCAAAGGAAACGCGGACATATTTCTCGATTACCAAAACCTAAAGTACAAAGTGAAAGCAGACATCATGGGAATCGACCTGATGGATATGACCGGCCAAATTAGAGGCAGCGGCGATATAAATCTATCCGGTAGCGGCGCGTTCGAAACGGATCCGATCGAAGTGGACTATAGGATGCACAATGTGTTGTACTTCGAAGATAGATCATTTGATGTGTCGGCGAAGGCCAGGATCTTCACCAATTTTTCCGACTTCAACATAGAATCCTCAGGTGAGTTGGTAACCGCCAACACCAGGTCCCCGCTCAGCATTATTTTTAAGAAAGAAACCGACCGATACACCGGCTCTTTCAACTTAAAACTCAAAGATATCAATCAACTCACCCCCTGGAAGAACAATACCGGCGAGATGGACCTGGACGGCCAAATCTTGACTGACCGGCAAGGGAGAATCAACTTGCGCGGCCTGGCTACATTCCATGGTAAAGCGCTGGCATTCCCCAATTTCTCCCATGCCTTGACAGACTTTCAAGGTTTTGTTACCTTTCAAGACGGAAAATTCTCATTAAAATCGCTACAAGGGAAAATGGGAGAAGGGAAAGTTGAAGGGAATGGCTTTGTGGAGGTCAGCGACGGAGTGTTGAAGAACTTGCTCTTAAGCTTTTCAGGGAAAGAGATGACGCTCTACCCCATGGATAGGGCCTCTTGCACGCTGAATGCCGACTTGAACATAAAATATCGGGACAAACGGCTATTGCTACAAGGTAACCTGAATTTTTTATCGGCTCTGTGGGAGCGGGAAATAGACGAAGGCATCTCGTTTTATACAAATCCCGAGATATCATCGGAAGAATCAAAAATTATGGATATGCTGGATTTCGACCTCAAATTGTCGGGCAACGGCGATATCCGCATGATTAATAGTTTCGGCAATATCAGCGGAAATTTCGATCTCTATCTAACCGGAACCCCTGGATATCCGGTTATCACCGGGACAATCCAGAGTCGCCAGGGCGAGGTCTACTTCTCCGACCGCAAATTCAATCTGATTAAAGCCAAATTGGTGTTTAACAATAAATATGCAATCGACCCCATCCTGCACATGCAATCGGAAAGCTTCATAAAAAATTACCGCATTAAATTCAACGTCAATGGAACCGCCTCCCAGCCAAAACCCATATTCCAATCATCGCCGCCCCTACCGCAACAAGACATCCTGGCATTGATCTCTTTGGGTGAACTATTCAAACGGCCCGCCTCCTCGGAAATGAGTTCTCAAATCGGCAGCACTGGGCTCGCCACTACGGCTTTGATCGAAAGAATCCAGAAACGGGCAAAAAAATTCGGTATCGATATCTTGAAACTTGATCCCATTATAGCCGGGACTTCGCGAGAGGGCGCTTCCCGCCTCACGGTGGGAACCAACATCGCAAAGGGAGTGATCCTGGTTTACTCGACAAACATTTCCAATGTCAGACAAGAAATTTATTACATTCAATATCAACTCTCCCCCTCCCTCTCTTTGATCGGAATGCGGAATGAAGACGGTCGTTTTAGCCTGGACCTCCGTTTCAGGAAAAGGAATTGACATGAGACGAATCGCATTGCTATTGTTGCTCCTACCGATTATACTCTCGGCGACATCGCTGCAAAGTTATAAGATAAAAAATATCTACCTTCAATTCGATAACGAAGCGGCTGCCAAAGACACGGAAAACTACCGCTCTCTGATCAATTGCCTGGCGGGGGATCCGTTCAATTACCGTAAAATCCGGCAGAGTATGGAAAACCTCTACAAAACAGACTCCTTCGAAAACATTGAAATAAAAGTCGAAAAATTAGCGAACAAAGAGCTCAACCTCTATTTTTTCCTGAAATTGAAATGGCGGATCAAAGATATAAAAATTAAAGAAAAATCTCCATTTAAAAAAAGCAAAATCCGCAAAGCCATATTTTCCTTACAAAAGAACACCTCCTTTGACAATTCCAAATTAGAAACAGCCGTCGAAGAGATTAGAAACTTCTTCCAGGGCCGCGGCTATTATAATCCCATCATTCATCACTCGTTGGAAAAAGATCCGGCTACGTCCTCATTGGTCATTAAATTTGACATTGAAAACGGATCGATGACCCGGATCAACTCAATTGATTTCAAGGTCAACAACCCGGAATACAAACAATATATCGCCCGTTTTTTCAATGTAAACCAATACAAACCCCTGGACATTCAAAAAAAAATAGAGAAACTCAGAGTTGAGTTAAAAAAGCGGAAATACTACTTTCCCGAAATCAATTTAACAGAAAATTTTTTAAATAGCGACAAATCATCGGTTGACATTATCATCGATGTAAACCTCGGTTATCAATATATCTTCAAGTTTGCCGGCATGAAGGAAAAAATCGACTTGATCGCCACGGTCTGGTCGCGTAAAGTGTTCGAAAAGTGGGCGGAACGGGAAAGCAAGGCGAGAATACTGGACCACCTCAAGAACAAAGGCTTTCTCGATGCCACGGTCGAATCGAAGATCGAAGTGATAGATTCCCAAAAATTGATTACCTTTACAGTAAACAAAAACCAGAAATACATCCTCGGCCGCATTTCGTTCTCCGGCAACACATCAATACCCACAACCAAACTCAAGGAAATCGTGACCAGCGACGAGCATGTCTACGACCGGGTGTTCAACCTCAGGGCCGATAATCTGCAAATAGACCTGGAAGTATTGAAACTATTTTATTATTCCAACGGCTTCCCGTTTATTAAAATCAATATGATCCCGAATTTTGTCGATAATATCGCCAATATAAGATTTCAGATCCAGGAAGGGAAAAAGGTCGGCATCGAATCGATTTTGTTCAAGGGCAACACCCAGTTTTCATCTAAAGAATTAGCCTCCCATATCAAAACCAAAGTCAACGGCCCCTATGTGGAGCAACCATTCACCAACGACATCCAGAGAATACGGGATTTGTACCTGGACCAGGGATACCCTGACATCAAGATAAAGGCTGAAGTTTCTCCCGGTACAAACAAATCCATCTTGCTCACTATCCAGGAGGGCACCCGCTTCATGATGGGAGACCTGATTGTCTTTGGAGCGTCTTCTTCACAAAAAAAATTAATCGAGAGCCTATTCCCCATACGACGACAAAATCCCTACAACCAATCGAATATCGCCCAATTCCGAACCGAGATAGAAAACAGTTCCATCTTCAGCGACTTGAAAATCGATACCATCCGGCGGGGAAACCATAGTATGGACGTCATCGTGAAGGTGACACCCAATCGCAGCACATTTTACGGCTTTGGTATCGGGTGGGAAAACAGTCGCGGTCTTCGGGGCTCAGCCCGCTGGACCTTTGAATACCAGGAACAAAACATTTTCAATACCTATTCCACTTTTGCCGCCCTATTTCAGATCGGAACAAAAGAAGACAGAATCGGCATCTCATACGAATCCCCCTATTTTTTCCGACGGAGATTGAACTCCTCGCTACTCATCTGGAACGAGAACGAAACCTACCCCAGCTATAAATTCAACCGCCAGGGAATTGGAGAATCCTTGAGTAAACGACTCACCTCCAATTCCTATATCATGGCATCCTTGAAATGGTACCGTACAACCCTCAAAGAGCTGGAAGTCACAGAATCCGGCGTTGACCAGATAGACAACCCCTTCGACACCACGGCGTTTTCATTGGCCTATATCATAGAAAACCGCGACGATCCATTTAATCCTAGCACCGGGGAATTCTTTTCTTCCAACATTAAAATCGGTTTCCCATTGTTGGAAAAAGATTACTCTTTTTTCAAATTCCTGTGGAGCTATCAGAAAAACTTCAGATTCCTGAAACGGGGTTCGCTGGCATTTTCGGTTCGCAATGGGTTTGCCGCCGGCGACATGTCGATCACCGAACGCTTCTTCGCTGGAGGTATCCACACCTTCAGAGGCACTTACAATGATCGGCTGGGGCCAATCGACCCGGAGACCCATGAACCCAGAGGAGGAAACGCGCTGGTGCTGTTCAATATCGAAGCCACCTTCCCCCTGGAAGTATTCCCTATCAACGGCCTCTATTATTGTATTTTCGCCGATGTGGGGAACGTGTTTTGGCGAGCCAGCGATTTTGACATCAACAAGGTGGAACGGGCAATCGGATTCGGCATCAAATACAGAACACCCCTCGGCCCCCTGCGCCTCGACTTTGCCTACAATCTCAGGGAACTGGCAGAAAACAACTTTCTCATCCATATAGGAATCGGCAATGTCTTATAAAATAGTTCAGATCATAGGTGTTTTTTTCTTAATAACCATCCTGACATTACCCGTGTACGCCCAAGAACCTCAGGTAAGACTTGTAAGTATCGATAAAATCGCAGCAGTGGTGAATGATGAAATCATCACATTGACCGACATCGACAAATACATCCAGATATACCCTGTCTTCCGCTCCGTTGAAGAATCGGAAGATTATCTGTATGAACGGGTTCTCAAAGAATTAATCCACAACAAGGCTGTGTCGCTTGAATACCAGAGTCAATTCATCCTGACAGACGAGGATTATGAAAAGATCCAAACCCAGGTTGTGAAAAAAGCCGGCTCATTTCAGAACCTAATGCAGATACTCAAATCATTCGACATGGAATGGCAGGATTTCAAAGAATTTATCAGGGAAAAAGTCATCTTCGAAAAGGTGGTGCGTGAAAACTTTCAGATGAAGATCACCGTCCAGTTCAAAGAAATCGAGGAGTTTTACAACCAGGTTTATTTGCCCACCCAGAAAAAGCTCAACCTCCAACCCCGCTCAATCATCGAAATGGCCCCCCTGATAGAGATGCACCTCCGAAAAATCAGTACAACCGCAAGTCTTTCCGGCTGGTTGCAGGAAGTGATGACCTCATATAGAGTCTTAAACTTGCTAAAGGAAGAGTAAAACGAGGAGTGAAAATGAATTTATTTAAGAATATCGAAAAAAAATGGATCCAGGATATAAAGGTTGGGGACCAACTGGATGAATTCTACAGGATTGTGGAAATCAGTAAAAAATTGAAACGCGACGGCGCTCCGTTCCTGACATTGGTCTTGATGGACAAAACCGGACGCGCCCCCGCAAAGGTTTGGGACAACGTTGAAAAATACCAATCTCTGATCCGCGATGGAGAAATTTACCGGGTAACAGGATTGGTCACTGAATATAAGGGCAAAAAGGAGATACGGGTTGACCGTCTCAACACACCTCCCAATGAAAGCGACATTAATGCGGAAGACTACACTGAGGAGGCGGCGTTCGACACCGAATCACTCTTCGACAACATGATCGCGTTGGTGAAAAAAAACCTTCAAAACACTCACCTCTTGCAACTGGTGGACATGTTTGCCGCAGAATACAAAACGACTTTTCAAAACCACTACGGAGCACAGAAGATTCATCACGCTTACCTGGGCGGATTATTGGAGCACACCTATTCCATTGTCCAATTAGCCGTCAAAATTGCGGATCATTACCGCCTGGATAAAGACATTCTTTTGACAGGAGCATTATTCCATGACGCGGGCAAAATGTTCGAATTCACCTCAGCGCCAGCGGTAGGTATTACATTGGAAGGGGGGCTTTTGGGACATCTAATCATCGGGAACGATTTATTTACCAAACTGAAAAACAAAATTACCGGCTTTCCCGAAGAATTGGCAATCATGGTGCGGCACCTCATCATATCCCACCACGGCGAAAAGGAATTCGGCTCTCCGGAAATACCCAAAACCCGTGAAGCTTACGCTCTTCATGTAATAGATTTACTGGATTCAAAGATAAAAATCTTTGAACGGATCATCGAAGACGCGGATAAAAACCAGATGTTTTCAGACTATATCCCGATATTGGAACGGCGTATTTTTATTCCGGAAGGGGAATGAATGGGAACGGTCCGATGATGCAACAATGCCCATACTGCCGTTCGGAAAATATTCTTCCGTTTGAGGAGGAGGGGAGCCATAACGGGGATCAAACCTTTATCACCATTTTACTGTCCGCCCTCGCCATCATTGGCACCTATTTCCTGTTCCTGATGATTTCCTATATCAATTATCCTTTGATGGTTATTATCATGATCGTAGTCATCTCATACATACTCCGGCGCCAGGATAAAAAAAAGAAGAAAAAAATAAAAATCCAGGCAGATAAAGATTATATCTGCCTGGATTGCAATTCTAATTTCACATTGACAGTAGAACGGTAACTCCGTTCTTTATTTTATTTGACTGTAAACACAATACACGTCATTCGGCTCAACCATCACCACATACACATCTCCATTATTACGCCGCTCAAATTGAAGACTGACATTGTTGCCGACAACGCGGTTGATGAGCTTGATATCCACTTGCCCTGTGTCCCTGCCTACCCATAAAGAAAAAATATCCAACGCCTTTGCCTGCATGAGTTTGGGCACCAGGACTGAAACTCTGGTATAGGTTTTCCCGCTTTTCTCGTCCTTCATGATTTTCCTGGAGGCCAATGGAATATGCACAACCTTGCCGGCGATTCGACTCCAACTACCACCGTTTACCACATCGAGGGCGAAAAGTTTTTTCTTCAACGGTTCCATCCCAAGGTATGGCTTCTCCCGCTCTGAATGAGTCAAAGTATTGATGACGACACCCGGACGCTTGCATTGGACATCCACCCGCATCCTATCATCGGGAACTCCTTTGACTGAGAAGACCAATTCATAATAGGCGGCGGTATTCTTTTTCACCTCTTTGATAACAGTATCGATATTGGAACCTGCGAAATGGCGCCCCCCACTCTCTCCGGCCATCGTTCTCAAACTCATATCACCGACGTTTTCATCATCAGTTTTGATACGGACCGGATTAATGGTATAGAGGACGCTACCTCCGTAATTGATCGCCTTTACAACGTCCATCAAATACTTGTACATGAGCATATTCAGTGGGATCGCATCATCTTTGGCGGTTTTTTCAGGTTTCAGCAAAGCGGAATAATTCTTACCCCAATTACCCTCTTTCTCAGAGAGATCTGAGCGGAACGCGCCTTTGGCGATGCCTTCTGAAATCAAGTAAACAATTTTGGGTTTCGAGATCATGGACAAGGCATATTTCAACTGCCCCAACGATTGCGTGTAACCTTTCACCTGGTTCTGATAGCGCCACCGCTCCTGCTGTAGTTGTTGATTCTGCAATGCTTTCAGGCTCTGGCTAACGGTTGCCGGATCCCGAAGGCCAAAATCGGTGAAATTATCATATTCACGGGATTGGAAAATATCGCGGCTCCATTTTTCATGAGGCATCTTAATTTTGCGGATCAATTTTAACGCTGCCTCATGGTTGCCGTTGGTTGTAGTGGCAAGATATTTCAATCCCCCTGCCGGCGTATTCAACAACACGATGAAGGTATCTCCGGGAGGACTTTTGGTCAGCAGGCCCTCAGCGATTTTTTTACTGCGTTTCATACCGTTATGGCTATTGTACACCGAATCTAGAATAACGAATACCACCCGGTCAGATCTTTTTTCCGCCGGAGCGACTCTTGCCGGGGCGACCTTTTTCGTAACGGTTCGCTCGACAACTTGCTCGTCTTCAAACGAAAAACGTCTGAAATCGGCGATATTCACCAACACATCATTGATGTACAATTCAAGCTCATCTTGCTTCAAATCGTAGACAGGATTTCCCACAGCATCCACAGCGAATACAGGGATAACCTTGACAATTACCGATACATCATAGTGCAACGGCTTTTGGTTGGACGCGGTTAAACTCTCTCCAGAAATCCCCAAAACCATCAGCATTGCTACTAGCGATAGGATTGCCAGCATTTTTTTCGTCATTCTATTTCTCCACATCATGTCAACTTTCTCCTCATTATCTCTATTTCTCTTCAAAATCAATCTTTCTATCATTCTTTATAACCCAGACTCAATCACGAAACCCGGATTCCTATAATTGTAATCCCATAATTTAAACAATCCGTACTCAATTTGGATGACCAAAAAAAATTGCACTACTACCAATTTTCATACTATATCCGTATTGCCGTTTTTTTTCTAGTTAGCTAAAATTAACCTGGAAGCCCAATTATTCTATATTATTTGGACCTTTACGAGACTTTCAAGCATGAAAGGAGGACGCAATGAAGTACACCAAAAAAGTATGTTTATTTTCAATGCTGTTAATGTTCGTGGTAGTATCTGTATTACCCGCATCGACAGGGTCTTCTGAGGCTACAAGAGGAGACATCGCCCAGGCGGCTGTAAAACAGTTGCCACAATGGCTTGACAAGATTCCCAGTGGCCAAGAGCAATACTACGGATTTGCCGAACGCGAAGAATTTTCGCTGGCAACCATCGGAACACCGGTTCATACATTTTATTTCGCAGACGAAATGGCAGGCGACGCCCCCAACCATTCAACAGAGAAGTTAGCGCCCTCTTATGAATGGCGGGTGCCTGTGGCGGTGAACAATGAATACCGCGCCCTGGTGACAGTCGCGCCGGTGGACGGCGAGTGGAAAATCGTCGATATCGGAGCCGCCGGACTGGCCCGTGAATTGGGGAGCCACAAGACCGGCCACCAAAATATATTGTTACGTTCGTTCAAAGCAAAAAGTGACTTTCTGGTCATCCCGTCGGGGGATCAAACAGGAAAAGGCGTGTTGCTGATGCCGCTTCAGTCGGCCAGGAGAAACATCAGCCAATTGGATCACGCCTCAAAAGACGTGTTCACCATTGATGAAATCCGTGGAATGATCTTGTTCCCGGAAAACAAACCGGGTGTCGCCCGTTAACCGAGGAGGACCGACATGTTGAAAAAAAGAACATTTCATCTAATTATCGCAATCATGATTATTATGATTGCATCCGTTTCGGCGCAGGCACAGGTGTTGAACGTCACCGAATGCTTCCAGGAATATAACCAGTGGTGCTGGGCCGGAAGCAGCCAGTGCGTATTGTATTATTATGGTTTTAATTACCAGCAGTGTGAGATTGCTGAATATACAAGATTGAACGCCACATTCCACGATTTCGGCGATACAGATTGCTGTGTGGACCCGACATTGGGGTGCAATTACTGGAATTACAATTACGGCTATGACGGCAGTATCCAGATGATACTGATCGACATGGGGAGCATTGACAACTATGGTATCAATAGTCCCCTGACTATCACCGAAGTGCAGACAGAAATCACCGCCGGCCGCCCATTCGTCATTCGCTGGAAACTCCCTGGCGGCGGACATTTTATCGTCGGTCACGGATTGGTGAATACCGATCTCTACTACATGGATCCCTGGTTCGGCGAGGGACTCAAAGTGGCGGACTACAATTGGGTAAAAAAACACGGTGGATATAGTTGGACACACACCAACCTCATTACCACCAATCCCTGAACAAGTTAACAATTAACATAGTTACCGTTTTATCTTATTCTAGCATCACATAACCAAGAGGCAGTGAGCGGGAAGCTCTCCTAACCACTGCCTCTTTTCATATCATAACCGGTTGCATCCACCTCGTTTTGCTATATAATTGTGGCATGAACAAAATGATTTTCATCTTCCTCGACGGAGTGGGTATCGGAAAAAGCGACGCCACAAATCCGTTTTACCGCACAAAAGCCACATACCTCCCTTTCTATGACACAGGCTGCCTCTTGCCCGGAGACATCCCAGTCAAAGCCATCGACGCCTGTATGGGAGCGCCGGGTATGCCGATGAGCGCCACCGGCCAAACCAGCCTTTTCACCGGCGCCAATGTCCCCGCCCTGCTGGGCCGGCACCGCGATAGTTATCCTGACAGTACGATGAGACAAATCATCCGGCAGCGCAACATCTTCTCCGCCGTCAGAAAACTCGGACGAAAACCCCGGTTCATCAACGCCTTTCCCGGTCCCCACCACCTGTTTTCCCCCATGCATATTCACATCAAAGAAGATGGAGATCTGTACGCCTCCCCCACATTCCAGGCCCAGGTGCGCCGGCCCCTATCGGTCACCACCTGCATGATGATAGCAGACCGCATGCTCCCGTTCGGCCGGGAGGACATCAAAAGAGGCAGAGCACTATTCCACGACTATACCAACGAAACCCTCGATGGGAAATACCCCGGACTACCCAACTACACACCGGAACAAGCGGCGGAGATCATTTATAAAACATCGCGGGATTACGACCTTCTACTTTATGAATACTTCCAGACCGACTTCTTCGGGCACGGCTTCGAAGAACAGGATTGCCTGGAACTGGTCAACGATTTGGATCGATTGGTTGGCCGCCTCATCTCCTTGATGAACCCCGAGCAGGACACCCTGCTTCTCACCAGCGACCACGGCAACCTCGAAGATTTCGACACCCAGCTCCACACCTACAATCCGGTCCCCCTTCTGACCTACGGTTACAAGTACCGGTTTTTGCGTGAAAACATCTCCAATCTGGCACAAGTCAAGCCAGCCATTCTAGACCTGTTCAAAGGCTAAAAACGAGGGCAATGAAGTAACCGTCTACAACAATCTTGTCCCATTCAACAGATACTTGTAAAAAATCAAGCAAATCAAAAAAACTAAACTTTGTTTGCCTGCATATCAATACGGAAGAATGAAATTTGTTAGAACATAAAATGGAATAAATTTCACCTATAAAAAAAAATAGTTCCGCCCAGTCTTAAACGTTGCCGTTGAAACGCTTATTTATCAGTCTTTTTTCCCTCGATAACCTGCTGAACATTGCCATCTTTAATGAGGAAGGTATATTGAATTTCAGACCGCTCGTCTTTGGCGAGGACGACTTTGAAGGTTTCCTCTCTCATGCGGTGCGATAATTTAAGACCGGCATATTGAGCCACCTTGGTGAAATCCATCTTTTCTTTCTCTTCGTAAACAATGGTTAGCAGATTATTAGGCGCGTCTATATTCACATCCAAAATGCCATCGGTTTTTTCCAGGTAGGCGAGGGCCTTTTTCATAAATGCCTCTTTGTTTTCCGGTGTAGATACGCCGCTCAACATTAAGATTAAAAAAGCGACAAATATAATTCCAAGCCCAATTGCAACGGCATAGATCATTTTGTTCGACTTTTCCGGATTAATTTTTTTTCTCAAATTTTTCTTATTCGTGCGTTTTGCCATCACTGTCACCTCTATGGTAAATTTGTAGTTGTTGTCCGCTCAAATAGATCAGGGTACCACGACATTGTTGAAAATATCGGTAATAATATCGTCGGTGGTCAATTCCTCGGCTTCCGCCTCATAGGAAAGGATAATCCGGTGCCGCAACACATCCCGTCCAACACTCTTGACATCCTCGGGAGTCACATACCCACGCCGCCGTACAAATGCCAACGCTTTGGCGGTTTCCGTCAAATAGATGGAGGCGCGTGGAGACGCTCCAAACTGAATGAGATCCTTAAGCTTACCGAGTCCCGCCTCTTCAGGAAAACGGGTGGCGAATACAAGATCGACAATATAATCTTTAATTTTCTCGTCTACATACACCATCTTGTACGCTTTGTTGATTCTTGCCACTTCTTCGGCGGAACAAACAGCGGAGATTGGGATCTCCGCACCGGTTGTCATTCTCTCGACAATGGTCTTTTCTTCTTCCTTTGTGGGATACGATATTTTGACCTTCAATAAAAACCTGTCCACCTGAGCTTCCGGCAATGGATAGGTCCCTTCCTGTTCGATGGGGTTCTGGGTGGCCATCACCATAAAAGGGGCTTCAATCCGGTGCGTATTGTCGCCGATAGTGACCTGCAATTCCTGCATCGCCTCTAAAAGAGCGCTCTGAACCTTGGCCGGAGCCCGGTTGATTTCATCGGCAAGAAGAAGATTTGTAAAAATCGGTCCCTTTTTTGTATAAAAGTCCGAGGTCTTGGGGCTGAATACCATTGTACCGGTAAGATCGGCAGGGAGCAAATCCGGTGTAAATTGTATCCGGCTAAAATTGAGATCCAATACTCTTGACAGAGTTTTGATCGAGAGAGTTTTAGCCAGCCCCGGCACACCTTCCAGAAGTATATGGCCGGAAGTGATCATAGCAATCATCATTCGTTCGAGAAGCATCCGTTGCCCAACAATCACCTTCTCCATTTCAGCGAGAATTCGCTCGATGACCTGGCTTTCCTGTTGAATTTTTTCATTGATAAATGTAATATCCTGGTTCATTTTTTCCTCCTAACCGTTCAGCTTTCTATAATCAGATCCTATCATTTCGATCGAAGTCGCCATCTCGAACAATCGGCTGCGTATCCGTTCCCCGACTCTTATCCTCAGGGATTCCCGACCGCCATTAACAGGATCGTCCATAAAGTTTGACGAAAAGCAGGTAATCTTCTGAGTATTATACCTGCGGTTAATGACAAAATAGATATTGTCATACACCCATGGGCTGACTTTCGAGGCTCCAAACTCGTCAAACAATAGCAAGTCCACGGATGCCAATTTTTGAATTAATTCATTGATAGCATAGTAGTCACGGGACGCTGCGTCTTCACCGGAACGCATCAGTCGAACCAAATCATTCCAATCGATGTAATAAACTTCAATGCTATTCAAACGCCGCATGATCCCGGTGGCGATCGAGCATAAAAGTCTGGTCTTCCCCACTCCGGTAGGCCCCTGGAACAACAATCCGTCGGTCACGGCGGGAAAGTCCTCGATAAAGGTTTCGGCCGCCTTTTTCGCTTTTAATAATGACGGTCTGTTTTCATCGGGGAAAAAACTACTTAATTCCGCACCGAAAAAACGTGGTGGAATATTCGACCGTTTCCCTTTAGATAAAAAAATGTCCGCTTTCTGGCAATCACATTTCACCGCGATTTCCCGGTCGCTTATTTTTCGAATGACCCAACCGGTTCCATCGCATTCTTTGCACAATCCATCTGTCAATTCAGAACTCCATATATTCCCTGTTTTTTCAGTGTATTTCTAAGTTTGTGGAGGGCCTTCATCTCAATCCGGCGGATTCCCTCTGGACTCATATTCATTTTTTTCGCGATTTCGCGCAGCTTCATTGGATCCTGCCCGCCGAACCCAAACCTCATTTTTATGACTTTGGCCTCTTTCTCGGTTAATTGTTCGATATCCTTGAGTATCAAATTGTTCATCGAAATACCCACCAGAACATCATGAGGATCGGCGGCGGACTCGTCGGACAAATAGGACGTCAGACTGGAAGAGCTCCCTTCCACGACACTTTTGTCCAAAGAGACAATCTCGTCGGGAACAGATAGCATAACCTTCACTTTTTTCTCGGGAATTTCCAGGGTTTCGGCCAATTCTTTCAGACTGGGTTTCCGTTTCAATTTTTTACTGAGCTTGAAATAAACTTTTTTGAAATTCAGGTAGTCATTGTAGAAAATATCCGGGAATGAGATGATATTTTGGTTTTTTGATAAATATCGACGAATTTCACTTCTTACCCACCAGATCGCATAGGTGTAAAATCTGTTGTCCCTATTGGCGTCAAACCGCTTCAATGCTTCGATCAATCCTTTGTTGCCCTCGTTTATCAAGTCGAGAAAGTTTTCTCCTTTGAAATAGTATTTCAACGCTTCTTTTACAACCAACTTTTGATTCGCAATTATAATCTTCTGGAAAGCATCTTCATCCCCCGCTTTTACCCTGAGAATCAATGCCTTTTCTTCTTCGGGCGTTAAAACGGCAATTTTCTTTACCTTCTGAAAATACAAATTCAAAGAATCAAGCGATTCTTTATGTCTTTTTTTCTCCATCTTTAAATAAAGTTACAGTGGACGAGGAAAACTTCACAATCGCGTTTTTCTTTTCCTCGAAAAAATTCTCTTTTCCGGCAAATTCCTTTTTTAATTCTTCTAAAAAGAGCGCAAACTGATCCTGCATCATTTCCATCTTGTTGCGCATATTCAAGATGATCTCGATCCCGGCTAGATTGACGCCCATTTCCCTGGTCAAACTCAAAATGAATTCAAGTTTTTTCAGGTCCTGTTCAGTATAAACCCGGGTGTTTCCTTTTGTGCGGGTAGGGATCAGCAACCCTTCGCGCTCATACAGGCGCAACGTTTGAGGATGGATATTGTATCTGGTGGCAACGGCTGAAATCATATAGGTCTTTTCCTTCATTTGACAAATCCATCCCTTGGGTTATACGGAGCGATCTTTTCTATTTTTTGAAGCAGCTCGCGGACTTCGATATCTTTAGTGGAAGGGGGAATGATCTTGATTTCGACAATGATATCTCCCCTCAATCTAGTTTTGGGGCTTGCAATCCCCTTGCTCTTGAGCCTTAATTTACGGCCCGAAGCGATTCCCGGTGGAATTTTTAGCAGTGTGGAGCCTTCCAGAGTGGGCACTTCTACTTTGGCTCCCAACGCCGCCTCGCTATAGGTCACCGGCAATTGCATTTCTATATTGGAATCGTTACGCTTGAAGACTGGATGGGGGGTCACGTTGATAGTAATGATCAAATCCCCGGGGGGGCCGCCGAATTTTCCTGCATTTCCCTTACCGGAAATCCTGACCTTGGAATTGTTATCGACGCCTCCGGGAATCGTGACTTTTATGCGGGTAACACTTTCCGTACGGCCATCACCTCCGCATGAGTTGCATGACGAACCGGGCAACAGGCCCGCGCCGCCACAATGGGGGCATGGGGACGCGAATTTCATGAAACCGGTTTGCCTCTGAATCCGTCCACTTCCGTTGCAATGGGGACATGTAGTACTATTGGATCCCGGTTCGATCCCCTTACCGCTACACGTCGCGCACATCTCCTTCCTGGATATTTGAATGGGTGTCTCGATACCGGTTACAGAGTCCAGAAAACCAAGAGTCATAGAATACATCAAATCCTCGCCCCTCTCTTTCTTTTTGGTATGAGGGGTTGGCCTCTGGCCGGCAAATCCACCGCCGAATATCGTCTCGAAAATATCTCCGAACGAGCTGGTTCCGGTTGAATTAAAATCGAAACCAGCAAAATTTGATCCGGCATTGTGAAAATCCGCCCCTACTCTACCGTACATATCATATTGTTTTCTTTTTCTTGGATCTTTCAAAACGTCGTAGGCTTCGGAAATTTCCTTAAAATGCTGCTCTGCATTTTTATCGCCGGGATTTAAATCTGGATGGTGCTTTCGGGCCAATTTTCTGTAGGCTTTTTTTATATCCGAAAGGGATGCATTGCGACCGACTCCCATTAGTTCATAATAATCCTTCATACAGAAATTTTACTCGACAACCCCCAAAAAATCAAGCGAAAAAGGTTGTTAGTTCACACCCTTTTTCGTTTCCGGTTTCCCTTTTTTGAAAACCCCTTTCCTCTCCGAATTAATTCCCATCCGGTAGGCCCTCATTTTTTCCATTACATCCCATTTCGAGGTTTTCACAGTGATCTTTTCCCCATTTGTCAAGGAAATAACTGTTTCATGAGGAGCAAATTGTTGTACGTCCGTAATAAACTCGGTGTTTACCAACATCTCTATTCCATCATCGCGGATTAGCCTGATCATCAAAAACACCTCACAATATTAATCATATAGACATAATACCACGTTTAAACGCGCTTTACAATGTTTTCCGGAAACAGTTAGAGACTAATGCGGCGAGTCGTTTTTCAGAAAGAACACCTCGGATAACTTTTCATAACCGATAACATTATCGATTTTTTTCAACGCGTTGTAGGCGGCATTCTGTTCGGCGTGCCGTTTGCTGCTCCCCTGGCCTCTGGCAATCTCCTTGCCGTCCAGGTAAATCACGGAGTTAAACACTATATTCGGAGGTTTTCCCACTTCGCTGACAATTTGATATTCGGGAAGATAATTATTGTGCCTCTGAACAATTTCTTGAAGTTCAGACTTGTAGTCGTTGATGCGGATATCCTCTTTGCTTTCCACCAGAGATTCGATAGGCCCTCTAAAGAAATGTATTATCACGTTGTACACAACGCGAAAGCTGGAATCCAGGTAAATCGCCCCAACCAGCGCTTCGAAGAGTGAGGCGACGATTCGTTTGTTGTTCCTACCGTCGTTTTTTTCTTCCCCTTTACCCAAAAGAATAAAATCACCGAGATCAAGGGATTTGGCGACATTGAACAAAAAATTACTGGAAACCAGGTGGGCCTTTAGTTTTGAAAGCTCCCCCTCGTTAAACCGCTTGAAGCGACGGAATAGGTATTCGGTTACCGTCAGATTGATGACCGAATCCCCAAGGAATTCGAGCTTTTCGTTATCCGGCAGGTCTCTTCGCAAACCTTCATTATACGATTTATGAATTAAGGCCAATCGTAAGCTGTCCTTATTCTTGAAATGATATCCTAGTTTTTTTTCTAATAATTCACTCATTTTACTTTCAATACAATAAACGTTAAATCATCGCGATTTGCACGGGCGCCGGCAAATTGAATACTGAAATCCAGTATTTTTTTCTTGATCTCTTCCGCGCTACCGGAATGGTTCCGGCAAATCAAACGCTCCAATTTTTTAATTCCAAGCATTTCTTCATCTTCATTCATAATTTCCGACAGGCCATCGGAGAACAAGAATAACACATCGCCGGACTCATAATCCAATTCGAGTTCCTGAATCTTGTCTACGGAAAAATTGACGAGTCCAACCGCCATCCCTTCCGGATACAAGGCCTCACATTTTTCCAGTTTTCGCCGGTAAAAAAGCGCCTTGGTATGCCCGGCGCGGGAAAACACGAATGTCCCTCCGGGAATATGAAAACGGGCAACATTCATTGTTATAAAGGTGGTTTTATCAAATGAATGGTTCAGCGCCTGGTGGCATTCGCCGATCAAATGCGCCGGCGAAAGGCCGGTTTTTTGCAAATAATTGACAACCCCCTTCAATTCCGCCATGTAAAACGCGGCGGAAGCGCCTTTGCCCGAGACATCCGCCACCAGGACATATAAATATTCTCCCTCGTGGTAGAAATAATCAAAATAGTCACCGGCAATCTCTTCCGCCGGGATATTGACGGCGGCGATCTCAAATTCATCGGTGATAAACGAATCGTGAGGCAACAATTTCAACTGGATACTGCGGGCGATCCGCAATTCCTCTTCCAGCCTCTGCCTCTCTTTTTCTTCGATAAGCAGCCGTTTGATGCCCGACGCCATCTCGTTGAATGATTCAGCCAAATATTGCAATTGGTCTCCGGACTTGATTTTGATACGAACTGAAAAATCGCCCTTGCGAATGCGCTCCGTTCCTTTAGAGATCTGATTGATGGATTTGGTGATGACGCGTATGATACGATACCCGGCAAAAAAGGAGACAATAATGAAAAATGCGAACAAACCCACCAAAAAGTAAATGAACTTCTGGATATTCATGGAGACGGAACCGAAACCAAGTCCTCTGATTTTACGGAACAACTTGTCATAATCAATCATCAAATAATAAAAGTGTTCCTTTTCCACCAGATTGGATGAATACGACCGTGTGGCGTCGAAATCGATAAATTTAAACCGGTAGGGCCATGGAAACAGTCCGATATCCAGAGATGAATCCGCCACCCTCGAAATGTTCTGAATCCTCTCCCCGTTACCCCGGGAATCCTCTACCTCCACAAACTTGATTTTCAGATCGCTGATGGAGGAGAGATCGGTGAGGAAATTCTCGTCGAGCCTCATTGAAATTAAGCAGGCAAAGTCCCGCTCTTTTTTGAACACCCCCAGATAGAGATGGCCGTTCAATTTAAAATAACCGGAGAATTGGTGGATTTTCAGATTTTTAAAATCCATGTCTTCCGGATAGCGGTAGAATTCGCTGTACCGGTTTTCTTCTCTTTCAAAAAAAATAACCGCCAGATTCGAGGGCTTGTATTTGGTCCAGCCCCTGCTTCTCCGTTCCATGGCCCCGCGATCATCCATCGCCAGGTATCTATCTACGGTCCGTTCGTAATCAGTGAGTTGGCGCTTCACCATATTGTCCACGATGATAACGCCATATTGGGCGATAATAATATAAATAATGGAAAAAAAGAAGATAGAGACCAACACGATGGGGGTCACCACAAAGAACAGGCTGGAGAAGATTAAACGGTTGCGGGTTTTCCAGAGGATCTTCCGTTTAAAGAGAATGATGAGCCTGGAGGCCGCCACAATGCCGAAAACCAACGTGAAAAACTGGAATGCCGACGTTGCCCCGGCAAAGTAAGACACCAGAGATAACAGAAAAAACAAGGCTATAAAAAGGTCAATTTTTTTTAGTCGGCTAAACACGCTCATATTATAATATCTTAATTAGTAAAACACAACAAGCCGCGATCCATTGGGCCGTCAATACATTAGCGAATCCGCCGCCGCGTTTCTAAACACCATGATCTCTTCATTGACGCTCGATTCGATCTCATGGAACGGGACATCATGTTCCAATCCAATTCTTACTGAATCGGAAGCATTGATCATATCGATGGGAAGCCGGTTATGTTCAAACTCATAAGGAGGTTGTTTCCAGGCGAATTGCCGAGGATAGCGGCGGCGAATCAAACGGATGATCTCATAATAGACAGCGAAACTGCGAAACTCGATGAAGTCGTCGGGGTGCACCAATACCCCCTCACAAATATCCCCGGCATACTTTGAAAATTCCGGCTTGAAATAGACGGGAATAAACGTTACCCCCCCAAGTCCACATTGATTGAGTTCATCAATCAGCAGACCGGCATCCAGATACGGAGCTCCTACAAATTCGAACGGGCGCGTCGTGCCGCGGCCTTCAGAGAGATTCGTCCCTTCAAGGAGAACCGCTCCGGGGTAGACAACCGCTGTCCGGTGGGACGGCATATTGGGCGAGGGATAGGTCCAGAGTTCATTGTATCGATATCTGCGGCGCCACCCTTCCATCCCGATCACCTGCAAAGGAATATCCAGCCGGTAATAGCGCGCGCCAAAATCAAGAAACTCCGCGGCGGTCAAACTATGGCGCATAGGGACGGGCAATTGGCCGACAATGCTGAAGTAGTCGCGATTGGCCACATACCCTTCACAAACCATTCCCCCCAGGGGGTTCGGCCGGTCCAGCACCAGGAATTCGATCCCTTTACCGGAGAGCCGGCTCATCACCATCAATACGTGATTTATAAATGTATAGACCCGGGTTCCCACATCAAACACATCCACAACGATGGTATCGATACCATCGAGCCAATCGTCTTGGGGCAATAACCGCCGGCCGTACAAACTCCTGATCTCTAGATCCCACGTCTCGAAATAAAAGGAATCGGACAATATCATATTGTCCTGTTTATCAACCATAAATCCGTGTTGTAGAGACCAAACCGCCTTCAAGCGTTTCCCCAGCCGCTGTTTCAATAACTGGTACACAGGCCTGCCGGAGGAGTCCACATTACTACTTCCGGTGATCAGAACGGAGTTTTTGCTTCCCAGAAGGTCCTCGACACCTTCCATCAACACATCGATACCCAGGCGGCGATTCATTGTTTATTCGTTTTTGACAGCGTCCACGACATTCACCGACGCGGCCTTCCGGGATGGAATCAATGTGGCGGTAAAACTGATGAGCAATGCCACCACAATCACCGCCGCCAGGTCGAAGCCACCGATATTGAACGGCACATAGCTCATCTGATACAATTCCGACGGTACTTTGATCAATTCGAATTTATTGGCAAACCAGGTGAATAAAACACCGATCACAGCGCCGGCCGTCGTCCCCAATACACCAATGATGCTGCCCTGGATAAAGAAAATCTTCTTGATCATCCGTGGCGTGGCTCCGTAAGAGAGAAGGATGCCGATATCTTTTATCTTCTGAATCACCAACAAAAACAGGCCGGCAATGATATTGAGAGCCGCCACAATAATAATTAACGTCAGGGTGAAAAACAGAACTGTTTTTTCCAGCTTCAAGGCGGAATAGAGCGACGCGTTCAAATCCTTCCAGGTTATGGCGGAGAGATGCACCGGAAGAAATGTTCGCATTTCCCCCACCACCTCTTCGGCATCGAACATATCGTCGAGATAGATCTGGATGTAGCTGATTTTATCCTTCAACTTGAAAAGATTCTGGGCCGCCGCAAGGCTGGTGATTACAGTTCCATTATCCACTTCATAGAGGCCCGACTTGAATACTCCGGCGATCTTGTATTTCTTCATCCTCGGCATGACCCCTGTGGGGGACAGCACCGGTTGCGGAGCAATAATCATGCAATCGTCGCCTTCGAATAACCCCAACTTAATCGCCAGATCCTTACCGATGACCAGTTCGCGGGGAGATGTGGGTAATCTACCCCACTCCAATTCCTTGAGCCAGGCCATATGATCGTCGATCTCATCGAAATCGATCCCTCTGAGGATGGCGCCGGAGGCATTTTTACCGCTTCCTTTTACCAGAACGGTGCCGAATACCACCGGGCTCGCCGATTTGATCTTATCAAACCGTTTTTGCAATTCATCGACAAGCGGCTTGTAAGCGTCAACGCCATCGCCCATCATGCTGTTCACCATGATATGGGCGGTGGAATCCAAAATCTTGTTACGAATATCGTTCTGGAAGCCATTGATCAAAGACAGCGCGATGATCAGAGCCGCGACTCCGATGGCGATACCGATAATCGACACCAAAGAAATAATAGAGATAAACGTGGTCTTGCGACCACGCACCAAATATCTACGAGCTATAAATAATTCAAATTTCATGCTTTGGTTCTAAGCAACGGGAACAGAATGACCTCTTTGATGGATCGGGCGCCGGTGTATAACATGACCAACCGGTCGATACCGACCCCTTCGCCGGATGCCGGGGGCATACCGTATTCAAGAGCGTTGAGAAAATCAAGATCCATTTCCGGAGCCTCGTCATCCCCTTTTTCCCGGTCCACTAACTGCGCTTCGAAACGGCCTCTCTGGTCAATCGGGTCATTCAGTTCGGAAAAGCCGTTGGCGATTTCCATTCCGCCGACAAATAGTTCGAACCGTTCCGTTTCCCTGCTATTTTCCCGTGAGACTTTGGATAGAGGAGAAATCGCCACCGGATAATCGGTCACAAAGGTTGGATTCTGCAAGGATGGTTCCGCGTAAACATCGAACATCAATTCCAACATCTTACCGAAGGTGGGGGGGCAATCTTCATCCGGAAGGCTTTCAATGATATGATTTTTCAACGTCTCCTCATCCCAAAGATCTTCCACCGGTACGCCGGATTTCTCGGAAATAAGATCCATGAAACGCTTCCGGGCATAAGGAGTTTTCATGGATATCTCTTTCTCGTCCCACTGAACCGTATCGTTCTCTAAAAATTCTTTATTGAGTACAGACAATAATTCCTCGGTTAGCTCGATATTATCGTTAAAATCTTTGTACAACTGGTACCATTCAATCATTGTAAACTCGGGGTTGTGCATCTGCGAAACCCCTTCGTTACGGAAATTACGATTGATTTCAAAGACTTTCTCCATTCCCCCCACCAGTAATCTCTTCAAATAGAGCTCCGGCGCGATCCGCAAATACAACGGAATATCCAGGGCGTTATGGTGGGTGACAAAAGGCCGGGCCGCGGCTCCTCCGGCAATAGGCTGCATCATGGGAGTCTCGACTTCCTTGAAACCTTTCTGGTAAAAAAACATGCGAATCTGCTGGATGATATTGGAGCGGAGGTTAAAAATTCGCCGGGTATCCTCATTTACAATGAGATCCAGATATCTTTGACGATATCTCAATTCCTTGTCCTGCAAACCATGCCACTTTTCCGGCAACGGATGAAACGATTTGGTCAAAAAAGTGAGCGCCGACACAAGGATGGTCAATTCGCCGGTACGGGTACGGAAAAGTTTTCCCGAGACCCCGATAATGTCGCCGATATCCAATAATTTGAAAACACTATAATCAAGCTCTTCCACCTGACCTTTGCGAATATAGACCTGCAATTTTTCATAGCCGTCATAAAGATGGACAAACGAGCTCTTTCCCATATCCCGGACAGTGATAATGCGACCGGCCACTCTAAACTCATCTGTCAGGGATTCGAACTGCTCTTCGGGTAAATCTTTGTATTTTGCTATTATTTCGTCAAAATTGTGTGTCTTATCAAATGAATAGGGATAAACATCGACTCCCAACGCTTTAATTTTTTCTAGTTTTTCTTGTCGAATTTTAAAATATTCTTCCATGAACCTCTCCTTAATTAATCATTTTTACCTCTTTTTTTACAAGCCTCACCAGAAAACGCCGGATTTGTTTGAAATCCACATTCTCTTCCACCAGGATATACCCAGAGGTAAACGATTGATGCTGAGGGTCATAAAAAAATGTATAGCCATTCGTCTATCTCCCTACAACCCAATTGTGAGGGATCGAGATCAACAGAACGCCTTCGCTGCTTTTTAGATAGAATACCTTGACAAACTGGTTGTTGATTCCGACACACTTAAAAAATTCGTGTACAAGGTTGGAATAACCGACACAATTGGCGGTTTTCCTGGTCAACACGGACACCGCGTCTTGTAGAGCCCCGTTATCGTCATAATTCACTTCAGACTTTAGAAAGCCCGAAATATTATCGACATAATCTCTGAGGGAAATACAATCGCCGGAAAGAAGTTTGACCGCCTCCCGTATTTCCCGCGGTTGCCTTTGCAAATAATCCTCATCCACAACCACACGGAAGTTGAGATCCAATTGATAAAAATTGAGACTCTGACTAACGACCGAAACCAAATCCCGTTTCCATGATATCTTCTGCTGAAAATTATCGTTACGGTAATCCGGGAAAATATCCCGTTGAGGAGTGGAAAACTGCAAATAAGAATACTCCACCTGCCGCAACGGAGACATCAACATCAATATCAACAGAATCGTTTTCATTACAAGACTTTATCCAGGATGGCGTTGATAATTTTAAACGAATCTTCCTCGCCGTATTTTTTGGCGATTCTCACGATGTCATCAATAATGATCGCCTTTTCGGTGTTGAAGTAAGACTCGGCGATTCCCATCCTCAGAAGCGTGCGATCCACAGGATTGAGACGTTGCAATTTCCAACCGATGAGATTTTTGGAAATCAAGTTGTCGATATGTTCCCGCTTTTCCGCCAACTTAGCGATCATCTGCTTGATGAATTGTACCTCAGGCTCGTTCAATCCCCTAAAAAAGCAACTGTTTTGCTCGATAATATCTTCAGGCGCCTCTTCCAAACTCAGTATGTCCACCTGGTAGAGCAATTTCAGAACAACTTCGCGGCTGTATTTTATCCTGAACATCAAATTTTCGCATCTTTAAACAGGTTCAACAATTCCACGGCGGTCTGGGCTGCATCGAAACCTTTGTTACCCATTTTATTACCGGCCCGCTCGACGGCCTGCTCAGTGTTGTCGGCGGTTACGACTCCATAGGCAAACGGAATGCCGAATTCCAGGCCCAGCAAAGCGATACCTTTGGATACTTCGCTAGCCACATAATCGAAGTGGGGGGTTTCGCCTCGAATCACAGCCCCAAGACAAATAATCGCATCATAGCGCTTAGACTGAGCCATTCGTTTGGCTGCCAGAGGAATTTCGAAAGAGCCGGGGACCCGAAAAATTTCAATTTCCTCTTCCTGTGCGCCGGTTCTGCGTAAAGCGTCCAATGCGCCGTCCAACAACTTCTCAGTGATAAAGCTATTGAAGCGCGACACCACAATACCGTATTTAAAATCTTTAGAAATAAGTTGGCCTTTATATTCGTTCATATCAATTCTCCAAGGCTAAGAAAATACCCTAAAATCCCTTATCTGTCAAGTCTTTGCGCAGGATCTACCCTGGAATAGGCTGGCTGGACAACATCAAAAAAAAAGAGGGGCGACAACGATGCACCCCTCGACAAAAAACCGCGATATAGCAATAAATCAATTGGCGGGAATCTACTTAACCGATAATATTTTTGCCTCCCACACAAATTCGGCAATCTTATTATTTCCCTTCAATTTTTTAAGGGTATCGTTGATGCTGGCAAGAAGAGCACTCTCGCCTTTTTTTACCGCAATCGCAGATCCCATTCTTTCTTTGGCCCCACAGGCCAAATTGATCAAATTCTTGTGCATCAACGCGTAAGATTCGGCAACAGGTTTTTCCAGGACAATCGCGTCCACCTCGCCGCTCTTCAGGGCGCCGATCAATTCGGTAATCGTTTCTTTGCCGATAAATTCAGCCCCTTTAATCTGATTGCGGGAAGATTCTTCCTGAATTGAATCTTTCTGAACTCCGACGTTCTTGCCTCTTAAATCTTCGACAGCCTTTATCTTGTCGGTTTCATCAGCCCGAATCAATAGGCTTTGGATCGCCTGGTAGTAAATTTCAGAAAAGTCGGCAATTTCCTTCCGTTGGTCAGTGGGAGCGATACCGGCGAGAATCATGTCGATTTTCCCCTGGCCCAGAGAATCGAACAATTTACTGAACAAAACCTCTTTCACTTCGAGTTTGACTCCCAATTCCCGGGCAATTTCATTGGCAATATCGATATCGATTCCAACGATATCTCCATCCTCATCTCCCAGAAGGCGAAACTCATAAGGGGGATAATCGGCGCTGGTTCCCATCACAATTTTACCGGAGGCCTTGATCTTGTCCAGCTTTGATGAAGTTTTTGAAGAATCGCCCTCTGATCCGGCACACGCGAACATTGCGACCATCGTTAGGGAAACAACCATAATCAATACAAATACCCATGACTTTCTTGTTACAAATAAATTCTTCAACATTTGTCCTCCTTCCCACTATATATAATGTGATAAAAATCTGGAAAAACAAATTGATAGGTTTAAAAAAATGCCTCCGGGCCTGGTTGAATCAGTTGATTAAAAGATTTACCGGGACTATCGAAAAAAAATTAAAAAAACAATATATCGCTTAAATCGAACCGATTCCCAGCGTACCCAGAATTTCTTTTCCTGGAACACCGTCCGCCCCCCAGCCTCGCTCCCGGTAATACATGTCCAACCAGCGGTCGAAAATTTCTATTGTGAGAACTTTTCCAGCAAACAATCCCGCTTCGTGAGGTTCATTTAAAAACCTACCCGGCAACGTATCGTCAGCCCTGGTGCGCCCGGTGGCTATGTTGAACAAACGGGCAAGATTGGAGATTCGTTCTCCAGCTTTTTCCAGCGTCGCCTGGCTTGCCGGCATGCCAGTCACCGCGGAATACAATTCAGCCAACCGGTCGTTCCCGAACGGGAGAAAATCGCATATCACCAATGAATCACGGGTATTCACCTCATCCTGGCATTGCTTGATGAAGGCCGGAGTATTATCGAAGGTCAATTCCCCATTCATTTCCGCGGTGGCGCTCCACACCCTTGTATGGCTTGCAAAATCCGCGGTGGCGAGTCCCAATCCCATCGAGGCGGCCCCCTTGATATTCACACCGGAAATCTCCATCCCGCCTATATGGAGTGCGAATTCTGCGCTCCCCCGGCCAATATGGCTCGACGCCCGGCTCACTCCATCCGCCAATAAATCGCCCAATCCGTCCCGGTAGGCGATGCGACGAATCATCTCGAACCAGGCGCTGGTGTTGCCGAAACGCAATTCCAGGCCGCCGGTTTCGCCGGAGTCGAGGATGCCCCGCTCAAAAGCCTCCATGGCAAAAGCGATACCAGCGCCCAAAGAGATTGTGTCCATTCCCAAATCATCCGCTAAAATATTGGCTTCGGCAATGGCTTTGGGGTCGCCGATGCCACAATTACTACCCAACCAACCAACGGTCTCGTATTCCGGCCCTTCGAGGCTACGTTCGTCCCAGCGGGACTTCTTGGCGCACAATATAGCGCAATTGAAGCAACCGGCGCTCTTCCAATTCAACACCCGCTTCATATTTTCGGAACTAATGGCCTCATAGTCTTCAAATTGAACTTCGCGGCAATTACGAACCGGGAGGAATCGTCCCAACTCCTGGCCCCAACGGACCCACATCACTGTACCCTTTTCCTTCCTGAGCAAGCGATTTGGATGAACGGTCACATCTTTGGCCAATTGCGACGATAACCGCTTCACCAAGTCCGGATCATGGTATTGGATTTTTTCGTTCCCCTGGACCACCAGAGCTTTCAATTTTTTGGATCCCATGACAGCGCCGCTCCCGCCGCGTCCGAATTGCCGATGGTATTCCGTTCCGATACAAGCGAAACGAACGAGTCTCTCGCCGGCGGGTCCAATGCAAGCTACGCGGCTACCTGGATAACGCTGCTTGAGAAGCGTCTCGGTTTCAAACTTCCCCCGCCCCCATAATCGTCCGGCATCCTCAAACGCAACCCCCCCGGGGGTAATATGCAAAAAGACAGGCCGATCGCTTTTCCCGGTAATCAACACGTAATCCAGCCCCGCCCGCTTTAATTGGGGCCCCCAATGTCCACCGATATTGGAATCGAGAAAAGAACCTGTCAGAGGCGATTTGGTCACCAAAACTGAACGGGCCGATGTGTTCACCAGGCTTCCGGTCAAAGGTCCGGTGACAAACAACAATGGATTCTCCGGGTCGAAAGGGCCTTGCCTCACAAAACCCATCTCCACCATCATCGCCAATCCAAGGCCCTTACCTCCGAGAAATTGTTCTAAAAATTCTTGCTTCAGAGTCGTAAACTCAACCGTCCGCGAACTCAAATCGATATGCAAACCTTTATTCATGATGCCATTCATCATTAGCGCCTCACCTGCAAGAAAAACTCACCGGGACAAAGCCGGCGGCAATAAATTATAATAAAAAAAATCCCACCAAAAGTAAAGGGCCATTCAATGGGGATAAACAATACTGTACATGCCGCCAATCACCAGTCATATCGTGACGATTTGAAGAAAAAAAAGATATATCAACTATTTGACTCTTGGTTGATTACCATTTATGATGAAATTTATTCGATTTTTTTTTCAGCGGGACAAAAATCCAGGAGGTTTGTATGGAGAAATTAATCTATCTAGACAATGGCGCTACCTCGTTTCCCAAGCCGGAGGAAGTGTACACATTTATGGACACGTTTTACCGCAATTTCGGAGTGAATCCCGGCCGCTCCGGTTACGATATGTGCATGGAGGCCGGAGAAATAGTGGAAGACACCCGCAAAATGTTAACGCAGTTCTTCAACGGTGGAACCGATACCAACCGCCTGTGCTTCTCTTATAATTCAACCGATGCGCTCAATCTTATCATTTTCGGTCTTTTAGGCAAAGGCGACCATGCCATCACTACGACATTAGAACACAATTCAGTTTTACGTCCCCTATACCATTTATCCCAGGATGAAGGTGTCGAGGTGGATTACGTCGATTTCAACGAGAAAGGATTCATTGATCCCGACGACATAAAGAAAAAATTCAAAAAAAATACCAAATTGGTGATTGTCAACCACGCGTCGAACGTTATCGGCACAGTGCAGCCTATCAAGGAAATCGGTAAATATTGTAGGGAAAAGGGAATCGTATTCGCCATTGACGCGTCCCAATCAGCGGGGAAAATACCCATCGACATGGAAGAGATGAACATCGATATCGTTGCCTTCACCGGGCACAAGTCTTTATTGGGTCCCACCGGAATCGGCGGTCTCTATGTCCGAGAAGGGGTGGATATCAAGCACACCCGCGCCGGCGGTACCGGAGTCCGTTCAGCGGTGCGCACCCACCTGTACGAATACCCGTACCGGTTGGAATATGGAACACTCAATACTGTCGGCGTGGCCGGTTTGCACGCGGGATTAAAATGGGTCCAGGAAAAAGGCGTGGACAATCTTCATCATCATGAAATGAAGCTTACCGCCATGTTGCGGGAAGGGTTAAAAGACGAAGAGGGCATCACTTTGTACTGCCAGGAAGATCAGGAAAACCACATCAGCGTATTCCTCTTCAATGTGGACGGCATGGAAGCCCTGAACACCGGAACCCTATTGGATGTGGACTACACCATCGCTTGCCGTACCGGTTTGCATTGCGCTCCGTTGGTACACGAAGGCATCGGCACCGTCCCCATCCATGGAGCGGCGAGGTTCGGAGTCGGTCCTTTCAATACGGAAGCACACATCAACGAAGCCATCGAAGCGGTCAAAGAAATCCGCGACATGCAGATCAAGAAAGCAATGTAAAGAATCCGATTGATTTGGTTATAAAAAAAAGGCGCCCCCTGGACGCCTTTCTCACTAATGAATATCAGTCGAAATATCGTTTCAACGAAATAGTCACCCACTCATCGCTATAGAAGCCATAATGATTGACAATGGTCAACTCTTTTAAGTCCATCAGCGATACAGAACCCTGGATGGCGCATTCATCTAACGGTTGCGGCTCCTTCTCCCAATATTGAAAATAATAATCGGGAAACTGCCCATAGGGAGCCAGAAAATCAATGATCTCCAGAGCCTGGTCCGCATCCAGAGGCCCCTGCGCAAGGGCATCCAACAACTCTTTGTTCAACTGGTCATAGCGCCACTGGATATCGTTATATTCTCCAGACGACACAACTTCGGTCCAGGCATTCATGGCGCATAATCGCATCTCGGGAATCACATAGTGGTTCGACACCAGCAGCAGATCGTCCCGTTGTTCCCGTTGAGGGGCGAAATAATAGCCTTTGGGACAATTTTTCCCGCTGTAAGTGGAATTGATAAAACCGGTTTCAGCGAAATCAGCGGCATTGTATTCGTAATCATAGCCGGGATGCAATTTTTTGTAATTGTCAACCAACGCCTGATTGAACTGCTGATTGTAGACCTCGGGATATTGGTAATCGTTCCAGCGCACCATCAACCCGTTGCGAATCTCAGTCGAAGGATTCTGCAGCAATTCTTCCACCGGCTTCAGGATCCCGTCGGCTAGATGACGAGGGGGATAGGACATAAAATCGATTTGATCGGTGGTAACTCCAGCCTCGACTACGCATGCCCGGTCGTTGGCGCCGTCGGCCAGAATATAATCCCAACTGACGCCCCGTTGGGTCTCCACCATTACATCCACCGCATCCTCACAAGTACAGCCTTTCTGAATGGCCAACCGGTTCAACAGCAACGAGTTGACGCCCGGCCGGTCGGAGTCGCAATTGCCGGCAGGAGACATGTCCACTCCAACCCCGACACCACATTGATTCATTCCGGCGATACTGCCGATCATTCCCGGAGCGGATACAGTCACAAACGAATTCGCCTCATCCGGGTTATAGACAATCATGGCAGCGGTATATTCGAACACCCCGGCGGTGGGGAACATAAAATCCCGTCCCATATAATGATACGGTTTGCCATTGCTTCCGGTACCGAATTGAGAGTACCCGTTGCACATTACAGGAATACGGAAATAGTCGGGCTTCAATTCAAATTCCAGACTCTTGTAAAGTCCCTTCACTTCAAGAGGTAATTTACCGGTATAAATAAATGCCAGCAGCCCGTCGATACCGGCATTCAAAATCCATAATTGTTTTTCGTCCACTTTGGTCTTGGGGTTGGCCTCTTTGCAACCGTCCAACATCCCCTGAAGCTCGAGCGTAAAATGTTCGGGGAAATCTTGATAGATATTACGGGATAACCAGTTGATCACGTCGGTCAACAACCTGCCCAAAAATTCCCGCAATCTTTCATCTTTGATATTCAGGTGAATAAAATCAAACACAATATTTTCGTTGAATTCAGTGCACATTTTTTCAATGTCCGGTTCCGCCAACCTTCCCATCAAGTATCCCATGGTATAGGGATCCCCCTCCACATAAAACGCTTTCTTTTTTTCGCCGGTAGTACCGATAACGGCGGTCTGGTGTTTAGCCACAATCCCGACTTTTTCGTCGCCCCCGGGCGTTTGGCGAACGACCACTTCATCGATATCAAATCCATCCGCGCGAAAAGCGGTACGCAAAGATTCGACCCGGTCCGATTGTATAGACTTACGGTGCTCCATTGGGCCCCTCCTTAAATTTTATATTTTTCAGAGTTCCGTTAATTGTGCTGGTTAACTTTGATCAGCATCACCTCGAAGCGTGGGTCGGGTCTCAAACGGTCGTAATGCGGCGAAGCCTTAAAATAGGGAACGAACGAATCGCGATCTTCATAGGCTTGATCCAACGCGGTGAACGCGTCGTCCTTCATTCCCAAACCTATATAGACCTGGGCTTTCAGCACCATCGATAAATAAGCCTGGCCGGCGATCACATCGAGTTGCTTGAGGATATTCCGCGCCTCCTCTTTTTGCCCCGAAAGACCGTATGTCATTCCCAAATCCGCCAACGCGTAGGTCATATTCGGAGCCTGGGACAACACCTTCTTGAATTCCGCCTCCGCTTCATCATACCTACCGCTGAACATATACGCCTCCCCCAACCAGATGTGGGCCAGCGCGAATGTCGGATCCATTTCGATGGTGCGGCTCAATTGTTTGATGGCTTTATCGTAGCGTCGGGAAAAAATGAACAGGACTCCGGCCACACTATTGATAATCAAAGACAACGGATCGTGATCCCTGGCAATGGCGATCTCTTCCAACGCCTCCTCAAAACGCCCCATCACTCCTAAAAACAGAGCGTACCATTCATGGGACGTGGGATAGTGAGGGTTCAATTCGATGGCCCGTTTGTATTCCCGTTCAGCGCCGGCCCAATCCCATTCAAAAAATGTCTTGACCCATCCTAGAGACGCATGGGCTTCTCCCACATGTTCGTCAATTTGAAGCGCCCGCCGCGCCGATGCCCGCGCTTTCTGAAACGCGTCCTTCGGCGGCATGAAACCATAGAAGCCGAGGATATTGAATGCGTCCGCGATCCCCACAAACGGAAGCGCGTAATTTGGATCCCGCTGGCTGGCTTCCTGGAAGCATTCGATGGATTTCTTCATTCCGACTTCATACCGCTTGTTCCAGAAATACCGGCCGTGCAAAAAGAGATTGTAGGCTTCCAGGTCATTGGTATGACGCTTGGATATTTCTTCTTTTTCTTCGCCTAAAAGCTTCACCTTCAAGTTTTCGACAATACCCATGGTGATTTCGTCTTGAACGGCGAACACATCCTGCAATTCCCCGTCGAATCGTTCCGACCAGAGCTGGCAGCCGTCCTCAACATTCACCAGGTGCGCCGTCACCCGCAGGCGGTCGCCGGCCTTTTGCACGCCGCCCTCTAATACCGTCTTGACCTTCAGTTTGCCGCCGATTTCCTGCAACTCGCAATTCTTCCCTTTAAAGAAGAACGACGACGTGCGGGACGCTACTTTCAAACCGTCGATTTTGCTCAAGGAATTGATCAATTCCTCCACCATTCCGTCGCAGAAATACTCCTGGTCTTTCTGGGGGCTCATGTCCGCAAAAGGGAGAACCGCGATCGAAATACGGGTATCGCCTTCTTGAGCGGGCACGAGAATTTCCGTCATGGTTTCACTGGTAAACCGGGAAGCCACAGTCCGCAAATCTTTGATCATTTCATCCAACCCTTGATAACGATGGGCCGGATCCTTGATCAACGCCCTGTTCACAATGCGCTCGATGTCGGTGGGGATACCCGCCTTGACTGTGGATAATAATTCAGGTTTTTCATTCACAATCGAATAAATCACAGTTTCGGGGTATTCCCCGGAATAGGGCAACCGGTCGGCCAACATTTCATACAACAACACTCCCAGCGACCAGATATCGGAACGGTGATCCAGATCCCTTCCTTTCACCTGTTCCGGCGACATATAAGGCACCGTCCCCATAGCGAAGGCCTTCTGCGTCAACTGGCTCATACCCCGCAATTTGGCGATACCGAAGTCCAGGATCTTCACCCGGTCGTCCTTATCAACCAGAATATTCTGCGGTTTGATGTCCCTGTGGACGATCCCGGCGCCATGAGCTTTATGAAGCCCGCCGGCCAACTGTATAAATAGGTTTATCACATAGTCCAATTGGGCTTCGTGAAGAACATGATCTTCGCCGGGACGCTCATGATTTTTTTCCGCGATCTTGCGGTGAAAAAACATGCCGTCCACAAATTCCATGGCAATGTACAATTGTCCTTCAAAATCATTGATCTCATACACAGTGATAATATTGGGATGATTCAATGCCGCCGCCGCCTGCGCTTCACGAATAAACCGCTGCCGGGATTCGGGATTTTCCAACAAACCTGTGGGAAGAAATTTCAAGGCGATAAACCGCCGGAGTTTTTGATCCGCAGCCTTATATACGACACCCATGCCGCCTTCGCCAATTTTTTCTACAATTTTATAATGGGACACGGTCTGACCTATCACCGTCACACTCCTTTTTACAAATATTCGTTTGTGAAAACATAATATAACAAAGGTGAGTTTTTTTTTCAATTAAGATTGGGAATATTCGATAAAAAATAAAAACCGGGCACGCCAAAGCCCGCCCATAATATGATTTCCATTTATTTATCAAGCACAAGAGCGTCAGCTACCAATTCGCACACAGTCTTGATTTCAACACCCAACTCATAATGTTTGTTAAGCTCGGACAACTGATCCACGCAATTGTGGCACGGGGTGGCGACAATTTGCGCCTCCGCATGCTTCAACAAATATCTCTGCTCTTCCACAATACCGCCGAGGCGCACCAGATTGCAGGGGCCACGCAAGGTTACGAGTTTCTGATTCAATTGCGGATCCAATTTAATTTTCCCTTCCCTGAGATAGTCGGCGACGATCTCTAGAATGCTCTTTACCTTGAAACCATATTTTTTGGCCAACCACTCCGCCGCTTCCCAGCGATTGGAATTATAACCATGCCCGCATTCCGCCAACACCAGAGTATCGCATCCCAACTCCTCCATGGATTGAACCAACCGGTCGGACATCAAGCCCGCGGCGCTGGGATGGAAAAGATAATGAGCAACAGATAGAAAAAAGCGGCGAAGATCCCGATATGGTAACACACACCGCCAAAGTAAGTGGGGAGATGTTTCTTTGCGCTCTCTTTCTCCCAGGGCATCATACCGCGCCCAAAGGCATAAATAATCCCTTTTTCCAATTTTCAGATAAAATATCGTCACTCTCTTCCTGTACTCACACGCAACCGTCGGGCTTCGGTAAACCGGCGATCTTGGCGGCTCCTTTGGCGGGACCGGAAGGGAATAACTCATAAATATATTTCAATTTTAAACCAGTGGATTTACATATCTTGCGGACCATTGGAGCCACACCGTTTTCCAGGTAAAATTCCCGGATATAGTTAACAACCGCCCAATGATCGCCGGACATTTCTTCGATGTTCTCCTCTTTCCTGGCCAGGAAGGCCGCGATCTCTTCATTCCATTCCTCAGGGCGAGCCAAAAAGCCTTCTTCATTCACTTCCAACTGTCTTCCATCAAACTCGATAAACGGCATGGGTTACTCCTTAGTTTTGGTCTGCGTTTAGAATTTTGTCAAGACACCCCACAAGATCATATTTTATTAAAATTGTCGCTTGAATTCAATCAAATTATATTTTAAATTTCAGACAATGGTTTTTTTTAAACCTCAATAATTTCAACCGGAACAGGCATCTCTCGCCGTTATAGCCTCATTTAAAAAATATTATACACAATCCCAGTCCCTTTGCGATTGATATCATCCAGAAATACCACGGCATTGTCAGATAGGTTTCCTGACAAAAACGGAAGAGTGGGATAACGGGCATACCTCGCGCCTTTCATCCACGCCTCCGGGCCGTCCACCACCATCATATCGAACGATTCATCGCATACCGCCGCTTGAACAACCTCTGAATCGTACCAGGGAAGAGAACCGAACCGGTTTGTCTCAAAATCCTTTACCGGAGCGTGGCACACTCGAACCGTACCCTCGGGGATGTCCATCTGCTCGAGATAGTTCTCGACGATCCTAAGCCAGTTCTCATCGTGATCCACCGTTTTCTTTCCGGCCCAAGTGCGGATTGGTAGAGAAAACAGGGCTAATAATTAACGATGGACAATTCGCCTGGACTATTCCAACCGCAAATTCAAGCCAATGCCGTTATTCATAAATCTCGTACACCTGATTTTCCATCACAAACCGAACATTGGTGCCCAATGCCAGATATTGCGACGCTTTGGGATATTTGCGCAGCAACTCGAAGTATTCCTCGCCGGCGAATTGGATTCGTTGCGGCGTCTGGTTTTTCTGGGCCTGAACCGCTGAATCGACCCACACATTGTTGGTGTTGTAAAAGGCGCGTCCCCAAACATTTTTTTTCTGTTGGGCGACATTCTGCAGCCGTCCCTCTTTGTCGCGGTAACCGAGCCTCTCCTTCCCGGTCTGCACATGGGCGTAATTCTCCGCCCGGTTCAATTGCTGGATCTCTTCGCTGGAGCGGACGCTGGGAGCTCCGGTTTTTTTAGACATGCCGGAAAATTCCGACTTGTTGCTGCTTTCAAACGAACTGTCCTGCTCCGCCACCCGGCCGATAGTCTGGGCCTTTGGATTGAGTTGGCGCCGGGCCACCCGCATCTTCTCGTCCTCAACGATCAAGTAACTGGTGTAGGGGGTGATAATGCCGTGGGTGCGGGCCAATTCGGTGATTTCCTCCACCACCTCTTTGCTTTCCCCATGCAAGCGGATCTGGTCCAACAGAAAACCGACACGGCGGGCGGCCCACAACGGAGGCAGAAAGTCATTGTTTCCGCCGTTGCCGGCGGTGATCTTGAAGGGGAAACGCCTCTTTTTGTCCCCTTGCAATCCCTCCAACACGATGGAACCCTTCAAATGGCCTTTGTACCGTCCCAGCAACGTCAACGAGGAGCCTCTAAACAGGTCCGGCAATCGGCGGGGATACACTTTGGACGCCCGCACGCCATTGGGATAGATGATGTTCAAATCGGTAAGCACCGGCGATTGGACTTTGGTGTAGAAATTCGAGACTTTGATTTCGATGTCCTCTTCGGGGGTGATGTAAGTACGTATCGAGCGGGTAAATTCGCTGATTTTATCCAGCAAATGAGTATTGATTTGGTTGCCGATACCGAAGGTGAAGATGCGGGTTTGCCATGGGTCCGCCATTTTGATAACCGCCAGCAGGGAGTCTTCCTGGGTCTCCCCAATGGTGGGTTTGCCGTCGGTCAAAAAGATGATCATGTAAGGTCTGCCGGGTTTCTGTTTCATCTTCAAGGCCATTGACAGGGCCTCTTCTATATTGGTGCCGCCGATAGCCTGGAGGTCGTCGATAAATGCCTCCGCCTGTTGACGGTTACTTTTATCGGCGGGAGTCAATCTCTCGAACAGAGCTTCGGCTTCGGTGGAGAAGCGGATGATATCGAAGCGGTCGCCGCGATTGAGATTGGCGATGCAAAAGCGCAGCGCTTTTTTGGCCTGATCCATTTTTTTGCCCGCCATGCTGCCGGACACATCCAACACAAAGGCGATGTCCTTTTCGACGGTTTTCTCACCGTTACCGATGCCGGGGCTCAAGCCCAGCAAGAAATAACCATCCTCCCGCTTTTGCCTAAAGGTCAACAGCGAGATTCCCATCTCGTCCTTGCTCACCGAATAATAGAGCTTGAAATCGATATCCGGCCGCACATCGCGCTCTTCATACCCGACTACCGCGCGATTTTTGCCCTTGCGCACCACCTCGACGTTATGGGTGGGGCAATAGATGGCGCGGATCTCGTCATTGGCCTTGACATCCACCTTGACGCTGACATCTTTCAATGGTTTGGCGGAGAATTTTTCGGTATTCAAGGGATAGATATATTCGATGGTGTGGTCGTCTTTGGAGAGTACTTGATGATAGGAGATCTTGACCCGCTTGGTGGAGTTGGGCTCGATGGGATAGATCCGCACCTTGAACACGCCGGTTTCGCTATACTCCAAGAGCGCCGGGTCCCGCATGCGGCGCACGATATCCTCATAGATCTTGCGGGCTTTTTTAGCATCCAATAGTTCAGCCGGAGTCTCCTTGCCGTTGATATACATACTGAATTTTTTGATGACCGCGTTTTTAGGAATAGGAAAAAGGTAATACCCCTCCAACCGGTGACGGGTGGGATTGTAGAACTCCTGGTCGATGGTGGTGACGGCGATGCGGTCGTCGATTGCCACATCCACATGGTGGTATTTCACCTCCAGCGGAAAGGGGTGGAAATGGGGCTGCGGGTGCGGGCGGGGCGGACGGGGAACGATGATGAAGCCGTCGGCAAAGGCCGGTCCCGCAAGCATCACGATTAAAAACACCAGTAAAATTGTATGTTTGAACCGTACCATTTTATTCCTCTTCGAATTTAAATTTCTTCTTGCCCGCCTGCTGCTTGATGGCGGAAATCATCGCCGAGTCGAGAGTCTTGTCCTGGGCCTGAGCTTTTCTTTTTTTGGCCACAAACGCGTCCCTTTCTTTTTTCAACGTCTTGATCTTTTGCTGAATTTTCTCCCGCTTTTTCTGCATCTCGTCAACATACCGCTTGCGCTCTTTAGGAGTCATCTTTTTCATCTCTTCCGGCAGAGCTTCCTCTTCCAATTCCTCCACCTTGACGGCTCCCTCTTTATCGGCGTCCACCAGATCCCAGCCGGCGTTGCTATATTGTTTGGACGCTTTGGCCACAGAGCGCTGCACCATGACGGCCCCGCCCACTGAAGCGGCGTTGGAATCCTGGCGTTTCTGCATCTCTTTCTTTTTTTTGCCGGCTGTGCCGTAGGCGATGTAGGTCTCGTTCAATGTCTGCCCCAGTTTCGCCAATTCTTTGTCCTGAGGAGCGGAGATATGGACGACCTTTTTGTTATGATCGATAGTCATGTATTGACCGTCGGCAAGATCGGCCCCGTCTTTCCAGTTTGTTTTGACGCCCTCTTGCTCATTGCCGCAAAAAATGGTGTTCACGATAATCCCGTTTTCGATGGCGGCCTTGCAGGTTTTGCGATAGTCCACCGTCCCTTGAGTAAAGGGTTCGTTACCGGCGATAAAGATCACCTTGTAGTCTTTAGCGCTTTCGCTCCATTTCAAGCCGTCCACAGCGGCGCCGATCACCTGGCCGCAAAATTCATTGCCGCCGTTGGTTTTCAATTTGAATAATTCATCCGACAGGAGATCGAGGTCGCGGGACATCGGTACGATCATGCGCAAATGACCTTCGGATTTAGGTATCGTGCTCTTCCCATACTCATAGAGCGCCACCTCCAATTGGGGAGACCGTCCATTTCTCTTACTTGTGGCCATGGTGTTGACAATTTTCCAGAGCTGGGATTTGGCCTGCTCGATCAAGCCTTCCATGCTACCGCTGGTGTCCAGGAGAATCGCCATTTGCACCAACGGCTTATCTTTCGCCGCGATAAGCGGAGCCGCCAATCCAATTGCCGCTATAAGCGCCAACACCACACTAACCCGTAAAACCTTTGAACATTTCATGATTCCTCCTATTTTTCGAACCGTTTTAATAGTATTGAGTCGGACATTCCTGATAAAATTCTCCCATAAAACGATCTTTTTTTGAAGGATTATTTTACAAACGTCCGCAATTGATTGTTTCCCATTCATCTCATCACCTAAGACGCGCCATTCGCCCAACCAGTTTTTTTAGGAAACTAAAAAGGTTGAAATATAGTATAATAATAAACACTTTAAACGGAAGACATTTTTGGAGGTTATGATGAAGAAGATTTTTACATTGATGCTGGCGGCGGCGGTTTTTACAGGCGCCCTATTCTCCGCGGCTCCTGGAGACGCACAACCATTCGCCAAAGAATACAACGCAATCAACGATACATTCAAAGAAGGGATGAAAGATGTCAAAACCCGCGACGCGTACCACAAACTGTTAAAAGAAAAGACAATCGGGCTCGAGGGTTTGCTTGAAAAAATCAAAGATATCAAAGACAACGATGAGATAGATTTATTGGCCGGCAACATTTTGCTGGACCTCAACAAAAAAGATCCGGCGCTGGCAAAATATGAAGCCCTGATCAAAAAAAATTCCCCCCACGCGGCAGCCGCCACATTGGGGAAGACGCGAATTCTCCTCGGAGGTCAGAAATACGACGAGGCGTTCGAGCTGTTCAAGACCATCGAAAACAAGGTGGAAAAAGACGATAATGTCCTGAGGGTGATGTTCGAGCTTTCATTCGAGATCAAAGACCCGGCTAAACGGGCGGACTATTCACAGACATTCATCGACGCGGCCAGCGGCAAAAAAGAGATGGCACGGTACACCGCCATGATGTACGAAAATCTGGCCAATATCTCCAAAGAACAGGGGGACGTCAAAAAGAGTATCGAGATCCTGGAAGGGGCGCTTGCAAAACTAGAAGACCCGCGGGCCAAAAGCAGCATCGAAGGCGCGCTCAAGCAGATCAAATTGTTGAACCAGCCGGCGCCGGAGATCGAAGCGCAGGTATGGGCCAACGGAGAAGCTCTGACTCTGGCAAGCTTGAAAGGCAACGTGGTGCTGATCGATTTTTGGGCCCCCTGGTGCCCCCCGTGCCGGAAAGTCATCCCCCATCTGGTGGAAAATTACGGCAAGTATAAATCCCAGGGGCTGGAAATCATCGGCTTCACCCGTCTCTACGGCTCATACCGCGACGACACCATGGACAAAGGCAAAGTTCCGGCGGAAGAAGAGATCGAGCTCACCAAAGAGTTCTTGAAGAGAAACAAGATCACCTACCCCATCGCTATCGCCAAAAGCGACGAGGTATTTAAAAGCTACGGCGTCTCCGGCATCCCCACCCTCATATTCATCGACAAAAAAGGACATGTCCATGAGGTGGAAGTGGGTTCCGGCGGAGCCAAAAAGATCGAAGATAAAATCAAATCACTTTTAAAATAGACATTAAACAAAAACCCCAAATTCCCGGTGGAATCCGTTCCACCGGGAAATACCCTCTCACTTTTGAGGGTCTAAAAAAAAATTATTTTTTATCACAAATAGTTTGATATTTTTATCGGCCGGATGTATAATAATATTTCAGTTTCTCGATAAAACCATTATAACCGTAAATACTATCTTTTGCTAACAACCAGGACTATATAATCTAGGAGGATACATTATGAAAAAGAAACATTTCGGAAACAAACTCAACCTGAGAAAACAGACCATCGTGACGTTGGACTCCAATCAGCAGGGCGCCATCCGCGGCGGCCAGACCGACGCCGGCTGCGAATCAAACATCGATCCCTGCCTCAGCCAACCGGTCACCGTTTGCGACTGCCCCACCAATCCGCAGGCCTCTTGCGTACCCTATTGCTAAGGAGCATCATCCATGAAAAAAAGACACTTTTCCCGCAAACTTAGCTTGAACAAAAACACAGTCACAACGTTGAATTCCAATCAGCAGGGCTTCGTCCTCGGCGGCGGAACCGACGCCGGCTGCGAATCAAACCAGAATCCCTGTTTGACCGAGCCCATCACATTTTGTAATTGTCCCACCAACGGACAGGCCACGTGCCCGCCCTATTGCTAGAAACATTGAAAGAATGAGTTAGTAGGTGGAGAGGAGTACGAAGAACTCGCTTTCGGCTTCTCTCCCCTATCCAGTTTTGGTTAGGCTTTGATAGTCATGCCGATAGGGCAATGGTCGGACCCCATGACATCCGAAAGGATGTACGAATCCTCGATGCGATCCCGCAAATCTTCACTGACGAACACGTAATCGATGCGCCACCCCACATTCTTCTCGCGGGCGTTCATGCGGTAGGTCCACCAGGTGTATCGCTCCGGCTCAGGATGAAACATGCGGAAGGTGTCGATGTAGCCTGCGGCGATGAACGTGTCGATCCAGGCCCGCTCCTGCGGTAAAAAGCCCGAGCGTTCCTCGTTGGCTTTGGGATGGGCCAGGTCGATCTCTTTGTGGGCGGTGTTGTAATCCCCCATGACGACAAGGCTTTTGCCCTGTTCTCTCAAACTATTGAAATAGTCGAGACATTCATCGTAAAAGGTCATCTTGTACTTCAAACGCTCGTCGTTCATCTGGCCGTTGGGAAAATAGATATTGAACAGAGTGAACGTGTCGAATTCCAACTGGACGATGCGGCCTTCGCCATTCATGGTACCGCCGTTGAATTGGGTTTTGATATCCCCGGCTTCAGGCCGGTAATAGACGGCCGTTCCGCTGTACCCCTTTCTCTCGGCGAAATTCCAGGCGGATTTATAACCCAATGGTTCCAGAACTTCCGCCGGGATTTGCGGCTCCTGGAGCTTGGTCTCCTGAATACCGAGAATATCCGGTTGTTCGTTCTCTAAAAATTCAAGGAATCCTTTTTTGAGAACCGCCCGCAAACCGTTTACGTTCCAACTGTAAATCTTCATAGGGAGAACCCCAATTGTTGGAGCCTCGATTTGGGGAAGGCGGTGATCTTTTCTTGCAATTGTTCAATGAGCGGCATGTATCGACTGGCGGACATCACCAGCAGCATCCGCTCCATGTGTTTTTTAAAATCAGGAATATACTCTTTTTTCACCGGCTTCTTGCCCGGAGATTTCATGCGCAGGGGATTGACATGGCGCTTATTTCTCAAAACGCCGTAATGCAAGTGCGGTCCGGTGGAGCGGCCGGTATTGCCGACATAGCCGATCAATTGCCCCTGCTCCACCCGTTTGCCGCCGCGGACGCCTTTTTTGATGCCGTTGAGGTGCAGGTATTGGGTGACATAGCCATTGCCGTGGCGAATCATGACATAGCGTCCCATCACCCGGTCAAAGCCGGTTTTTATCACCACGCCCGAAGCGGTGGCATGAACCCTTGTGCCCCGGGGAGCGCCAAAATCCACCCCTTTGTGGCGGGCGGAATACCCCAGCACCGGATGACGCCGCATACCGAAGCGGGAGGTCACTCTCATAAAGGGCAACGGACAGCGCAAAAACATCTTACGGACCGAGCGGCCGTCGGGATGATAATATTCCGATTTCCCATCCGGGTCGGTATAACGGACAATGCGAATGGCGGCGCCGCGATTCACGAACTCGGCCGCCAACACGTCCCCGTACTTCACGAATTGATCTTCGAGGAACCGCTTCTCCACCAAAACAGTAAAGGAATCTTTCTCCCGGATATCGCGGTTAAAATCGATGTCGTACTCAAACAAAGAGGCCAGGATATCTGCCAATTCAGGCTTTTCTCCAATTTCACGGATCGACTCGAACAACGAATACTGGATATTCCCTTTGACGACCTCCATCTGGATCCGGTACGGGATGACCTCGATTCGTCCGGCGAACGCCTCATCTTCCCGCTTCACATACAGGGTCGAGTTCTCGTCGATATCATAGCTGAAATTTTTTAAAGCCCCATCTTCCAATTCCAATGTGTAAGCGCAGCCGGTCTTCAACTTTCTAAGGTCGTACACCGGTTTGACCTCCGCCGCCATTCGCAGGGCCACTCCAGGTTCCACTCCCTGGGCTTTCAAGACCGAGATAATCGTATCGCCCCATCTGATTTTTTTCTCGACAGTTACAGCGGTCACTTCAGGGGGGAGCGGGAGAGTGTGCTCCTGGACCTCTTGCGACGTGGACGCGACGATCTCCTCATTGGACGTTTCGATGCGCGTCTCGCCCTCTCGATCGGGGGATGATTCATTGGGAACAAGCCAAAAGGCAAGCCCAGCCAGCAATACCATTGCAGGTATAATAAACCAATATGTCCTATATTTGATTAAAAACGATTGTTTTCGTACCATAGAACATTGTAAACCAAATCAAATCCCCTTGCAAGAGTTGAACCCCTGATTCTCCCCTCTCCCGCCTAAAAAAAACTGAAAGATTCCTTAAAATCCCTTCAGAATCGTGCCCAGGAACATCAACAACCAGGCAACCGCCATGACCCAAAAGGCGTGGGCCGATACGAAGGGAATCGCGATATACAGTGAAAGAATACTGAGAATCGCCAAAATCAACGAGATAAGCCAGACAATTTTTTTTGGTGCGTTCAATCTCATAAATCTCTCCTTAAAAAATTATTTAGTTAATAATTATAATAAAAAGAAAAAAATGTCAAGAGTTCCCAAAATTCAAAAGTACCAAACCGTCATACGAACCGCCATTCGTAGGGGGTTATAAAGCGAAATCCAAAATTTACATACGGCAATAATTTTGCTATAATCCATTATCATGCTTAAATTAATCGTAAATAAATTATTCGGAACGAGAAACGAAAGGGAATTGAAAAAATTCATCCCGTTGGTGGAGAAGATCGGCAGCTTCGAGCCCGAGATTCAGAAGCTTTCGGATGAAGGCTTGCGCGCCAAAACCCAGGAATTCAGAGATCGTCTGGCCAATGGCGAAACATTGGATGATCTCTTGCCGGAAGCATTCGCCGTTGTCAGGGAAACCGGCTGGCGGGTCTTGAACATGCGCCACTTCGACGTCCAGTTGATCGGCGGCATCGTCCTCCATCAGGGCCGGATCGCCGAAATGAAAACCGGTGAAGGTAAAACCCTGGTGGCCACATTGCCCGCCTACCTCAACGCATTGAGCGGCAAAGGCGTTCATATTGTCACCGTCAACGACTACCTGGCGGGCCGCGATTCCAAATGGATGGGCGAGATATACCGGTTTCTCGGATTAACCGTCGGCGTGATCCAGCATGATATGGATGAACTCGAACGCCAAAAAGCCTATGGATCGGACATTACCTACGGCACCAACAACGAGTTCGGTTTCGATTACCTCAGAGACAACATGAAGTTTGAAGTAGAAGATTTGGTGCAGCGGGAATTCAACTTCGCCATCGTTGACGAGGTGGACTCGATCCTCATCGACGAAGCCAGAACCCCGTTGATCATTTCCGGCCCCACCGAAGGATCCACCTCTTTTTATTATAAAGTCAACGATTTCGTCAAACGGGCGGTCCGGGACGACGCAACATTCGAACATGACGAGAAATCCCGCACCGTCGTTCTAACCGAGACAGGAATCGTGGAAGCGGAGACATTTTTCAATATTGACAATCTCTATGATCTAAACAACATGGACACCCTCCAGCAGATCAACCAATCCCTCAAGGCCCATCTCCTGTTCACCCGCGACAAGGACTACCTGGTGAAAGACAACCAGGTGGTGATCGTCGATGAATTCACCGGTCGCATGATGCCGGGAAGACGTTACTCAGACGGCCTTCACCAGGCGTTGGAAGCCAAGGAAAATGTCCGCATCGAACGGGAATACCAAACACTGGCTCAGATCACCTTCCAGAACTACTTCCGCATGTACGATAAATTGGCCGGCATGACCGGTACCGCCATTACCGAAGCGGAAGAATTCGGATCCATCTACGGCCTGGATGTTATGGAAATCCCCACCAACCGTGAATTGATCCGTAAAGAATACGCGGACGTGATTTACGGCAGCGTCCCGGAAAAATGGGACGCCGTCGCCGCCGAAATCAGAGAACGCCACGAAACCGGGCAACCATGCCTGGTGGGTACCATCTCTATCGAAAACTCCGAAATTTTAAGCCGGCGCTTGAAAAAAGACCGGATCCCCCACATCGTGTTAAACGCCAAATTCCATCAAAGCGAAGCGGAAATCGTCGCCCAAGCAGGACGTATCGGCGCCGTTACCATCGCCACCAACATGGCCGGCCGTGGAACCGATATTTTGTTGGGCGGCAACCCCGACTATTTGCTAAAGGAAGAGCTCAAGAAAAAAGGGATCAGCGAAGAATCCAATCCACAAATGGTGGAGCGGCTGAAGGAAGAGATACAAATCAAGACCGAAGCGGACCGGAAAAAAATTCTCGAATTGGGCGGCCTGCACATCATCGGCACCGAGCGGCACGAAGCGCGCCGTATCGACAACCAGCTCCGCGGCCGTTCCGGCCGTCAGGGCGATCCCGGTTCGTCCCGTTTCTATATCTCGTTGGAAGACGACCTGATGAAAGTATTGGGCACCGATCGCGTCAAAGGTTTGCTGGTGCGCGCCGGCATGAAAAACGGCGTCCCTATCGAACACGCATTTGTCAGCAAAGCCATCGAGAACGCCCAGAAACAAATCGAAAGCCACAACTTCTCCATTCGAAAACATTTGCTGGAATACGACGATGTAATGAATCGCCAACGGCAATTGATCTATCAGATCCGCCGCGACATCCTCCACGGAAAAAACTTTGCGCCATATATTGCCGAACTCACAGACGCTATATTCGAAAATATATTCAACTTCAATGTAGACGAAAACAAAGATCCCGACGAATGGGATTTCAATTCCCTGCAAACCGAATTGCTGGCTCAATTCGGCATCGACACCAAAACCATGTTTGCCGACGATATCAAACACATACCCTACCCCGAGATCAAAGAGACCTTACAAAACTACCTAAAAGCCACCTACCGGGAAAAAGAGAGCCTGATGGGCGCCGATAGAATGCGGGAGATGGAACGGATCGTTATGCTGCAGGTGATCGACCACCAATGGAAAGACCACCTGCTCAATATCGACCATTTAAAAGAGGGCATCGGACTTCGGGGCTACGCCCAGAAAGACCCGCTCATTGAATATAAAAAAGAGAGTTTCCGCCTGTTCGAAGAATTGCAGGACAGAATCGACGATGAGGTCATCCGCTTCCTGTATCTATTCCAACCTATCGAGGAAGATGAGATAGAAAAATGGCGGGAAAATAAAAAAACCCGATCCACAAAGCCCAGCTCCAAAATGCCGGGTAAAAAGCATAGCAAGAAAAAAAAGAAACGATAATAACGAGGATAACGAATGAACGAAACCAATAAAATTGTCAACTACTCAGGTTTAACCTTCGATGATGTACTGCTGGTACCGGACTACTCCGAGGTAATCCCCCGCGATGTAGACACCGGTTGCCGGTTTACCCGGAATATCACCTTGAACATCCCCTTGATTTCCGCGGCCATGGATACGGTCTCCGAATCGCAGATGGCCATCGCCATGGCTCAGTTGGGCGGCATCTCAATCATCCATAAAAACATGAGTATCCGCCAACAGGCCGAAGAGGTCAAAATCGTCAAACGGTCCGAGTCGGGGCTCATCGACAATCCCATCACCCTGAAAGCCGACAACAAGATCTACGAAGCCCTTCAATTGGTCAAAGAGAAAGGGATTTCGGGCCTGCCCATAGTTGACGACGCCGGCAAATTGGTGGGCATCCTCACCAACCGCGACTTTCGCTTTACTTCAAATATCAATGAAAAAATCGAAAAATACATGACATCCAGGAACCTCATCACCGTCAAACAAAACATCTCGATGGAAGAGGCCAAGCGGCTGCTCCACATCAACAAAATCGAGAAATTGCCGGTGGTGGATGCCGATTACAACCTCAAAGGGTTGATCACGTTGAAAGACATTACCATGGCTGAACAATTCCCCCATTCCGCTAAAGACAAGAGCGGCAAGTTGTTGGTGGGAGCCGCCGTGGGTATCGCCGACGACACGCTGGACCGGGTGCAGGCGTTGTCTGAAGTCAAAGTGGATGTCATTGTGGTGGACACCTCGCATGGCCATTCAAGAAAGGTCATGGATACAGTCCAGCAGGTAAGGGAAAAAATCCCCCACATTGACCTCATCGCCGGTAATATCGCCACCGCCAAAGCGGCCCTCGAATTGGAAAGGCTGGGTGTTGACGCCGTGAAAGTCGGCATCGGCCCCGGTTCCATTTGTACCACCAGAGTGGTCACCGGCGCCGGCATGCCGCAGATCACCGCCATCATGGAGGTTGCCAACGCACTGGAAGACCGCATTCCCATAATCGCCGACGGCGGCATCAAGTTCTCCGGCGATATCTCCAAAGCGTTGGCTGCGGGCGCCAATTCCGTCATGCTGGGTTCACTATTGGCCGGAACAGACGAAAGCCCCGGCGAAATGATCATCTATCAAGGCCGCTCCTATAAAAAATACCGCGGCATGGGGTCCATCGGCGCCATGAAAGCCGGTAGCAAGGACCGGTACTTCCAGGAGGACGAGTATTCCGAAGCCAAAATGGTGCCCGAAGGGATCGAAGGACGCGTCCCCTATCGCGGCAGCGTCATGAAGTTGGTGCCCTTGATGATGGGGGGCGTCAAAGCGGGCATGGGATTGACCGGCTGCGGCACCATCGAAGAATTACGGAAAAAAGCGCAATTTGTCCGCATCACCAACGCGTCCCTCAAAGAGAGTCATGTTCACGATGTGATCATCACCGAAGAATCCCCCAATTACCACCTTGAATAGAATCTGGAGATATACTATGAAGAAATTCTGCCCGATGGCGGTTGCCATCATGATGGTGTGCTGCTTGACTATTGGTATGCACGCCCAGGACAACATCGCCAGTGTCAGTTTCGTTCGCCCCTCCGGCGGCGTTGGGTTTAAAGCCGGTGCGTTCGGCGTTCCCAACATACTATTGGATCAATTCCTCTATGAATACCCTGAAATCAGCGGTCAATCGTTCGCCTTCGAGATCCGGTCGTATGGAGACAGAGGTACGAACTCCACCATTACCCGCGTCTACGGTTTTGAATACAGTAGCGTGGCTGGCGAAGGCCCCTGGCGGGAGAAAGAGCATCACCAGCGGAAGATGGGAATCGGCGAGGCCACGCAATTCAGTTTTACCGTCACCTGGTTGATCAACATGTTCCCCAGTTGGCCGGTGCATCCCTACATCGGCGGCGGCATCGGCGTCGGCAGGGCCACGTTTTGGGCCGAAGGCAGTTATACCGAGCCCTCGTCGGGATATGAGATCAAAGAGACCTATAACGAGAGTCTCATCGTTCCGGTGCTCCACATCCCCATCGGCATCGCCGCCACATTGGGCGACCGCACCGAACTCCGCGTCGAAGGCGGCTTCAAGAATGGATTTTACCTGGGCGGCGCATTGGCCTATCTATTTTAACGAATACAGACTGGAATCTCTCGATAGAAGGAGGGGAAGCATCCCCTCCCCGCAACATTCAAATTTTACAATTAAAACTCGATGGTCATACGAACCTGATAATACAGATCCCTCAGGCCTTCGCAATTTACCATGCATTCATCAAAACACACGAGAGAGGTAGCGACACGGTCGCGAATTTCTTTTTTCGACGTTTTGTTCTTGGTCAATTTGGTTAACATCGTTTCCTCCTTTAATTTCCTGGATTCCTCAAAAATCCAGTGACAGACTAGCCGCCATAGTAATAATCCGCACTATTACGAATTGAGTAATAGGTGGGATTGATACCGCCGCAAAGCACGGTGCATTCGGCATTACACGGCAGATTCGCCAGCCTTTCGCGGATCTCTTTCTTGGCTTTTTTGTTGTTGGTTAATTTGGTTAACATAGTTTCCTCCTTTGTTGCATGTCGTTTATATCACTCATTTCACTAACACGTTCAATCTTTGTGGGAAAATAATTAAACGAAGAAATTTTAGTATAATAGTTTCGCAACAAATTTACAAGTAAAATTGAAAAATCCGCCGCAAACATGCTTGAAAACCAAAATCATCTGCTTCAGGAACAAAATCAGGTGCGTCAGAGACAAAATCATCTACTCCCAGAGCGAATTCATGTGCGTCGGAGACCAAACCATCTGCTTCCGAAGCAAATTTAGATGCTTCCGAAGCAAATTCAGTACAACCAGTACGTCAACCAGTACAACCAGTACGCCAAGCAGTACAACCAGTACGTCATGCAGTACAACCAGTACGGCAATCCGTACAACCAGTACGCCAATCTGTACAACCAGTCCCAAAATCACCAAACGGAACCCAAGGTCACTATTTTTACAGTTTTGTCAAAATGGCATACGTCATATTGACAGATTCGTCAAAATAGTGTACATAGAAGGTATGTTTTACGATAGGGAAATATTGAGAACAATCGAAGCAGAGCTGCTTCACCCAGATATATTGATTCTTTTGGGCAGCCGCCAGGTGGGCAAGACAACCATCCTGGAAATGTTGGCTCAAAGATTCACACAGCAACACTCGAATTACATCTTCCTGGACATGGATATCGAAACCAACCTCGACTACTTCCGCGACTACGAGCATATCGTACAATACATCGAATTCCAGGGCTACATCCCCAGGGAGACGCCCCTCTACCTCTTGTTGGATGAATTCCAGAGGGTGCGGGGAGCGGGAAAAACCCTCAAAAACCTCTACGATCATCACAAGAACATCAAAATCATCGCCACCGGCTCCTCCAGTCTCGAGATCAACAAGACCATTTCCGAATCCATGGCGGGACGGAAGATGGTATTCAGAGTGTTCCCTCTGAATTTCCGGGAATTCCTGGTATTTAAAAACGAGGACCAACTGATCCAACACTTCGACCAATTCAATCCCGCCAACCCATTCCCGGAATTTATCCAGCAAAAGTACAACTCCCTCTTCGAAGAGAAATTGATCTTCGGATCGTTTCCCGAAGTCGTTCTCCAGGACAACCTCGAGCGCAAAGGGCGAAAGATCGAAGATATCCTGAACTCTTACTTGAGGAAAGACATCAAAGAGCAGCTCAGCATCAAAGATACAGTCCAATTCAAACGGGTTCTGGAATTGGTGGGCATTAGCGCCGGCAATTTATTGAATATCAATAACATCGCCCAGGATTTGGGGACCTATTTCAGGAAGGTCGATGACATGTTCGATGTGGCGGTCGAGACCTATGTGGTAGACACAGTGCGCCCCTTGGCCCGCAACCGCAAGAACGAGATCATCCGCAACCCGAAGGCGTACTTTGAAGACACCGGCATGCGCAACTTCTTGATCAAGAACATGACTCTCGATTTACCGCTTAGGGCCGACACCGGCCTATTGGTGGAAAACTTCGTATACAACGAGCTCATCCAGCGCATCGACATCTTCACGGAGATTAAGTTCTGGCGCACCAAAAACGGGACAGAGGTCGATTTCGTCCTGGTAAAAGACCAGAAAATCCTGCCCATCGAGGTCAAAAGCGGCGCCTACGACAACATCCCCAAAGGCCTCATCAGCTTCTGCCAAAAGGAAAATCTCGACAGGGCGGTCATCGTCACCAAAAACATCTCCAAAATCGAGACCCGAGGCGACATCGAGTTCCTGTTCATCCCCTACATCTTCGCCGCCAAAATCCCCGCCCTCCTGAACTAACCCTAAAAAAAACAACTCGAGGGCAACTCGAGGGACAAGCGCGTTATTCTTCCTTGATTGCAAAAAAAATTTTGTGTATAGTAATATCATGGAAACGGGTGAACAAAAGAGTCTGGCAACATTGATCGGGTGTCATAAGAAAGGAACGGTGGTGCCTTTTATCGGAGCGGGATACAGTATGGGCGCTTGTCCCGGTTGGGGGAAGTTTTTGGAGGATTTTTTCAATACCGAAAAAGACTTCACATTGGCGGACAAGGACATCGCGGCCTTCGAGCAGTTAAAAAAGAGCGACGACGATAGCCGCTACGAGGCCATGGCTCAATTGCTGTGCGAATGTTCCGAAAAACTACGCTTCGAGCAAGCGATGGACAAGGCTTTCAAGGAACTTGACGGGGATGCCCAGGAGGAAATCAGAAGAAAATTCATCCTTCTCAACCGGGTTTTTCCCGGCCTCAAAGTGACCACCAACTTCGATTGTTTGATCGAGAGCAATCATAATAACGGGTATGTGGACGTGATCCGGGACAACTTTGAGAGCAGCCTCAAAACTATTTTCAATCCCACATTAGACAACACTCTGGTGAAGATTCACGGCTGCGTCAGGAACGCCGCCACCTTTGTCCTCAACCAGAAGCACTACGACAACGCCTACGGCGACAACGGCTCGCTGGACGAGAAAAAACCCATCCCCGGCTTCCTCATCCACCTCTTCACCGACCGCAACGTTCTTTTCATCGGTTGTTCCCTGCAAGCGGACCGTTGGCTCAGGCTATTGGAACGAGACCTGGGCAAGGTTCACCACTTCGCCATTCTCAAGCGCCAGTCCGGCGAAGCGAAGCAAAAAGAACTCACCACCCGCATGTCCCGCCACAAGATCGATCCCATCTGGATCGACGATTACTGCGAAATCGAAGGCATTCTTGAAAGATTATCTCCAGACGAGCGCGAGGTCCGGTTGCCCGACCACAAGATTCCCTTTGTGGGCCGGCAAGAGCATCTGGACCGTATGGAAGCGTTATTCGACAGAATGGATACTACAGATAATAAAGGGCGGAGCCAGGTGATCTCAGGCTGCCTGCTCAATGTCGAAGGAGCCGGAGGTATCGGCAAGACCACCCTGGCCATCGAAGCGGCCCGGCGGTTCCACTCTCCCTCCCGTTTCCCCGACAGCGCATTCGACCCCATCAGAGTAGACAAACACTCCCCCCAATCCTTCGCGTTCCTGCTGGCCGGCCTCTTTCGCCAACCCATCAACGAACCCCCGGATAAAGAATCCGCCCAACGCGCCATCACCGACCTTCTCAAACACAAGCAAGCCCTCCTCATCCTGGATAACGCCGTCGCCTGGGACGACCTCCAATACATGATCCCCAGCCGGACCAAATCCTCCATTATCCTCACCACCCGCGACCGCGACCTGTACTACCGCCTCAGAAACCATTTCAGCGACCTCGCCATCGAAAAAATCTCGCTGGAAATATTCAGCGAATCCGAAGCCGTCGCTCTCTTCAAACGCATGCTGGCGGACAAATACTCCGAAGCCAACGATCCCCTCTACATCGAGATCTCCCGCAGTCTCGGCTTCCTGCCCATCGCCCTGCGCCAGGCCATCTCCCTCATGCTCTACGGCCCCCGCCACTCCCCCCAACAACTGCGGGACAAACTGGCCTCCGACCACCGCCTCGACCTCCTGCGCAAAGGCCAATCCCTCGACCCAGCCTCGGACAACCGCCCCATCGAGGCCATCTTCGACCTCTCCTCCGACCTCCTGACCGAAGACCTCATCAAAACCCTCCAATACCTCGCCACCTGCGCCCCCGGCCCCATCCCCCTCCCCTTCCTCCAGTCATTCACCCAAAACGAAAACATCCAGGAAACCCTGGAACACCTCCACACCCTCTCCTGGTGCCAAAGCCGGGAAACCGAAAACCAACGCACCTATGAACTCCACCAACTAGTCCGCGACCTCATCCGCAACCGCTTCCCCCCCACCCACCCCCCCCCCCCCCCAAACCCCGCCCACCCCTCCCACCCCCCCCCCCCCCCCCCCCCCCCCCCAAAAACCCCCCCCACCCCC
>CAZBHS010000006.1:0-114163 GCA_964491915.1 uncultured Clostridia bacterium
TCGAAAAAGAATTGTACGAAACCATCATCAAAGAGATACAGGAAAAAGCCGACGCCCTCAACCGCAACGCCGAACTACTGGCGCAACTGGATGTGTTGGCCGCCGGCGGCGAACTGGCGCAGCGGCGCAATTATTGCCGCCCCAATGTCACCAACAGCAAGGAGATCGATATCATCGAGGGCCGTCATCCGGTGGTGGAGATCAACACGGACAACGGCTTCATCCCCAACGACACGACATTGGGGGCGAATTCCAACCAGGTCTTGTTGATCACCGGCCCCAACATGGGGGGTAAATCGACATTTCTTCGGCAGAACGCCCTCATTGTCATCCTTGCTCAAGCAGGATATTTCGTACCGGCCGGCAAGGCCACCATCGGCATCTGCGACCGCATCTTCACCCGCATCGGAGCCTCCGATTCGTTGATCGAGGGCAAATCGACATTCCTGGTGGAGATGATCGAGACCTCCATCATCCTCAACAACGCCACCGGACGCTCGTTGGTGTTGTTGGACGAGATCGGCAGGGGGACATCCACCTTCGACGGCCTCTCCATCGCCTGGGCTGTGGTGGAATACCTCCACGATTTAAAAGGCAAACCCAAAACATTATTCGCCACCCATTATCATGAGCACACGGAATTGTCCGGGATTTTGGACCGGGTGAAAAACTACCATATTTCAGTGCGGGAATGGCAGGATAACGTCATCTTTCTGCACAAAATCGTTCCCGGCGCCACAGACCAGAGCTTCGGCATCCATGTGGCTAAAATCGCCGGCATTCCGGCGCCGGTCATCGAACGCTCCAAAGAGGTGTTGCTCAACCTGGAGAAGAAAGAGCTCAACCGGTTGGTGAAGGAACGGATCACCGGAAAAATCGATAAGTATGAAGGAAAACAAAAATCGTTGTTCCCGGAGGACGCGGAATTCAAGATTTGGGACGAGATCCGCAACACGTTGAAAAGTGTCGATATCTCCACCATCACGCCCCTGGAAGCGCTGAACATCCTTCATTATTTGAAACATAAAAGCGAAAACCTCCATTAACTGAAAAATTCTTTTTCTTTGATGCGGATGGGAAATATTATATAATGACCGGACAATGAGAAAAGATTCAAGAGTAGACCTGTTAACCGGCAACATGTACAAAACCATTGTAAAATTGGGCTACCCGATGGCCCTATCGGCGTTGATCCACATGCTCTACAATTTGGCGGACGCGTTTTGGTTGGGGAAATTGGGCCGTACCGCTTTGGCGGCGCCGGTGATTTCATTCAACATCATCTTCTTCATCCTATCGTTGGGACTCGGATTTTCGGTGGCGGGGACCGCGCTCGTGTCTCAATACATGGGGGCCAACGACCGGGAAAAAGCGTCCCGGGCGGCGGGTAACATGTTGACCTACATGATGATTTTCTCTGTGTTTTTTGTGGCTATCGCTTTTCCGTTCGCCAAACAATTTCTCACCTTGCTGAAAACACCGGCGGACGCGTTCGGTCAAACGCTGGATTATTACCGCATTATGGTGAGCGGTATTCCATTGGCGTTTCCGTTTTTTGTCTACCAATCATCCATGAACGGATACGGCGATACCAAGTCGCCCTTGAAGATCCAGATATTTTCGGCGTCGTTGAATGTGATACTCGACCCATTGCTAATCTTCGGCTGGTTGGATTTTCCCGCCATGGGAGTCAAAGGCGCGGCATGGGCGACGATATTCGCTCGCGGTTTGGCTTCATGTTGGGGGCTGTACCATTTTTTCTCCGGCCGCAAAGGCTTGAGACTGAGATTGCAGCATCTGAAACCAGACCGCCCGTTGGCCCGCTTGATGTTCAAGATTGGAATTCCATCGGCGGTGGGCATGTCGGGAACATCCCTCGGTTTGATGGTGTTGATCGGTATCGTCAATATGTTCGGTACCGCTGTTGTGTCCGCCTATGGCATCGCCAACCGGGTGATCCACCTCTTCATGATGCCGGCGATGGGTATCTCGGCGGCGGTCACCGCCATTGTGGGACAAAACCTGGGGGCCGGTAAAATCGAACGGGCTAAAAGCTCAGTGATCAAAGGGTTGCAAATGGCGGGAGTACTGATCATCCCGGCAGTGCTCCTTGTGGCGTTTAGCGGCAAAGCCATCACCTATATATTTATCCCCGGCGACACGCAGGTGCAGCAATTGGGGCACACAATGTTCTTCATTTTATCGCTGTCGGTCCTCTTCTTCGCGTTCTCATCGATTATCGTGGCGGCGTTCCAGGGATCGGGACACACCATCCCGGTGATGGTGACCAACCTCTCGCGAGTCTGGATATTCCGTATCCCCATTGTCTACATCCTGTCGATATACATTCTCGGCGGCCCGGAAAATATCGACGCCTCGGTGGGAATTTGGTGGGGAATGACCGCATCGAATTTTTGTTCGTTTTTGATGATATTTCTATGGTACTTGAAGGGCGGCTGGATCGTTGCCAGAATCAAGCGCAAACCCACACAAGAATGACCTGTTTTGTTTGGGGCAAATATGATAAAATAATGGTCGAGGAAAAACATGTTAGATAATCTAAGTGGAAAATTCAACAAAGTCTTAAAATACTTGAAGGGTGAAGCGAAAATAACCGAAGAAAACATGCAAAAAGCCCTGCGGGAGATCAAGCTCTCTCTCTTAGAGGCGGATGTCAACTTCAAAGTGGTCAAAACCTTCATCGCCAACGTGAAAGAAAAAGCAATGGGCGCGGAGGTCCAGGAGAGCCTGTCCCCATACCAGCAAATCATCAAGATCGTGCGGCAAGAGCTGGAAGAGATGCTGGGCTCCAGCAGTAAAGAGATCAATAGTTCTCCGGTGAAGCCGGCGGTCATCATGCTGGTGGGCCTTCAGGGTACCGGCAAAACGACAACCGCCGGCAAATTGGCCAATTACCTGAAAGACCAGGGGAAGACGTCGTTATTATGCTCTCTCGACTTGAAACGGTTGGCGGCAGGCGAGCAGTTGCAAACCATCGCCAAAGAGGTGGGCGTCAATTTTTTTACCCACGATAACGGCGAAATGAAGAAGATCGTCAAAGATTTGATGAAATCTTCGCGGGATTATGGATACGATTATGTAATCGCCGACACTGCAGGCCGTCTCCACATTGACGACGACCTGATGGGCGAATTGGAAATGGTCAAGAAGCTTCTCGCCCCCACAGAGGTATTCTTTGTGGCCGATTCATTGACCGGTCAGGACGCCGTTAACTCCGCCCTCACCTTCTCGCAGAAGATCGGCGTCGATTCCATCATCCTCACAAAGCTGGACGCCGACGCCAGAGGCGGCGCCGCGCTATCCATCGTCAGCGTCACGGGAAAACCCATTAAATTCGTCGGCGTGGGCGAAAAATACGCCGACTTCCAGAAATTCCACCCCGACCGTTTGGCGTCGCAGATCCTGGGCATGGGAGATGTGCTGAGCTTGATTGAAAAGGCCGAGAAGGAACTCGACGAAAAGCAGGCGGAGCGCATCGCCCGTCGCATGATGCAAAACGAGTTCACCCTCGATGATTTCCTGGCTCAGCTTCAACAGATGCAAAAGCTCGGCCCCATGAGTGAGATCATGGGCATGTTACCCAATATGGGAATGATGGGAAACATCAACAGCAACGCCATCGACGACAAAAAAATAAAACACCTGGGCGCCATCATCCAGTCCATGACACTCAAAGAGCGCGACAAACCGAAAATCATCAACGGACGTAGACGTTTGAGGATTGCCAAAGGGAGCGGCCGCAGCGTCCAGGAAGTGAATCAATTACTCAAAAATTTCAATGAGATTAAGAAAAACATGAAGAAGCCCTTTTTTAGAAAGATGCTGAAAAAATTTGACTTTTTATCTAAAATGATGTAAAGTTACGTTTTATAACTGTAGGAGTGTAGATAATGGTAGCTATTAGATTGACTAGAGCTGGAACGAAGCATAGGCCATTTTATAGGATTGTCGCCATCGACAGAGAGAAACCCAGAGAATCCAGGTACATCGAATTGATCGGTCATTACAACCCAATGGTAGATCCCGCTGAAGTAAAAATTGATCTCAATAAATACAATGAGTGGATTAGCAAAGGAGCAAAACCGTCATTAACTGTTAAATCGCTAATAAAGAAAGTTAGTTCCGATAATTAAGGAGGCGAACGTGAAAGAACTCGTAGAAACAGTATGCAAGTCTTTAGTGGACAATCCGGAGGAAGTTTCGGTTACTCAGATTGATGGAGAGCAAACTACAATCCTTGAACTCAGAGTGGCACAAACCGATCTAGGGAAAGTTATCGGGAAACAAGGAAGAACTGCGAGGGCCATCAGGACCATCCTCGCTGCTGCCGGTATGAAGCAGAGAAGAAGGTTTAACCTGGAAATTATCGAGAGTTACGACCAACGGCAGTAGCATGTGTTGGTTTTTTTTGGAGAGGTAGCAAAGGTAAGAGGTAATAAGGGGGAGGTTGTCGTAAAGACAACCCCCGATATTGATAATTTACCTTTTATAAGTGGGGAAGAGGTTACTTTAAAGTCCCAAAAGTACCTCTCAAAGATGTATGTGGAAAATTGTCGTGAAATTGATGGGTGTGTTTTATTAAAACTTAAAAACATTGATTCAATTTCAAAAGCTTACCGCTTAATCGGCTACGCCATTTACAAGGAGGGGGGACCGGAGAGAAAGGAATCAAAGTCACTGCTTGATTTTTCAGTGGAGGATATACACGGGCGTCAATGGGGAACAGTCAAAACATTCAACCCGGACTCCAAAAATCCATTGCTGGAAATCGTCGGCAACGACGACACAATTTATATTCCTTTCTCAGACACTATCATAATAAATATCGATAAAAAGAAACGTATTATTACAATAGACCCACCCGACGGTTTGATGGATTTGAACAGATGAACTTCTCTGTAGTGACGATTTTCCCCGGTATGCTTCACAGCTTCCTTCAATATGGCCTATTAGCAAAGGCAATCGAGAAAAACCTCATGCATGTGGATGTATACGATTTGCGGGAATTTACGACAGACAAGCACCGGAAAGTGGACGACCGCCCGTTCGGAGGCGGCGCAGGCATGGTTATGAAACCGGAACCATTGTTCAATGCGATCCAACACATCAAATCAAAGCGGGATGGGCGTGTCATTCTTTTTTCCGCATATGCGGAAGTCTTGACCCAACAGAGGGTAAAGCGGCTTGCCGGCGAAGATCACCTGATTTTAATTTGCGGCAGGTACGAAGGTATCGATCAACGGGTGATCGCTACCCTGGTGGACGAAGAAATATCCATCGGAAATTTTGTATTAATGGGCGGAGAAACAGCATCCGAAGTATTAATAGAAAGTGTCAGCAGAATGCTCGAGGGTGTGATCGGGAACCAGGAATCTGTGGAAACCGATTCCTTTTACCATGAAGATCAATTCGGATTCCCACAGTATACCCAACCCCGTGAATATCGCGGCTTGAATGTACCCGATGTTTTATTGTCGGGGCACCACAAAGAAATCCTGGAATGGAGAAAAAAAAATCAAAAAAGGAGAAAGTGATGAGAAAGATCGTCGAGTGTGTGCCTAATTTTTCCGAAGGAAGAGATCTGTCCATTATCGAAAAGATTACGGACGAAATAAAAAAAGTGAATGACGTTGTCCTTCTCGATGTCGATCCGGGAAAGGATACGAACCGTACAGTCGTTACGTTCGCCGGATCCCCCCAGGCAGTCGAAGACGCAGCGTTTCTGGCTATTAAAAGAGCATCGGAATTGATCGATATGTCGAAACACAGCGGCGCACACCCGCGCATGGGAGCCACAGATGTCTGCCCGTTTATACCTGTATCCAATGTGACTATGGAAGAATGTGCAGAAATATCGAAAAAGCTCGCCGGGCGGGTGGCGGAAGAGTTGAAGATCCCGATGTACCTCTACGAGGAAGCGGCTGCAACAGAAGAACGTAAAAGCCTTGCCTGGATCAGGGAAGGCGAATACGAGGCCCTGCCGGAAAAATTAAAACAGGAAAAATACCGCCCCGATTTCGGCGAACCGGTATTCAACGCCAAAGCCGGAGCCACTGTTACCGGAGCCCGTGAGTTTTTAATCGCCTATAACGTCAACTTAAATACCAAGAGCGTCAAAATCGCAAACAAAATCGCCAAGCGGATCCGCGAAGCCGGTCGCACAGTTAAAAATAAAGAAACCGGTGAGAAAGAGAGAGTGCCCGGGACCTTGAAAGCAGTCCGCGCCGTTGGTTGGTACATCGATGAGTATAGGATGGCGCAGATTTCCATCAACCTCCTGAACTACAAGACAACCCCATTGTACCGGGTGTTCGAAGAAGCCGAACGGTTCGCCAATGAATTCGGCGTCCGCGTCACCGGCAGCGAGCTTGTGGGATTGATTCCTAAAGACGCCATTATAGCAGTCGGCCGCCGTTTCCTGGAGAAACAGGGCGTTTCCACCGGTGTGTCTGAAAAAGAGATCATCCGCGTCGCGGCCCACAGTTTAGGTCTCGATGAGGTGTCGCAGTTCAATCCCGAACACAAAATCATCGAATACCGCTTCAAACAACCGGGCAAACTGGCATCCATGAATTTGATCGAATTCGCCGACGAGCTGGCATCCGACTCCCCCGCCCCCGGCGGCGGAAGTGTGGCTGCATTGAACGCGAGTCTCTCAGCCGGCCTCAGCGCTATGGTAGGCAATTTGACCTATAGTAAAAAAGCCTACGGAAAAGTGCGTAAAGAGATGATCGAAATGTCGGAAAAGGGTCAGGGACTCAAAGAATTCTTTATCGAAGCCATTGATAAAGATACCGACGCGTTCAACCTGATCATGGACGCGTTCTCACTTCCCAAAAAAACCGAGAAAGATAAAAAAACACGGAATCAAGCAATCCAGGACGCTACCAAAGAGGCGACGTTGATCCCCTTTTCAGTGCTCGAAAAATGCAAGGACGCAGCCGAACTGGCTTTGTTCGCCGCTGAAGAAGGCAACCAAAACTCCCTGTCGGATTCCGGTGTCGCCGGTCTTACAGCATCCGCGGCCGCCGAAGGCGCTCTGTACAATGTGATGATCAACCTCGAGGGCATCGAGGACGAAGAGTTCAAAAAAGATCTTTCCCAAAAAGCCGTTGCCATCTTCAAAGAGGTGGAAAAAACAGTCGCCAAAGTGAAAGCCCTTATGTATAAACAGCTAAAAATCGAATTATAAGATAATTTTACGGCCTCCCGGATTCGGGGGGCCTGTTTTCAGCTTTCGGTAATATTATAAAACAATCACTTTTTTTTGAAAACCGAAAAAATGGTTTTTTTCTTTGCGTCTATCTTTCCACCCAAATCAGCCAACCTTTTCTTTGCCACCGGGTGTTCCGGGTCGATTGTCAACGCCTTTCTAAAAAAGCCCTCCGCCCGTTTGTTCAAGTTTTCAGATTGGAATAAAATGCCTAGCGCCACATAAGGCTCGGCATTCCATGGATCCAACGTGATCGCCTGTTGCAAATTCCGTTCCGCCGAACGCCTTTGCTCCGGGATAACGGCCTGAGACAACCCCAACATCAAAAAATAGCTGGATTTAGAAGGATCCAATCTTACGGCCTCTTCCAATAAGCTGGCCGCTTCCCAGAATCTTTTGTTGTTATACAGGGTGCGGCTTTTCAGGAAAAGAACCCTCGCTTTTTCCAAAAGATTCTCATGGATCTTAATCTCCCGGGAATCCCCTTTTCTCCCTTTAGCATCATAGGCGCGCCGTTTCTCTTCGTCGCTCAACGTGTCGAACGCCTTATTGACAGCGGCAAACACAATATTCGCTTTATCTTTGATTCCAGGATCCGGCGCATCTCCAAATCGGTCGGGATGAAACCGTTTGGCCATCGCAAAATACGCTTGTTTAATTTTTTCTAGAGACATATCCCCCGAGAGTCCGAAAATTTGGTAATAATCCAACGCGTGAGACTCCAAACCGTCGTAAAGCTGAAGCAATGTCTCGATATTATCGTCCAATTCCCTATTTGCCGGGGCTTTCTCGAAACCTATCACATCAAGGAAATACAGAAAAGCGAGTTTTTTCCAGAACGAAGCCTCCGGTATATTAAAGCGCTTCAACAACTGACTGGCGGGTGTGGTTCCCGCCTGGCCCAACGCTTCTAAAAAATGAAGATCTTCTTGAGGGATCGACTTTTTTAAAGATGCGGGAATTTCTTTCCGCAGAAAAATTTGGTCATAAAACAGGTTTTTGTAATAACCAATGTTTCGCAAATATGATAATCCTTCCAGAAAAATTCCAGGTAATCCAATCGAAAAGCGAGAATCCTCAGGAATTGCCGGTAACCGGGGAATCATCTCCCACTCGCCGGAAGTGACTGTGAATACAGAAACCGCGATGGATCGAGTCTGAAAGAGCAAGCCGGCGGTTAAATCTTCGTGTGAAAGAATGCCCTCCTGAATTAGTATCTGGCCTATTCGATCCCTCTTATTTTCAAGCATTTTATGGATATTCAAATATTGATCCTGGTCAATCTTTCCCAACTTGAATAAAATCTCACCCAAACGCTCTTGCAGAACATTTGTACGGGCAAATATTATATTTCCTTTCAAGAAAAAAATACTCCTGGTAAATAGATCGCCCTCAATCAGCAATTCACCGGTGCCTTTATTTATAAAAATCTCCCTGTATACCAGCGGTACCGGCTTCTCAATCACACGCGTCTTCATCAATTACCCTCGTTTTTTCCGTTTTTTTATTCCTTAATCATTATTACATCAAACCTCAAATATTGTCAATTTCTCACTAAAAAATTTTAAAACTCGAACAAAATAAAAAAAACCCGCGAGAATAGGCATTATAAAACAATAATTCCGCACGAAGGGCTTGACAAAAGAAAGATTTTGTTTTATTAAATCTGTGTAATGTTTATAAGGTACTTGCTCGAACACTCGCCCATAAGAATGGCGAGAGCATCACGTCACAGGGAATCAGCCCGCAGAGAGGAGAGCAATATGAAAAATTTCTCAATACTTATCATTCTATTTTTTATGGTCATCAACCTTTATCCGCAAGGCCAACAGATTTTGGATATAAAAAAAGCCTACCTGTATATGGAAGAGTCGCTTCTTATCTCGGAAACAGATCTCTATTGTTCATTCTTTATCGGTCAAAAAAGGGAAATAGACACTGTCATCACCGATGCGGTGATTGGCGATGGGAAAGCGGAATTTTCTGACGGCGACAAATTGTATATAAATAAGGGAATCAAAGACGGCATTAAAGAAGGCGATATATTTCTTTCAATTCAGCAAGGTAAAAAGATTCGCGATCCGTTCACTCACAAAAGTTTGGGGGTTTACTACTTGAAAAAATCGACGGTGGTGGTTAAAACGGTGTACGAAAACCTCGCCATCGTCGAAGTGTTCAAGGGCTGCCATCCCATCAACATCGGCGACCTGTTGGTGCCGTTCGAACGGGAACTGACAATCTTCAAAAAAAAGATAGAGTATACCACAGCGATTTTGCCGGACTCGGAGATAGAGGGAAGAGTTGTGTACAATGACCTTTTCCCCGGTATCGACAAAGAACTGGCCAGCGACGCTGCATTTTTGGCCATCGACCTTGGCAAAGCGGTTTTAAAAAGAGGCGACTTTGTTGTCTTTTATAAAAAATACCAGAAGAATTTGCCACCGGTCATCAAGGGAACCGGTATTGTTCTTCACAGCGAGAATACAAATTCAACGGTCAAGGTTCTGGACAGCTCAGACCCGATCGAAGTAGGAATGAGCGCGATATTGCTTCCTGAAGAGAAAGAGGCGCTTTTCGAGACCAACGAAGAGCTCCCGATAGTGGAAGGGGAAACCGGGGTCCAGACTCAGGAGGAAGCCCTGAATACGCTGGAAAAAAGCATCTTGTTCTCGCTGGATGGTTTTGAAGTCGATCCTAAATTCAAGGCCGACTTCGACGAAATAAAAACTTTTATCAGCGATAAAAGTGAATACATTATAATCCTCAGAGGTTATACATGCAGCATCGGACGGGAAGAATACAATCTCGGGTTGTCTCAAAAACGAGTCGAGAGCGTCAAAGATTATTTGATAAAGGAATACGGGATAGACAAAACCTTCGTCAAAACCTCCTTTTATGGAGAAAAGGGCGCGCCATATGACAACTCTAGCGAAGAACAAAGGAGGAAAAACCGTCTGGTCAGCATTCAGGTGACAGGAAAATGAAATATATAGTGTTAGCGATCGGTTTGATTTTTTTAATCAACACCGGTACGATAGATCTCCATAGCCAGGTTAACCTGAAGGAGATGAGGAAAAAAGAAAAAGATCGCCGCAAAAAGCTCAACTTGAACTCAAAGGCGGGAGAACGCTCAATAGAAAGAATCGCCGCGTCAAAAAAACAATATGGATTTACGCAGATCATTACCCACGGCGATGCGGAACCCGCCGAAAGTCCCTCCGGAAAAAAAATAGAGATCCCGGAAAAACGGGATCCTAAAAAATCAAAAGAGTATTGGCAAGACCGAAAAAAAAGACTCGAAAACCAGATCGCAGAGCTCGACACAAAAATAAAAATGACGGAATCGGAACTCAATCGCCTTCGCACCCAATACTATTCGATGGGTCTAGCGATTCAACAGAACCAGATTAGGGATCAGATGGATAAGATGTTCAAGGAGATCGAAGCGGACAAAGTCAAACTAAAGGAACTGGAAACAAAATTGGAGGAATTATCCAACGAGGCCAGAAAAGCCGGAGTCCCCTCCGGTTGGGTACGGTGACGACAAAATAATAAACCGTCGCCGATTCACACTCAATCCTTTTTGACATTGCGCAGAAATAATGGTATTTGATTTCTGAAAACGTTACAACACATAAGGAGTTCAAAATGTATCCGGTTATTGAATGGAAAAACGACAAAGTTTACATGTTGGACCAACGGCTACTCCCGGTGGAAGAGAAAATGATCGAACATTCCCACTATACTGAAGTCGCGGCCAGTATTAAAGACATGGTGATTCGAGGTGCGCCGGCTATCGGAGTTGCCGCCGCAATGGGCATGGCTCTGGGCATTGTAAATGCCGGTGACAAATACCGCGACGAATACCCCGTCATCCACAAAACCATTGCGGAGACACGGCCCACCGCTGTCAACCTGTTTTGGGCGTTGGATCGGATGGGGAAATTATTTGAGCAATACAAAGATGATTACCACACCTTACGGGCGAAAATGGTGGAAGAGGCGCAATTGATCGACCGGGAAGATGTGGAGATCTGCAAAAAAATCGGCGCGCAAGGGCATGTTGTTCTGGAGTCGGGACAGACAGTGTTGACCCACTGCAATGCCGGCGCCCTGGCGACCGCCGGTTACGGAACCGCCCTGGGAGTGGTTAGAGGCGCTGTGGAAAACGGCAAAAAGATTTCCGTGGTGGCGGATGAAACCCGCCCGTATTTGCAAGGCGCCCGCCTGACGGTTTGGGAATTGCAACAGGATAACATTCCCGTCACATTGATCACCGACAACATGGCCGGTTATCTGATGAGCAAAGGTAAAATCGACGCGGTTATTGTTGGCGCCGATAGAATTGCGGCCAACGGCGACGCCGCGAATAAAATTGGGACCTATTCGGTGGCGATTCTCGCTAAATACCACAATATCCCCTTTTATGTGGCCGCCCCCAAATCCACTATCGACATTACGCTGAAAACAGGAGCGGAGATCCCCATCGAAGAACGGGCGAAGGAAGAGGTTATTTTTTTCCAGCAGCAAAGAACCGCCCGGGATTTTACCGATGTCTACAATCCCGCGTTCGACGTGACGCCGAACGAATTGATCACCGCCATCATTACCGAAGCCAAAGTTATCTATCCAAATTTCAAAGCCGGTATCGCGGAAATTTTCAACTCCTGATAGCCATATTAAGCACTAATGGGTAATTGGGGGCGGATTTTTAAAATCCGCCCCTATGCCGGGCGTTACGATGATATTGCCATTTATAACCGCCGGTGTTAAAATACTTGACTAAATAAAATCAAACACACTTGATATCACTTAACTCAAGGAGGAACAATGGCTGACGAAAAGGCAAAGGAAACAAAAACCGCGGATTCTCCGCCCCAAAGCTCTAAAGCTGAGAGTTACGAATTCCAATCGGAAGTGCAAAAATTATTGGAAATCCTGGTCTACTCTCTTTATCAGCACAAAGAGGTATTCTTGAGAGAATTGATTTCCAATTCAGTGGACGCCTTGAACAAGGTCCATATCCAAACCCTGACAAATCCCGACGCCGCTGAAAAAGACAGGGATTTACACATCGACATATCAATCGACAAGGACAATAAAAAATTGGTTATAGAAGACAGCGGCATCGGTATGACCAAAGAAGATCTTGTAGAAAACATCGGAACCATCGCCCATTCCGGCACCCTTGATTTTGTCAAAAAAATCACCGAAGCATCCAATGCCAACGATAAAATGGATCTCATCGGCCAATTCGGAGTCGGCTTCTATTCCTGCTTCATGGTGGCGGAAGAGATCAGAATCATCACAAAGTATTATCTGAATGGAAGCACGCCTCTATTGTGGCATTCCAGAGGCGACAACAACTATACCATCGAAGAGACCTCGAAAGATCACTACGGCACCCGTATTGAATTATTATTGAAAGACGATGCCAAAGAATTCCTCGAAGCGTGGCGCATCAAAAGCGTTATCAAACAACATTCCAGATTTGTCCCGTTCCCGGTATTCCTTGACAATGAAGAAATAGAGAGCAAAGAGGCGATCTGGACCCAACCCAAATCCACTCTCGAAGAAAATGATTACAACGAATTCTACCGTTTTTTCCAAAACGCCAACGACGACCCCGAGACGTACATCCACCTCGCGTCCGACGGCCCAGTCCAGTTTAACTCCATTCTATATGTCCCCAAAACCAATACAGAAGTTTATGGTTACATCCGCCAGGATCCCGGGGTTGACCTGTATTCAAAAAAAGTGCTGATCCAGAAAGCCTGCCCCGAACTCCTCCCCCTCTATTTCAGGTTCATCAAAGGAGTCGTCGATTCAGAGGACATCCCCCTCAACATCTCCCGCGAAACCATACAAAACGACCAACAAATCCAGAAAATTCGCAAATTTGTCTTGAAAAAAGTACTGGACCATTTCGCCCACTTGAAAAGCAAGGAGCGCGAAACCTATTTGAAAATCTGGAAAAACTTTCACAAAAATTTTAAAGAGGGCGTCCCCAATGAATATGAATACCAGGATAAATTATCCGCTCTCCTTCTGTTTTATTCCTCCAAAAGCCCTAAAAACGAATACACAGATCTGGACAATTATGTCGAACGGATGCACGAGGATCAAATCGAAATCTATTACATCCTGGGCACCGATTTTGACTCCATCGAAAAGAAACCCGCCCTCGAAGCCTTCAAGAAAAAAGACCTGGAAGTCCTATACCTGACTGATTCCATGGAAATCTGGACGCTGGAAAACCTACGCCAATACAAAGGCAAACTGTTCCGCTCCGCCGAAAGCGCAGACATCAAACTTGAAGATGATGAAAGAGAGCAAGATGAACTCAAGGACGCCGAAAATTTTACCGGCTATCTAAAAACAGTATACGGCGGTAGAGTGGGCGATATAAAAATCTCAAAAAGGTTGGTGGACAGCCCCTGTATGTTGGTTGACTCATCGGATGTCGCCTACGAAAGAATGGGCCGGATGATGAAAGGAGATAAGGCCAAGCCCGATATTTCCAAAAAAATCCTCGAACTGAATCCCCGAAATCGCCTCATCAAGGAAATGATCGCCATTCATAAAAACGAGCCCGCATCCGAGAGGCTAAAAACCCTGGCGCTTCTTTTACTGGACAATATGATTCTCAGGGAAGGTATCCTGGACGACATCGAACACATCATCGCGCGCTCCCAGGATATCATGTACGCGGCGGCCGCTCAAAAATAATTGTTGACATTGGCGAAACTTTAATTTAGACTGATTTTTTTGTTAAATATTTATGTTTATAAAAAAAATTACTTTTAGGAGTTAGCATGAGAAGTAGAATTGTATGTTTAGTTCTAATCGGACTTTTTTTCTTCGCATCTTGTGGAAAAAAGGGGGAAACGACAATGACAGAAACACCCAATATCATCGCCGATTTCAAACCGGTCGATGATGTAAAAAAACAAAACGCCCGTTTGGCGCCGGTGGAAATCGTGTTTGACGATTCCCAACTAGACGAAAATGAAAAAAAAGCTCTCAAGCTTTTGGTCAAAGCCGCGGGATATATGGATAAAATTTTCCTCCACCAGGTTTACTCAAAAAACGAAGCCCTGGAGAAAGAGCTTCTAGAAAGTAAAAACCCCGCATACCGGGACCTATATGATTACTTCAAGATCAACTTCGGCCCATTTGACCGGTTGGATGACGATATTGCCTTTATCAACACAAAAGAACCCAAACCCAAAGGGGCAAACTTCTATCCTGAAGATATTACAAAGGCGGAATTTGACAAATGGCTGACTGAACACCCGGAAGATAAGCAGGCATTCGCCTCGAATTTCACCATCATAGAACGGAAAGACGGTAAGCTCACAGCGATCCCTTATTCCCAGGCCTACGCCGAACACCTGAAGCCCGCGGCCGATTTATTAAAACAAGCGGCAGAACTCATCGACAACAAATCGTTAGAAACATACCTCACCTCTCGCGCCGACGCATTCTTGAGCAACGATTATTTCCAGAGCGACATGGATTGGGTCGATATGAAAGACCACAACATCGAAATTGTCATCGGTCCATATGAAGTCTACGAAGACGCCTTATTCGGTTACAAAGCGGCGTTCGAATGCTTCATCACATTAGTGGACAAAGAAGAGAGCGAAAAATTGAGCGCGCTTGCGAAATACCTCGATGACATGGAGAAAAATCTCCCTTACGACGATAAATATAGAAACTTCAATAGAGGATCCAGTTCCCCGGTGATCGTGGCGAACGAAGTGTTTACCGCTGGAGACACCAAAGCCGGTGTTCAGACCACGGCATTCAACCTTCCCAATGACGAACGGGTACGGGAAGCCAAAGGTAGCAAAAAGGTGATGCTCAAAAACGTCGCCCGCGCCAAATTCGATAAGTGCTGGATCCCCATCGTCAACCATGTGCTGGCCGAGTCCGACCTCCCCTACATTTCATTCGACGCTTATTACAATCACGTTCTGATGCATGAAATATCCCACGGTCTCGGTCCCGGCATTATTGAGAAAAACGGTGTCAAAACCACGGTTAACCAGGAATTGCGGGATCTCTATTCAGTTATTGAAGAGGCAAAAGCCGACATCCTGGGTCTCTGGAATCTGGGCTTCATGATTGATAAGGGCTTCTTTCCAAAAGAATTGAAGGACAAGATGCATGTCAGTCACCTCGGCGGCATCTTCCGCAGTGTCCGATTCGGCACCAATTCCGCTCACGGCGGGGCGAATCTAATCCAGTTAAATTATATTATGGAAAAAGGCGGCTTTCAGTATAATGAAGAAACCGGTCGTTACTCAGTAAACCACGACAAAGTTCACGAGGCTGTTAGATCGTTATCCCACGATGTATTAATGATCGAGGCGCTGGGTGATTACGAACAGGCGAAAGCGTTCGTAAAAAAATACAAAACAGTTCAACCTTCATTGGCGAAGGCTCTTGAAACTTTGAAAGATGTTCCCATTGATATAAAACCAATCTTCGCCATAGAAAAATAAATTTAGACATTATTGTTACAATTGATAGAAACCAGTATTAAAAGGGGGCGGAAGTAATTTCCGTCCTCGGAACTGCCAAACCGGAAACGTTAAAATTTTTTGTAATTATTTTACATTTAAAAACGCAAAGCAAGCAGATTGTTAGCGGCAGGACAGTGGCTTTTCCTTACACGATCCCCCCGGCAATTGACATTTTTGTGTAATTCATTTAAAATTTGGCCATGAAGGAAACGGACAGCGAAGCGTGGTTCATCGTAAACTCTAAACCCAAACAGGAATTTATCGCAGAAAAAAATCTGCGTTCCCTTGGGGTAAAAGTTTATCTACCCCTTTATTTCAAGAAAGTAAAAAAAAATAAGGAAAAAGTCAATGTCGTTTCCCCTTTGTTCAGCGGTTATCTGTTTGCCCAATTTCCCATCAGCGAATTTTATCACAAGGTGCGGTATACCCGCGGCGTAAAAATGGTATTGGGGAGCAATGAATGTCTATGGACAATCGACGGCGGGCGTATTGAAATCATTAAATCAAGAGAAAGCGACGGCATTGTTCAGTTAAAACGAAAGGAAGAGCGTTTCCGAAGGGGCGACCTGATTAAGATCGACGAAGGGGAATTCGATGGTTGGGAGGGGATCTTCTATGAAGAGCTACCAGATCGTGAACGGGCGATCATTCTATTAACCAATGTAAAATTTTCCAGTAAATTGATTATCCCCAAGAAATACCTGATACCCCAGAACAGGTAATTCAAATTCATCCATCGGATCACTAAAAACACAATGAAAACACATCGGAATAAAAAGCTAGTTATCATCGGTTTGGACGGTGTTCCCTACGACATGATCATGAAGCTGGGCTCGGATAATACATTGATGCCCCATTTAAACGAGCTTCTATCATGGGGAACGTGCGTTGAAATGTCGGTATCACTCCCGGAAATATCCTCGGTATCCTGGTCTTCCTTCATGACAGGAACAGATCCGGGGAATCATGGAATATTCGGATTTGTGGACCTGGAGCATGGAACCTACAATTACAAATACCCCAATTTCTCAGACCTGGAATGCCCGGCTTTTTTCGATATCCTGGGACAATATGGTAAACGCTCCGTCATCATCAATCTTCCGTCCACTTACCCAGCCCGGCATATCAATGGAGTGCTGGTTTCCGGCTTTATTTCACTTGACCTCCAAAAATCGGTTACCCCATCCATCTATTATCCGATTCTAAAAAAAATGGGATACACAGTGGACGTAGACGCGGGACTCGGCAAGGATAACAAGCCTAAATTCCTGGCTGAATTAGTCTATATGTTGAAGCTTCGCCGCCAGGCCCTTGATTTCTTCTGGGAAAAAGAAAAATGGGACTGTTTCATGGTGACGATTACCGGGACCGATAGGCTCCACCATTTTCTATACGACGCCTACCTCGACCCCACACATATACACCATGACGACTTTTTGGATTATTACGCGGAAGTAGACCAGGTAATCGGCGATATTACACACCGCATCAAAAACCGTTCGGACATTGAATTGTTGGTTCTATCTGATCATGGATTCGGCCCATCGGAACGGGAGATCTACTTAAATCCAATTCTTAGAAACAATGGATTCAGCACGTTACAAAAAGACGCCGAGATGTCACTGGCAGCGCTGAACGAGCATAGCCTGGCCTTCGCCATGGATCCTAACCGCATATACATTCACCGCAAGGGCAAGTACCCCAGGGGGAATGTCGGTGACGCCGATTACAAAATGATCCGGGAAGACCTCCGGCAATTATTCCAGGAGTACCATCTAAATAGCCGGCCTGCATTTCAACGAATCTATTTCAAAGAGGATTTATATAGCCCGCGGTTCTTACACGTTGCACCGGACATCATTCTGCACTCTACGCCGGGTTTCGATGTAAAAAGCGGATTGGGGAAAGAGGTGGAATCAGGGAAAACACACCTAACCGGTATGCATCTGCGGGACAACGCTTTCCTCTTCACCACAAGACCGGAGCTACTAAAAGAGAAAACAACGATTTTTGACATTGCGCGCATGATTGGAAAAATCCTGGATTCGCCGCTTCCCACACCATAATTTTTTGACAGCTAGACGCATATTTGCTATACTTATGGGGATATTTGGAGATATTGTTTTTATTATTGTAGTTGGAGAAAACTTGACAATTTCGCTTCGTGTGGGCTTCACGAAGAGGCCGGCGGCGGAAGCTTATTTAGGGAAAAAAATTTCAGAAACAGGTGGAGGTTATTTTGAAAGGAATAATATTGGCAGGCGGTCACGGCACCAGATTGTTTCCTATAACAATCCCAATTTCCAAACAACTACTCCCGGTATACGACAAACCGATGATTTACTATCCTCTATCGACGCTGATGCTGGCGGGGATTCGCGAAATCCTGATCATTTCAACCCCGCAAGAAGTTCCCAGATTTCGTAAATTGCTTGGAGACGGAACGCAATGGGGCCTAACGTTGGAATACAAGGAACAACCGGTCCCCAGAGGCTTGGCGGATGCGTTTTTGATAGGTGAAGAATTTATAGACGGCCAAAAAGTATGCTTGATTCTTGGGGACAATATTTTTTACGGACACAACCTGAGTACAATGTTGCAGGATTCTTCCAAAATAGACAGCGGCGCCGTTGTATTCGGCTATTACGTAAACGACCCGAACCGGTATGGAGTTGTTGAATTCGACTCCCGGGGCACTGTGCTCTCGATCGTTGAAAAACCGGAACATCCAAAATCAAACTACGCTGTTGTCGGCCTCTATTTTTATGACAACGAAGTAGTGGACATCGCCAAACAACTGGACCCTTCCGGTCGCGGCGAACTGGAAATCACAGACCTGAACAACGTTTACTTAAAAAAAGGGAAGCTGAAAGTCCAATTGATGGGACGAGGATACGCCTGGCTTGACACCGGCACCCATGATTCGCTGATCGACGCGTCCATGTTTGTCAAGACCATTGAAGCACGGCAAGGATTAAAAATTGCCTGCATTGAAGAAATCGCCTACCGCATGGGATACATTGACAAAGACCGACTCAGAGATCTGGCCGGCCCATTGCGGAGCAGCGGATATGGCGAATATCTAAATAAGATCATAGATGAATCCTGAAAAAATCAATATCATAGATACAGTTAAGCCGCACCGTTGCGTTCTGGTTACGGGCGGATCCGGTTTCATCGGCTCGAACTTCATTCGCTTCCTATTGACGGAGGCGGATTTCGAAGGAATTGTCGTCAACCTCGACAAACTCACCTACGCTGGAAATCCAGGCAACCTTACCGATATAGCCGAGACATTCGGCGAAAACCGCTATTTTTTCCACCATGGCGATATTTGCGACAAACCGACAATAAACCGATTACTTCGACACTACAACATAGACACAGTGGTCCATTTCGCGGCCGAATCCCACGTCGATCGTTCCATTAGCGGCCCGGGGGAATTTATTCGCACCAATATCGAAGGTACGTTCACCCTCCTCGAAGCGGCGCGGGAATACCATTCTGAAGGCGGAAGCATTCACTTCCACCACGTCTCGACAGACGAAGTATACGGCTCTCTTGGAGATAGCGGCTATTTCTACGAACATACACCATACGACCCCCATAGCCCCTACTCCGCGTCAAAAGCGTCATCGGACCATCTGGTGAGAGCCTATTTCCACACCTATGGTCTCCCGGTCACAGTATCGAATTGCTCAAACAACTACGGCCCCTATCAATTTCCTGAGAAATTGATTCCCTTGATGATCCTGAATGCCCAGGAGGGAAAGACGCTGCCTATATATGGGGACGGCAAAAATGTGAGGGATTGGCTTTATGTTCGGGACCACTGCGTCGCCATATGGCTGGTGATAAACAAAGGCGGCATAGGCCAAACCTATAATATCGGCGGTGAGAACGAATACCCCAACATAGAGATTGTCGGAAAAATTTGCACGATTCTAGAGGGCAAGCTCCCGGCGAAAAAGAATTCCAACCTGGGGCTCGCGGAAGGAAAACCGCTGGGATACAAGGATTTAATCACCTTTGTTACGGACCGCCCTGGGCACGACCAACGGTATGCCATCAAGGCCGACAAGATGAGGCTGGAGCTAAATTGGCGACCGGCCGTCGCTTTCCCCCAGGGGCTGGAAAGGACAGTGGATTGGTATCTCGATAATCCCGAATGGATCAGGTCCATCCGTTCCGGGGAATATACCGATTGGATTGTTAAAAATTACAGCAAACGATAATTCCGTTTCGAACTACTAGATGAAAAAGATTCTACTTGTTGTCGGCGCCCGTCCAAATTTTATCAAAGCCGCGCCCCTCTTCAAGGAATTGGAAACACTGAAGGGGATTCGCCCGCTTATATTGCATACAGGGCAACATTACGACTACGAGATGTCTAGAGTCTTTTTTGAAGATTTAGAGCTCCCCAATCCACACTTTCACCTCAATATCGGCGCCGGTTCCCATGCCGTCCAGACAGCGGGAATCATGATCAAAACCGAAGAGGTTTTACTGAAGGAAAAACCGGACTTGCTTATTGTATTCGGCGATGTGAACTCCACTGTAGCCGCGGCGTTGAGCGCGAAAAAGCTACACATTCCGGTGGCGCACGTCGAGGCGGGGCTGCGCAGTTTCGACAAGACAATGCCGGAGGAGATCAACCGCAAGGTGACGGATACCATCTCCGACCTTTTGTTTACACACTGCCAGGACGCGGAACAGAATCTCAAAAACGAAGGCATCCCCACCGAAAAAATACTCCCGGTGGGAAACATCATGATCGATTCACTGCGAAAAGTGGCGGCCGCCATTGATCCGCCGTATGAAGAAAATGTTTTGGCATCGCACTCACTGGAGAAAAAAAAATATATCCTGGTAACGCTGCACCGTCCCCGCAATGTCGATTCAAGCGAACGGCTGGAGACAATCATTAGCCAACTAAAAAAAGCCAGCCGGGCGCTACCATGCATCATGCCGCTTCATCCCCGCACCCGCAAACGAATGGAAGGGATGGATATTTCGGCCGGACCAGAACAACAATTCATCCTAACCGGCCCTAAAAGTTACAAAGAATTTATAGCGCTTGAAAAAAACGCGCGGGTCGTCATTACCGATTCCGGCGGAATCCAGGAGGAGAGCACCTACCTGGGAGTAACGTGTCTGACGGTTCGCCCCAATACCGAGCGGCCCGTTACAATTACAATGGGAACCAACAAACTGGTGGAACCGGAGAATATTTTAGATGAAATAATGATGCTCGCCAAGAATGGGGATTTCATAGAAACCCAGACTATAAAAAGCATCCCGCCGATGTGGGATGGCTTAACCTCAAAACGTATAGGGGAAAAAATTCAGTCTTGCCAACTGATTTAAACGCAGATGATAAAAAAAATCAAAAGCCTGAAGAGGTATATCAGTATCCGGGATTTCATCCAATTTTGGAAAAGCCTGTTTGTCAACAGAAAAATAATCGCCCAAATGGTCAAACGCGACTTCAAGACGCAATTTTTGGGCTCTCTTCTGGGGATCTTTTGGGCGTTCATCCAGCCGCTTATATTTGTGGTCACCTTATGGTTCGTGTTTGCCCTGGGTTTTAGGCAAGGCCGGGGCACTGAACCGGTCCCCTTTGTTCTCTGGTTGATGACCGGAATGTTCTGCTGGTTTTTTGTAGCGGAATGTATCAAGAGAGGTACCGGTTCCATTACCCAACATGGCTACCTGGTCAGCAAAATCAAATTCCAGGTCAGCATGCTGCCGTTGGTGACGATCCTATCATCCCTATTGGTCCACCTTACTTTTATATTGATGCTATTTCTCCTCTACATCGCCAATGGCTATTTACCGACATTCTACTGGTTCCAGATATTTTATTACCTTCTGGCCGCCATCATGTTCTCGCTGGGACTGGCCTGGATTACCTCTTCCATGAATGTTTTCGTGAGGGATGTCGATCAGGTGGCGGGAATTGCCGTGCGTCTCGGATTTTGGTTCACCCCGATTTTCTGGAAAATTGAACGTTTACCGGAGAGTCTCCAATTCCTGGTACAATTCAACCCGGCTTATTATCTGGTTCAAGGATACCGCGACAGCATCATCTACGGCGTGGGATTCTGGGAGAGACCTTTTCTGACCTCCTACTTTTGGACATTTACACTGATGTTGTTCATAACCGGCGCGATTGTATTCAAACGGCTGCGGCCCCACTTTGCCGATGTGCTATAAGGATTATTCCATGAACGATTTTGTCATCAAAACACACAATTTATCTAAAGTCTACAAGCTCTACGAAAAAAACTCTGACCGCCTAAAAGAGGCGTTGAACCCTTTCGGGAAAAAATATCACTCGATATTCGACGCGCTGTCGAGCATCAGTTTCACAGTCGGCAAAGGTGAAGTGTTGGGCATCATCGGCCGAAACGGAGCAGGGAAATCCACCCTCCTCAAGATCATCAGCGGCATCCTTACCCAATCCAAAGGCCAATGCATTGTAAAAGGAAGAGTCTCGGCCCTCCTGGAATTGGGAACCGGCTTCAATCCTGAATTGACAGGAATCGAAAATATCCATTTCAATTCTATTATAAAGGGATTTTCCACTGAAGAAATTAAAGCCAAAATGGGCCGCATCATCGATTTCGCAGATATCGGCCAGTTTATGTACCAACCCATCAAAATGTACTCCAGTGGAATGAGAGCGCGGCTGGGCTTTGCGATGGCCATTCATATCGATCCTGAGATTCTCGTTGTGGACGAAGCCCTTTCGGTGGGCGATGAATTGTTCAAACGGAAATGCTACGCAAGAATGCAACAATTTTTGGACGAGGGGAAAACAATTTTATTTGTCACTCATTCTCTCAGCACGATTAACGAATTGTGCACACGGGCCATATTGCTTGACAAGGGGGAACTGATTCTCGACGGACATCCAAAATTTGTCACAACCCATTACCTTAAACTTCTATACAGTACGTTGAGAGAGCGCCCCTTCGTGAGAGAATCCATCGTTAAGCTAAATAGTGATATAGAAAAAAAAGAAGAATATTCCAGAACATTAATCGATGAGGAGCTTGAAATAGAGAGTGACAAATTAAGCTACGACAACGACCGCAAGAAACTGGAAGTTGGCAACATGGAACCCTTTTACATCGAATCCTTCCAGTCCCAAACCGAAATCAAACACAAATGTCCAGCGGTGGATATTTTTGACCTGGAAATCCAGACCCCCGAAGGTCGCAAGGTCAATGCGCTGGTGATGAATGAAGATTATATTTGCACTTTCAAAATTAGATTCAATGTATCAATGCAGTTTGTATCGCTCAATGTTAAAATACGAAGCATCAAAGGGATCAATATAGCTGGAATCCGCTTCCCCAAAAACAATTCGGATTTTCCACACGTGAAAAAGGGAGAGTCATATCGATTCGATTGGCGCTTCACATGCCGCCTGGTACCCAAAAGTTATTTCATCAATATCACATTGGGCAATTTTTCAAATGGGGAGAAGAACCAAATATTACATCTGGCCGACGCTCTGGCCTTCAAAGTTCAGGATATGGAGCATTGCAGCCTGGGAATCGTAGATCTTGACAATACGTGCCAATTAACTCGCCTTGACGCCGCCGACAGAGCAATAATTCATAAAATGAGACCGGAAACCGATATCTTCAGCAAAACATTCTTTATCGGCGGTCCTCCACGAAGTGGAACAACCTTTATCGCGAGCTTCCTTAACAAGCATTCCTCTGTTTTTACGGCAATCGACGACCATGTGTGCGAATGTTGGGATCTCTATTATTATAGAACCCGTGTTGGTCTGCTTCGGGAAATCAGGGAAGGCCGCGTCGATAGTCAGCGGTTCCACCAGATTCTCACCAATCGTTTGCTGGAAGGAGACGCTCTCAAGGGAATCGCTCCCTCGCCCAAAGTGGCGCAAATGGCATTCGAGCCGCCGCCGCAACGACCCGGCGAACCAACGATAGACGCGGATCTGAAGCTCCAACGGCACCGCGTCCCGCTGGAATCGTTGCCACAGGGGTTCAAGTTATGCTTAAAATCGCCGGAAATATCTTTTTTTCTGCAAGACCTGGAAGAGATATTTCCCGAGGTTGGATTCATTCTCGTATACAGGCCGCTCGTGGAAATCGCCGAATCAATGTACCGCAAAGGGCACACGGTAAAAAAAGTCGCCGTCTTTCACCGGGAGTGGCGCGAAGAGACAACCCTCGACGGCAAATCGATCCCCCCGCCAGGAGTGGCGGCCCAATGGAATCATCTCTGGGGAGAGGCAACCGATTTCCAGCGTTGCGTCATTTACGCGGCAAGCCATTTGAAGGCTTTATTGACAGGTATAACTGCCATTAAAGCAAAAAAAACCTTCGTTTACAACCATGCGGATCTTCGCCGTCAGCCGCGGGATATCCTCCGGGGAATGGCTTTGTTCATGAATATCGATCCGGCAGGTTTTCAAGATCCGGCGGGCATTCTTAACACTGAAGAACCGCATATTCCGTTAGAACTCAAGAGAGAAATGGTTGATTTGGAAAAAGAGCTGGATCTTTGCAGACTCGAGCTGGAAATGAAAAACCTCCATTCCCTGTGGTGAAAAAATGACCTCGATATTACCTCAAAATCCAATTTTTATTGCCGGCTCCCCCCGTTCCGGCCCGCCGTTACTCCGGGGTTTGTTGGTTACGCATATTTTTTGAATAACAATAGGGAAAATAATGATTGAGTATAATCCACAAGAGCCAATGATTTCTCTCCATATCCCAAAGTGCGGGGGGCAAAGTTTGCGACGGACTCTGACCGGATGGTTCGGCCCCCGGTTTAAAATCCATTATTATCAGCAATATAACGCGATGCCGCCTAAACATGATCTCGAACCCGGTCTATGCATCCACGGCCATTTCAACCGGGAGAAAAATATGGGAGCCGACCAATACTATCCTGAAATCAAACAATTTATTACTGTTGTGAGGGATCCCCTGGAAATAGCCCTATCCTACTATTTTTTCTGGAAACGAAAAGACCGGAACCGGAGACTATCATTGGGACTTTTACAGGAAGGAGATGAACACGATTATCGCAATATAGACGATTTTTTTGTCAAGATGCCGAAATCACATTTGACACTCTTTCTGCCGGTCGCGATATCGCCGGCAAATTACAAAGATGTATTGGATAGGTATTTCATCTGGATAGGCCTTACGGAAGAGCTTCAGGAATGTATCGATATGTTCGCCAGCCGCCTGAATTTACCTAAAGCCGTCATCGATCACATCAACGACTCCCCAAGGGATGAAGAACTCACCCCTTCATTGAAAAAAAAATTCATAAGCGAAAACCAATTCGAGTTTGAAATCATCGACTACATCCGCCGGCAATATAGGTACTAGCCAATGATCATTTTATCAGTGGGTTTACCAAAATCCGGCAGCGCCTGGTATTACTACATGACCAACGATCTGGTCGTAGCGGCGGGTCACGAAGACTCAAATCGAATCAAAGAAGAGTACAACCTCCAGGAGATTCTAAAATTCCCGACATGCAATATCCAGGAGCCGACCGCCCAAAAGCTTGATTTATTATTGCAACCGGCCATCAAAGCAAAAACATTCGCGGTCAAAACCCACTTCCCGCCGAATGGCAGATTGATGGACGCCATGAATGACGGACTTGTCAAAACGACATTCTTATACCGGGATCCCAGGGATATCGCGGTTTCAGGATACGAAGCCGGCCTAGCGATGCGCCGTCGGGGGGAAAGCGGTACCTTTGCCACTATGAGAACCATGGAAGAGGCAATCCTCTGGACAAAAAAATGGCTGGTCAAAACCTGGGAGCCATGGGGCAAGATCGAGGGAATACTAAAAGTGAAATATGAAGATCTACTGGCCTCCCCTATCGACGAACTCCACCGGTTAAACCGGTTCCTGAACTTCAATGTCTCCGGCGAATCACTGAAGCACATTACCGCCCGCTGGAACAAGCAATCCCAACATAAAAAAGACAATCCCAAAGGCCACCTCAACAAAGGCGTCCGCGGTCGTCACCTCGAGGTTATGGGCGATAGCGAATTGACATTATGCCGCCAACATTTGGGACAGTACATTGACGACATGGGGTACGGGAACCCATGAGTAAAATCGCCTATTTTACGCGCTTTATGCCCTCGCTGGAACGGGGAGGCGGCAGCCGGAGAACCATGCAGATTATCGACATGCTTCGGGAATCCGGCGTCCATGTGGTATCCGCCCCTAGAGGCGATGCAATCAATGCCGAACGGTCGGCACAAATCGAAAAAGCGGCCGGCGCTCTTGACATAGCAGACAACAATCCGGGTCCCGCTCTTGCCGCCTGGAGCCCACAACGGCGGAGGGGTGTATTCCGGTTGGGGGAAATCGCCCGCGAGTGGAGCGGCAACAATACGTTATTTGAAGATATAGCTCTGGCGCTGGTGGATGACCCAATCTATTTTCCCCCATTGATCGAAGCCCTGACCCAACGAAACATTCCGGTCATCGCCGTATGTCACAACATCGAGAGTCTATCGCGGGGTCAAGTGGCTGTAGAAGCCTCCCTGCCGCTTCTAAAACAAGAGATTGAAATTCTGAAAACCGCGTGCCTCGTGGTTACGATATCAAAGGAAGAAGACTGGCTGCTCAACAATTTGGGGCTCCCATCGTATTTTTTCCCCTATTTTCCTGTGGAAGAAATAAGGAAGCGGATGGCAATAATCCGTGACCGGCGCATTCATTCGGATAAATCAGGATACCTGGTAGTGGGAACCGCCCACAACGTGCAAACCCGCCGGGGAATGCGACAATTAATCCGGTTTTGGGGCGAAAACAACCTGTCGAATGAATTTGGAACTCTACGGATTGCCGGGTTTGCCACCGAATCCTTTATCCAAACACCGGACCAAGAGTGCGGAATCGAATTATTAGGAAGCCTGGATGACCAGGCGTTGGACAATGCACTCGCCCAAACCAGGGCATGCATTTGTTACCAGGAAAGTGGAGCCGGCGCGCTCACCCGCATTCCCGAATTACTCATCGCCCACGTACCGGTAGTGGCAAACACATACGCGGCCCGCTCATATTCCGGCACCTCTGGAATCATCGAATTTGAATGCCTGGAAGCATTACCAATAGCATTGAGGAGCATTGACAAAAAAGGTTACGACTTCCTCAATCCAACTCCTCCGGCGAACCATTTACTCACTGAGAGAATCATGGATTTCCGCCAATCCGGTTAAATCAAGAACATGAAAGGCAACACACTACAGATAACTAAACCAGTGGGAAAAACGCTCGCGGCCTCGCTGCTTCTCCTGGCGCTGGCTCTGCCGGCGCTAGAATTGCTGGCGCGCCTACCCATTACAATTTCCCTTCTCCCCTCTCCAAGCATTGGCTCGGCCCACAAAAAACTTGACCTGAATTTTAGTTTTCTGGATAGGTTGGTGAATGAGGAGGGGCCGGTGGATTGTCTTTTCATCGGTAGCTCGATGGTGAAGGCGTCGATTGATCCGGAAATAATTTCTAGAGTATATAAGCAGGAAAGCGGGCAAACCATTCGCTGCTTTAATTTTGGAGTGGCGGGATTCACCCCTCGAGTGGCGGCGAACCTGGCTGAAATTTTGATTGAAAAATATAAGCCCCGTGTTCTGATCTGGGGAATTTCACCGGAATCATTCATTCAGGGCGCCGGCAGAAAAGCGAAAGAGATGTTGGAACTCAACGCCTGGTATCGTTACCAAAAAGGAGAGTTCAACCTTCCCGGTTGGTTGACGGAATACTCACAGGCGTTCAGATACTTTCTCCGGGGTAAAATATGGCTGGAGAACCCAATGTTGTCGAGAGAATTATCGCTGCGGGAACGTGGAATGTCCAGATATGGATTCAGCCGTAAAAACCGGGAGAAAGAGCCGGCGGGAATTGCCTTGAAAGTACAAAAAAACAACAAAGCCTTCCCAAAGGACAAAAAGCTCTATGTCTCCAATGATGCGTTTTTTTCCCTAAAAAAATTATTGGCGTTTAAATCTAGAGTGCAACTCATATTGGTAGAAATCCCAGTCCATCCGAGTATTACCGGCGTATACAAAAAAACCCCGGACCTACGCGGCAAAATCAGAGAAAATATCGCGAAAATCGCCGCCGAGGAAAAGATACCCTTTATCCAATCCCATCATCTAGAACCGATCCCGGATAAAGGCTGGAAAAACATTAATCACATGAATGTGAGAGGAGCCGATATATTTAGCGAATGGCTCGGAATACAATTGGCGAAGGAAAAATTATGAATCCTGACACTGTAAAGGAAAAAATCAAGCATTATATTCTAAATGACATCCTGAGAAATCCTGATTATCCCCTGGAAGACGATGAACCGCTAATCAGCGGGGGATTGATCGATTCTTTCTCTCTGGTGCATATCGCGGTATTTGTGGAAAATGAATTTTCCGTCAAGATACCGGATACGGAGATGACTGTAGAAAACATGGATACAATTAATTCTATGACCAGGCGAATTCTGCGGGAGGTCGAATAAACAATGCGTCATGTCTCTCTAATCGAACCCCTGCTGGATAACATACAACGCCGCCCGGACCAACCGGCATATATCCTGGTACAGGATGATAACCAGGAGGATATGGTCACCTTTAAGGAATTGAAGACCAACATCACATCGGCCGCCGGCACATTGCGAAACGCCGGAGTGGGCAGAGGAGATATTGTCGTTCTGGCGCTACGCCATTCCCACGAGCTGATTTCGGCCTTTTGGGGCGCGCTGTACATTGGGGCGGTCCCCTCTATATTTCCATATCCCGCGCCGATGCAAAATAGCGATACATACAGAAAAAAATTGAAAAACCTCGTTGTCGATGCCGGTGCAAAAGCAGCGGTGGTCGTCCCCGGACTAGAAAATCATTTTCGCCACATCCCCGCCTCCGATTTAGTTCAAGCAAGGGACATGGGGAATGTAGATGTCCCGCCGGAGCCCACCAATGGAGAAGAAATAGCTTACATTCAATACACAAGCGGTTCCACCGGATTGCAGAAAGGAGTGTTGCTTTCCCATAGGGCAATACTGAATTTCTGCGATAGTTTTGCGGAGGGGATTGGCTTCGAATCTGGAGATATCGTCGCCAATTGGCTTCCCCTCTACCATGATTTCGGCCTATTCGCAGGATTTGTCGTTCCATTGATTCGCCGCCACCTTACAATCATTATGTCCCCGTTTAAATGGATCAGAAATCCAGGGTTGCTCATGGACATCATCACGCGCCATAAAGTCACAATGTGTTGGATGCCGAACTTTGGATTCAACCACTCTGTCCGCTGTCTACCGGACTCCCGTCTCGAAGGGCTCGATCTCGCCACTCTACGTAGACTTGGAAGCGGCGGTGAACCGATAAAATACGACAGCCTGCAAAAATTTAGCAAACACTTCGAAAAAAATGGTTTCAAACAGTCTTCGATGACCGCCGGTTATGGTATGGCGGAAAACACTCTCACCGTATCCATCAGTCCGCCGGGCAAACCGCCGCGTATCGATTGGATCGACAGTCGCGTTCTTTCCAGGTCCAACCGGGCTATCGCCGTTGAACCCGAAGCCACTGGGGCAATACCTGTCGTTAGTTGCGGCGTTCCGGTCCCAGGGGTGGATATAAAAATTGTCGATGGGAAAAACAAGAATCCAGGCCCTCGCCATAAAGGGCACATTATCATCCGCTCGACCTCCCTGTTTAGCGGCTACCACAAACGGCCCGACTTGACCGCCAAAGTCTTGAAAGGCGAATGGTATTATACAGGCGATATGGGATACCTTGCCGAAGGAGAACTGTATATAACCGGCCGCAAAAAAGATTTAATCATCCTGGGAGGCGAAAACATCCACCCGGAAGATCTGGAAGCGATTGCCGGCTCAATACCCGGCATTATACCGGAGCGAAGCGTGGCATTCGGTGTATATGACGCACTACAAGGAACCGAACGGGTAATAATGATCAGTAATGTGGAGCGAACGGTCAAAGACTCGGAAAAGCCTGATATCGAACGAACTCTCCGCAAAAGAGTGAACGAAGAGATGGGCATCGCTCTGGCCGAGGTCCACCTGGTGACGAACGGATGGATCGTAAAAACCCAAAACGGCAAAATCGCCCGGCAAGCCAACCGCAAAAAATACCTGGAACAACTGGTAAATAAAAAAACATGATGATTCATTCCTTTGCATTCGCGGGCTTCGTCCTGATTACACTGGCGGTCTACTACTTGTTGGAACACCGCTACCAAAACGCCCTATTGCTAGTGGCCTCATACCTCTTTTATTTCACATGGTCCTGGCGCTTCGCGGTAGCCCTGGCTATTGTGACAGCGTTTAATTTTGGTTGGGCCTTCACGCTAAAAGAATCGAATCGTAGGCGGAGGGCGTACCTCTTGTCTGGGATTTCCTTTAATATCGGCGTCCTGATATTCTTCAAATATTCGGACTTTTTTGTTCCGGCAATCCTAAAGGCATTCGCCCAACCAGGATTTCCTCTTCAGACAGAAACCCTGCGGATCCTATTGCCCGTCGGTCTCTCATTCTATATACTTCAGACGATCTCATATCTGGTGGATGTGTATCGCAACCAATGCCAACCCAGCAAGCATCCAGTGAATTTCGCTTTATACCTGGCCTATTTCCCCAAAATCACCGCAGGGCCGATCGAACGGGCCCAAAGCTTCTTAAACCAACTGACAAACCGTAGAATCGTCAACGAGGCATTACTCTCCGAGAGTTTTACATTGGTGGTGATTGGATTAGTGAGAAAAATAGTCGTGGCCGATCCACTTCTGGCGGCGATCCCGCCGGGAATTTTTGAAAATCCCTCCCAATACTCACCCCTCCAACTAGCAGCCTGGATGTTCGTTTACGCATTCGCCTTGTATAATGATTTTTGCGGATACACAAATATCGCCAGAGGTGTGAGCGGCTTCTTCGGAATTAAACTCACCCGTAATTTCGCCCAACCATTCTTTTCCAGGAATCTTACGGAAATATGGAACCGCTGGCATATCAGCCTGTCGTTATGGCTCCGGGACTACATCTATTTTCCCATCAGCCGCGCGCTTGTGAGGAGGAATCCCTCGAGAACCAACATCTGGAACATCTTACTCCCCCCCCTAATCACAATGATTATCAGCGGATTCTGGCATGGACGCCAGCCGCACTTTATCGTATGGGGAGCTCTCATCGGCATCTTCCTGGTGCTGGAGCGCGCCCTCAATCTAATGAAGCCCGGACTCCCACCGGCCAAACGCCCCGTATGGCGACAACTACTCGGAATGGCCACAGTTTTCGTTCTGGTATTCTTCTCACTCATTTTTTTCCGGTTGGAAATACCCCAGGCGCTTCAATTTTTTGAAGGACTCTTCGATTGGTCCTCCGCCAAACTGCCGGATTCCCGGATTTTTCTACTCATCATCCCGGCATTGTGGATCGATTGGACCCAATACCGCCACAAAAACGAAGTCATATTCCAAACCTGGCGGCTCATCCCCAGGGCGGCGCTATTGGCCGCGGCAATGATGGCAATTTTATTATCCGCAATGCCACAAACCCCCCAACCTTTTATTTATCAAGGATTTTAAGCACTCATTCAAAGAAAAAAAATTAGTAAGAGAGCATCAATTATGCAAAGATTTTGTTCACACCCGTTTAAAAGGGCCCACTTAACTGTTAATGGCGACGTATTCGTCTGTTGTTCCGCCTGGTTGAACAAACCAATCGGGAACATCTATAAAAACGAATTCGACGAGATCTGGAATTCCTCCGAAGCACAGGAGATTCGTCGTTCCATCTTTGATGAAACCTTTCGCTATTGCCATCATGAACGCTGTCCCCACATTGTATCGGGTACTGTTGTCAAGGAGGCGCAGGACCCGAAATTCGCAGCGCTTATTGACGGACAGCCACTGGTACTGGATAAAGGCCCCCAACTCCTGAGCCTTAATTACGATTTTTCCTGCAATCTGGCGTGCCCCTCGTGCAGAGAACAGGTCCGGGTGATGGAGCCGGAGCGGCAGGCGCAGCTCATAAAATTCCAGGATTCATTATTGACGTCGGATTTAATCCGCAATGCGAGGCGGCTGACTGTAACTGGAGCCGGAGAGCCTTTTGCCAGCAAGGTATACATGGACCTCTTCAGCAAGATCAATCGAAAGGAATTGCCAAATATAAAAATAACCTTGCGAACCAACGGACTTTTATTAACGCCCTCCACCTGGACTAAAATCAAAAACATGCACTATGCCGTCGATATGATCTCCATCTCCGTGGACGCAGCCACCAAAGAGACCTATCGATCAATCCGGCGCGGCGGTAACTTCGACCGTCTACTCAAAAACCTGTACTTTATCAGAGGTTTGAAAAAAAACCACCCGATCAAACTCAAATTCAATTTCGTGGTCCAGAGGGGTAATTACCGGGAAATGCCGCAATTCGCTCAATTTGCCAGGCGGTTTGACGCCGACCGGGTGGCATTCACTAAAATTATCAACCTTGGAACATTCGATACCGATGAATACAATAATATCGGCATTCACTTACCCGACCACCCGGAATACCCCCACTTCCAGGAGATTCTCAATCATCCGGATTTGCAGGATCCCATCGTAAGGATCCGCAATATATCCACAGAAGAGGGATAAGCATGTAGTAGCGAACCATGATTCATTACGACAGAAACAAGCCTCTAATATTCATCCATATTCCTAAATGCGGCGGCACCAGCCTTGTGAACATTTTTAGGGATTGGTTCGAAAATAGATGCTACAGACATTATTACCGCAAACATGAAGGCCTCATGCCTGAAAAATATCCCCTCAAGGAAGGGATATGCATTTATGGGCACTTCAATCGCAAGCGGGGATTCGGCGTGGAGGATTATTACCCCGAGGTAGACCAGTTCGTCACCTTCCTGAGAGACCCTCTGGAGATGGCGAAATCAAACTATTTCTACTGGAAAAAAATTCTCCGCTCCCTTAAAATAGAATTGGGAACATTGAAAGAGGGAGACCATTTCGACTTTCGCGATATTCAAGACTTTTTCAGCAAACGGCCGCGCTCCCATCTACTCAATTTTTTGCCCCAAGACATAAACGAAAAAAACTTCAAAGAGATTTTGGAACAGAAATTCATATACATCGGCATCACCGAGGACCTGGAAAATTCCGTCAACCGGATGGCCCAATGCCTCGATTGCCCGCAAGCGGCAATCTCCCATCTCAATAAAAGCCAACGGGACGAAGAGTTACCGCTCGAGATGGAAGAAAAATTCAAAGCTGAGAATAAACTGGAATATCTCGTTTACAACTATGTCAAATTACGCTATAACAGCGACGCGAAGTAGAATGTGAAGACAAAAAAAAAAGAAATGAATATCGCGCATATTATCAATCCGGTCAAAGTCGGCGAAGGGTCCGATCTTTACAAAGCCCAGCCCATCACATTCGAAACAATGAACATCGCCTCCCGGTATGCCGCCGGAACAGCCGGGGGCCTCAACATCAGCCAATATGCGGCATTTTTCCCTGAAGACGAGAGTCTGGTCCCCGAGCATTTGAAAAAAACACGGCTGTTGGATCGCAGTATTCCAGACCTGGGACAATTTGAAACATATCGCAAGCTTCCACTCCTGACAGACATTCTCGATCGCTTGTATGAAGAGGCGGTAGACGCCGATTACTTGATTTACACCAATGCGGATATCGGATTGACGCCTTATTTTTATGAATCCGTCGCCGCCATTATTCGCGACGGCTATGACGCGTTTGTCGTTAACCGGCGGACAATCCCCGCCACACGCAACAGGGTGGAAGATATCCCTCTTTTGTGGGCTCGAGCGGGAGACACTCACATCGGGCACGATTGTTTCATATTTAAACGTGACGCATATTCCCGCTTCCGCCTCGGCACAGTGGGGATAGGTATCCGGTTGGTGGGACGGGTATTGCTCTGGAATCTCGTTGCCCAGGCAACACAATTCCAGGAATTCAAAGACCTCCACCTCACCTTCCACCTGGGGCGGGACAAACCCTGGAAAGACGAACGACTCAAAGACTATGACCGGCACAACCACAATGAAGCGGTTTCCGTCTTAAAGCAATTGGACCATGAGTGCAACCTCATCGAGACACTCAAAAAAAATCATCCGGACTACCTTGTGGCTGTGGAAATTCCAGGAGTATTATGATGCGGGATATTAAATTTCATACCCTTCACCATGCGGATCAAGCGACCATCGATCGGATGTACGCGTCATACTCACCGGTGTTTATCCTGTCTACAGGCCGGTCGGGATCTAAATTCAGCGCCGGACTATTCGACCTGTCCCCCCGAACCGCCTCATTTCACGAACCAAGACCGACATTGCAATATTTCTCCAATTACGCGTTTCACCATCAAGATCAAGCGGAACTCCTCGGCAAAATGATCGAGAGCGCGCGAATGGAACTTTTACTTGAAACATTTATCCAGGACAAACTATATATCGAATCCAATCAATGCCTCACATTTTTCGCGCCGTTTCTTAAAAAAATCATCAAACAAGCGAAATTTGTTCATATCATCCGGCACCCAGGAAAATTCGTGCATAGCGCGATCCGCAAAGGTTGGCACAAAAACGATTCCATTTGGGAATCCGGCAGACTCCGGGAAAATGATGCCGATGGCTGGGGAAGCCTCGATCATATAGGAAAGTTATCCTGGGTCTGGAACACCACAAACCGCTACATCGAGGAATTTAAAAAAACCCTCCCCTCTGGAGATTTTTTCACCTGCAAAATTGAAAATCTCACCTCCAATCCAGGACTGGCCGGCGACCTTTTCTCGTTTGCGGGCCTGGAACCTCCGCCGGAACCGGAGATTCTTGAATTCCAGAGGCAACGAATTAACGAATTCCGAATCGGCCCCAATGAACCTCCCAATATGAAAAAAAATAGAGATTTTCCAGCCTACGAGTTTTGGCCGGAGCAAAACAAAAAAACACTCTCAATTCATACTGGCGAGCTTTCCAGTATCTACAAATACAATGTATAAAAGGAAACTCCAATGATCGTCATCAGCGCAGGACTACAGAAATCCGGCACCGGGCTGTTTTTCAATTTAACAAACGATATTCTACAGGCGGCGGGCGAAGAGGATGCACGGCACATCCGAAAGCAGTACGGATTGGAAAAACTTGTGGAGCATTACAATTGTAATGTGGGAGAGCTCTCCTGGGAAAAGCTCAAACCTCTGATATCATTGCATTTCAAAGGAAAAAATTTCGTAATCAAAACCCACAATCCCCCGACCTCCATCTCCGCCTGGCTGACGCGGTTAAACATACTGCGGCCCACGTTTATTTACCGGGACCCCAGGGATGTTGTCCTGTCAGCGCTCGCCCACGGGAAAAAAATCATAGCGAAAGGTGAAGACCATACATTCGCGGCATGCACATCCATCGAAAAAACCATCCCGATGGTACGCTCGTGGTTGGACTCCACAGCGCTTCCATGGCTGCAAGCCCAATCGATATTCGCCGTTAAATATGAAGACCTGATCGGTGATCCTATCAAAGAAATGAAGCGGTTGGTCGAATTCCTTGACATTAAAATAGACGAATCTGTATTGGAAGATATTTTTATTAAATACGAGCCCAGCCGGTTAGACGATTTTCAAAAGGACTATCTCCATTTTAACAAGGGAACAACCGGAGATTTCCGCCGTTCGATGAACTCGAAAGAGTTGGAAATATGCAACCGGCAATTTGAGTCGCACCTTGCCATCATGGGATATTCCGCCGAATAAAGAAAGGGACACGACAATGACTACACAACCACTACTTTCCATTATCATTGCCAATTACAACAACGGGCACTACATCCGGGATTGTTTCGACAGCATTTTGGAGCAACGTTACCCACATCTCGAAATTATAGTAGTCGATGACTGCTCCACCGACGATTCCGCAAAAATTATAAATGAATACGCGGCCACACATCCCGGCTTACTCAAAGTGCATTTCAATAGCTCAAACAGGGGGGCCGCCTTTACGAGACACCGGGCCCTGCAAGAGGCCGCCGGCGACTATGTAACCACTCTAGACAGCGACGACTATTATTACGACAGGGAAAAACTGGCAAAAGAGATGGAGTTGGTCCTCCGCCATAAACAATCGGAAGAGAAAGACATTATCGCCTTCTCCAACATAGCCCTGGTAAAACCGGACAAAACCCTGATTCAATTTTGGGATCAGGTCAGCCCCATAAAAGAGGGCCACATCTTCGAAGATATAATCGGCCGCTCATGTATGATCCCCAGAGATTTTGTAATGAGTAAGGAACTCTATTTCGCGGTGGGGGGATATGATTGCTCACTGCCGATTTTTGAAGATTGGGATCTGAAAATTAGACTGTCCCATTACTACGAATTTCATTACACCAATATTCCAGGTACAGCGTACCGCCGCCATGGAACAGGATTGTCTTCCAAACCCCAGGAGGAAATCATTCAGTGGCTCAATACTGTATTTGAAAAGAATATTGCCCTCGCAGAGCAAACAAAGGGCGAGATCACCCAGGTATTTGAGGAATTCCTGGCAAAATTCGATTAAATAACAAAGGACTCGATCGTGAATAAAAAACAGATTTTCATTCATTCTCTGTTCCGCACAGGTAGCACCTACTTGTGGAATAAATTTCGTCAGAATGACAATTTTTATTGTTACTATGAACCATTCCATCCAAGCCTGCAGGATGTTACACTTTACAATATCGAAAACATTTTGACCAAAGACTACAAGGCTGTCCACCATCCTGCGCTATCCACGTACTACCTGTATGAATACCGGAAAATATTGACGCCGGAGCATAGGGGACTTCCCTATTTCAAAAAATCATTCAGTTTCGATGAATTTTGCCATAACGCCGAGAATCAGGACGCGCAAAAATATATCAATCATTTGATCAAAAACGGGGGGGAAAAAATCCCCGTGTTCCAATTCAACCGCTCCGCCGGACGCACCCGTTGGTTTGTAGAAAATTTTCCCGACGCCCTCAACATTTATCTGGTCAGAAATCCAGGCCACCAATGGCAATCATATTGGGAACTATTCAACCGGACAAAGTTCGAAACCTTCTTTGTTATGGATCTCCTAACCGCCAGCCTGAATGCCGGGACCGGACCATTTTTACCTCTATCGAAGCATTTGCCCCTTTTTACCTTCAACATCGATAAGTATGAAAAGGAGGAAAATTTTTACCGGGTGGCGCTCCACTGCTATTCAGACGTGGAAAAATACTTGATCTTTTATTATATATGGTTCTGGACTTTGATAGAGAATGTAATTCACGCGGACGTCTGCATTAACATTAACCGGCTGTCCAGCGATTCGGAATACAGATCCGCGGTTATATCAACTTTAGAAAAATACCAACTGGCGCCACTCGATTTCGAAGACGCGCACATTGCCGAATACTCCCAATCCCAGCTCCCGGCTTCAAAAATGAAACAGGTTGAAAAAACGGCACAACAACTGGTCCTACAACTATACAGCCTGGAAGACATCGGCACGTTTTTCAACAAATTTTCCCCTGAAGACTGCGAATATTTTGAATTTTCACAAAAACAGTTCGAGGAATTAAAACAGACCTCAAACGGGACCACGGCACATCAAAACCAGTTGTTGGAGAGATATTCCAAAATCCTATCCACACTGGCTGAAGAATGGCTGCAATTAAAAGTAAAATTCGGTAATCTTCACCTCATACTGAGAGAGAAAGATGATCAATTGAAGCAAAAAGAGGTTGATCTCGAACACAAAACCCACTATATCCGCCGTCTCCGGGAACAGTTAAAAGAGCAGGAAATGGAATTGGAAACCAAATGGGGACAATGGAACCAGCAATTCCAGGCATTGAGCACAGAGAACCAATACCTGATAACAAACAATCTGATACTTTTAGAAAAAAACAGCGATTTATTAAAAAAAGAGACGGCGTTACATCAACGCTATGAAGAGAGCCGGTCCGTCGGCAGCCAGTTATCGAGACAACTGGAAGACCTGGCCCGTCAGAATCAAAATCTAATGAACAAAAACCACCAATTGATCGGCAAGCACCAGGAATTCGAACAAATTCTGAACAGCGAATCTTTCCGGCGTTGGCGGTCCACAACATTGGTGTTTAAAAAGCTCAAACATTTTTTCAAAAAAAATACCGCAACAACCACAAAAAGATGTTAAAAAGATAGAATTCAAGGAAGGAACGACATATGAAATGTCCTGATCTAAACGAACTGCCCAAACCTCCGGCCCATAAAACCGGATGGCCCTGGACGGAACAATCGGCTCCGCTTCCGGCAACAATGACAAACCGAACAGAGTGGCCCCGAATCACCATCATCACGCCCTCCTACAACCAGGGGAAATTCCTGGAAGAGACGATTCGCTCAGTTCTTTTGCAGGGATACCCAAACCTGGAATACCTGGTCATCGATGGAGCCAGCGATGATAACAGTGTCGATATCATCAAAAAATACGAACCATGGTTAAGCTATTGGGAGAGTCAAACGGACGACGGTCAATGCCACGCCATCAACAAAGGTTGGAAACTGGCGAAACCGGGGGTCTGGGCATGGATCAATTCAGACGACATCTACAATCCCGGAACATTCTTCAAAGCGATATCAGCGCTGAAAAACGGCACACAGGCTCCGCTGGTTCACGCCACCGTGGATTTTATCGATGAAGATAGCCGGGTAGTGGAAAATATGAAGTACAATACGTACCCCCTTCCCGAAGGCATCGATAAAATGAAATTCTGGATCAACTGGCCGATTCCGCAACCGACAGTTTTTTTCGACAGCATGTTGGTGGAGACATACGGTTACCTGGACCAACGGTTCCATTACTCACTGGATTACGAGTGGCTCATCCGTGTCTCCCGGAAAGAGACATTTAAGTATATCGACGAAAACTGGGCCACCTACAGGATTCACGCAGACTCCAAAACCGGCGACTGGAATGTCAACAAGGAAAAGTTTTACCATGAATGCCGCAAAGCCAACTGGAAAAACGCCGGTTTGCTCACCAACATTCGCCTATGGTTGGACGAAACCCTCGACAAAAAATAATATGAGATCATGACTGCCTCAAATAACACAATTCTAGCCGTATCCGGCACTCCGACCCATCCCCGTACCGCCGGCAACCGGGCAAAACTGTTCAGCTTACTTAAAACCTTGCAAAACAACGGCTACCGGATTCACTTCCTCTATCTCACCCAGGAAGACTACTACGATGAGGAGGGGATGAAAGAATGCTGGGATAAATTTTACAAAATCGATTACCGGCAACCGCCCGGAGGCCCTAAAGGCAACCGCATTGTGGAGTTCTGCAAACGCCTACTCAAACGGGTCAACATAAGAATCGTGACGCCATTCAAAATCGACGACTGGTACGAACCCGCGGTCGGCGAATTTGTAAAAGAATTGACCGCAAAAGAATCATTCGCGGCGGTGATCCTTTTATACGCCTTCCACTCGAAGATACTAGAGGCTCTGGATTCAAGGATTTTAAAAATCCTCGAAGCCCAGGATGTATTTTCCGACCGCCACAAATTATACCTGAAACTAGGTATGGAGCCCACCTTTTTTTATACCACGAAACGGGAAGAAGCCAAAGCCTTGAACCGGGCGGATCTAATCCTGGCTATCCAGGACAAAGAGAAAAAATTCTACGAAAGCATTTGCCGAAAACCCGTTCTCACTATCGGCCATCAGGTGGTCACCCGCTATCTCCACAATCCCCATTCCAACGGCGACCCATTCCGCCTTTTCTATGTTGGTTCCGAAAATCCCGTCAATGTGGAAGGTATCGAATACTTCTTCGCTGAAATATTACCTGAGCTCCGGGAAAAAATCCCCGATATCGAAGTCGCCATCGCCGGGAGAATTTGCCGCCATTTGCCCCGTAACATCCCAGGCGCCGAATTATTGGGCGAGGTGGACGAGGTGGAACCACACTACGCCAAAGCCCACGCAATCATCAACCCTGTGCGGGAAGGCACCGGTCTTAAAATAAAGACCATCGAAGCCATGGGTTACGGTAAACCTCTGGTAACAACCCCACACGGGGCCACAGGCCTTGAAACCGTCGCAAACGAAGGGTTTCTGCAAGCGGAAACAACCGAAAAATTTGTATCCCATATCTTAACCATCTATCAGTCTCCGCAACTGGCGGAAACACTGGCAAAAAAAGCATACGCCTACGCCCAAGAATACAACCGGCAATACCTGGATCCACTTCTGAAAATGGTAAGCAATCATAAAATCCAATGAACTACGTCAATATTATCAAAACCCACTACCCCCATTGGGGCAAGCACACAGCCTTTAACCGGATCGGAACATTCCTGAACTCCAAAAACCTGAAGACCAGAATCATGAATGTCCCGATGGGAGAACGCTGGTTTTGCGCTCCGTGGCTAAAGAAGAAGATTTATCGCAAGATCAAGGCAAAAGGTGTCGCAGTCTATCAACTCAATGACTTTGTTGCTGAAGCCCTCACTCTAGCGAAGCTCTCTCTCTTCAAAACCGATATTGTTCATTATTTTGACGGAGAGCACACACTGATGTTTTTGCCCGAATGGATCGAGAAACACAAGTTTGTACGCTCGAAGCCCGCCATTGTGGCCATGTTTCATCAACCGCCGGAGACTCTCTCTAAACTGATCAACATGGAGATCGTAAAGAAGGTGGATTGCGTGATGGTCGTATCGCCGACCCAGGCGGATTACTTTTCAGGCCATCTCCCGCCCGAACGGATCAAGACCGTTCATTTGGGGGTGGACACCGATTATTTCGTTCCCACCGGCAAGCCTAAACATCAGGAGACATTTCGTTGCCTCTCCGGTGGGATATGGATGCGCGATTACGATTCCCTCATAAAAACAGCCCGGCTATTGAAGGAATATTCGACGATTGAATTTCATATTGTTTCAAAAAAATTCCAAATCCCCGCCGATCTTGACAATATCTTTTTTCATGAAGATATTAGCGATGCCGCGCTGCTGGATCTCTACCAAACATGCCACACCCTATTCCTGCCGTTCAAGGACGCCACCGCCAATACATTCCTCATGGAAGGCGCGGCTTGCGGGCTTCCGGTGATTTCCAGCCGATTGGACTCTATCCGCAGCTACTTTCCAGGGGACAGTTCATTTTTAATCAAAGACAACCGGCCCCGGGAATTTGCCGACTGTATCCTCGCTCTGGCAAACAACCGAAGCGAGCTTCAAAAACGGTCCAAAATCTCCAGAAACCGGGCGCTGGAGTTGTCCTGGCACACTATCGCAGAAGAATACAAAAAAATATACCATGCTATTGTATGAGAGGTTAACACATGTTCTTTAAAAAAAGACCCAGGGGGGGACTGGCCAATATTTTTCATATTACGATTCACAAGGCGGGTAGCCAGTGGCTCAAAAGTATATTCGCCGACTCCCAGATAAAAAAAATATCGGGACTCCAATTATACAACTACGAAGCCGATATGAAAGACGGATACGATCCCCGCAATCTTGACCGGCGCACCTTCGACACCCCGTTCCCCGAAGGCACCATCGTCAGCCCAATCTATATGGATTACATCAATTACTCAAAATTCCCAAAGCCGTCCCGATTTAAGGCATTCTACGTGATACGGGATCCCCGCGATCTGGTGGTCTCCCATTATTTCTCGAAACGGTATTCCCACGCGCTGATGGGAGGCATCGCCATGATTCGCGAAAAATTGAATCAGATGTCGCTGGAAGACGGTATGATCTTTATCTGCCAGTGTCTAAAAAACGATGGTTCCTTCAATGCCATGCGCACCTGGGGCCAGGCGCCTTCCAAAGACAAAAAAACCAAAGTCTTCCGCTTTGAAGATCTAACCGGCCCGGAGAAACTTTCCCACTTTAAAGACCTGTGCCATCACCTGGAGCTGAATTTACCGGAAGAAAAAATTGAAAAGCTCCTCTCCCAGCATAGTTTTCAGCGGCTGGCGCACGGACGGAAACAGGGAGAAGAAAACCAGAACCACCACTATAGAAAAGGGATTCACGGCGATTGGAAAAACTATTTTACCCCCAGGGTAGACGAAGCGTTTGAACAGTACGCGGGTGATCTATTGGATGTATTGGATTATTAAACTCAAAGGAAAAATATGAACATCGCAATCCTCAGTACCTCCGACATCCAGGGTGGAGCCGCCAAGGCCGCGTTCCGCTTGCACAACGGACTGGAACTGGTGGGGCATCAGAGCATCATGGCGGTACGGCGCAAGAAGTCGAACGCACCCTATGTGTACGAAATCCAGGCGCAACATCCAGACGGAGCCAGCGCCAACCGTTTTTTCAACGTTGTGGAAAAGTACGCGTTCCACCAAAACCGGACCCCTCTCTCGAACACCTATTTCACCATTCCGTATCCTGGATTCGACCTCTCGGCCGCCGAACCCATCATACACTCGGATGTCATCAATCTTCACTGGATAGCAAAATTCCAGTCGGTGGAATCAATAACGGAATTACTTAAACTAAACAAACCGGTGGTCTGGACCCTTCATGATGAAAACGCCTTTTCGGGGGGATGCCATTATTCCGCCGGATGCCGGAACTATGAAACCGGATGCGCGGATTGCCCTCAACTAAAGGTCAACGATTTCCAGCTCCCCTTCCACGTCGTAAATCATAAGCAGCGATCATGGGGAAATAACATCACGATTGTGACTCCCAGCAAATGGCTTGCCGAATGCGCGTCAAAGAGCCTCGTCTTCCGTGAAAGCCGGGTGGAAGTCATCCCCAATTCTGTCGAAACAGACATTTTCCGCCCTCTGGACAAACAAGAGGCCAAACAATCCCTCGGTGTCCCGATTGACAGTCTATGCCTGCTTTTTGGAGCTGAATATCATAGTGAAAAACGCAAAGGGTATGGGAAACTCAAAGAGGCGCTGGAAATTTGCCTGCGGGATGACGGCTTCAAAAAAAGAGCCGCGGAGAAAAAAATATTGATTTTCAAATTCGGGGATACGCAAAAACAAACGGAAGAATTCAAATTGCCGGTCAAATCATTTGGCTATGTCCACTCAGACGAAAAGCTGGCGAAAATCTATTCGGCCGCCGACCTCTATGTCCTACCCTCTCTAGAAGACAACCTGCCCAACACGATGTTGGAATCAATGGCCTGCGGAACGCCAGTGGTCAGTTTCCCGGTGGGAGGGATGCCGGATATGATCGTTGACGGGGTGACCGGATTCGTGGCCCGCGACATGAGCAGCGAATCCCTGGCGACAGTGATCTTACGGTTGACATCCGATCCCAACGTCGGAAAAAAGATGAACGGGGAATGCAGAAAGCTAATTGAATCAGGCTATACACTGTCCCACCAGGCGAATAACTACTCGAAACTATTTGCGGAACTGTGCGATTCCCAGAACACCTGCAAAGGGAGCGATCAATTTTCAGAAATTAGATCCCACAAGAAATGTATCACTCTCCGCAACCCCAAGACACGAATCAATAGACATTTTTTTCATACCTACAGGCAGTGCGCTTTGACCATTGTCAAGCATCCCGACTTCATAAATAATCAGGATGGAAAAAAGGCAACGCATGGATCACCTTTTATCAAACGGCTGAAAGCCATCGCCAAAACCCATGCATTACTGTTTTACAGCCATCGGGCCGGAAGAATCACCGCGGGATTGATTAAATTCTCAAAAAACAACCTCAGAAAAATATGGAGGAAATACAAATCTCTGAATTCCTCTCAAAAAAGGAAACATACCAAATGAAAAAATTCGTAGTGATGGGAATCCAGCGAACCGGCACCATTCTTCTGTGCTCCAGCTTGAACCAACACCCCGACATATTGAGTCTGGACGAATTGTTTGTCAACCACCCTCGCTATAAACCCGGCATCATCCCTTCCTACCGAAACTACGTGGTGGAAAATGGAAAGTCGAAAACACCGGCGTTACTGAACCATAAACGCACTATTTATAAATATCTCGACCAATTTTATTCGTTACCGGAATATCAAGCGAAGGGTTTTAAATTGATGGCCAACCAGGCCAATCATCTCACTTACATTCAAAAATACCTAAAAAAACGACAAGTGAAAATCATCAAACTGATCCGGGAAAACATTTTCAAAACCTATCTCTCCCGCTATAGGGCCATTCATACGGGCCTTTACCACAGCCGCCAGAGAAGAATAGCAGGAGATATTCCCAGACTTTCCCAAACCCGGGTCGAACTTCCTTTGGATTCTCTACAATCAGAATTAGTGGCTATCGAAAAAGAAAATCTGCTGTTAAGCGAGCTGGTGGATTCAATCAAAACCCAGAAGCTCTCCATCAAATACGATTCTCTGGCCAAGGACTTTCCGGCATCCATCAGCAACGTCCTGTCATTCCTGGAAGTAACCGACGATATAGAGATCGAGCCGGCCAGGAAAAAGATTTCACCCCAGCGTCTGGAGGAATCTATCGATAATTATGAAGAGGTCCGCTCCACATTAGAGGGTACACGGTTCGAACACTTTCTCGACTAACCGTAAGGAGGGAAACGCCAGTGATGTTCAAAGATGGGGAGTCGCCGCCGCTTATTTATATCATAATTCCAATCCACAACGGCCTGAACCATACCAAAACCTGTTTGGCCGACATCGAGACGCTGCAATATAAAAACGTCCGCACGATTGTGGTGGACGACGGATCGAGCGACGGTTCCGCCAGCTTCATCAAATCCCACTATCCGGATATCATTCTACTGAAAGGGGATGGGGAATTATGGTGGTCCGGGGCCGTCAACCGGGGAATCGCCCATGCTCTAAATAACAACGGCGAATACATCTGCCTTCTCAATAACGACAACCGCTTGGAAGCCGATTTCCTCGATAATTTGCTGCGCACCGCCATCGAGAAAAAAGTCGATTGCGTGTGCTCCAAAGTCTTGATTCAAAACTCCCGCACAGTTTTTTTCGGCGGAGGGACCATCAACGCCCTTGGTGAACTCAAAATGCGGCAGGGTCTGGACAGTCCTGAATTCAATTCATTACAAGAAACCCTTTGGACCGGTGGAATGGGAGTATTGTTCACGGCCGGTATTTTTGAATCCATCGGCCTATTCGACGAAAAAAACTTCCCTCAATATTTCGGCGACGCGGACTTCAGTTTCCGGTTGCGAAAAAATGGATTCAAAATTCTATACGAACCCACAAGCGTTGTATTCAACGATATTCAAAACACCGGCCATTGTTACAGTTCAGGGAAAATCATCGATCTATTCAGAACTCTATTCTCCAAAAAATCCCACCTCAACACCATCATTTCCGCGAAATTTTATTTCAAACACTCGCCCTGGACCGCCCCCCTCATTCTGGTCAAACGAATCATCCGAATATTCGGCGGCTATGTCAAAGCAATGATAAAACGCTCGCCCACACGCGCCTCATGACTATTCTTCTGGTAGAACCCACCGGCCGTAATAGCCACTATCACTATGTTCGAGCTCTTTTCGACCGCCTGGTCAACATGGGATTAGATCTCTCGGTTTTGACCGCCTCGGATTACAACCATCCGCGATACCTGAACCAGCTCCATCGCCTAACCGAGAGGCGCTCGTTCCGGTGGCCGCTGATGGGCATCCTATTGCGCAAATGCGACCGCTTGCTCAAAATATCCGCGAACTATATTCGTGTTCTAAAAACCATCCGCAAAACCCAGGCCCAGATCGTTCACTTCCAGGTACTACACCATCTTTATCTACCATTATTATGGCTGGCCAAAAAAACACTCCATTTCCAAATCGTTTACACCCCCCACAACATCGGCGGCCATTACCGCGGTAAATGGGTGTTCAACAGCGTGAACGCATTATTTTTCAAACTTTGCCGCCGGTCCATCGACGCCTTCATCGCCCACACCCCCTATCACGCGGAGAAGCTAAAATCCATGGGCATTGGCCCGGAGAAGATCACAATCATCCCCTACGCTCCCCATATGGTAGGCGAAGTGGACCTCTCACACCGGCAACGCCATACCATCCTCTTCGCCGGCAGTATCCGGCGCAACAAAGGTATCGAACGCTTCCTGGAGGCGATCGAGATTCTGAGCCTCCGGTGGGCACAAGACCATCCCGACAGGGTAACCGTTATCATAGCGGGGCTATCAAGGGACCTATCCATAACAGCCGCCATCGATTCACTCAAGCGAGAGTGCGCGAATCTAGACATCGAATTCCAGAACCGGTTCATACCGGCGGACCAATATTCCAGGTATTTCAACCGGGCAAGCATTCTGGTCCTGCCCTACACACAAGATTTCCAGAGCTTGAGCGCCGTATTGTTGGACGGATACCACTACGACAACGAAATCATCGCCACAAACGCCGGCGCCAATGGGGAGACGGTGAGAACCGACGGCACAGGGACAGTCGTGGAAGCGGGGGATGTGGAGGCCATCGCCCACCATATCCAGCGGATTCTCCGCGAAGGACCGGATCCAATCCACAGCCAAAACCGCGAGAAAGCCCTGCGAACCATCTACAACTGGGACATTATCGCCGTCAAAACCCAGGATTTATACAAACGGCTGAAACCAATAAAAATCCTGATGATCGGCTACCTACCTCCGCCAACCGGGGGCGTGCGGGTATTGTTCCGGCAATTGACGGAACAATTGGGGCAAGAGAAAGAGGTAGAGATTACCGTCGTCAGCCTGACGGGAAAACGCCGCGGTCTACTCTGGAAGTCGGCATCGTTGTGCTACGGAATCATGAAGGCGTTATACCATTGCCTCACGGTGGATGTGGTATCCTTGCAACCCACGAACCAGGCGTTGATAGCGGCGGGTCCCCTACTCCACATCGCCTGTAGAATATTGGGGAAACCCCTCATTATCAGAAAATTCGGCGGCTCCTTTCACGAGACATTTTCCAATTACCCGGCTTTGGTTCGCACCCTTCTGGAAGCCACTGTGTTCAAAGCAAACCTCTGGCTCCTGGAGACCCATTTCCTGGTCAACCATTTCAAAACAAAAATGCGGCGTGTAACCCACTATCCCAATAGCCGGCCGTTGGGCGCGAACCCATCGCCCCGTTCATCAAACGCGTCGTCATTCGCATTTATCAGTCACATCAGCGCCGGAAAAGGGGTGGAAGATCTATTCGAAGTCTCCGATCATCTGCCCCCCGCATGCCGGATCGATATCTTCGGGCCTCTGGGATTCGATATCACAGAGACTCGCCTAAAACAATTGGACGCGAACCACCAGGCCAACTACAAAGGCATGATCCCTCCACAACACGTACCCGAGGTCCTGAAAACATACGATGTGTTGATTCTGCCGACCCGCTTGCAAACCGAAGGCTATCCGGGTATCATTTTGGAAGCGTATGCCTGCGGCGTACCTGTGATCGCTTCGGACTGCGGCGCCATCGGAGAAATCGTGGACGCCACCTCCGGCATCCTGGTGGAACCGGGAAATCAAGAGCGATTACAGCAAGCAATCCTGGAAATACACAGAGACCAATCCCTATTTCGTAAATTACAGGAGGGAACGGTCGCCAAAGCGAAGCAATTCGACAGCCGCTTCTGGACCGCTGAATTTCTCCGTTTTTGTAGAGAATTACATGAAACAGGCAATGTCGAGTAAACCAATCAACCGACCGATCTTCATCATCGGAGTGGGGCGTTCGGGAACAACACTCTTGCAAGCGATGTTGCACGCCCACAAGCATATCGCCTTCACTCCGGAGACCCATTTTGTCCGCCGCTACCTGGCCCGCCGTCATATGCACCGCATGCTGGAGAGAGGAGATGGGGACAGGTTCCTGGAATTAATCCGCAAGGACAACGATCTCAACCGACTCGAATTCGACTTCGCGGAGATCGTATCCCAATTGAAACAAGCGGGCAACCTATCGCTACCTTCATTCTACCGCTACCTTTTAGAGCGTTGGAGAGACCAAAAGCAGGCAGTCTTCGTCGGCGACAAGGATCCTAAAAACATCGAATATCTCCGCCTCATCAACGACTATTTCCCCGAGGCATACATCATTCACATCATCCGCGATCCGAGAGCTGTGGTATTGTCGAGAATGAAGGCCGAATGGAGCCGCCACCGGAGTTTTTTGTCCCAGGTGGCCATCTACCACTTGCAATTACGTAAAGGGCGGAGGGAAGGACCTGCCCTATTCGGAAAACAATACTATGAAATTATGTACGAAGACCTGGTTACCGATCCCGCCGCCGAATGCCGCCGTCTCTGCCAATGGTTGAATCTTCCTTTCGATCCGCGGATGTTGGATTTCCAAGAAACATCCCATGAAATCATCAAAGGGCGGGAAATCAATTGGAAAGAGGATTGTTTCAAACCGGTTCAAGCGGCGAACAAAGATAAATGGTCCGGCCAGTTGAAAAGGAAACAAATCTGTATCATCGAAGCCATCAACTCCGATGTATTTAATCAATTCGGCTTTCGCAAGAGCGGGTATTTGGAGGACCGCACGTTATGGGCCGGCATCGCTCGCCAGTTGCTGCGGCTGGCGATGTGGAAGCTGGGGATAGCCTATAGACTGTTTCATTGGCTCAGATACCGCAGCAACCGTACCTGCAAACAATGAACAAACACATCGCGGTCCATGCGTTCCACGCCAATACCCTTTGGGGTTCGCTGGGGAACCAGATTTTGAAAAGCGACGACCTCGGCCGGAGCTTTATCCCCTACGCCCAAATCCCCGGCAGCCTCCTCGCCAATCGCTTCACACTGCTCAACCGCTTGTGCCGAACCGGAATCCACCATGTTCTCCCCCTCTCCGGCCAAAAGATAATGGCGGTCCTGAAGGGCCGGTTTCTATTTCTAGAAAATGGTGCCATCACCCACACCCGCAAGATTTGCAAAGGAAGTCGCCCGCTGCGTAGCGGCGTTTGTATTCTTCCCGGCAATACTATCATATATGGAGACTATTGGGCCAATCCCCAACGGGAACCGGTTAGGCTCTATATCTCGCAAGACGGCGGGCTGAACTGGGACGTCCTCTGGCAGTCGAGCGAAGGCCATGCCCGCCATATTCATCTGGTTCAACCGGTCGCCGGTTCGCCTCACGATATCTACTTCAGCACCGGCGATCGCGACAGCGAAGCGGGTCTCTACCGTCTCCATCTCCCGGACAGAAGCGCCAAAAAAATCGGCGGCGGCAGCCAGGCCTGGAGAATGGTGGACGTGATCCAATATGAAGATCGCCTCATTTGGGGCAGTGATTGCGAATACGAACAAAATCATATCTACCGCTTCGATATCGGCACACAACAATTGGAACGGTTACAAGCGATTCCGGGCCCCGCCTATTACTGCGCCCGCGATGCGCGGGGCCGCTTTTACATCGCCACCACAGTGGAAGACCCTGAACGGCACAAAGCAGTCATTCTCGGTTCAGACGACGGCAAAAGCTATCACATCGCGATTACATTCAAAAAAGACCGCTGGCCGCCGAAACTATTCGGGTACGGTGTTGTTGAATTCATCGCAGGCCAGGAAAAAATCGATCGGTTACTATACAACCGAAAGGGATTACTGTAAAATGGGGAAGAACCATGAAATTGACATTGCACTTTCACACAATACGCCATCTTAAGTTCAAGCAGATTTTATACCGGATTTACTATACCCACCGCCGGGCGCTCAGACGCTTGTTGGGGGCCCAATACCGTTATTTCGTAGAAAAAAACGTCGTCCCATTGAACATTCCGCACACCATTACCCCCGTCGAACTCTATCGGGACGACACTCTCCACTTTCTGAACATCACACACCCAATGCCTGAAAACGGTAGAATCGATTGGAACTTCACCGGCCACGGCAAGCTATGGAACTACCATCTCAACTACTTCGACTATCTGATCCATCCCGCCATTTCCTTTGACAAAGGACTCCAATGGATCGACTCCTTTATCCGGCAATTCGAAATCAACCGCTGGGGGTGTGAATCCTACCCAACCTCGCTTCGCCTTATTAACTGGATCAAATTCTTCAATTCCCGAGAGGCGGGCAAAGAGGCTCAATGCGTCGCCTCCAGCAATGCCTTCATCTACAGCCAGACGCTGATTTTGAAGGACAATATCGAGTACCATCTGCTGGGAAACCACCTCCTGGAGAATGGTTTCGCATTGTTATTCGCCGCCCACTATTTTAACGATTCACACCTCTTCAAACTGGCGGGAAAAATCCTCAAAAAAGAGTTGAACGAACAAATCCTTACAGACGGGGCGCACTACGAACGATCCCCCATGTATCACCAGGAACTACTCTTCCACCTTCTCGACTGCGTGAACCTCATGCGACACAATGATTTGTTTACCGGACCGTTACCAGACGTGTTGGAAGAAACAGCGTCCCGAATGCTGAGCTGGCTGTCGAACATGACGTTTGCCGATGGCAGCATCCCGCTGTTCAATGATTGCGCCAACGGAGTCGCCCCCACCACCGCGCAAATCCTCGAATACGCCGGCCGCCTCTCGTTTGACATTAAAGGGAAAGCGCCACGCCTGCCGTTATCCTCCAGCGGGTACCGAAAAATCGTGAAACGCGATTACCAATTTATACTGGACGCCGGAGAAATCAGTCCGGACTACCAGCCGGGGCACGCCCATTGCGACACCCTCAGCTTCGTCATGCATCTCAAACGGCAGCCGCTCTTTGTGGATTCCGGCACATCTTCCTATGAAGATCCCGAGGCCCGGAAAATCGAACGGGGAACCGCCGGCCACAACACGGTCGCCATCGAAGAATTCGAGCAAAGTGAAATTTGGAGTAATTTCCGTGTGGCCCGCAGGGCCCATGCCCGCATTCTGCTGGAAAAAGAAGATGTCATCGAAGCGAAACACACCGGCTACAAACGAATCGGCGCCGTCCACAAACGACGGTTCGAATTCTCCGAAGACAAAATAAGTATTACCGACGTCATAAAGAGCAGGACCATTTACAATTGTTACGCCTATTTCCACCTTCATCCGGATGTCGCCCCAACCATCGACGGCAATACCGTTCAATTGAACGACACCGCAGTCATACGCTTCAAAAACTACGGGCACCTCTCATTGACCGACACGTACTATTCGCCTGAGTTCAACATTCGTATCCCCAACAAGACCATTCGCGTCCACTTTCATTCCTATCACCCCCTGAGTTCTGAAATCATTATTTTATGAAAAAGCATATTCTCATCATCTCCCAATACTTCCCACCGGATATCACGGCGGCAGCGTTTCGTATCGGTAGTTTATGCGATTTTCTGCTCCAAAACGGTTACCGGATCACAGTCCTCACCTCACACCCCCACAAATCAAATTCCGATAATTCCACACCGCCGCCGGAGGAGGCATGCCGGGACCTGAAACTAGTGAGAGTCCCCATCAATAGCTCCAATTATATCCTGCAATATTTAACATTCATCATTCGCGGCTTTCTAAAAATACTCCCCCTGGCGGTCAAAAACCGCTTCGACCTGGTTTTCGCCACATCTCCGCCGTTGAGTGTTTTTAGCCTCGGCTTCATCATCTCCCGGATCAAACGAGCGCCGCTGATCATGGATATTCGCGACCTGTGGCCCGACACTCCGGTGGCCCTGGGAAAAATGAGAGCCGAATCCACTGGATACCGTTTCTTCAAACGCTACGAAACATTCATGTACCGCCGGTCCCAATGGCTCACCTGTGTATCGGCCCCAATGAAAGAAGAGATTTCAAAATCAGCTCCGAACGGCGTCTCGGTCATCTATAACGGAATCCCGGAACAAGCGGCCGCTTCCCTTCCCCCCCCATCCATTCCAAAGATAGACGACGACAATCCCATCCGCGTATTCTACTACGGCAACATCGGCCTGGCCCAGGGACTCGACACCCTCATGGACGCGGCCGCGACAGTGAAGCGGAGGATCCGATTCCACATTGTGGGAGAGGGGGCTCTCAAGCAATCATTATCCGAAAAAATCCGCAGCCAAGGCCTCACCAATATCCATTTTGAAGAACCTCTGCCCAAACGACAACTCGCCGCCCTGGTCAACCGGCAAGCCCACATCCTGTTCATCAATCTCGAAGACCATCCGGTGTTTTACCGTACCATTCCCTCAAAAGTATTCGACTATCTGCTCCACTGTTTGCCGGTTGTATACGGAATCAAGGGCGAAGGCGCCGATATCTTAAAAAAAACACACGCGGCCATACCGTTTGAATCCGGTTCTCCCGACTCGCTGATAGAGGCTATCGATAGCGTTGTAGAAAACTATCAGGCATTGGTTCAGCAAGCTCGAACCAATAACCCGGTTATCGCCTCGCAATTCACTCGCGAAAAAAATTACAAAAAATTGCTGAAAATTATACAAAACCATTTTTCCTCCTAATTCTTTTCTGGTACAATATCAGGGGATGAAAAAACGGCTGCCTCAACATTTCGCTAAATTTCTCTTACTGCTATTATTTATATCCGCCTCTATTTTCCTTTATATCATATACAATCTCTCTTTCCCAACATCAGGTCCCATTATTTTCAACGCCTTCGGCAACTACGTCGAAGCGCGATATCCCAACCTTATCCTGATCGCCCTTCTCACCTACCTTTTGCAATTCCTCACCGGTCTATCGGAACACCGCCGCCTCCAGGGCGCCCAAAAGATGGCCCATTACCTTGGAGTCGTGCTCCGCCTGTTCCTGATTCTGGCGGTTGTCTCGTTCATAGAATTTTATCTATTATTCACCTCCAAAGTCGGGCGCATCGTCTACCTCTTTATATTCCTTCTTTACGCCATCTATTATCTGATACTCACCCTCACTCCCTATGTCAGACCCCGGCAAAAATTGCGTTGGGGAACGAAAATACCGCCACAAGAATTTCTGGATAACTATGCCGTAGACCCCAACATCTATGATATCACTCCGATGGACACCCTCCATCACCTGGAACCGGACGAGCTGCTGGTCTACCGCAGTGATGAATTGGCGGATGATACCTCCGAATTTCTAATCCGTAACAAACTCGATGGTTACGCCGTGGTGGAACTCATCGATTTAGTGGAATCCGAAGCGGAAAAAATTCCACTGGACTATGTGAATATCCACTGGCTGTTGGATAAATTCCATGTGGCCAAGCGGAACTACATGCGCTTCAGCCGGATTGTCAACATCGCGGCCTCGGTGGCGATGTTGCTATTCCTATTCCCACCGGCATTGGTGTTGGCATTGATTCACCGCCTCACCTCCAGGGGACCTCTCCTGTATGTCCAGGAACGGGTGGGGCTCAATTGGCAAACATTCAATCTCTACAAATTCAGGACCATGAGGGAAGACGCTGAAAAAGACGGCGCCCGTTTCACCGCAGAGAACGATAGCCGGGTCAATCGTGTCGGCCACATAATGAGGCGGTTGCGATTGGACGAAGTGCCGCAATTGTTCAATATCCTCAAAGGGCAGATGAACCTGGTGGGCCCCAGGCCCGAGAGGGACATCTTCGCCCGGGACCTGTCAACCCAAATACCCCATTACCATCTCCGCTTCCTGGTGAAGCCGGGACTCACCGGTTGGGCCCAGGTCAAAGGCGGGTACGCGGGTCAGGATTTAGCCGATCATAAACGAAAGCTGGAATACGATCTTTTCTATATTAAAAACCGGCGGCTGGCATTGGATCTCTTGATCCTGTTCAAAACCGCCCGCATCATGTTCCAGGCAAAGGGGAACTAATCTTTGCGGGAAAAACGGGCCGGCATTTTTCTAATTCTCCTGGTATTGACGCTGGGAAGTCTGCTCACTATAACTCGGGACGCGGTCCGGGACGAAGCCCTCTACCTCCAGGACGCCGCCATTATGGCCCAATGCCTGGCGGAGGGACGCTGGTTCGGTGATGAACCGGTGGGGTTGCACGGTTTTCTATTCAAACTCCCGGCGGCGTCGATATTCCTCATCACCGGCCCCAATGTCACCGCCGCCACCATCATTACCATGCTAATGGCGATGTTGGCAGTCTGGATCTGCTATCTCATCTTCCTCCATATCACCGCCTCGGCGAATTGGGCTGCCGCCGGCGTTCTTTTGTTGATCACATCGTATCACTTTCTCGGCACACTCCCGACATTTCTGAGGGAGATCCCCGCTCTTTTGGCCGTTCTGATCATTATTTACGGCCTTGTCCGCCAAAAAGGCCCGTGGTGGATGATGATGGGCCTCCTGCTGGCGCTGGACGCCAAGGAGATGGTCTACTTCATGATCCTGCCGGGCTTATGCGCCTGGATCATCTGGAGCGGGCTCCGCGAAAAAGAGACGGCGGCGAAAATCGCCTTCAAGATAAGTCTCTGCATCCTGCCCTTCATCATCATCGTCATCCCCATGTTCTTCACCGGCCTCATCCCCCTCAATCCACGGCTCCCCTACATCATGGGCCTCCACAAAGCGGGCCTTCTACAAGCCCTTCACTGGAAATTCGCAGCCGCCGGGTCGGCATTTACATCGCTCCCCGGGACCTGGCTATCTCCAGCAACAACTGAGATTGACGCCATCACCTGGTTCTGGTCATTGTTGGCACAACTCTTCGGCCCGAAGGGATTCTCGCTGGTATCCATCCCCAAATTCATCATAGTCCCGGCCGTCGCGATGGGAATTCGCTTTCAAAGCCTACTGATTAGAAGTCAGTTGCCCCACCTCACAGCGCTCCCATTCATCGCCGGCCCGTACCTCTTGATTATTGTTATCACCCGCAGTTCAGGCCGCCACCTCTTGCCCATCGCCCCCATCCTCATCCTCTTCTTCATCCTGTTCATCCGCGACGGTATCCGCGATGCCCGCTTCTTCAAGCACACCCTCATCGCCGCCTCTGCCGCCGTCGCCCTCGAGCTATTCTTCTCCCACCCCCAACTGGTAATGAGTCTAATCATCCAGACGATTGTCCTCATCACATTATGGGCCTACTACCTTTCGAGCCGCACATTCCCAAACCGCAACGCCCTCATCGCCGTCACCCTAATCGCAGTCATCGCAATCACCACCGCAGGCAGCGCCATCGCCGCCTCCCTCCTGCTTCCCGGCCAAATCGGCCGCTCCCTCTCCTGGGGACGCCTATCCGAGATTCCCGGCATCGTTAAACACATCCCTAATAAAAAGCCCGTCTGGATCAACGCCAATCCCCTACTCATATCCTTTTTCACGCAAAAAGACTACCTGCCCCCCAACCTCGACAAACAGTTCTACGAAAACTTCTTCCACATCCCCAAAAGCCGCCGCATCAATCGCTCTCATCCCCAACTCATCCATTCCTTCCACTGGAAATCCCCCGCCGGCTTCGCCCGAAAGCTCAGACGAAAAAACATCGAATCCATCATCATCGTCTCCTCCACATCCCCCAACAAAAAATTCCGTTTTCCCCTCCAGGACCTCCATCCTCTCCTGGAAGCCGACAACAACTTCACCCTCCAATCAACCCACGACCTCAAAAACAAACGGGTCCACATCTTCACACTCACGCCATCCCCAACTCTATATCAAGATTAAAAGCTTCTCTCGGTCTTTCCCTCTTTTCTTTTGCCGAAATAATTGTTAAAATGGGAAACGAGGGAAATTGATGTTTAATGAAAAAAAAATAGTTGTCGTGGTTCCGGCATACAATGAAGAGGCGTCTATCGGGGAAATGCTGGACGGCATCCCCTCGTACGTTGACGAAATTGTAGTGGTGGACGACGGATCCACAGACAAGACCGCGGCCATCGCCCTGAACAACGGGGCGCAGGTAATCAGCCATAAACGGAACAAAGGTCTGGGCATGGCTTTGCAAAGCGGCATCAGCCGGGCTCTTGAATTGGGAGCCGACGTAATGGTCAATATCGACGCCGACGGACAATTCCAACCGCGGGACATGACCCATCTGATCAAACCTATCGTGGAAGAGCGATTCGATTTTGTCACCGCCTCGCGATTCAAAGACAAAGAGCTCTTACCGGACATTCCCATAATCAAACGTTGGGGCAACCGTTTGGTGTCCCGGATGGTGAGTTGGATCATCGGCCAAAAATTCCACGACGTGTCATGCGGCTACCGCGCCTATTCCCGCGACGTCCTCTTGAAGCTCAACCTCTTCGGCTATTTCACCTACACCCAGGAGACCTTCATCGACCTGGCCTTCAAAAACACGGTGATCGGCGAAATTCCCCTAAAAATCAGGGGCACCCGGGAGCATGGAGAATCGAAGATGGCCTCGAACCTGTTTCGTTACGGCTACAACACCTTCAAAATCATGTTCCGCGCCTTCCGCGATTACCGCCCATTAAAGCTTTTTCTCCTGGCGGCTACGATGACGCTCTGCCTCGGCATTGGCAGCGGCGGATTTTTGTTGGGCCATTATATCACCACCGGCCACTTTTCACCGCACAAATGGGCGGGATTCGTATCGGGATTTTTCCTGGTCCTCTCCTTGCTATTTTTTATCGTCGGCATCATCCTGGACATGTTCGTGCGCATGCGCCGCAACCAGGAGGAGATGCTCTACCTCATGAGGAAAGCCAATTACAATGACCCAAAAGAATGACATGCTCAACCATTACCGGGCATTGTGGTTTTTCACCTTCAACCGGAAAAAAGGCGACAACAAAAAAAAGATGGGCCGGTACTTCGCCCGCCTGGTGATGAAAGAGCTGGAAGAATTCACTCCATTGGAAGGGAAAAAACTCCTGGATGTAGGCGGCGGCAGGGGATTCTTTTGCTCCATGTTCAAAAAAGAGCGAAATTGTTTCGCCGTCAATCTCGAGCCCTTTCCCAAAGAGATCGATTATCATCCGACGATTCAAGGCCTGGCACACGAGCTCCCCTTCCCAGATGAAAGCTTCGATATCGTCTTGTGCCGCGGCGTTCTGGAGCATATCCCACCGGACATGCAGCGGCCGTCGGTCAACGACATGTTCCGGGTGACCCGCAAGAAGGGAATCTGCTACATCCTGATCCCCCCCTGGTACACCCCCCACGCGGGGCACAACCTCAAGCCCTTTCACATCTTTCCCTTCGGAGTCGCTAAACGGCTGCGCCGCCTGGTGTTCGGTAACAAGATCGTGGAAAACTCATATGCGGAGGCGCATCTCTATAAAATCACCTTCCAACGGATGAAACGGATGATCGAAGCGGCGGGTTTCGAGATTTTGGGAGTCAAAGACACCCATCTCAGGCTTCACTTCATGGCGCGAATCCCACTTCTGAGGGAGCTATTCATTCCGGCGGCAGCGTTCATCGCCATCAAAAGGTAAGGCATGAGACGCGTCTTCATTATCCAGAACACGCCCCTCGACGCACCGCTCCCCCTGTCGGTCTTTTTGACCAACCTCATCAACCGGTTCCCCCATCATCCAGATCTGGAGATCAACCTCATCGCCGGCCAAACCTCATCCATCCCTTCCGGCGTAGTGTCATTGTGCCGCAAAGTCTACACCATCCCCGCCAGCACCTACTCCATCAAAGACAACATCACATTCAGCATCGAGGTCTTCAATATCCTCAAACGGGAACACGCGCACGCTCCCATCGATATCATCCACTGCTTCTACCCCAGCTCGTCTCTCCTCGGAGCCGTTCTGTTCAAGTTGTTCCATCACAAGAAGGCTGCGCTCATCTACGATGTCCGCAGCCCCTGGATCGAGATGTCCCTGGCGCGGGGCTTCGTCGCCCGCTGGATTTCAACCGTCTACAAAGGGATTCTCTACCTCGAAGAGCGGTTGTTGGCCAAATGGGTCAACCACTTTGTATTCATCACCGACGGACTGGCGCGTTATTATCGACAGAAGACCGGAATCCACAGCTCGCGGCCCATGACCATCCTGCCCACCGGCGTAGACCTGGAGCTCTTCCGACCTTGTGATTCGGATATTCGCCGGCGGTACGGCATCACCGCTTCCGAGATCCTCATCATCTCGGTGGGAGGAATCGCCAAAATCCGCCAATTGGACCGTTTTCTCCTTTTGTTCGCCGAAATCATATCGCGCAAAAAACACCTCAAATTAATGTTCGTAGGCGACGGGGACGCATTGGCGGATCTAAAAAAACTGACGGCTCGACTGCGCATCGGCGGGCAGGTGATCTTCACCGGCAGCGTGCCGCACCGGGAGGTCCCCCGCTACATCTCCGCCGCCGATTACGGCCTCGCCCACATCCCGGATCTAAAGGTCTACCGCCACAGCTTCGCCCTAAAAATCCTTGAATACCTGGGCTGCGGCATCCCGGTTCTGGCCACCGGCATGCAGGCCCACAAAGAAATAATAAAAAAAGTGACCGGCGTTTTCCTATACACCACCGCCGGCCAATTGCTGAAAGGACTGAATACCAAAATAAAAAAACCGATCCGGCAGGACCTGTCCCCCTATTCCTGGCAGACCATCGCCGCAGGCTATCGCGACATCTATCGAGGACTTCCATGAAGATGATCCTCTGCATCCGCGATCTCAAATGGGGCATCGGCCGCCATACAATCAAATTCATCCAGATATTGGAACAACGGGAGGACGTAGAGAAAATCCTCTTGATCACATCGGCGTCTCCAGACTTTTTCGGCCCCAAAGTCCAGGTCCGCACCGTCCGTCTCATAGGAAGTACATTCATCACCAAAGAACCCCATTTCGCCTGGCAGTGCACGTCGATTATCACTAAAACTCTAAAGCGGGAACATTACGATATCATTGATTTTCGCCAACCGGCCCTGGTGTCGTCGTTGAGAAAATATCATATCGCCAAAGTCTACAATGTCCATGTCACCCACTTCCAATTTTCCCGGCAAGCACCCCGTGGATTGCACTATTTGCCGGTAAAAATCATGCATGGCATCTTTAAATGGTTCGATTATTTGCAATTCAAATGGGCCGACAAAATCTGCTTTGTCAGCCGCCGGACAAAACGGGAATTTAGCGAACTCTATCCCAAACTGGCGGACAAAGCCCTCTACATCGCCAACTTCAGAGACATGAACTTGTTCTTCCCCATGACGGAGGCGCAGCGCAAAGCCAAGCGCGAAGCCCTGAATCTCACCGGCCGGCACTTCGCGTTACTCTATTGCGGCCGTCTGGACCGCATGAAAAACATCACCGCTCTGATCGAGAGCTTTCGCACCGTCAAACAAACGTTCCCCAACATCACCCTCCTGGTGGCGGGCAATGGAGCAATGGCCCGCCAGATCCCCGGCGAACCGGGCGTCGTCCCGCTGGGCCAATTGGAGCCCCATCAATTGAATGAAGTGTACAACGCTGCGGATTGCACGATTCTCCCCTCTCTCTATGAAAATTTTCCCGGCGTGGTGCTGGAGTCCATCGCCGCCGGCACCCCGGTGATCTCCACCGATGTGGGAGATGTGCGGGAATGGTTGCCTCGAGACATGATGATCTCCGGCTTCGACAAAGACTCGCTGGCACAAAAAATCGCGGAGACAGTCGAGATGAACGGAGGGCGGCTCGAGGCCCAGGTCGAGCGGATGCGGAAGCGCTTGCTCTCCCACCACAACGCCGAAGCCAACACCCTCGAGAAATGGTCCCTTTACAAACAATTGGCCCGGCAGCATCCCATCATCTACTTCTCGATCCGCGAACTTCCATCCCGCATGGCCAGTTCGGTCCACATCATGAAAATGTGCCAGGCATTAGAGCAGACCGGCAACGATGTCACCCTGGTGGCGGCGGTCAAAGACGACCCCGACACCATTTTCCGCCACTATGGTATTCATACGAAATTCTCGATCCGCCGCTCCTGGACTCCGGGAACGCCATTCAGACCGCTGCGGATCACGGGGTGGCTCTACTTTTTGCTTAAAGCCATGCGTTTCACCCGCCGACAGAAGCCCCGGCTCATTTATGTCAGGGACATATTCAGCGGCGTACTATTCAACCGCCTGGGCATCCCCTTCATCTACGAATGCCACGAAGATCCAACGCAATTTTTCAAAAAATTCTTCTTAAAACGAACTCTCAGGAGCCGGAATTTGAAGCTGGTGGTCACCATTTCTGAAAGTTTGAGAGGCATCATAACTTCAAAATATCGGCAACTACTGGGTGAACGGCCGGTGATAGTAGCCCACGACGGCGTTGATTTGTCAGGTTATCCCGACGGCCGCTCGCGCCGGCAACTGCGACAAGAGCTGGAGCTCCCGCTGCAAGACTTCCTGGTGGGCTATACCGGCAGTCTGTACAAAGGCAGGGGCATAGACATCATCCTCTCCGCAGCCGGCAAGAGCCCATCCTTCCGCTTCGTTATCATCGGCGGCTCGCCCCAGGAGGTCCGCTCGCTCGAAAAAAGATCGGCAGCCGATGGACTCGATAACATCATCATCACCGGGCATGTCCCTCATCACCGCATTCCCCGCTATTTGGCCTCTATGGATATTCTACTGATGCCCTACCAGCGGAAGGTCACGCTCCAGGGCAACAAACGGGACACAGCCAAATACATGTCGCCCCTAAAAATGTTCGAATACATGGCGGCCGAAGTCCCCATCATTTCCTCCGACTTGCCGGTGATCCATGAAGTGTTGTGCCATGAAAAAAACGCCCTTTTGGTGGATCCGTCGGACGCGAACCAATGGCATGAAGCCATCCTGCGCCTGGCGGAAGACAAGAATCTGGCTCAGAGATTGGCCCAAACCGCCGCTCTGGATGTCAGGCGATACACCTGGCAAGAGAGGGCGCTCTCCATTATAGGGAGAATAAAATGAAGGTAACCCTCGATCCAACCGATGTCCGCTTGCCGGATTTCCTGATTGTAGGAGCCGCCAAAAGCGGGACCACATCGCTTTATTATTACCTGAACCGGCACCCGGACATCTTTATGCCGGAAATCAAGGAACCCTGGTTTTTCAGCTTCAAAGACGATCCTCCCGGCTACAAGAGCCCCGAGCCCCTTCATCATGTGGTCTGGCAAATGGCAGAATACCTGCACTTGTTCTCGCCGGCTAAAGAGGGCCAATTGCTGGGCGAAGCCTCCCCTTCCTACTTGTACACCTACGAAACCGCCATCCAAAACATCAAAAAGGTCTACGGAGACGCGTGGCAAAAGCTAAAAATCATCATCATCCTACGCTCGCCCTCCGAGAGAGCCTGGTCTCAATATTCGCATTTTTTCAAATGGTTCATGGAGCCGTTGTCGTTCCCCGAAGCCATCGACCCGGGAATCATCCGCCAACGGCTCGAGGACAACTGGAATATTTTCTACGATTACCTGGGATTCGGATTGTATGACCAACAGGTCCGGGCCTATATCGAAGCCTTCCCTCACGTTAGGGTTTATCTCCACGAAGAATTGCAGCAGGATTCGCTGGCGGTGGTCCGCGACATCCTGCAATTCCTGGAAGTGCCCGGCGCAAAGGATTACACCCCTCCCAATATCTCTCAAGTGTTCAACCGGTCGGGGGTGGCGAAAAACAAATTCGTTGGAGCTCTTTTCAAGGTAATTATTCAAAACCCGGTATCCCGTTATTTGGTAAAGACCCTGGGAGGCGAGACCAAACGAAAGATTCGCGCCATCCTGGATTCCCTGTTCCTCAAACGTCAGAAGCTCGACCCGACAGTCAAGAGAGAACTGGATCAATTCTTCGCTCCCCATAACCGGGAATTGAAAAAATTGATCCGTAAAGAAGAGGCGTTATGGCAGCATTGGCCGGTGGAATGACAGGTCCGGTGATATTCACCACCCGCGAGGACATAGAAACCCCGCGCGGGGGTAGCAGTATTCGCATCGCCGGCTACACCACATACCTCGAGGAACTGGGAGTGAATTATTCATTCCTGGCTCCGATCCGGCCGGTATATGTTCCTGTCCGACGGTTCGAGGCAATAAAAAGAGATAAACAGCTTTGCCGTTTTATTTACGCGTTCCTGTCCACCCGGAGACTACGATTTGTACAACGGGCATTACAAAAAATCATCGACCGGCATCCCCTTATCGAAAACGTGCTGCGCATCACTGAAAAACGCCTGGTCTGGGCCCACCAGACAGGACTGATCCCCCTGTATTTGGCCATTGCCCACGGTCGCCGCTACATTTACGATGTACATGGTATTTTAAAAATTCAGAAGGAATACTTCGATCACGTCTCGATTGTCAAAAAAGCCCGCCTGGTTTTAAATGTCTGGCTGGAAAAAAAATACTTTTGCCACGCGTCGTATGTCAACGCAGCCTCCATCCAGATGAAGCAATTTATCGCGGATACCTTTAAAATAGCCCCAGAATCCATCATTGTCACTCCCGAAGGTTTATTGCAGAACCATTTTAGCCTCCCAGCCCCGGATGAACTATCGGCAATCCGGGCGCGGCACGGGCTGCGAACAACCGACCGGGTGATCTTTTTTGCCGGAAATTTCAAAAAATTCGGCGGCGTCCACTTGTTGGCGGACGTTTTTTGCCGTATCGCCCCCACAACGGACAACCTGAAACTCTTCCTGGTAGGCTCCGGGCAAATGGAAAAAAATGTCCTGGATTTGATTCGCCGCCACAACCTGCAATCCCGACTTATTCACCTACCGCGGGTGGACTATCACGACCTTCCGGCGTTGCAACAATTAAGCACTATTATCGTATGCCCCGACCTTTATAACCGCTACAATGAAATGGTGGCGCACATCAAAGTCTTTGATTCGCTGGCGGCCCAGAAGCCGGTGTTGGCGTCGCGGTTCCCGGTTTTGTTGGAAGAATTCCCCGAATCCAAAGGCTGCATTCTATACTTCGAGCCCTCCAACCCCTCCGATTTGGAGCGGGCCATTCGTCAGGCGCTGGAACACCCGGAAACGATCCGTCCGTTGAAGGAAGACGAACTCAAGTTCCTGACCTACCGGCAACGGGTCAAAGGTGTAATGAACGAATATCGAAGGAGACACATCATCCATGAGTGAACCCGCCTCTCCTGTGATTGTGATCGGTATGCACCGTTCCGGAACGACGCTTCTTTCCAACGTGTTGCAGCAATGCGGATTGTTTATGGGCAACCGCCAGGATTCCCACGGCGAAGCGTTTTTCTTCCTGCGCTTGAACGAGTGGTTCCTATCCCAGGCTCATTGTTCCTGGGATCATGTGACTCCATTTTCCTCCCTGGACACCTTCACCCGCCGGCAATTGGCGCGGGTAGCCAGACGCCATCTAAAAGGGATTCGCCGCATCGGCTTTTTGGGGATCGGCAAGTTTCTCCGTTATCCAGACGCCGCAGCCCTTTCCATCCCCTGGGGCTGGAAAGATCCCCGCAACACAATCACCATCGATATTTGGAAAGAAATATTCCCCAATGCCCGGATCATTCATGTCTCGCGCCATCCTGTGGATGTGGCCCAAAGCCTGCGAATTCGCGAACAAAAAACACGCCGGCGATTATTCGGTCCTCAAAAAAGATTGCACAACGCCATCTACTTCAAAGCCAAACTCAAATGGAAGGAGTTCTGCCTCTCATCCGGCGGTTGGTATTCCTACATGCCCGCCACCCCCTCGTTGTACTCCCGGAGTGTAAGAGAACTCACCCATGGATTCCGGGTTTGGAAAGAATATGTTTCACACGCCTTGACATTGGAAAAAAAATACTCCGGACAGGTGCTTCACATCCGTTTTGAAGAGTTCCTGGAATACCCGCAGGAGGGAATACGCCGAATGTGTGATTTTGCCGGGCTGTCGCTTGAACCGCCAACCGAAGAACACATTTTGCAATCATTGAACCCCGGCCGGAAATTCGCTTTTTTGAATGACCCTGAGCTGGTGGACTTCTACCATTCCATCCAGGATGATCCCTTGCTGCGAATGACCGGATACCACGCTATAGGAAAATCATGACCAAACAGACAATTCCAGTCGGTCTGAGCGGGGGCTTTTTCCGGGAGCTGGGCGTCAACTTTTTCTCCTATGGTATGATCAGCGCTTTCAGCAATTTTATTTCATTCTTGATGGTCCCATTTTTTACCAGGGTGTTCAGCGCTGTCGAGTACGGAGTGCTGGAAACCATCCAGATGGTGGTGATGATCATCGCCTTATTCGGGACCTTGATGCTGGAGAACAGCTTCCTGCGCTTCTTTTTCGACTCCGACGATCTATCGTTCCAGCGCAAGGTTTTTTCCTCCGGTTTTTATACCTTGATTCCCGCGTCGCTCTTTGTTACGGCTCTATTGACCATATTTCCGGTTGCATCGTCGCAAATACTTTTCCGGTCGCCGGATTATTCGCTGGTTGTTTTATTGGCGGTCCTACGCATCCCTTTTAAAAACGTGATGGCCTATTGCTCCGCCACTTTTTTGGTGGAATTCAACCGCAAACGCTACGCCCAGTTTCATATCTCCTTCATCACAGTCAATGTCGCGGCCAGCATTCTGGCGGCAGTGGTATTTCGCTGGGGACTCGCGGGGCTATTGGCGGCACAGTCCGCCGTGGCAGTCCTATTCGCCGCCATCGCAGTCTTCTTCGCCCGCAATTATCTCAAAGGCGGACCGGCGTGGAATACAATGAAACAGATGTTAGGGTATAGCCTGCCGCTGATCCCCGCCAGCCTGAGTTCCTATGGCCAACGGTACGTCAACCGGGTGTTCGTGTTGGCGCTCTATTCCATGTACAGCATGGGAATTTTTTCAGTGGCATCCAAAATCGCCATGCCGTTGATGTTGATGGCCGCCAGCTTGCGCATGGCCTGGGTGCCCTACGCCTTCAAGACCTGGCAAGCGCCCGGAAGCCGGAAAAATTTTCGCCTCTTTCTCGATTTGTTTATCGGTGTCGCCGGACTATTGAGCGTGGGCTTCGCATATTTAGGACCTGAGTTGATTCATGTAATCAGTACGAAAGAATACAGCGACGCCAGTGTGCTCATCGGCTTCATCGCCCTGGCGTTCGGCATTCAGAGCGCCTGCCGTTTGATTGGAGTGGGTCTGAGTATCAAAAAAAAGACAGGCCTTTTGAGTTTGGCTACCATGTTCGGTATCTTGATGGCGTCAATCTCGATGATGGTGTTATCCGGCTATCTAAAACTCCTGGGCATCGCCATCGGCACTCTGATTGGCGAGCTCACGGGATTCACCGTGTTGGCGCTCCTGGTGCGACGGATGCTGCCCGGCTACTTTTCCTTCAAAATCACCGCCATTGTCGTTGCTATCACGGGAATATTCTTGACCGGCAATCTATTTTTGATCGACAGTCATATTTTGGTGCGCCTGGCGATCATAGGCATCTACGCCGCCGTTTTGATTATGATATACATCACCTTTTTATCCCCGACAATATTCAAACAGGCGTGGTATTTCGCCGCCAACCTGCTGCTCCACAAAAAGAAAGCGTGAAACCACCCCGCGGCTTCGCCTCCACCACCTCTACACGTAATGGTAAAGTCCCGAATCATGAACCGGATTTGACTAATTTATTTCGCTATGATTTAATATTTCTTCGGGTAACACAATTGGAGGTGAACGAATGCCTGAGGGACATGAACAAGAGGGATACACGTTGGTACAACTAGCGTGGCGGCAATTTGGCGCCTATGATAAATTCGCTGAATTGCAAAAAAGAAGATCTACGCGAGTTCACTTATTGTTAATTATTTTGAGCGCATTGTTGGTGCTTTTTGTCCTGATAAAAACGCAACTGTCTCTTTGCAAATTGAATTATAATCAAACTTCATATTACGAATCTCTCGATGATATCTTAGAATTCTTGATCTTGATATTTCCAATTTCCCTCACAGCCATTGTCGCCGCAAACAACCGGTTTAAACCACTCAAAAAATGGGTCCTCCTCCGCTCTGCGGCGGAAGCGTTGAAAAGTGAAATCATGCGTTTTCGAGCCGCCGTTCCTCTGCAAAAGGACAATGAATCCAGAGATAAAATTCAAAACACGTTGCAACAGCAGATGGATGGAATCTCCGAGAACTTGATGCAATCAGAAATCAATCTTACAGAGATAACGAATCGAATGCACGAGAACAACGAAACACTCTCCGAGCCAATATTTCTATCTTCCGAACAATATATAAACGAACGATTGGATGAACAGTTAAAATTCTATTCCGGTCACGTCAAAAAATTGGAGTTGAAGCTAAAACTCTTCAATTACGGCATTTATGCATTAGGCGGTATTGGAACATATTTGGCCGCTACTAACCGGCAGCTATGGATTGCACTAACGACAATAGTAGTCAGCATTATTTCAACTTACCTGGAACAGCAACAGACAGAGAACACTCTCATGATCTACAATCAATCCGGATCAAGGCTTTTGAGAATAAAAAATTGGTGGCTCTTGCAACCGGAGAAAAATCGTGAGAATCCAGCGTTGGTGGAACGCCTCGTAGATCTGACCGAAGATGCCCTCAAAACTGAAACTGGAAAATGGGTAGAAAATATGGAAGTCGCTCATCAAAAAGACCAAGCGGTCCCAATCCATTAGCAAGGAGAGACGCATGGAAAAAGAACTTTGCTTCGTTTTAATACCGATAATAGAAGGTAACCGAAAGCCCAACGTAGAGCAGAGGATCTACTTTCGCAATTCTCTTCTAACAGGCATCGATGAGGCGGAACTCCATCCGGTATATCCTGCGGATGATGTTGCCATCGCCCCGGAGATGGCCCCAATCTTCAGTAACCTCGTCCTCTGCGAATACGCGGTTGTGGACATTACAGGGGCGGACGTGCGGTTGTGTTATGAATTGGGTAAACGGGAAAGTCTTCATCCGTATAAGACTGTAATCATGTATGATGAAGGAATGCCGCCGCCGATTGATTGCTTCCAGTCAAAGACATTGCCGTACAAGAGGGATGAGAATGGCGAATGTGTCGATATGGAAGGCATTGTCGCCAGGCTTCGGGAATTGTTGATTGAGATTCAGGCAGCCACGTTCGTTACAAATCCGGTGTTCCAGGTAACGGCGGATGCTAAGCGGAAAGTGGCGGTGGGGCATCAGAAAACCGACGTGTTTCGGCAGCAGGTCTTCTACTCCCCCTCCATCAAAGAAAAATTATCCGCCGCCAGGGATACTGGGAAGGAAGCGATTCTGAGATTGAAGGAAAAATTCGATGTCGATGCTCTCGATCCCGCGGTTTTGATCGACTTTTTATTGTCTTTTAGAGCTGTGGATGGTTGGGAGGAGATGGTGTCGTTGTGTAGGGAAATGCCTCCGGTTGTCCGGGAGTTGGTGATGGTGCAAGAGCAGTTGGCCTTCGCGTTGAACCGGTTGGGGGACAGCGAAGAGGCGGAAGCGATTCTGCATCGAGTATTGAAACGGGTTGGCCCGAATAGTGAGACGTTGGGGATTTTGGGGCGCGTGTACAAGGACCGGTGGGAAGATTCGCTGGATAAAGGAAATCAAGAAAACGCCGATGATTTGCTGGAACAGGCGATCGACACCTACATCAAGGGATTCGAAGCCGATTGGCGGGATGCTTATCCGGGAATCAGCTCGATTACGTTGTTGGAAATCAAGGCGCCGGAGGATCCAAGGAAAGAGGAATTGCTTCCGATCGTCACATATTCCTTGAAGCGGAAGATAGAGCTTGGGAGCCCGGATTACTGGGATTATGCCAGCCTGTTGGAGATTGCCGTCATCAGCGACTCACCCGAAGAAGTTTCGGGGCATCTCGATAAAATGTCGGAGCTTATTAGAGAGCAGTGGGAAGCCGTAACCACGTCGCGGAACATCCGCCTCATTCGCGAATCGAGGCAGGAACGGGGTATCGAGTGTCCCTGGATCATTGATATCGAAGCCCGGTTGGAACGGCTGACAAAAATTTAAAATAAATCAAGAGTCTTTTCTAAGTTCACGGAATAGTTGTAGGAAGTTTTGGAGGGGGAGTTGTTCGGCTCTGGAGTTTGGGGGGATGTTCAGGATTGTCAGGATGGTGGTGAGGGTTTGTTTGGGGTAGTGGGGGGATAGGTTGTTGAGGATGGTTTTGCGGCGGTTTTGGAAGGAGATTTTCAAGAGGCGGTAGACGGAGGGGATATCGATGCCTTCTTCGGGAATATCCGGGCGGGAGGTGAAGTGGAACACGGAGGATTTGACCTTGGGGAGGGGATTGAACGAGCCGGGGCTTACGTCGAAGAGGACTCGGGAGTCGAAGAGGTAGTCGAACATGAGGGATTGGGGAGAATGTTTTGTGCGGATCAATTTGTTCACGAATTCTTTTTGGAGCATGAACACGCCTTTTTTGATGTGGGTGTGGTTGGCGATGATCCAATCGGCGAGGTCTTTGGAGATATAGTAGGGGATATTTCCCACAAGATCGACCGGGCCTCGAGGGAAGGCTTCGTCGAGCCGGAGCTTCAATACATCGCTGCGGATAATTTCCAGTTCTTCGGGAAAACGTTCTTGAAGTTGGTCTGCCAATTGGCGGTCGATCTCGACGACAGTGAGCTTGGGATGGGATTGCGGTAGTTTTTTGAGGAGTAGCTCGGTGAGGATTCCATTGCCGGGGCCGATTTCAATGGGAGCGCCTGCGAATGGGACGGCGGCTTCGGCGATTTTTTGTGCCACGGAGCGGTTTATGAGGAAATTCTGGCCGAGTTTCGCTGATTTCATGAGGATAGTCCAGTCAACAATTCTTTTAGGGAGTGGATGATGGGGATATCGGGGATAGGGTTTGGTTGAAGCTTGTCTCGGTCCAGGAGCAGGGTGTCTATCCCGGCCTTCCGGGCGCCGAGGCAGTCGTCTTCGAGACTGTCTCCGATATGGAGAACGTCGTTGGCCGGCAGACGGCAATCATTGAGGATATAATGAAAGGCGCCGGGTTGGAAAATCGGAGGCACCTGTCCCCAAAGTTTTCCAAAGTTTTTTCCCAACTCACTCTACCTGACCGCTTAAAAAAATTTTCAGGGGAAAAAATTTTCTATAATTGGTAAAATGTGAAAAAGTAACAGGAGGTGACAATGTTAAAGAAACTAAACACCAGTAAAGAGAAGCGCGATTTCATCGAGCGTAGGGCCAGTATAAGCCAGTGCGATCATAATTGCGAAACTGAGTGCAATTGGGAATATGTCCCCAAACTCAGCCTCATTTACAGACTCAATCTCTATTAAGCAATTATTTTAAGCGTTAAAGGGCGGGGAGATAAAGACGCTTTTATTTCCTTAGCCTTTCCCGTAGCTTTTTGATTTGCTCGCATAACCGGATGGCTCCCATTGGGGACAGGCCCCTCATTTCCCCCCGAAACGAGCTTCCCCTCCTCCCAGTTTCTCTCGAAGCCCCGTTCGAGAATAATACGCTACGATTGAGAGCTTCCTCCCGATGAAAAAACCCCACGCACCTGTCCCCTGATTTTCCCCACTGGCAAACCAGCCGAAAAATAAACCTCTAGCTCTAACTCCACGGATTACTCCCAAACAAATCCAGTTGAACTTTTAGCCGGTCTATGATATCTTTTTCTTTTCGTTGTCATTTCTAATTATTAAAGGGATGGCTATTCGGTGGAACAATGAGAGAAGAACAAATACCTTTGTTTGATGATAAAGTTTTTTTTGACCAAAGATTTACAGAATCTTATGCCGGCCTCATAATAAAAGATCCGAAAATCGCTGTTATGGAATTAATCGCCAACGCGTGGGACGCGGGCGCCACCAAAGTTCAAATTTCCTGGCCAAGCCCTGAAAAGCCCTCTTTCAAAATCACCGATAACGGTCACGGTATGACCGACGATGAATTCTGTACTATCTGGAGAACACTAGCGTACAATCGGATTGATCAATACGGAAATTACTCAGACTTCCCGCAAGATACAACCATCAACTACAAGAGGCCTGTTTTCGGTAGAAACGGCAAAGGACGCTTCGCCGGATTCTATTTTGGGAATGAGTATGAAGTCCGTTCTTGGAGGGACGGTACCGAGCATCATTATTTGGTGTCAAAAGGAAAGGATGCCCCTATAAAAATAGAAAAAAAAGGCGAACAACGAAAAGAAGGACATGGCTTCGAAATCTATATTGAGCAAGCTCATTTATCACTGAACGAGGAAACAATCAGAGCGGAAATCGGCATGAGATTTATCTCTGATCCGAGCTTCAATGTTTTTTTAAACGGCGAAGAAATTTCGTTCAAAGATATACCGGAAAGCAATATTAAGAAAATACCTGCCACTGTCGATGGTTTAGGAGAATTAGAAATTATCGTTATTGACGTTCAGGACACAGACCGCACAACCCACCAACATGGAATCGCCTGGCATGTAAACAAGAGGTTGGTCGGCGAATGCACCTGGAAGGGAAGTGGTCATGAAAATTTTCTGGACGGCAGGCGTATCGCGGCAAAGAGATATTCATTCATTGTTTTAGCTGATATTCTCAAAGATGTAAAATCCGCGATTCTTCCAGACTGGAGTGGTTTCAATCCTCAAAATTCTCACGTTCAAAAAGTAAACCGGACTGTTCAAGAAAAAATAAAACAATACCTGTTATCACTAACCAAAGGTAGGCGAGAAGCATCCTTCCGGGAGATCCAGGAGGCGCATAAAAGTCAAATAAAACAAATCAAGGAGATAAGCCCCAAAAGCTACCGCAGATGGGAAAACTTCGTGAAGACCGTGTTGGAGGATTGCCCATCTATCGCTCAGAAAGACATTGCCGCCTTAGCAGGCATTCTTGTCAAACTCGAGCTCTCAGAGAGCAAATACAGCCTAATTGAGCAATTGCACAAATTCTCGACAGGCCAGCTCGAAGATCTTGATGCAGTTCTAAAGCAGTGGACCTTTGATTTGGCAAAAACTGTCTTAGACGAATTAAAATTCAGATTAAGATTATTGGAAGAGCTAAAAAATAAATTGGACCGCCCAAAGGTTTACGAACTGCATGAATTGCAACCTCTTTTTCACAAGGGGCTATGGATATTCGGCCCCGAATACGAGACAATCGAATATACATCGAACGAGGGAATGACAAAGGTCATCCGAAAATTACTCAAAATCAAAAAAGGCAAAGGCAGTTTAAACCGGCCGGATTTTGTCGTATTACCAGATGGAACAGCGGGCTTTTATTCCTACCCAAAGTACGATCAGGAAGGAAACGAAGCGGGCATCGAGAAACTCGTAGTGATCGAATTGAAGAAACCCGGGATAAAAATCTCGGAAGAACACAAGAATCAATGCTGGAAATATATCAAAGAGCTCACATCTGTAGGAGAGCTCGACATTAAAACAAAAGTAACAGGGTTTGTCCTCGGCTCGAAGATCGATCCCAATGAAGTGAGTGAACGGACCGAGCGAGACGGGCAGGTTACAATCAAACCTCTAAAATACTCACATCTCATAACGCGAGCCGAAAATCGCCTCCTCAAACTATACAACAGGGTAAAAGGCGCTCCCTTTCTAAACCAGGATCAACGAAAGGAATTAGATCCCGAATCAGACAATCCCCAAGCCCAACTTTCTTTCAAGAATTAAGACGACAATCATCTGCTCTACCGATACCGAAGACAGCGTAGGGAACCCCCACGCACCTGTCCCCTGATTTTCCTCGAAAATCGCTTCCTATCCCAAACTCACTAATAAACTGCGAATCATGAACCGGATTTGACTAATTTATTTCGCTATGATTTAATATTTCTTCGGGTAACACAATTGGAGGTGAACGAATGCCTGAGGGACATGAACAAGAGGGATACACGTTGGTACAACTAGCGTGGCGGCAATTTGGCGCCTATGATAAATTCGCTGAATTGCAAAAAAGAAGATCTACGCGAGTTCACTTATTGTTAATTATTTTGAGCGCATTGTTGGTGCTTTTTGTCCTGATAAAAACGCAACTGTCTCTTTGCAAATTGAATTATAATCAAACTTCATATTACGAATCTCTCGATGATATCTTAGAATTCTTGATCTTGATATTTCCAATTTCCCTCACAGCCATTGTCGCCGCAAACAACCGGTTTAAACCACTCAAAAAATGGGTCCTCCTCCGCTCTGCGGCGGAAGCGTTGAAAAGTGAAATCATGCGTTTTCGAGCCGCCGTTCCTCTGCAAAAGGACAATGAATCCAGAGATAAAATTCAAAACACGTTGCAACAGCAGATGGATGGAATCTCCGAGAACTTGATGCAATCAGAAATCAATCTTACAGAGATAACGAATCGAATGCACGAGAACAACGAAACACTCTCCGAGCCAATATTTCTATCTTCCGAACAATATATAAACGAACGATTGGATGAACAGTTAAAATTCTATTCCGGTCACGTCAAAAAATTGGAGTTGAAGCTAAAACTCTTCAATTACGGCATTTATGCATTAGGCGGTATTGGAACATATTTGGCCGCTACTAACCGGCAGCTATGGATTGCACTAACGACAATAGTAGTCAGCATTATTTCAACTTACCTGGAACAGCAACAGACAGAGAACACTCTCATGATCTACAATCAATCCGGATCAAGGCTTTTGAGAATAAAAAATTGGTGGCTCTTGCAACCGGAGAAAAATCGTGAGAATCCAGCGTTGGTGGAACGCCTCGTAGATCTGACCGAAGATGCCCTCAAAACTGAAACTGGAAAATGGGTAGAAAATATGGAAGTCGCTCATCAAAAAGACCAAGCGGTCCCAATCCATTAGCAAGGAGAGACGCATGGAAAAAGAACTTTGCTTCGTTTTAATACCGATAATAGAAGGTAACCGAAAGCCCAACGTAGAGCAGAGGATCTACTTTCGCAATTCTCTTCTAACAGGCATCGATGAGGCGGAACTCCATCCGGTATATCCTGCGGATGATGTTGCCATCGCCCCGGAGATGGCCCCAATCTTCAGTAACCTCGTCCTCTGCGAATACGCGGTTGTGGACATTACAGGGGCGGACGTGCGGTTGTGTTATGAATTGGGTAAACGGGAAAGTCTTCATCCGTATAAGACTGTAATCATGTATGATGAAGGAATGCCGCCGCCGATTGATTGCTTCCAGTCAAAGACATTGCCGTACAAGAGGGATGAGAATGGCGAATGTGTCGATATGGAAGGCATTGTCGCCAGGCTTCGGGAATTGTTGATTGAGATTCAGGCAGCCACGTTCGTTACAAATCCGGTGTTCCAGGTAACGGCGGATGCTAAGCGGAAAGTGGCGGTGGGGCATCAGAAAACCGACGTGTTTCGGCAGCAGGTCTTCTACTCCCCCTCCATCAAAGAAAAATTATCCGCCGCCAGGGATACTGGGAAGGAAGCGATTCTGAGATTGAAGGAAAAATTCGATGTCGATGCTCTCGATCCCGCGGTTTTGATCGACTTTTTATTGTCTTTTAGAGCTGTGGATGGTTGGGAGGAGATGGTGTCGTTGTGTAGGGAAATGCCTCCGGTTGTCCGGGAGTTGGTGATGGTGCAAGAGCAGTTGGCCTTCGCGTTGAACCGGTTGGGGGACAGCGAAGAGGCGGAAGCGATTCTGCATCGAGTATTGAAACGGGTTGGCCCGAATAGTGAGACGTTGGGGATTTTGGGGCGCGTGTACAAGGACCGGTGGGAAGATTCGCTGGATAAAGGAAATCAAGAAAACGCCGATGATTTGCTGGAACAGGCGATCGACACCTACATCAAGGGATTCGAAGCCGATTGGCGGGATGCTTATCCGGGAATCAGCTCGATTACGTTGTTGGAAATCAAGGCGCCGGAGGATCCAAGGAAAGAGGAATTGCTTCCGATCGTCACATATTCCTTGAAGCGGAAGATAGAGCTTGGGAGCCCGGATTACTGGGATTATGCCAGCCTGTTGGAGATTGCCGTCATCAGCGACTCACCCGAAGAAGTTTCGGGGCATCTCGATAAAATGTCGGAGCTTATTAGAGAGCAGTGGGAAGCCGTAACCACGTCGCGGAACATCCGCCTCATTCGCGAATCGAGGCAGGAACGGGGTATCGAGTGTCCCTGGATCATTGATATCGAAGCCCGGTTGGAACGGCTGACAAAAATTTAAAATAAATCAAGAGTCTTTTCTAAGTTCACGGAATAGTTGTAGGAAGTTTTGGAGGGGGAGTTGTTCGGCTCTGGAGTTTGGGGGGATGTTCAGGATTGTCAGGATGGTGGTGAGGGTTTGTTTGGGGTAGTGGGGGGATAGGTTGTTGAGGATGGTTTTGCGGCGGTTTTGGAAGGAGATTTTCAAGAGGCGGTAGACGGAGGGGATATCGATGCCTTCTTCGGGAATATCCGGGCGGGAGGTGAAGTGGAACACGGAGGATTTGACCTTGGGGAGGGGATTGAACGAGCCGGGGCTTACGTCGAAGAGGACTCGGGAGTCGAAGAGGTAGTCGAACATGAGGGATTGGGGAGAATGTTTTGTGCGGATCAATTTGTTCACGAATTCTTTTTGGAGCATGAACACGCCTTTTTTGATGTGGGTGTGGTTGGCGATGATCCAATCGGCGAGGTCTTTGGAGATATAGTAGGGGATATTTCCCACAAGATCGACCGGGCCTCGAGGGAAGGCTTCGTCGAGCCGGAGCTTCAATACATCGCTGCGGATAATTTCCAGTTCTTCGGGAAAACGTTCTTGAAGTTGGTCTGCCAATTGGCGGTCGATCTCGACGACAGTGAGCTTGGGATGGGATTGCGGTAGTTTTTTGAGGAGTAGCTCGGTGAGGATTCCATTGCCGGGGCCGATTTCAATGGGAGCGCCTGCGAATGGGACGGCGGCTTCGGCGATTTTTTGTGCCACGGAGCGGTTTATGAGGAAATTCTGGCCGAGTTTCGCTGATTTCATGAGGATAGTCCAGTCAACAATTCTTTTAGGGAGTGGATGATGGGGATATCGGGGATAGGGTTTGGTTGAAGCTTGTCTCGGTCCAGGAGCAGGGTGTCTATCCCGGCCTTCCGGGCGCCGAGGCAGTCGTCTTCGAGACTGTCTCCGATATGGAGAACGTCGTTGGCCGGCAGACGGCAATCATTGAGGATATAATGAAAGGCGCCGGGTTGGGGTTTTGCGAAACCGATTTCCGTCGAGATATAGATGTGTTTGAAGTATTTGGCCAGGTCCAGGTCGGCGAGGGTTCGATGGAGGCGATGGTCCCAATTGGAGAGGACCACAAGCTCCATACCGTGTTCTTTTAATGTACGCAATACCGGTAGAACGTCGGGATAGGGCCGCCAATACTTTCCAAGAGCGTACTCTTCGTGGCATGCGTTGAAGATTTTATCGATGTCTTCATGCTTCAATAGGTCTCCCATGGATTCCAGGAATATCTCTCTCCACCAGGAATAAGATCGTTCTTCGTTAGCCAGGGCATTGGCGTTATTATTACGGCGGTTTTCCGCTGTGCGCCGTTTCAAGGAAGAGAGGAACCTGGGATGTATCTCGCCGCCATCGAGATTGTATCCGAATCCTTTTGCGATGCCGGCGTAGGCGTCCCCCACTTTTGGGAACGGATGGATCAATGTAAATCCAGCGTCAAAGGATAGTACTCGAGGAATGCGTTCAAGTCTCATGGACCTATTTTATTGCAATGGAGGGGGATTGTAAAGTCAATTACATATATAGGTGATTTTGCGAAAAAATAACAGGAAAAATGTTGAATTAAGTTATAGATTTGTTTACAATTTAAGCACGTGTAGAATTTCGATGAATTCAGGCGGATTGAATAAGGAGACTTTGCGATGAAGAAAAAAATGAGTGGCGCAACGGCACTGATCGTTGCTGCAATAATGGTTTTATTTTTTAGCCTGCCGGGCTTTGCCGGCGATGTGGCGGATGTGATTCTTGGTTCCCAGACCATTCACTTCCAGCCGAAAGTTGGATATACTAAATTGGTTGTCCGGGTTTCAGCGCCGGACGGCAATGTGTACGACAGAGTTTTTAAATCCGGCGCGGACGCGGTCATCCAACTGCCGGGAAACGCCCCGGATGGAAGTTACAATTTTGAAGTGAAGGCGTTATATGACAACTCCGCCACCCGTGAAAACGGAACTGAAGTGAAGGATGCCCGGATCATTGCCGGCTCGACCCCAAGGGTGCAAGACGGTCATTTCAGAGTCCTGGGCGGCAGTATTGTACTTCCGGCTCCTGAAACGGTGAACCGGCCGGACGATATCATGCACCTCGACGATGTGATTATCACATCCAGTTTGTGCGTTGGATTCGACTGCATCAACGGCGAGAGTTTTGGGTTCGATACCATGAGGTTGAAAGAGAACAATCTGCGTATCCACTTTCAAGACACCAGTTCCACTGCCTCATTCCCCACCAACGACTGGAGAATCGTCATCAATGATTCGGCAAACGGCGGCGCCAACTATTTCGCGATAGAAGACTCAGATTCAGCCAGACAGGTTTTTAAAATAGAGGGAGGAGCGCCTGCCAATTCATTGTATGTGGATGATTATGGTAGAGTAGGCATGGGAACGTCTACTCCGGTTGTGGAACTCCATATCGCCGACGGCGACACCCCGACGGTGAGATTGGACCAGGACGGCTCCATGGGTTGGGCGCCCCAGATTTGGGATGTGGCGGGAAATGAAGCGAACTTCTTTATTCGCGACACCACCAACGGCTCGAAGCTTTCTTTCCGGATTCAGCCGAACACTCCCGGCGACACCTTGTGTTTAAAAAACGACGGTAATGTCGGCATCGGAACGTGGTCGCCAGAAGCAAAGCTCGAAGTGCAAGGAACAGGCGTTGACGTTCAGTTCCTGATTGAGCGCACCGATGGAGCCACCGGCCAGTTGACCGCCAAAGCCGGCGTCGTAAACTTTGGTTCAAAAGGCGCTCACCCGCTTCGTTTGATGGTTGAGCAGGTGTGGAGAATGAATCTCAGCAATGACAACAGCATGACTATGGCAAGCGGAGCGAGCTGTACCGATGTCGGCGTCTGGACAAACGCCTCCAGTATCGAATATAAGGAAAACATCCAGGAATTGAACGCCGAAGAAGCTATTGAAACCCTCAATGGCCTGACTCCGGTCAAATACAACTACAAGAAGAATAAGACAGAAGAATATGTCGGCTTCATTGCCGAGCAGGTGCCTGAACTGGTTGCCACTAACGACCGCAAAGGCATGAGCCCCATGGATGTTGTCGGCGTATTGACAAAGGTATTGCAAGAACAGCAGAAAACCATCGAGGAATTGACCGAAAAAGTTGAAAAACTGGACCGGAAAATCAATAACTAATAGAACCAATACCATAGGAGATATGCCTCCGGGCATGTCTCCGCTATTCAATGATGTGCCGCAATTGTAAGTAATCCAATTCAATCCTGTCTGAATCTACGCGAGAGACATGGATGGCGAGAGAGAGTTCTCCATTGAGGCGCACATTGTCGATGGTGAGGATCTCATCCGCTTTTCCGGTGAATTTGATCAAGCCCTCTTTTATTTTCTTGTTCTCGTGGAAGAAGACAATCTTACCTTTAAAATTTCCCTGGGCCGCGATACTGATTTGGTAGTCGCCTGCGGGGATGGTTATATCAGTGCGTTCGAGGCGGAGCGGTTTGGCCAAATCTTTTTTTGCAACCGACAAAACCATTTGTTGGGACGCTTCCGGATTGAAGGACACGCGCCCGGCGTTGCGGCGCAGGGTCTCCCCTTCGATTCTCTGAGGATCGGATTCCACCGGGTAGAGGTCGAACAGCGAAACATCCGTATTGTAAATTCGAAACAGAGCCATTAGATTGGCGGCTGCCATTTCGGACCTAAAGAAACGGCGGTATTCCCGCAATTCATTGCCGAAGTTCCCTTTGGTGACTAAGGCGTAACGGATCTTTCGCTCTTTTAAAAAGTCACGGCGCCAATTGACTCCCATTTCGCCGGACAACAGATGGGTGCGATGAGGGGTTCCGGTTGACAATAATGACGCCCAATTGCCCGCCACCTCGGAAGGAGGGATCGCTTTGGCGAACACATCGATGGTGTTGGCGACGTTGTATTCACGATTGGCGGCCCAGCGGTAGAAGAAGCTGCTATTCAGCCATAGGGGGATGAGGATGAGAGCGATAGACGTCCCAATGGCCACCGGCCGTTTCTTGACGATGAGTAAGAGAGCCAATGATAGAAGAAATACCAAAGCGCCGGCGGCCCACCAACCATTACTAGTGATTCGAGGCCACACTCCTTGCGAATATTTGAGAAAGCCAAAAAAGAATAGGCTTACAGGAAGTGTTAGAAAAGCGATCACCCCCGCGGCATTCCAGCGAAACTCGTGTGAGCGCTTGATGAATCCGTCGAGAACCCATCCAGCCAGGATCGCCGCCGGAAATACCAGTATTAGATAAAACCTGGTGGGGCGGTATCCAAACAATGAATGAGCCACCGCGCCGGCCAACAGCCACAAAACCGCGGTTTCAACCAGAATGGGGGTCTCTTTCTTTTTTGTAAACCAGAGATAAGCCCAAAACATAATAGCAAAGGCCGCCAATATCCAGACCGCAGGATCGCTGCGCATCTGGGTCATCATGGGATTCTCCAGAAGGTTTCGCGCCAATACCTGCAACGAACCGACTTTGCGCACCAATTTATTGTGACCCACGAAAAAGTCGAAAAAATGTCGATTGGGCAAGTACAACAGAAAATACCATGAGCTGATAAACGCGATCATACTGCCCCAGTAGATAGCGAAATCCCGGAAGCGGAGCCTCCGCAGAATCAACCACAGCACACTGATTACCATGAACAACGGCAGCAAGTAGAGGATGTGGTTCTGCGAAAGGTAAGCCACCATAAAGGTCGCGGCGCTGAGAAAAAAACATCGGCTCTTTTGTTTCTCGACACCTCGCAAAAAGAAATACAAAGCTACCAGGAAGAAAAAAATCATAGGAAAATAACGGCTGGCGGCTTTGGAATAGATGAGCAACGGATAATTGAAGGCTACGAACGCAGTTGCCAGTAAACATGCCCAACGCCCCATAAAATGATAAACCATAAACGCCAGAAACAATAACGCCAACGAACTGAACACCACAGGAATGAGACGGTGGGATGCCAGGTTGATTCCAAATATTTTGTACACCGGATAATTGACCGCTATATTGATCACCGGCGCCGCCACATGGGGCGTCCAATCATCGAAGCTCCAGCGGTCGAAGAGAATTTTATTGCGGGCGCCGTATGAATGTTGCCCGGCGTCGCCCACGATACCGCCGCTGATGGTGATATCGGCCGGCGGATCCGCGGTCAAAAACAAAGCCCTGAGCGTCACGCCGGCGATCAGGACCAACACAATCAATAGAATAAATAGAGTATCATTGTTTCCGGTTTTTAATCGTTTCATGTTTAAACGGCCTCATTCTGTTATACGAACCAGGAGATATTATATAACTGTTCCCCTGGATTTGCAATTCCCTTGATATTGGGGGGATTCTGTACTAAAATGATGCAATGAAAGCGGAAAAAGTTGATATTGTCGGCGAGCAGAAAAACCTGCTGAATCCGAAAAAAGGAATTATTCAAAAATACAAAGACCTGTTCGTAGGAGATGTGTCGTTTTTTTATTTTTTGAAATACGAATTGATCATCACCCTATTCACCGGCGTGCCCGGCGCCCTTGGTCACGCCCTCAGAAAAATCTTCTTCAAACGGTTGTTCAAGAAAATCGGCCGCGGCGTGATATTCGGCAGAAACATGACCATCCGCCACCCCCGCAAGATTGAAATCGGCGACAATGTGGTTTTCGACGACAATAGCGTCATCGACGCCAAAGGGGACACCAACACCGGAATCAAGATCGGCAGCAATGTCATCATCGGCCGCAACACCATCCTCAGTTGCAAAGGCGGCGACATTGAATTGGGGGATTTCGCCAATATCGGCGCCAACAACTATCTCATTTCCGAGAGCATCCTCTCCATCGGGCAGTATGTCTTCACCGCCGGACAAACCTACATCGTGGCCGGCGGAACCCACAGCTTCGAACGCAAAGATATCCCCATCTGGCACCAGCCGTCGATTTCGAAGGGCGGAATCATCATCGAGGAGGATGTCTGGATCGGAGCCTCCTGTACAGTGTTGGATGGAGTCAAGATCAGAAAAGGCTGCGTGATCGGCGCCGGATCCGTTGTCCACAAAAAACTACCCGCTTACTCGGTAGCCCTCGGCAATCCGGTGCAGGTAATCAAAAAAAGATAATGGTCAAAAACGCTATCAAGCGGTCGCCCATGTACCGCTTCCTCCTGCTATTGACCATCGCCTCGGCGGTCGGCCTTCAAGGGTGGCGCACCCTATTCAATAACTTTGCCGTGGAACAGGCGGGAGTGGACGGTTTCTGGATCGGGCTGATCCAATCGGTGCGCGAAGCTCCGGGATTCCTGGCGCTAGTGGTGATCTACCTTTTGTGGATTATCGAAGAGCACCGTTTATCGTCATTGTCCGTCATTGTGCTGGGCTTCGGCATCACCCTCACCGGATTGTTTCCTTCGCCAATCGGACTATTGGTCACCACTCTTCTCATGTCCACGGGGTTTCATTATTTCGAGACCACCAACCAATCCCTCACTCTGCAATATTTTTCGTTGCAAGATTCTCCGGGGGTTCTGGCGCGCTTCCGGAGCCTGAGCGCATTCACCAACATTGCCATTGGTGTGATAATCTGGGTGACAGTCGGCTTTTTGCCCATGAAAATCTTGTTCATCCTGATCGGAAGCGCCGTTGCCGTCGCCGGCCTCTATTCGTTGAAAAGCGACCCGACAGACAAGCAGCATCCGCCCCAAGAGAAGCGGTTGATATTGAAACGAAAGTACTGGCTATTCTATGTGTTGAATTTTCTCGCCGGCGCCCGCCGCCAAATTTTTATGGTATTCGCTGTGTTTTTATTGGTGGAACATTTCAAATTCTCGATTCAAACCATCACCATCCTGTTTGTGGTAAACAATGTGATCAACTACTTTTTCACTCCGGTAATCGCCGTCATCATCAACCGCTTCGGAGAACGGGCTGTCTTATCCATTGAGTATGGGACGTTGATTGGAGTGTTTCTGGCCTACGCCTTCATCGACAACGCCTGGGTGTGCGGGGGCCTTTATGTGTTGGATCACCTGCTGTTCAACTTTTCCATCGCCATCAAGACCTACTTCCAGAAGAACGCCGACAAAAAAGATATCGCCCCCTCCATGGCGGTGAGCTTCACCATCAACCACATCGCCGCGGTGGTGTTGCCGGTGATTGGAGGCATTTTCTGGGTAATCGACCGGAGGCTCCCATTTATCGCCGGCGCGGTATTGAGTCTGGTTTCGCTCTTGTTCGCACAAAAAATCACAATACCGGAACCGGTTGCGACACAGCCGAACTCCGCATCTTGACAAAACCGCCACTATCAAGTATTGTTGGGGCATGAAGCCATGGCAAATTAAATTATTCGAAAAGAGTCTCATGAAGAAAGAGAAGGTGGGATTGGTGTCCCGCTTGACGGATTTTAGCGGAAAAAAAATATTCGATCTGGGCTGCTCAAACGGAACCGTCTCCTATTTCTTGAAAAAAAACGGCGGCCACTGGACCCATGCGGACCTGGATCTGGAAAACATCGCCACAGCCAAGACATTACTCGAGGGCAACCTGCTGCAATTTTCCGAAGGCAACGTGCCGGTTGGGGACAGGCAATTCGATCTGGTCGTCGCGCTGGATGTATTGGAACACCTGGATGACGATGTGGCGATGGTGAAGGAGATCCGGCGGATCTTGAAACCCAGCGGTTCGGTCATCGTGTCCACCCCCATCAGCGGCGGTTTCTTCATCCTCAATTGGTTCAAGGAAAAAATGGGCCTGACCCCGGAAATTTACGGCCATAAACGCGAAGGCTACTCGCTCGCTCAATTGGCCGAGCTCCTCGAGGACAACGGCTTCAACGTCACCCACGCCTCCACCTATTCTAAATTTTTTGTGGAATTTTTTGAAGTGATGTTGAACATCGGCTATACAAAAATCAACCGTGTCAAGACCAGTCAATTGCGAAGCGGCGCTATCTCGCCCTCTTCGGAAGACGACTTGCACAAATTCAATTTTCTATTTTTTATATACTCAAAGCTCATCTACCCCATCATCTACACCATCACCCGCCTGGACAAGCTATTGTGGTTCAAGACCGGCTACGCCACTATGGTAAAGGCTGAACGGATGGAGTTACAGTGACCGGGAAGAAGATTCTCCTCTTCACACTTTTCACTGGCTTCCTCTCTATCGCGATTGCCGGCGGTTATTATCTATGCGGGCCGAATTCACACGCTCCGCAGCCCTATTCGATCCTGTGCATCGGCGACAGCCTGACAGAGAGTAAATACGGCACATACATCCATTCACTGGAAGCGCAATTTCTAAACGCCGGCATCGAGGCGACGGTTCATTCGGCCGCCCGCCCCGGCAACTCATCAAGCGAATACCGCAGATATTTCAAATCAGCCACTATTCTAGAAGAGACCAATCCGGCACTCGTGGTCATCATGCTGGGCACCAACGACGTGCGCACCGACGGCGACCGCACCCCCATATCGCAATTTGTCCAGAACATGAGAATCATCATCCGCACAGTAAAAAATCACCATAACCCGGACGGTTCGACGCCGCACATACTCATCGCCACCATCCCGCCGATTTTCTCCATTGATATCGATCTCTTCAACGAACAATCAAAAACACGGATCGCCGGAGAAATTGTCCCGGCCATTCGCCATCTGGCGCGGCAGGAGCGAATCAATCTGGTGGATGTGTACGAATATTTTCTCGACAAAAAAACGGCTCTCCCCGGCATTCACTTCAATCATCGGGGCTACGATTTGTTGGGCAAATGGATCTACAAACATATCCAGCCCATCATCAAAGGCTTCCAACCGGAAGGCGAGGAAAAGCTCCCCAATGGATTCACCGGCAAGATCGCGTTCCAATCCGACCGCGCCGGCAATGACGACATTTATGTCATGAACCGAGGCGGCATCCGGCAGATTACGAGCTCGCCTGCCTTCGACGGTTATCCGGCCCTCTCGCCGGACGGCAAGCAGGTGGCGTTCGAAAGCGACCGCTCCGGCCGCTTTGAAATATATCTTTCCGATATGAGCGGCAATGCCCGTCGCCTGATCTCCTCCGCCGGGGATAATAAAGCGCCCTTTTGGGACCACAACGGCGACTTCATCTATTTTGCCCGCCGCGACGGCAGAAACCAGAATATTTTTAGATATAACGTTAAAACCCAAACAACCGAGCAAGTGACCCGCTTCTCCGGAACCAACGGGTTACCGACTGTTTCTGCAAACGGCAACTATTTGATGACCACCGGGAAGAATATGTTAGGGTGGAATCTTTATCTCATCGATCTAACAAGCATGGAGAAAAAAATCTACGCCGACGGTTACAAAGGTTGCCGGGCAAAGTTCGCCCACAGCGGCGATCGCGTCGTATTTGTCTCCCATAAATTCGACGGCAAAGGCGATATCTTTCTCGCCGATAGCAAAGACGAATCATCCATGCCTCAGCGATTGACCCTCGACGCCCAACACCATGACTATTATCCGGCCTTTTCCCCCGACGACCGCTTCATTGTCTTCGCGTCGGGGCCGCAACTGAAATCGGGAAACTGGGACATCAAAATTTTGGAACTCTCTACACGCAAGACATGGACCATTACCTCCTCGCCGGCGGCGGACCGTTTCCCTTGCTGGGCAAAGGACTAAAATTTGAAACCAAAAAAAATCTTCATCAATATAATTTTACCCCTATCCATCACTCTGGCGATCCTCTATTTTTTCTTTAGAGACATTTCTCCGGCGGACATCGAGCGAGCGATCATCGATATCCCGCTAACATTCTTGTCGGCCTATTTGCTGATGAGTATCTGCGGCACTCTATTGCGGACCGTCAAGTATCGAATCCTGGTGGCCGGCAAGATCTCGTTTACCAACATGTTTCTCATCACATTGGTGCGGAACTTCGCTGTTGACCTCCTGCCCGCCCGCACAGCCTCACTGGTCTTTTATTCCTACCTGGCCAAAAAAGAGGGGATCTCTGTGGAAGAGGGGGCTTCGAGCTTTGTTATCTCGATGTTCTACGATAGCCTGGCCCTCTCGGTGATGCTGGGATCGATGGTTTTTTTTCTGGCGGATGGGATCGAGCGTTCATTCATCTATATGGGGATGGGGATTATTTTCGCACTGTCTATCATCGTAATTTTTCTGGCGGATTACATCCTGGGCTTCATTCTGAAGATCCCCCTACTGTCAAAATTCCCCCGCGTCACCGCCTTCTTCGGCAATATTCTCGCCTATTTGTTGGATCATAAGAACAAACGAGAACGGGCCGTCGTATTTCTACTGAGCCTGGTGATCCGGCTCATCAAATATATCTCGGTCTTCATTCTATTCGCCGGCATTATTAATATTCCTTTTACATTGAAGTATTTCGCCATGTTTTGCTTCGGACTGGCTGGAACCGAGTTGTCGTCGCTATTGCCCCTTCAAGGAGCAGGGGGGTTCGGCACCTGGGAGTTGGCGTTCGCCCTGGTGTTCAAAGGCTTGCAATTCCCTGTGGAAAATGTGAAATTGACCGGACTGGTGATTCACATCATCACTCAAGCCTGGGAATATCTCACCGGCTTGACGGCGTTTTTGTACATGATGCTCCGTAACCGTAAAAATCAGAAGGGATAAATCTTTCAGAAAGGGTAAAAAAAAAGGGCGGCCAAAAAATGACCGCCCTATTTATTTGACTATATCAGGTCAATCCAATCTTAAAACTGGGTCTTGCGGCTTTCTTTATCAAAACCACCGACACTGGCTACCATAGCCACAGCGTATTCGAGAGACTGTGCATCGTCTTTCTTGACAAAAGCCTGAGGATCGACATATTCGTAAGTTCCCTGGCCATTGTAAGCGATGGTGGTTACCGGAGTACCCCAATCGGTCTCGCCTGCGTTACGGCGATAGATGTTGAAATGGGTCAAGTTGTCGAATTTCTCATCGTTCCGTGTATCGTTCTTGAAGGTCATTTTGTTTACCCAGGCTCTAAAAAGATAACCGCGGGTAATTTCAGTAGACGCGACAGTTTCAACCGGCTGGAACGGAGCATCCAGGACTTCGACGGTCACGGAGTCGTGGCCCATCAAATTCTGGGTGTCGGACACGTAGTAGTGGATGGTGTAGAAACCCGGAGTGGTGAAGCGCATGGTGTAATTCGGACCATCGCCGCCCCAGACCTTGGTTTTTTTCTCATAGAAACGGTGGTTGACAACCGGATTGGCGGAAGAAACCACTTCGCCGCTGACTTCGACATCTTCATCGGTCAGCACCACATCGGGTACATTGAGCTTGACCACCGGGCCGCCGATCTGCTCGACTGTCTCATAATGGATATCCATGTGAGAAGGATCGGATCCCATGCCGGGACCAGCCCAGACACAATGAGCCGTTCCTTTGTCATCCACTTCGATTTCCAACACTTTCTGATAACGGCCGGAATCTCTAATCAAGACCGGTTTCTGAATGTTGGTGTTGGTGAGACGGACGAATACCGGGCGATAGGTTGAACCGGACTGGTTTTCATCGTTGTAACCCTGGTTGTGGATCGCATAGGCCACATCGTTCTTGGCCATGTGTAAGCCCACCATGGTGATGGTACTGCCGCCGATGATGGGGCCCAGATCCTGCCAGGGCTGGCCAAGCGGTTTGTACGCCACTTTGGTTTCAGTGGTACGGCGGGAATACAGAACATAGAGGTTGCCTTTGGAATCGACTTCCAGTTCCGGCCAATAAGACGGCGGAATTCCACCGGGGACCTCTACCACTGTGTTGGCTGCGCCCTCTTTGAAATCGGGAGTGCCTTCGAGATAGTTGTACTTCAACGTCCACGCTGTTTCGTGGCCCTCTTCGTACACACAATGCAATTTGTCCCCATAAAATGCGGTGGCCTGGTGGATCGAAACCTTTTCGATATCGCGGGATATCTTTACATCTTCAGACCAATCGCTGTATTCGCCGGTGACCGGATCCTTCGTCTTTTTGACACAAACGATATTACTCTTCCAGTTTTCATTACCGGAATATTCATACGCGTGCTGCCAGGTGACATACAGATCTTCACGAATAGGATCGATCGAAATCCTCTGCCATGCCGACTGTTCAGGGGTACGGACGATCATCCGCGGAGTACGCCATTGTTCGCCTTCCGGTTTGCGGTAGTCGAAGTTGGTGTACCAGATGTCGCGGTTGGCTCTGGCGTTACCGTCCATGTAAGCCATGTGAATGACACCGTCGCTATCTTCCACTATGTGAGGGAAGAGGGCGGCGAACACATGATAAACCGCGGCCTTTTTGGGTCCCCAAACACCGGTCTCGGTGTCGAGGATACGATAGGCCACATCAGCGGTCCTTTCCAGCGGGCCTTCGCCCCACAGACAGATGATATTACCATTGTCTAAAATCTTGAGAACCGGGTGTTTAGCCCAGTTCGTACTCCGGGACAAATTTTCGTACCCGGGCAGTATCATTGAAAATATAAATACCGCTATTAGAAACAAAAAATATTTTTTCCTCATTAATTTAACCTCCATTTAAGAGTTAAGTGCATTATTTGGAAAAGTTATAGGTAAGACCGAGATGGAAGCGGAGACCCGTCAGGTCGGCCTCTTCTTCGAAGCCTTCGATGGCCACCGTTCCAATGTCATACCTGAAATCGCCGAACAGATTGAGCTGATCGCTCAATTTGTAATACAAACCGGCCAACAGGGAGAAACCGTGATTGGTGCTAAAGTTAGCATCCGGATTATATTTATTGGTTTCTTTGATGTTAAAAACCGTCCAGGCGGCGCCAAGATACGGTTTGAGTTTGCCGGCGTCGAAGAGATATTTCGCGCCTATATAGATGGGGGCCAGAACGACTTCGGTCTCTGTGTCGATGAGCTCGATGATGCCGTCTCCCTTGTAGTACGCGATATCGACGAACGCTTCGTATTTGTCCTGAATGGTGTAGGAGAGGTGGAACATCGTGCTCATACCGTCGCCATAGATATCTTTGAAGTTCTCATCGGTTTTGGAAATATAACCGAGGCCAAGGCCGATACCGAAGTAATTCCGGGCGGCGACTTCATCGAGAGTTTCCACTTTTTTCGGCGCTTTCTTTTTGACAACTTTCTTGGGAGGTTTCGCTTTGACTTTTTTCTGCTTGACCTCTTTTTTTACCAGCTTCTCTTCGCCGGTGAGTTTCCGTACTTCGCCCGCTTTCACTTTCGTATATTTACCGGATTCCTGATTTTTCTGCATAGCGACGATCTTTCCACCGTCTTTCACACATTCGATTTTGTCTTTTAACGTGCCTTCTTTGGCCGAAAGGACCTCGGCGGTGATCAGGTGGTCGCCTATATCGACGCCATCTTTGACCAACACGTTGTAACCTTCCACCGCAGCGGCCTTGATGTAAGATTTTACAGCGACTTTCTCGGACGCTTTATAAACAAAAAGCCCCTGATCATCTTTGTAAACTTTACATTTCGGTACAACCACCACATTCTCATACTCTTTTTTGAAGAGTTTGAATTTCGCTTCCATAGCTTTGAATGTTTTGGCGGTATTGTCGATAACCAGACAGACTTTGTCGGCGCCGACGTTTACAACTTCAGCCACAGCCTTTTTGGCGGAATCGGATTCCAGACCGATTTTCTGGCCTTTGGAAAACAGACCTCTGGTCTCGCCGTCCACTTTGATAGCGCCGATCAACTTTTTCTCGTTGACAATGGTCGCCACAACGCTACCGGCCTCGACATCGCCGTCTTTTGCGATATTCAATTCCGTAACCTGGCCCGCCAGTTTGGAAACGAGAGTGTAATCCGCGGCTTTGGCTTTTAATTCCTCTATTTTCTTTGCCGTAGCATCGATTTTGGCCTGAGCCTGGGCTTCGGCTTTTTTACTTCTTGTTTTCCAATGCTGCCGGGTCCACAGAACCTTTTTCCAATTGGCAAGTTCTTTTTCCTGCGCTTTCAATTCGGATGCCAGCGCATTGCCGATAACAGCGATAACCCAATCTTCAGAGATGATGTCATTGACGGTGACTTTTACGTCGGTGACCTTTCCAGCAACAGTACTTTTTACGTCTACTTTCTCGGGTTTAAAGGTTGCGGAAAAATGTGCGAATTCACTGAAGTTAGACCCTTCAATCTTAGTGACTTCCACTTTGACTTTTTTAGGGCATTTCACCTCTTCCACATCCTGGGGTGCCCCGAACCCATTCATAGGGATCATCAACACGAGTAAGATAGCAATTACTCCTGCAAATTTTATCATAAATACCTCCTAAAACGATTTACAATTTTTGGGAATATATAAATCTCCTATATAAGATGTAGTATTATATATAATGCGGTATTTAATGTCAACCGCTTCGCCTTCATTTATCTATATATTTAGTTAAAAAACTATTTGTGAATGTTGACCGCGCGCCCCTCTTTCGAGGCTGGAAGTTGACATCGTGAAGTGAGTGTGCTACTTTTGTATAACTTGAATAGCAAAACAGAAAGCAGGAAAAACCATCATGAATACATCGATAAAACACGCGGTTTCGAGGTTGGCGATTTTTTTGATTCCGGTTGTCATCCTGGTCTCCTTTTCAGCCTGCGGGCGTGAAGAGCCGGATCTCATGCGGGTCCTTCTCCCTCAAAACACCGATAATTCAGAGATTTCGGTAGAGACAGACTCGTATACATTTAAGAAAGACAAACAGTTTATCTACTTCAAGCAGCAACATGGGGCCACATCCTTAGACGGCACACTTCTCAAATCCAAAGAGAACAAAAACAAGAATCCCATGATAGTGGCGCCGGGACTCAGCGGCAAATATCATATGAATTTTTACTATCTCTTGCTGGGAAACAGCCGGCAGAAAGGGCTATCGCCACTTCACCTCCAGCACATGCGCGACGGCAAAGCCGTCAAACGGTTCAAACTCGCCTACACCAAACAATTTGAGCGCCAATCGATCCCGCTTGCTTTGGAAGAGAACGATACAATCAACATAGAGATCAAGTCTGCGGACATTGACGTGGCGGCCATCGGGAACCCGCTGTTTATCAAAGACCGGCGGCAAAATCCCCAAAACATGGTTTTTATCGTCATTGCCGATACATTGCGCACAGACCGTCTCGGCGTGTACAATCCCGGGAAAAAATGTTCACCCCGCATCGACGGCTTCGCAAGCGACGCCGTCATCTTCAATCAAGCCTTTTCCACCTCTTCCTGGACATTGCCGGCTCACATGTCTCTATTCACCGGCCTCTACCCCCAGGGGCACAACGTCAATTTCAGCGACACAAAAATCGAAGACGACATCCCGATATTGTTTGAATACCTACAAGAAAAATTTGTCACCTATTGCTTCAATGCCAACGGCTATATGTCGGGCTTGTATGGTTTTTCCAGAGGGTTTGATTATTACCGGGAATCGTTTCGCGACCATGCGGAACGAAAAGCCGCCCAAAACCTGTTCAAGAGCGCCGAAGACCTGATCATGTCGGAAAAACACGACCACGCCCTCTTCGTATTGCATACCTATCAAATCCACACCCCTTACGTTCCGGAAATCGCCCTGGCGGAGAAATATTACAGTCAACACGCGCCGGGATTCCGCCATTTCAAGTTCAATCCCATCGAATTCATCAAAAACGGAAAGGAGCTCTTCAAACAAGCGAGCGACGAGGAAAAGGCAGCCATCGAAACCGTCTACGACGCCGGCGTTTACACATTCGATTACCGGTTCGGAGAATTTATCGATTTCCTCAAAGAGAAAAAGCTCTATGAGCAGAGCACCATCATCCTCATCTCGGATCACGGCGAAGAATTCCTGGATCACGGCGCCTGGGAGCACGGCCATTCGCTGTACAACGAACTCATCAAGATTCCGCTCCTGGTAAAATTCCCTCAAAACAAACACGCCGGAACAAAAATCGACTCTATCGTGTCCATCACCGACGTGGCGCCCACTTTACTGGAACTCTATGATATCAAGGGCGACACCGGCGCAATCCACGGCATCCCCCTGACCGAAACCATCGAGGGTAGCGACCGCACCAAAAACCGCCTCGTGTTCTCTTACCTGGCCCCCGGCTCATTGCGCAAAGGGATCCCGGAAAAGATCGCCCTCATCTCCGGCTCCCTCAAATACATCAAACAAGAAAAAATGTCGGACAAGGACAAAGCCTACTTTCTACTACCGCCCCCCCCTCTGAAAAACGAAATGTACAACATCAGCGAAGATCCGTTCGAGCAGACCAACATCCGTTTTAAAAATCCCGGCAAGGAGAGGGAATTCAATAAAATCCTCGACGCCATTCAACTGAAAAGGGGAAAAAAAGGCAATTTCAAGGAACTCAACGAGACACTGCGCTCCCTCGGTTACCTGTAAACGTCGAGACCAGTTGACAAACCCCGTAGATACAGGTATATTGTGACCATGAGAACGAGTACATACGCAATAATGTGGGGAGTGTTGCTGTTTTTATCCGTTACGGTTTTTATCCCGGCTTCCAGCGCCGTCAATCTGTCGAATTCACCGTCGCGATTGAGCGAATACGCATTCGTCATGCCCTTCGACAATGACAAAGTGATGGTGGTATGGGATGAGAAAGAGGGATTTTACAACCTCTACTACCGCGTGTTCGCCAATGGTTATTGGGGACCGAAAACCAGAATTTACAACACCACAATGAACTCCCAATGGCCCCAATTGGCCAAAGATTCCCAGGGACGCATCCACATGACCTGGATGGAGGGCAGCGCCCGTTCCAACCGGGATATTTTCTACGCCTATTACAGCGGGGGCAAATGGTCGGCCATGCAAAAGATTTACGCCAGCGCCTGGAATTCCACCTGGCCCCGTATCGGAGTGGACGACCGGGATGTGCCGCATATCATCTGGACCCACGACCGCGGCGAAGCGCGGGGCGACAACGAGATCTACCACCGCTGGAAGAACGGCGGTTGGTTGGGACCGCTGGATGTCTCCCGTTCGGTCAAGACCATCTCGATTCATTCCAACCTCTTTGTCCGGGGCTCGAACCAGTACGCCCTGTGGATGGACGGCCACGAATGCGCCTGGAATCTGCATTTTTCCCAGACAACCAACGGCAAGTGGAACACGCCGATCCATATCAACCCGAAGATCCAGGGTTATTGGCCCGGCATCTGCGCCGACTCCAAAGGCAATGTTCACATTCTATTCTCCAGCCTGCTGAGGAACGTCTACTACATGAACCGCATCGACGGCGAATGGAGCGATTGGCGGGTGGTGTCCAACGGGCCTCACCCCCGGAACTTCGTGTACATCGATGTGGATGATAACGATATTCTGCACGGCGTATGGCGGCAGACGGATGGAGGCAGCGACCAGATTTATTACGGCAGCGCCACCAGCCAGGGAATTTGGGCTGAACCATTCAAGATATCCAACGGCCGTTTTTGTAAAACGCCGATCGTCAAACCGGACAACAACGGCTATGTGCACGTTGTCTGGTTTGAATTGAATGACGAGACCGAAACCGGCGATGTGTATTACATCAAAGGCGTGGCGGGCGAAGGCGGTTCGGCGGACGCGCCGATCGCCATCTTTACCGCCACACCGGAATTCGGCAAACCACCCCTGGATGTCGTGTTTAAAGCGGGTGGGAGTTACGACCCCGACGGCACCATCGTCAAGTTCGAATGGAACTTCGGCGACGGAACCACCGCCACCGGCATACAGGTCAGTCATCGATACACAAAAAAGGGCGCGTACATCGCCACATTAAAAGTAAAAGACAATGACGGATTGACAGGAGTCGAGCAAATAAACATCCTGGTATCGGATCCACCGGCCGCGGTCTTTACAATGACCCCGCAGCGGGGAGTGGCGCCGGTCACCGTTCAATTCGACGCCTCCGCCTCCAACGATCCCGACGGTTCCATCGTATTGTATTCCTGGGATTTCGGAGACAACACCACCGGCAAAGGCAAAACCACAGCCCACACCTACGATGAGGAGGGCAATTACACCATCATGTTGGAAGTGTTCGATAATGTCGGCATCAGCGCCATCGTCACCAGGATTCTCGAGGTGCTTAGAGTCTACGGCCCCAACAATATCGAGTGGAAATTCGTGGAGAACCGCAATCTCTTTTTCCGCGAGTACATCTACGACATAACCTGGGAAAAAAACCCCCTCAACCAACAATACGGGATCAGCGTCAAGCAATACAATGTGTACCGCAAGCATTCGGGATCGACATTTTACGAAAAAATATCGAGCGTACCGCCCGATCAATTCAATCACATGGACAGAGGGTTGAACGAAAACGACGGCGGCCGTTATGAATATACTGTCACCGCCGTGGATTCGCAGGGAAACGAAAGCGTTCGCCAGCTCGCCGGAGTAAGCGGCAAACCCGGTGGAGCGAATCAAAAAGCCAACCAAAACAAAAAAGCGGATCACGCGGAAGGGAAATAAAATTTATGGAGGAGATAAAGATGAAAAGAACACTTTTGATTGTTATCATGGTAATGGTGTCGCTCACCGTGTTCGGACAAATCAGCAAAAAAGCCTTGACTGTAAATAAGACAACTACAGGAAAGGAAATAAAATTGATCGCGCCAGTGGACAACTGGAAATTCGACAAAATTCCGGCGCAGATCAATTTTAAATGGGAACGGCCCGGCACAGTCAAGATCTTCACTTTTTACATGGAATACATGGATAATGGCAAATGGATACTTGAAACCAAAAAAGAGAACCTCAAGGTTCTATCTATTTTGTATACCTACCGGAAAAATAAGCCTTTCCGTTGGAAAGTCACGACCGAATATATGAACCGGGTCATTTACGAATCAAAGTGGCGCCATGGACACTACGCCGCCGGGAATGGTATCCAACAGAACGCCAATAATTCGGCAAGCGTTCACCCAGTTCCCGTATCCCCCACCAATAACGCCCTGTTGACAAACCACCCCCGGAACATGACCTTCAAATGGCTCCACAGTACAAAACCGCAGTTCCGCAATTACGAAATTCAGGTGGATATTCTTCATGCCAGGTCCAGAAAATGGCGCTCCCAGATTCGCGGAGAATCCTATTTACTGGAGGACACCACCAAACTCAACCATTACAACTTCGAATTCACCGCCGACCGCAAAGGCCGCTGGAGAGTCCGGGGATTCAACAACGCCGGGCAGTACACGCCATGGTCAGCCTGGCAACATTTTGAATACAACGCGCGACACTGACGTGAAATAGAATCCAGGGGCAGGCTCCGACTGCCCCGGATCAACTTTAGACTCAATAATTTATAGTAAGGAGTGTAAAATGGGGAAATTTCAGATTTACAAAGACGCCCGCGGCGAGTTCCGCTGGAGATTAAAAGCTGGAAACAATGAAACCGTGGCCACTTCCGGTGAAGGCTATAGCACAAAGCAGGGCTGCAAAAAGGGAATCGATTCTGTCAAACGGCTGGCTGTCGATGCGGACATCGACGACCAGACCAACTGACTAAAATAGACTCACGTCCGGCTTTTTTTTAGTTTAGTCAGCAAAACCCGGGACATTTTAGACATTGTAAAAACAGTGATGGCCACAAAAATAATCGTGGCGCCGGAGGGGATATTTAGATAATAGGAGAGCGACAAGCCTGTTAAAGACGCTATCAAGCCGAAACCGGTGGAATAAAACATCATTGTCTTGAAACGCTTTGTAAAAAGGTTTGCCGTTGCCTGCGGAATGGTCAGCAGGGACAACACCAGAATAATTCCCACCACCCGGATATTGATGACAATGGTGAGGGCCACCAGGGCTGTCAGGATATAGTTGATCAAGCTCACGGAAATCCCCTGGGTTCTGGCGAATTCCGAATCGAACGCCACAAACAAGATTTCTTTGAACATCAAGGAAAACAAAACAATGACCACCAGCCCGAGCCCCGCCATTAACCAGAGGTCGAATTCAGTGACAGTCAGAATATTTCCGAAGAGATAGCTCATTAAATTGGCGGCGTAGCCGGGGGTGAGATACACAAAAATGATCCCTAACGCCATTCCGAACGACCAGGTCATTCCGATGAGGGAATCCTCCCTGATATCCGAATGGTGGGATAAGGTTTGCAAGCCGAGGGCGGACACTACAGCGAACACCGCGGCGCCGATAATGGGATTGATCCCTAAATAATAACCGGCCCCCACGCCGCCGAACGACGCGTGGCTGATACCGCCGCTGATGAACACAATCCTCCGGCTGACAATATAGGTCCCGACAATGCCGCAGGTCACACTGGTCAAAAAAGCGGCGATCAACGCGTGAATAAAAAATTTATAAGATAAGAGTTCCAGCATTCCTATTTCCCCCCGCCGGGCACATCGATCTCCCGCGAATCGCCATGAGCTTTCAGCACCCGGTGCGGAACCGGTCCATGGGTAATCAGCTCCAACGGGCAACCGTAGCTATCCAACAACTCCTGGGTGATCTCGTTGGAATCATGGTAATGCAACTTGTTGGTGACGCAAGCGATGGTTTTGACATACGAGGCGATCATCCCGATATCATGGGACACCAGCAGCAGAGCGATCCGTTCGTTCAACCGCTTGAGAATCTCGTAGAGGCCGGACTCGAATTTCTTGTCCACAAACGAATCCGGTTCGTCAAGAATCAATAGCTTCGGCGACGACACCAGGGCTCTTGCCAAAAGTACCCTCTGCCGTTGACCGCCGGACAACTCCCCCACCGGCGCGTATCTGCGCTGCGACACACCCATTTGTTCCAATACCTCGTGAGCCCGCTTATAGTCTTCCCTCGAAAATTTGCGAAAAAGCCCCCGCTTCCCCAACAAACCGGATAGCACAACCTCCTCCACAGTGATGGGGAATTTCACATCAAAACGGGTCATCTGCGGCAGGTAACCGATTTGCGCCCTGGGATTGCCATTGGGTCCCAGAAAGAAATCAATCTCACCCTTCCAGGGCTTTAACAGCCCGAGAATCACCTTCAGCAACGTTGTCTTGCCGCTGCCGTTGGCGCCGATGATTCCGATGAAATCCCGTTCATGAACCGTGAGATGAATATCCTCCAGAACCGCCTTGTCCCCGTAACCGGTGGTCACCCCAGAGAGCTCCAGGATTTTTTTTTGTGCCATAATGCCTCGCTACTCGGTCGCCGGTCCCAGATGTTTCTTTAACGTCAACGCGATGTCCCGCATGTTGGCCGGCCAATCTTCAGCCAGAGGATCCATGGTTAGCACCGCGCCCCCCAACGCCTCGGCAATAGCCAGAGCGCTGTTGGTATCGAATTGCCGCTGGACGAATATCACCCGGATATTTTCAGATTTCGCCCAACCGACAATCTCTTTGAGCCCGGAGGGATTGGGTTCCTTTCCCTCGAATTCGATGGGGCGTTGCTCCATGCCGAAATCCCGGGCAAAGTAAGACCAGGCGGGATGAAAAACCAGAAATTTCCGGTTTTCGATACTGCGCAGAATGGTGCGGATATCCACATCCAATTGGTCGATCTCCCGGATGAACCGATTGTAGTTCTCCGAAAAAATCTCGCGGGACACCGGGTCCAGATCGGTGAGAGCCGTCAGCATGTTGGCCGCCTGGATTTTCACCGCCGCCGGAGACAACCAGATATGCGGATCGACGCCGCCCTCCGGCGCCGCCCGCTCATCCTCCCCATCCTGGTGACGATGGGTATGACCCGCGTGAATCAGAGGTACGCCGGTCGATGTATCGACCATTTTGAGATTGGGATGCAGTTCCGCGATTTTCCCCATCCAGGAAGTCTCAAAGCCAATGTAGCCAATCCTAAAATAGAGTTTTGCCCGCCCCAATTCCCGCACTTGCCGCGGAGTCGGAGCAAAGGTCGCCGGACTATAACCCGGGGGGATCATGACATGAATATTATACCTGTCCCCGACAATTTTTCGCAAAAAGAATTTTTGCGGCAGCACGCTGACAGCCAGCACCTCGTTGGCATTATCTATGGAATCTCCCGCCTGCCGATCTCCGCAACCCGCCAGCATGAAACTCAATAATAACAAAATCATGCCTTTCTTCATGAAATACCTCCATGGGTACGACAATTCCTGCAAATACCGATAAAGTAGAAAAAGTGGTCGGTAATCTCATAATCCATCTGTTGTTCCACTGTATCCTGCAAATGATGAGCCGCGCAACTATCGAACGGATCCATTCGCCGGCACTCGCGACACAACACAAAATGGTTGTGGGGCCGACCGGTCGAAAAAAAATACTGGACATGATCCGAAAAAGCGAGACTCTTGATGAGATTTTGCTCCTGAAAATAGCGCAGGGCCCGGTAGATAGTGGAATTATCCGGCGACACCTTCAACATTTCCCGTATCTTTTTGGCGGTGACAGGCACATCCGATTCTTCAATAATCCGCAAAATATCCTTTCTCATTTCAGTAATAGCGGGTCTCATTCAATCTCGCTCCTCACACATATTTTTCATTACGCAATTCACTTGCGCTAAGTTTTTGTATTGTACCAGAGAACAGAAGAAAGTCAACCATTTGACTGTATCAGTGGAGCGGTGTTATAATTTTTCAATGAACAACAAAATTTTAATCATGTCAGCAATCACTGTTCTTATGTTCAGTCTCGCCGGATGCTCCGGTGAAAAAAAGCAAACAAAAGAAAAATACAATATAATCATCATCGCCGCCGATACATTGCGGGCCGACCACATGCACACCTACGGCTACCAATACCAAACCTCCCCCAACCTCGACCGCTTCGCCGAAAAGTCATTCTTGTACAAACACGCCTTTTGCCCCATCCCCAAAACCTCCGCATCCTTCGCCTCCATGATGACCGGCCTCCATCCCTTCATTCACAAGACCAAACCCAACCGCGGCTATCTCAAGGAAAAGTACCTGACTCTGGCGGAAGCCTTGAAGATGCAAGGCTACTTCAACTACGCGGTGGTGGACAACGCCAACCTCTCCAAAAAGTTCCTCTTTCACCAGGGATTCGACGAATACATCCAGGTATGGAACGAAATCGAGGAAAAAGAGCAATCCACCCCCTACATCACCGGCAAGATCCTCTCCTTCCTGGACAAAGAGCATGACGAGCCCTTCTTCTTGTGGGCCAATTACATCGAAAGCCACACCCCCTACGTGCCGCCAAAGGAATTCATCGAAGAAAGACCCAAAGGCAGGGATTTCAGCAAAGTGAAGCCCAAGATGATCGCCGCCATGCGCCGCATCATCAAGCAGAAAAACATCTATGACGAAGGCCATTACATATCCTTATACGACGGCGCCGTCAAATACATCGACTCCGAGATGGGTAAGATCATCGACCGCTTCTTCCAGAAAGGCTACGACAAGAACACCATCCTCATCTTCGTAGGCGACCATGGCGAAGACCTGGGGGAAAAGAACTTCTATTTCAACCACGGCCCCCTCACCTTTACCGCGGCCACCCGGATCCCCCTCATCATGTACATGCCCGCCATGAAGCCCCGGAGCATCAAGACTCCGGTCAGCAATATGGACATCTACCCCACGCTACTCAAGCGGTTGGACCTCAAACCCCCCTACCCCGTCCAGGGAGTGGATCTATTGCAGCCCCGCAAGAGCCGCCCCCTCTATATGATCGGCCAGGTAGGCTCATACGCGGTGGTGGAGAACAATCACCACTTCATCAAAGTGCAGCCCCTCATGACCAAAGGACTGGGAATCGAGGCGAACCATCTCTATCAATTCGAAAAAGATCCTTACGAAACAAATAACATCTATACCCAGAACACCGGCCTGGCCCTGAAATTGGACAAAAAATACCGGGCCTATTTCCAACGACACGGATACTTGAAAAAAGCGAAAAAGACTGATAAAGAGGACAAACTCTCCGCCAAAGAGGAGAAAAGCCTCAAAACATTAGGCTATTTATAAACAGGAGAGCTCGATGAGCGACCGCATACGTCCGGTGGAAGACCGCGATGCCGAGGCTGTGCTCAAGGTATTCAACCACCATGTGGCACATTCATTCGCCGCCTATGCCGAACAAGAGTTCGGAAGCGAAGTATTCGAGACCTTTAAAAAAAACGCCAGTGTGTTTTACATCCAGGAAGTGGACGACGAGGTGGCTGGATTCGGCTTTATCCGGCCCTACAACCTCTTCGAAAACTTCTGCCACACCGGAATGCTCACCTACTTCCTGCTGCCCCAGTACACCGGCCGCGGTTTGGGGACCAAACTGTTGAACAAACTACTGGACTATGCCCGCGACAACGGCATCTACAACCTGGTGGCCCACATCTCGTCAAAAAATGTCCAGAGCCTGAACTTCCATAAAAAGCACGGTTTTGAAGAGTGCGGCCGCCTCAAAAAAATGGGCAAAAAATTCGGCGAAGCGTTCGATATCGTCTGGGTTCAAAAATTCTTGAACTAGAAGCGCTTCACCGCCAGTTGAACAATCTCTCGCAGAGACAAATCTTCCAACTGCAAATCCGGTAAGGACGAGGGCAGGTCGAGGGCCTGGTTCTCTTTTAGCGCCGTGATATTAGCGCTTTTGACTGGAAATGGGATACGCAAGAATTCGAAAACTTTCAGCGCCGCCAGCGGCAAGATCGACGGCACCGGCACAAACAAGCACACAGTCTTCAAACCCTGCTTGATCTCCCGCAGCATATCGACCAGGCGAATTTGCTCCGGCTGAAACACATTGAATACCCTGAGCTCCGGTCTTCGCAACACCCGAATCACCACCTCCGCCAACGTCTGGATCGAAACAATGGGCGCCAGATGTTTGCCGCCGTCGAGGAGCGGCATCACAGGCAGGCTCTTGACCATCTTCATCATCCGGCCGAACAAACCCCCGTTTCCCAGTACCAAGCCCGGACGGATGACCGGTTGCTCCTGAGCGACGAAAAATTCTTCCAATTGAAACTTGATATCCGCGTATTCAGAGCCGCTTCCGGGTTTTGCCGGGTATGAGGTCAAAAAAACCTGAGTTTTAGCTCCAGCTTCCCTCGCCGCCGCGAACCAGGCTTCGGTCCCCGCCACATTGCGGCGCACATTATTTTCCCCTGCGAACGAATGGGCGCAATGCACCACCGCATCGATTCCCGCAAACATCTCCTTCGAAAAGTCTTCGTGCAATAGCGCCGGATAATACCGGACTACAACGCCTTCGAGCTCAGGCTTCAGCTCTGCCGACCGCGAGCAACCGGAGACCTCGATGCCCTGTTCGTGTAAGGCGGCGGCCATGAAGGAGCCGATAAATCCGTTGACGCCGGTGATAAAAACCTTCATCAGCGACTCTCCTTCGATTCCTCGACAAATTCCCCGTAAATCTGTGACATCGATACAAATTCGTAGCCCTTCCGCTTGAATTCAACGATGACCCGCCGCAGCAATTCCAATCCCCTGCCGCGGTTGCGGCCATAGATCATTTTCCAAAACGGCGGCAACTTCCGCATCTCGTCATCGCTGAGGAAAAAGTCGTGCAAATGGGAGCAGAACACAATCACCCCGGGCATACGGAACAATGTCCACAACGCCTTGTACACCCCATAGCCCAACAACTTGATGTAAGAGATGGAGAGGGTGAGACGGAAGGGAGAGATAGAGGTGAGTGGGATCTCCACCAGGTCGAAGCCTTTATGCCAATGAATTTGACGGTTCTTCAGCAAATATTTGAAGGGATTCGGATAATAGGACGGCACCACGCTGGAGTCGAACTTGTACCCATGTTTGGTCAAGGCCTCGATTCCAGCCTCGCTGATTTTCCCCTGCGGCGCCCGGTAGCCGAGGGGCTCGTGCTTGAAGTAATCCACAAACAGCTCTTTCACCTTTTTAACCTCTTCCTCCGAGTCGGGGCAAGCAGGGTCGTGGGAATAGCTATGGCAGTGGAACTGGCAGTCGTATTCCTGGAACAGGCGGATAATCTCCGGATAGCGTTCGAATATCTCCCCCACCACAAAGATCGTGGGTTTGACGTTTTCCTCCCTCAAGAGGTCCAATAATTGCCGAATGGTCTCCGGCGACTCGAACAGCTTGTATTCCCGCTCCAACACACCGCTGACAGCGGCTTCCAGATCCAATGTGAATGCGAATTGTTTCTTCTTCATTGCTGTTTATCCTTTGCATCGCCACCGATCCCGGCTTCCAGTTCCTCTAGCTTCTGTTTGAGAATCCCGATCTCCTGGATCGCCTTTTTGTTGCTTTCGGTTAACGACGATACCACCAGGGTAAAATGAATACCCAGTCCCAACACCATCAAAAAGGTGATGGTGAGGACCAATGACGGGGCGTAATAGATCCCCAAGAACGCGGCGATGATATCCAACAGGCCGCGGAACACCGAAAACGTGAGCATGATGAAGCCGATCAAGAACCAGATGAGCGAGTAGTTTTCGCGGATTTTCCGCTTCCGGGTCATTTCGAAAATAAACACCAGGAACGAGACGCTGAACACAATTAACAGTATCTGGATATTATCCATCTTTGCCTCTCATAAATTCGATGATGATCGAGGTGAAAACCTTGATCATATAATAGAGCGATTTAATGCCGGTAATCGACGAGATGCCCGCTTCGCGGCTGTTCATCTCCACCGGGATTTCCACGATATGGAACCCGCGCCTCTTGAGAATGAACAATGCTTCGGGCTCGGGAAAATCGCTGGGATACAGCCGTTGCAACAAGCTTATAGATTCCGCGTTATAAGCCCTGAATCCAGACGTGCTGTCCGTGATATTCTGCCGCAACAGCAAATTGTTCAGCACCTGGAACAACCGGATCCCCACCCGTCTCAACCAGTGGCTCTGAAAGCCCTTCTTCTGGATGAACCGGGAGCCGATCACCACATCCGCGTCCCCTCTCTCGATAGGAGCGATCAATTCCTTCACATACTCGGGATTGTGCTGTCCGTCGCCGTCCAATTGCAACGCCACATCGTAATTGTTGTAATAAGCGTACAAAAAGCCGGTCTGCACCGCCCCGCCGATACCTAAATTCACAGGCAACGAAATCACCGGAACCCCCATAGCTTCGGCTTTTTCCTTAGTCCCATCCTTCGAGCAGTCGTTAATGACCACTATATCATAATCCGACGAGGCCCCGCGGATGCGCTGAATCACATTCTCGATGTTTCCTTCCTCGTTATATGCCGGTACAATGATTAACGTCTTCAAATCGTTATCCTCTTCTCTTCACGCCGATGTCCATCGAAACGTTCTCGAATTTTTAACATAACAAAAAATACTACATTCCCCCCCTAAAGTCAATTTCCCCCTTGCCAAACATCCACACCGACGAAGAATCGGTCGATGAAGATCTGCTGAAAGCGAAGATGGAGCTAATCCTCTGAATCATCATTACCGGAGGACAGGCAATGGTCTTCGCCCCTACTCCTACTTCTGGGGAAACGACAAGTGGGACAAGTTGCCTGTCCCCTATTTCCTTCGGGGAACCGAACTCTCTTCGAGGGTCTCTGGATCCACGATAAGATTGACTGGACGCCCTATCCAGTGATTCATCTTGATTTCACCCTTTTGAATTATCGCACATCCGACCGGTTGGAAGAATCTCTAGGAAGACTTCTGGACGATATTGCCGAAGCCAATGATATCTCACTCGACCCAGACCGCTATTGCAATGAAAAATTCAAGCAATTGATCACGAGATTAGCTTCCGCTCATAACGGCAAAGTCGTTGTTCTGGTGGATGAGTACGACAAACCCATCATAGATAAAATCGAAATCCCCCATCAGGCCATGCAGCACCGCGATATTCTGAGTGAATTCTACGCCATTATCAAGGCCATGGACCGTTATATTCACTTCGCCCTAATTACCGGCGTCTCGAAATTTTCTCGTGTTTCCGTGTTTTCCGGATTGAACAACCTCCGGGACATCACCCTCTCCGACGATTTCTCCGCCATCATGGGCTACAGTCATCAGGACCTCATCCACTACTTCCAGCCCCACATCCAATCCCTGGCAGAGGAGCTCCAGCTTCAAGAAGAGGCGTTGCTGGCCAATATCCAGACCTGGTACAACGGATATTCCTGGGATGGGAAGACCTTTCTCTACAATCCCCACTCCGTGCTCAACCTCTTTAACGAACGCCGCTTCGACAATTACTGGTTCACCAGCGCCACCCCCACATTCCTGGTGAAGCTCATCCGCTCCACCCATTTCCCGTTCGAAACCTTCGACCGCTACGAGACCGACCACTCGGTCTTCGAATCCTTCGATGTAGACAACATCAACATCGTGTCCCTCCTCTTCCAATCAGGCTACCTCACCATCAAACAAATCATCCCGGTCTCAGTCACCTCCCGCATGTACCACTTCTCTTACCCCAACGCCGAGGTCAAAGAGTCGTTCATCAAGCATCTGGGAGTGGGCTTCGATACCACAAACCGCAACATCGGCGACCATATCCTCGAATCCCTACCCAAAAATTCCTGAAAAACACCCAGAACATCCCTCTCTCCTCCACGAACATCCCCCTCACTATCGACGCAGAATCGGTCGATGAAGGGTTCGATGATGATCTGCCGCGGGAGTTTTTGTGAGAAATTTGAAAATGAGGCATTGAAATTTTTCGCCGGTTATGTTATTTTTCTTAACTAATATAGCAGGACGTTAATCTGCCTATAGCAGAGTGAAACCAAATGACAAAACTTTATAAAGGGAAAGGGGCTCTATTCAAGTTATTGAAGGTAAATGACGAAAATTTCCTCTACGATACCGGCACAAACAAGATTCTGGAATGCGAACCGGAAGTGTTTGATTTGATTGAAGAATTCAATCGTTGTCAGTCTCGATGGACCGGAAGAGTTCCATGACCAATACCGCAAAAAAAAGACCACACCGGGAGCCACCCTCGTTCAGATCGGGGAATAATTATTTTGTACTCATAAAAAACAATGATAAAAGGAATTTAAATGCCGATATCTTTAAAAAAATTTCTATGCGTAATAACATTATTCCTAATTGTCAGCAATTTTGCCCTTAGTGACGGAAGACCGTCTTTGATAACTAACACTCTGGAAGAGATTGATGCATGTCAGGGAAAATTAGAATTGAAACTCATTCGGATTTGGGGTGGCTCGCAAGAGGAAGACGAAAATAAATTCTTTGAAAGTCCAGAGAGTGTCGCTATTGATAATAACGGAAATGTCTATATTTGTGACCAATACGGTAACTGCATCAAAGAATTTACTGCCTCCGGGGAATATGTAAAGACAATTGGTAGAAGAGGTAAAGGGCCAGGTGACTTGCTAACCCCTCATTCCCTTACCTTATGTCCCAATGGTGATCTGGTCGTTCAAGAAATGATGGGGCGGCGGATACAACGATTCGATAAGAAAGGAAACAGCAAAAAAATCATAAAATCGGATGTTTTTGCATATTGGATAGGAGTAACACCTCAGGATGAGCTGGTGGTATATGATAAAAGACACACATTTGCTTCGCGAAAGCTTTTGTCGGTTATGGATAGTAATGGTAAAAAATTGAGGGAAATAGGCCAGTATCATGATAACGCCAAAAATCTTTTTAAGTCGGAAGGGCTTCAATTTGCCATAGATTGTGACAACAATTTCTATGCAGCAAATAATTGGACTCCTGTAATAAGAAAGTATTCAAGTAGCGGAAAATTATTGATGGCGATAACATTTGAGGTTCCTTTTGACATCCAGTTCAAAATCACCCTGGATGAACAAAGGCGTGAGATAATGATGGAGCGGATGGGGAACGCCCCTCAAAGTATAAAAATTGAAAGGACTAAGCGAAAGGCAACAACTAAATTTTCGTCAGGGAATGGAAAGCCGAGGCCAGTCGTAAACCAAAAAATCGCAACTGACTCACAAAAAAGAATCTTTGTCGTCAGTTCTCTTCGCGAGTTTACAGAAGAAGAACTCGAAGGGCTCGCCGGAGTAATAATTTCCGGGGACCAAATAATTCGTAAAGGAATCAATTTCAAAATTGCTGAAAACCTAACTGTATATAAACTGCTGGTTTTTAGTCCCGAAGGGAAAATCATCGCAACAGCGCCACTGGCATCGTCTTGTGGTCAAATTTACATACACGGCAATCGACTATTTATCGTTGATGGGTTCTACAACCAGCGGATATTGGAATATGAGATGGCGTTTAAAAAGTGAGTCGGGCTCAAGATGATGGATGAACAAATAAGAATTTCCGGGTGCCTGTCCCCTATTTCCCCTATTTCTTTCTAAAAAGGTAATCGCATGCAAAAAATGATTAAAATGTTTTTATCTATAGCTCTTGTCACTTTGTTTGTTTCAAGCGCTTGCTACGCCGACGGCAATGCCGTCCTAACAAAAAACAGCCTCTCCGAAATTGAAAGTTGCCGGGGAAAGTTGAAATTGAAACTTATTCGGGTCTGGGGAGGAGAGAACGAAGAAGACGAGATGAAATTCTTTGAAACTCCTTCCAGTATGGCTGTGGCTAAAAACGGAAATGTCTATATCTGCGACACACATAACCATCGTATAAGAGAATTTACTTCTTCGGGCGAATATGTACGCACCATCGGTAGAAGGGGCAAAGGTCCCGGCGATGTGATCACTCCATATTGCCTCGCATTATGCCCCAATGGGGATCTATGGGTATTGGAGTACGGAGGAGTACGACTCCAACGCTTCGATAACAAAGGAAAGAGTGAGAAAATCATCAAAGCCAGCATTTGGTCTAGGTGGATAGGCGTAACATCTCAAGATGAGTTGGTTCTCAATGACTCGAATCATACATTCAATTCGAGGAAGCTGCTATCGGTGATGGATGACAACGGCAAAAAAAAAAGAGACATCGGTCAATATCATGATAATGCCACAATTATTTTCAAGTCTGAAGGTTTGAGTTACGCCATCGACAGCGAAGATAATGTCTATGCTGCAAACAGTTGGGCGCCGGTGATCAGAAAGTATTCGAAGGATGGAGATATGCTGATGGCGATCACATACGAAGTTCCATTCGAAGTCCCATTCAAGGTTACTCTCAATGATCGGAAACAAGAGATCGTCAAGGAAGAATTTGGAGTAAACTCCGAAAGTATCAAAACCGAACGATCTAAGGGGAAAGTTGTCCTCGAGCAATCTACAGGAAAAGGAAAGCCAAGAATCGGTGTTAACACGGCGATTACGACCGATTCGAAAAATAGAATCTTTGTGGGCAGTTTTTATAGAGGGCTCACAGAAAAAGAGCAGGAGGGACTCGCAGGAATCATCGTCTCTCCTGATAGTATCCGGCGCGTTGGAATAGACTATGACATTGCCGAAAACCTCAATGCCATTCGCTTGCTTGTGTTTAATCAAGAGGGCAAAATTATTGCGTCAGCTCCACTTCCCTCTTTTTGCGAGAAGATTTGCATTCATGGCGATCACTTGTTTATCGTGGATGGGAGATACAACCAGCGGGTGCTGGAATATGAGATGGCGTTTAAGGAGTGAGTCTTGTTTGACATGAGGAGCGAACAAAACGCTAACGTGCCATTTATAAAGAGATTCAGGCTACGATTATAAAAAGATTGCAAAGATTGTTGGGCTCTTTCCCATTGCGACCGCTGCTGGTTGCTGTTGGGAAACCTCGATGAATTCTGCGGCACTAAAAAACAAAATTTCTGCGCCGCTCAAAAGAGAAATTTCGAGACAGTACTAAAGCTGTATGTCGAACTATTAAAAGAAGATCCCGACTCCCTCCAGGTATTTAAATAGAAACCGGTCGATGAAGGGTTCGATGATGATCTGCCGCGGGAGAAGATGATGATGATCCAAACTGGGAAGCATTGAATCTTCGGCTCAATGGAGGAGTATTTCGCCTGGATGGTTGATATCAGTGGGTTTTGGCTGGAGGAGGGACTCCTTGTACGGGAGGAGGGACTCCTGGGCCGGGAGGAAGGACTCCGTGTACGGAAGGAGGGACTCCTACGCCGGAAGGAAGGACTGGATGTACGTTAGGAGGGACTCCTGGGCCGGAAGGAGGGACGCCTAGGCCGGTAGGAAGGACTGGATGTGCGGGATAAAGTGGATTTTTAGAGGGATTTTGTCATTATCCCTATGGATTTTTAATTTTTACCGGTGAATGTTGGGGATGTCGATGTGCCGAAAGTCGAAGAACGGTGCAAGATGGGGGGAAGTTTGATATAATGGGGGATGTTTTTTAATTCGGTGACATTCCTGTACTTCTTTTTACTGGTGGGAGCGGTCTATTATTTGACTCCGCATAAGTTTCGCTGGGTTCCGTTGGTGATCGGCAGTTATGTCTTTTATGGTTTTTTCGATGTCCGCTATTTAGTTTATCTGGCGGTTCCGACGATTGTGGTTTTTTTGTTGGCGCGGGCGTTGGAGCGGATGAGCAACAGGTCTTCCCGGCGGTGGTTGTTCTTTGCAGGGATTGTCGCCTCGGTTGGGTTGCTGTTTTGGTTCAAGTATCTCAACCTGTTCCGGGACACCTTTGGGAGTTTGTTTGTGGATGGCGGGATCGAGCCTCTAGAGATGCTTCTTCCGATTGGGATTTCGTTTTATAGCTTCAAATTGGTGAGCTATTTGTCGGATGTGTACCTGGAGCGGTTACCGGCGGAGTCGCATGTTGGGTATTTCGCGTTGTATGTGTCGTTTTTTCCGCAATTGTTGGCAGGGCCCATCGACCGGGCCATCACCTTCATCCCGGAATTGAAGAAACGGGTGGAGCTGGATTGGGACCGGATCGGTAGTGGGTTGCAGCTTATCATCTGGGGATTGTTCAAGAAGATTGTGATCGCCGACCGCATGGCGCTGTTTGTGGATCAGGCGTTCCGGGATCCGGTGCATTACAATGGTATCAATCTGCTCTTTGGGGTTTATTTTTATACGGTCCAGATTTATTGCGATTTTTCCGGGTATTCGGACATTGCCATTGGACTGGCAAGGATTCTGGGCTTCACGTCCATGGATAATTTCAATTTCCCCTATTTTAGCAGAACCCTCACGCAATTCTGGAATCGCTGGCACATCTCCCTCTCGACGTGGCTTCGCGACTATCTGTTCCTGCCGATCTCGTATTCCATCTTGAGGTGGACTAAAAAAGAGAGATTCTTGAATGTCAAGATAGAAAAGTGGGCCTATGCCGGCGGCATGAGCGTCACCATGTTTTTGGGGGGCTTGTGGCACGGCGCCGGTTGGACGTTCGTGGGCTGGGGGTTGATTCACGGGTTCTATTTGGTGTTCGCCCATTTCACCAAGCGATGGCGCAAACGGATGGCGCGGAAGATGGGGATCAAACAAAAGCCGCGACTCTACGCTTTTTTGCAAGGTCTCGTCACCTTCCATCTGGTGAGTTTCGCCTGGATTTTTTTCAGGGCTCCGACCTTCGATGCGGCCCTCGTGTACATCCGCAACATCCATTTCGGTTTGTCCGGCTCAGGTATGGTTCATCTAATTTACACCTTCTTGTTTCTGGCGGTGTTCGCGATGTTGGAGATCGCCCTCTTTAACCGGCGCAAATTCGGGTTTGTCAAGCGAATGCCGGCGATAGCGCGGTTGGCGGCCATCATCTTGTTCGTCTGCCTGACGATTATTTTTTCTGTGGATAGCAGCAATGAATTTATCTATTTTCAATTCTAAATCACATACAGCGAGACTGGTTCGCGCCGCTCTATTGGCGGCGATTCTCTTCTTCCTTTTCGACCGGGGACTCTTTTTTTTGCTGCGGGAAGCGGCGTTCGAGTTTTATTCGTCCGGCGATGTGGGCAAGGACTGGTACGGCAAGACTGAGGTGGTGGAAAAAAATTATTTCAACACCTTGATTATGGGGACGTCGCGCACCAAAGAGGGGATTCATCCGGTCTATATCTTCGAGAAGCTGGGGTATCGCGCCTACAACGCGGCGAGCCCCGGTCGTTATCCGCAATTTAACTATTTGTTTTATCAAAATTTCAAGAAGCGGAACGGGATTCCCAGGGTGGTGATCCTGGGCATCGATTACTTCCTGTTCAGCAAAGACTCCAACCGCCGGCAATTGCTTGACTTACAGGGAGAGCGAACAAAAGGCAAACATCGCATAAATTACCATGATGTCACGAATCCAAACTCGAAGTTCTTGAGCCGTATCTCGCTGCTTTACCGCACCAAGGCCACGCTGGATCAATTTTTCGCCGACGCTGTGGACGCGTTGGCGGTGCGCTTCGAGAGTAAGGGGAACAAAAACGTGTTGCCCGCCGGGGTGTCGAAATACACCGGCCTCTACGGCAGTGTGCCGAACCACACATCGCCGCCGCCTCCCCATTGGCCAAAATCCCCTTACACTCCGTTTCCGGGAAAAGAGGGGACATTTTTCAAACAATTATTGGACACGTTGCGACGGGACCGGGTGAAGGTTTTTTTGGTGGGAATTCCCGATTATATCAAGGTATTCGAGACCAATCACCAGCATCGGAAACTGGTGGAAGACGTAGAGAGGTTGGCCTCGCAGTATATGAACGTCGTCTATTTCAACTACAATACTCCCCAATCGTTCGAGTTGGACAATCCCCATCTATTTGTGGACGGGGATTATGGAAAGAGGATTTCCCATTTGTCGGTTTTCGGATCTAAAATGCTGACCTATAAGTTGTGTAGCGACATAAAGAAATATTTCCAATTGGAGAGGGAGCGCCGGCTCTAACCGGCGCGTGCAACACTATTCGGCTTTTTTATACGCTTTGTAAATAAAATTCGATGCGCTTTCGAAGCGGCCGGATCCAGGATGGAACTTTTTGATCTCATACCCTTTGCCTTCCAGGAAGGTTTTGATTTCCGCCGGTGTGTAGTAGAAGCGGATGGGGACGAAGTACCAATCGAGAATCAGTTCCTCGAGTTTTTCGCCGGTGCGGGCTTTTTTCCTGAAGATTTCTCTGAATTTCACCATCGGCCACAGGATAAAGGCCATCAACTTCGACATCGGCACCCACATGGATTTGGGGAACTTGATGCAGGTTTTGCGGATCACTTCATGGACCCAGGTCAGTTTGGTGCGTTTGTACAGGGCCAACAACAATTTGCCGCCTTTCTTGAGCACGCGGTCGATTTCGCTCATGGCCTGCATCGGGTTCTCGGTATGGTGCGCGCTGCCCCAGGCCCAGACGATATCGAACGCTCCGTCTTCGTACGGTAACTGCAACATGTCACCTTCCTGAAAATCAACATTGTCCAGTTTGAATTTCTCTTTCAATGAACGGCCGGTGGAGAGACTGCCGGGGGAAATATCCAGTCCGGTTACTTTTTCCGCTCCCATGGTACCCATAATATTGGTGAAAATTCCGGTGCCGCATCCGCAGTCCAGAATTTTCCGTCCCTTTATTTCATCTTCATCAAAGAATAATTCCAGGTGCTGTTTACTGGCGTCAAATTCAGGTACGTATTCAGTCCATACCACATCGTAAAATTCTCTGACATTTTCTTTTTTCATTCTATTCCTCCGGGAAACTTCACGTGCCCATCAATTTATATTGAATCAATCAGTATATAAAAATATTGAGCCAATGTCAATCCACGGCGGGTCTTGGGCTGTTTGGAAAGCCGAACTTTACCCATATAGGGGGCATGTGCTATAATGGTGGACCATGTTAAAAGCGATAGGATATTATAAGAGACTGTTTGGAATATATAGAAATTATCGGGGCCGGAAGGTTCAGGCGACAGCTCTGCCGACGCGGATGTGGGTGGAATTGTCGGCTCGATGCAATCTTCGTTGCGTGATGTGTCCCAACAAGGATATGGACGAGTCCGTCAAGGGTTTTTTGCCCTGGGACGTGTTCAAAAAAACCGTGGACGAAGCGGCGGCATTCATTTTCGACATGAGCCTCCATCACCGGGGCGAGTCGTTGATGCACCCCGAGGCGGCGAAGATGATCGCCTACGCGGCCAAAAAGATTCCCAGCACCAATTTGCACACCAACGGTACGCTATTGAGCGAAGAGATCTCGCGGGGTTTGGTGGAGGCCGGTCTCAAGCGAATTTCCTTCTCCTTTGACGGCTTTGTCAAGGAGGATTACGAAAAGATCCGGGTGGGATCCGATTTCGACCTGACGGTGGAGAACATCAAGAATCTGCTGCGCATCCGCCGCGAGGCGGGTTCGAGGGTTCCATTCGTGGCCATCGAGGTCATCCAGTTGAACGAGAGCCAGGTTCAAAACGAGAACCGGCAGAAGTTCATCGAGGAGTTCAAGGCGTTGGGATTGGACGAGTTGGTGGTGAAGCAGCCGCACAATTGGGCCGGCCATTTGACCACCGATTTCGCCAAAAAGAGTTACGCCCCCTGCACATTCCTCTGGAACGCCTTGCTGGTGCTCTACAACGGAGATGTGGTCCCCTGCGCCCAGGATTTCTTCGCCAAGCAAGTGGTGGGAAATGTCACCCGAAAATCCCTCGAGGAGATCTGGAACGACGAGCCCATCCAAAAACTACGGCGCGCCCTCATCGAGAAACGCTACACCGAATACCCGGCCTGCAAAAATTGCGACCGCCTCTGGCGCGACACCTTCATGGGCATCCCCAAAGAGTATCTCAAACGCTTCATGCTCCACAAAATGCCATAGGCGGAGCTCTTAATAGATTGCGTTAACTCCTGACGGGAACTATATTAAAAAATCATACTAAGCCCCGACCTAATTAACATGGAAACAGATGCTGTGTATTTGTAAATACGCCTCTTTTCGCTCCTTTGCACCAATCCAGACCTGCAAGTTATCCACTTTATCTTTTGTCCAACCTCCTGTCGGCGTTGGAACTGCAACATAATAAAAATCAGCCCATACACAATTTAGGATTGATCGCGGTTCTATTTTTGTGGCGATCACATTAGTTCCATTATAAATTCTTACCTCAACATCTAAGGTATTGGAAGGGCTGTTATTAGAATTTGGATCATAGACATTCATCAAAAGATAAAGGAACACCTCTTGAATTGGGCCCGTTTGAGTCCAACTTTCAAAATCATATGCCTTTAGTAATCTTCCATAGAAATCTGAGTCAAGATATTTCCAGGCATAATCCTCATTAATTTCTTCATAGTATTCACCGAGCCACCCTTCGGCTTTATCTACATCATGCCAGCCATGATTTGAGCCAAAACCGTCAACATACCTTGCGCAAATAGGAATTCCTTCATGAGCATTAATTTGAATCCCGCTTATCCCGAAAAACACAAAAATAACCGTTAAAAGAACTGTTAGAAATGAAAAATGTTTTGTCACTTGATCCTCCCAATAGGTTAAAACTAAATTTCCTACTAATATTTACTGATGCACTCACTGCATACTAAATCGGCAAATTAATATTTATACCACACTTCTCAAAATTCATGCAATTCAATAAACTTGACTTTAAATAAGAATCACGCTTATTCCTAAAGAGTATCTCAAACGCTTCATGCTCCACAAAATGCCATAGGCGTCACCTTCTTGACTTATTTTTGGGGGGGTGATACTATTATTTCTTATCCGTTTATAAGTAGTGAGGAGAATTTCATTGAAGCATTTTAAAATCCTGATTATCTTGCTCATCGTGACATTGATATTGATTCCGGCGTCGATTCTGGCTGCCGAGCAATCCATCGACGATCCCGAAGCCCTGGGTTATGAGAAGGGAACAATTATTGGCGGCGGCGAGATTTTTCATTTTGAGAAAACTTACTTTTGGTTAAAAATATATGACGCCCACAATCATCTTAAATTCCAGTGGGATGTGGAAGACCGCGATACAGTGCTCAAAGGTTTTGATTTTAGTGAGACGCGGCAAGGGTTTGTGATTTTCATCGAGACCTTCGATCCCGAAGCGAGAGTCTATACTCTAGCGATGCAGGGGCCGTCGGTTCGTGTACTAGTGACGAATCGCTCCGAAAAAGCTTCGTATTCGCCTATTGTAATAGAGGGAAAAGACGTTGCGGAGACAGTGGTCTATATCGAAGAGGGCGCGACGTTGGTGACATTCGATCCGGTGAAACGACTTGTTCTGGACCGGGAAGCCTTTGACAAACCTATCTTCGATCTTGGCAAACAGAAAATCGAGGGCATCGACCATCTAACGTTCAAGCAGTTGGACCGCGGCGTTGTCCGCTCCTTCAAGCGGCGGTTCCAGAGGACCGCGCCCCACAAGCATCCGCTTGTTCCGATGGAACAGCGGGATGACTTCGAGGCCCAGCTTCCGCATGAAGGCGAGGCAGGCGAATCTCCCATCGACTATCCCTTGAATCCCAGGGCTATCCTGGGGTTCGGCGACAGCATCACCTACGGCAAGATCTGGGCCGATTTAGTACCCCATTTGGGGTATGTGCCGCGATTGGAGTTGCTGGTAAACGAGCAATTCTTCCCCGGCGGCGACGGTTATGTCATCAACGAGGGCAATCCCGGCGAAACAATCCACGCCTACCCTGAAAAATTGCGGGATAGACCTGATAAAATTGCTACGTTGCGCTACAAGGGTGTCCTTGAAAATCATTTGGCCAAATACCTCTTGCTTCACGAGGGGACCAACGACACGAGATTTTATGATTATGATCTGCAATTGGTGTACAATGATCTCCAGTGGATGGTTGACCTGGCATTGGATATGGGCATTCAGCCTGTATTATCCACGTTGATTCCCAAGGATATCGATTATTATCCCAGTGTAAGATCGTTGGATCTTGAAAGAGGCCGCAAAATCTCTGTCTTCATTAGGACATTGGGAGAAGAGCTGGATTTGCCGGTGGTGGATTTTTGGGAGATCTTTTCCAACCATCCGGACGGTTACAAAAGCTTGATGAGCGATTATGTGCATCCGGGTGAGAAGGGGTATCAGGTGATGGCGGAGGAGTGGCTAAAGGCGCTTCAGGGTTTGGAGGGTCCGCTGACGCCCACAGGGATCGAGATCATCGAGGCAACGCCGTCGCAGATCACCATCCAGTGGGATGGAAACACCGCCGGCGATTTTAGTCACTTTGTCCTGGAATATGGCTTCGCTGAAGACTCGCTCGACCGGGTGGCGGCATTGACGGACGCCTATTACACCTTCTATTACAATATTTTGCAGTCGCCCTTCCGCTCACGGATTTATTTCCGCCTCAAAGCGATGGACAAGGCCGGCAACAGCAGTCCGTTTACAGAAGTTCGTACAGCGACATTCCCTGCGTTCTCCGGCTGACATTCCAATGGCGGCCGTCGAGCCGCTTCTTCGCTTGACATTTTTCGCTTTTAGATGCTAAGATCCATTTAAAAGATTTTAAAGCGAGGTATCGATTCATGAGTTCGAGATGCAACCCTGTGATTTTCTTCATCTTATTCTTCCTATCCCTGTCTCTGTTTCAGTTTGCCTCCCCTTTTGAATTTCAAGCAGAGGAAGATGTTCTGCTGTGGAAGGGGCAGTTGACAATCGAAGGCCAATCGCTTCACTATGAGAGGACCGATGGTTGGCTGCGAGTTTTGGATGAGAACGGCGTAAATGTGTTTGCCTGGGAAGTGGAAGACCGGGATACCATTATCAAGGGTGTTGACTACAGTGAGACGCGGCGGGGATTTGTGTTTTTCACCGAAACCTTCGAGCCTGAGTCGAGGGTATATTCGCTTGTGATGCAGGGGCCGTCGTCGAGTATACTGGTGACAAATCGCTCCGAAAAAGCTTCGTATTCGCCAATTTTGATCGAGGAGAACGATGGGTCGGAGACGGTGGTCTATATCGAAGAGGGCGGGACATTGGTGACATTCGATCCGGGGAAACGACTCGTTCTGGACCGGGAAGCGTTTGACAAGCCGATCTTCGATCTTGGAAAACGAAAAATCGAGGGTGTCTACCATCTGACCTTCACGTTATACGAACCAGGAATCGCCTGTCCCTTTATGCGCCGTTTCCAGCGAATCTCGCCTCGCAAGCCTCCGCTGATTCCGCTGGAACGCCAGGATGAGATGAATCTCCAACTCCCGAGTGAGGATGATAGGGATGAACCGCCAGTGCGAATGCCTCTGGATCCGAAGGCTATCCTGGGGTTCGGCGACAGTATCACCTATGGAAAAGTCGGGAGAATACTTGATGAAAACCTGGGTTATGTGCCGCGGTTGGAACGAATGGTGAACCGGGAATTTTTCCCCGACGGCGACGGAATGGTTATCAATGAAGGGAACCCTGCCGAGACGATCCATGCCTATAAAGAAAAACTGGATGAAAAAAAGAATAAATATGCTACCTTTCGCTATAAGAGAGTCCTTGAAGAACGCTTAGTTCAGTATCTCTTGCTTCACGAGGGGACAAACGACACGAGATTTTATGATTACGATCTGCAATTGGTGTACAATGATCTCCAGTGGATGGTTGATCTGGCATTAGACATGGGCATTCAGCCTGTATTATCCACGTTGATTCCCAAAGATCTCGATTATTATCCCAAAGTAAGGGCGCTGGATCTAGAACGGGGCCGCAAAATCTCTGTCTTCATTAGGGCATTGGGAGAAGAGCTGGATTTGCCGGTGGTGGATTTTTGGGAGATCTTTTCCAA
>CAZBHS010000006.1:114263-121689 GCA_964491915.1 uncultured Clostridia bacterium
ACAAGGCCGGCAACAGCAGTCCGTTTACAGAAGTTCGTACAGCGACATTCCCTGCTTTTTAAGCGTCACATAAAGGTTGGTTTCCGGGGTCATTCGAATTAGAAGGCGAAGCCTATTAGGAGTCTGATACTGGACATGTCCAGGGCCAGGGGGGCTACGTCTGAGAGCCAACTGGAGGTGGGGGCCTCTTCGAACATATCCCAGGTGTAGAAGGATGAGGTGTTGTACACATCCACCCGGAAGGAGTAGAGGCTGCCCTCGATGGAATCGTTGACGGTCTCGCCGGTGGAACTTGTGCCGGAGCGTTGGCGGGAGCCGGTCAAGTCGGTGATCTTGGAATAGAGGTATTCGAGTTTGACTAAGAGGCGAGCGGTATCGCCGAGGCTGAAGCGGTAGTTGGCGCCGATGACGAAACTGGCTGCCGAACCGCTGACATCGTAGAGATCGATAATCTGGCTGGTGTAGTTGTCCTGGGTGAAGTCCCTCTGGAAGGTGTTTTTAAGTTTTAGATCGTTGTAGCCCACCAGAGCGTAAATTCCCAGATTCGAGAACCGCTTCTCGATCCCTACGAAGGGCATCATGGAGGTGATTTTATTCTCGATGGAGTAATCGTTTTGTTCGTCAAAGGTGGGGGCCGTGATGGCGAAGGACTTTTCGGACAATAAGCTGCCGAATGAGACCTCGAGGCCGCCCTTCAAGTACAGGCCGTCGGACACCTGGTACAGAACCGCGGCCGAGACAGGAATCATCGAGAAATTCTCGCCGAACTCTCCTGTGGCCTGGTATTGGCCGCCCAATTGTTGGGAATACTGATGGATAAATTCATCCACGCCGGAGGCTTGATAGTGCAGCTCGACCGGCTTGCTCAAGCCGTAGCCGACGGTTAGCTCCAATCCGAATTTTTTGTCGGCTCCAAAAACAGAAAAACTCAGGCCAAGGATCAATAGAAGTGTCAAACTTGCGATTCGTCTCATCTCGTTACCTCTCTAAATCAAAAGATAACTATACTGGATTTGACCGCAAATTTCAAGATCCCTATGATTTGGCTTTGGAGCGATGGATACGTTTTTTGATCCTGTTTTTGAGCAACACTGTGAAGAAGACAAAGTTGATCCATAACTCTTTGACGCTGGTGAGGGAGCTGATGGTGTCGGCGATCTTCTTCCAGGAGACCACTTTTTTACCGGTGGAGGAGAAGCGCATGATGAGTTCGGCGATCTGCCGCCAGGTGAGGCGGTGCTTGAACAAGGGCACATAGCCTTGCGCCGCCGGTAATGTGTGAACCCGGCTCATATCGCTCTTCTTCGCCCACGAAAAATCCTTCGGCATGATCCCTTCGTCTTTGGCGATCTTTTCCACCGGTGTGCCGGGGTAAACGTGTAAGATGGCGGTGGAGATGTCGGCTTGCGGATGGATGTCTTTGACCTTTTCCATGATGCCGATGGTTTCCTGCGCCTCGTCCCAGGTCTCGGTGTGATGGGAAAAAATGAAGAAGGGACCGGGAATGAAGTCCAGCTCTTTGGCCCATTGGACAAATTGATAGGCTTTATCTATTTCGAAGTTTTTCAGGACTATATCGTTACGCACTCGCTGGGCGCCGGCTTCGACGCCGAAGTATCCCCGTTCGAGACCGGCCTCGCGCATCTTTTCCAGAAGCGGTTTGTCCACGATATCGATGCGGAACTCGTTGGCGAACTTGATATTGAGCTTGCGCTCGATGATCATGTCCATGATTTTATGGAGCCGCGGGGCGTTGTAGTTGAGGGTATCGTCGTAGAACCAGATAAACTCGGCGTTATACTTGTCCACCAGGTGTTCGACCTCTTTGATGACCCGTTCGGGGGAGTGGCCTCTCATCTTGCGGCCCCAATTGATGGGGGTGGCGCAAAAATAGCAATTGAAGGGGCAGCCCCTGGAGGTCATCAGGTTCTGGGCCCGCCGTTTTTTTCCGTCCCGCGTTTCCACAAAGAAGTTGTACTTGTCCATTGGGATCTTATGGCGGGCCGGGAAGGGTAATTCATCCAGTTCTTCAATCCGGGCGCGCGGGCCAGTAGAGATGATTCGGCCGTCGGTGTCGCGAAAGTATAGTCCGGCGACATTTTTTAGCGAGCCGCCCTCTTTGATGGTGCGGGCAACCTCGACAACGGTTCGTTCCCCTTCACCCAGCACCAGGACATCCACCTCTTTGATATGGGTAATTGTATCCTCTCCCGCCATAGAGATATGGGGACCGCCCAACACCGTCAAGGTCGAGGGGCTCACCCGCTTGGCGATCTTGGCCAACTTGAAACTATCGAAGCGGTTCTCGGTGGTGGTGGTAACGCCCACAATATCGGGGCGAAAATCGATGATCCGCTGCTCGACCTCTTGCCAGGTATCTCCCAAAACATCCGAGGGCACCACCATCACATCGAATCCTTCCTGCTCCAGTACCGAAGCCAAAAACAGAATTCCAAGCGGCGGCATCGAGCTCCCCTCGGACCAGCGTTGAGCCACATAGCCCTGCGGCGGCACGAACAATTGAATTTTCATGTTGTATTCCCTTTTATATCTATAGGTTCAATCCAGGTATTCTTAAGGTAAATAGTATCACTAAGGGGGGGAAAAATCAAATCCGGCATTCGGGATCCTCAAGAATCTTTTTAAAAATAATTCACCCAAAATCTTTTGAAAAATACAATTTTTTATGATATCTATTTAGTTATGAAAAAGGCGCTACTGTTTATAACAATAATTTTATTCTGTTACTTGAGCATTTTCCCCGGAGACGATTGTTTTACGATTATAGTCGGCAAGGAGGCGTCCCAAACAGGCGCTGTCATGCTGGCCCATAACGAGGACGACCGTGGTGATTTTTTTGTCAATGTCCATAAGATTCCCAGAGCCACGCATCAGGGGGCGGAATTGATCAAATTGAAAAACGGGGGCTCCGTGCTCCAGGCTACCCAAACCTTTGGGCTCCTCTGGCTGCAAATTCCAACCGCTGAATTCGCCGATTCTTACTTCAACCAAAAGGGCGTGACGATCGCCAGCAATTCCTGCCCCTCTAAAGAAGATGCGGGGGAATTGACAAACGGCGGTATCGGATTCGCGCTACGGCGCATCATTGCGGAGCGGTCTTCCACGGCGCGGGAGGCGGTGAAGTTGGCGGGCCATTTGGTCGAGACCTATGGCTATTATTCATCAGGCCGCACCTTGTGCATTGCCGATGCCAACGAGGGCTGGGTCATGCACATCGTCCGGGGAAAGCATTGGATCGCCAAACGGGTTCCGGATGACGAGGTGGCTGTTATCGCCAATCGCTACACCATTGATCATCTCGGTTTTCCCAATGACGCTGATATTATGGCCTCCTCCGATATTGTTAATTATGCTGTGGCAAATGGTTGGTATACTAAGAAAGCCGGGAATAATTTCAATTTCGCCCGCGCTTATTCCAAACCATCGAGTTTCGATAGCCAGTCGAATATTCTTCGCCAGTGGAGAGGCACCAATTTGCTCTCCAAAAAACGTTACAAAGTCGATGAACCGCTGCCATTTTCGTTCCAACCAAAAGACCGGTTGGAACGGGAAGATCTGTACAGGGTGCTGCGGGATCACTACGAGGGGACCGAGTATGATCTCACCAACGGTTACAAAAATGGCTCCCCCAATAACACAGACAACCGGACCATTTGCACCCGCTCGACCAAATACGCCTTTGTAGCGGAACTGCGTAAAGAGCTTCCGGTCGAGATACAACACATCGTCTGGATCGCGTTTATGAGACCCGACTCCAACGCCTTTTGCCCCTGGTATTTTTCGGTGGAAACGCCTCCGCCCGGCTACACAAGAGGGGATTCATCCATTGCGTTCAGACGGCACTTCCAACAGCGAAAAGAAGATTACAATCACCGGTACGCGTTTTGGACCTTTGCTAAATTGTCGCAATTGATGGACCTGGATTACCGTGAACGCATCCGTGATATCCGCAAAGAATGGCGCAATCTAGAAAACTATATCAACAAAAATATCAAGAAAAAAGAGAAAGAATTCATATATCTAGCCAAGAGGGACAAAACCATTGCCCGCAAATTAATCACCAATTACATCCACCAATTGGAATTGCGGCGTTGGTTTATGGCATCGGAGTGGGTGCGGGAGTATAAAAACTAGTAGTCTTCAGGTAATTCCCAAAATCTATTAATTGCCGGCGCCGTTGTTCTACCCCCTCTTCATCGGTTTGAGGATCGAAATGAATGACTTTGTAATGTTGCTCCACATTGCGGACGAGCGATGAAACACGGCGGGACAGAAGATCCTCCTGCGAGGTACCGTTGATATCCGGTTCAGGCCGGGGCGTGTCGTCAGTTAGTACACAAATAAACCTGGAGGTATCCGGGGTGTAGAGAATCCTGTCGAGGCGGATGGATTTACCCGGATCTTCGCTGGAGATACTCAGACCCTCCAATTCAATGTCCCCGGAATCGGCATTGCAAAGCTCGGAAATCCAGAGATTCTCGGCTTCTGTTTGAGCGGGAAAAACGATATATTTTTGCTTTAGGAAATGAACGCAGGAAACATTCAATTTTTGGTAGACCCCCACATCATCGGGATCCAGATCATCGTTTTCTATCCACTCAAGGCGGAACAGAGTCCGCTCTTCCGAATAATTTAAATATTCTTTTATCTGCAGCAAAAGCTTGCGGGGCGAGAGATCACGCACCTTTTCAATATTTTCCCTGAAAAAAGCCGCCTGCCCCGGATCGGTATAAATATTCAACCGCTTCAGCAACAATTCAAAATAAAGAAGTATAGGAAGCGCCTGAAAATCCTTTTCTAATTCGTTGCCAATCAAGTCGAGAAAAGAAAAATCGAGTAAATCCCGCATCTCTTGATTCGATAAGGCGTTCACCCGTATCGATAAATGTTCGGCCGGAACTTTTTGTAACAACGCGGCAGTGTATACATTATAGCGAAACCTCTTTGAAAAGCTTTTGGGGAAATCCAGCAGCAGAAGTTCTTTTAGATTATAGACGCTCAATCGCTTTATCTTTTCCAACACTTCCGACAATTTCCCGCAGTCTCCCCCTTTTTTATCCAGTAGCTGCGTATCGTAAAGAGAGGATTCAATATCGTCGGGCGCAGGACTTTCCGGTAATGATTCAAGGTTGTCCAAATGCTGAAAAAACGCCGCTAACGCCCCCTCGATACGGGCATTGTACGCAATAAAAAAATCATCCGCTCGTTCGGTATGCGGCGGCTCACCCGAATTTATATCAGGCAAGTTCTGAGTTGCCGCGATGGCATCGGCGACATTTTTTTTGTCGCCGGACGGCAGAAACAGGTAGGCCATGAAGATTATCACCACAAGGGCCATAAAAATTAGCAAAGCGTAGTCTCTTTTCTCTTTGTTTCCAAACATTCGGTCCTTCTCTAAAAGTTTTATTATAGTACATAACATTATCGAGCACAAATAAAAACCCCAGACTTGACAACCTTGAAAGTTTTTTGTATTGTTGGAGCAAATGAAACTATCTGTAACCATCATTACCTTTAACGAAGAGGACCGGCTGGAAGGCGCGTTGAAAAGTGTCCGGGACATCGCCGACGAAATCGTCGTGGTTGACTCTTATTCCACCGACCAAACAACCGGGATTGCTGAACGCTACCAGGCCCGCGTGCTCCACAACACCTTCGACAATTATGGCGCCCAAAAAAATTTCGCGTTGGATAACGCCCGGTACGAATGGGTTTTGAATCTCGACGCCGACGAACGGGTATCGCCTGAATTGGCGGAAAGCATCAGCAAACTCAAGCATTCAGACAACATCGAAGCAGACGGATTTCTCATCAAGAGGAAAACAAATTACCTGGGCCGCTGGATCATGCATTCCGGGTGGTATCCGGATCGGAAATTGAGATTGTTCAAGAAAAACAAAAGCCGTTGGCAGGGACGGATACACGAACGGCTCGTGTTGGATGGTAAGCTGGAACACCTCGACGGCGAAATTCTCCACTATACATATCGCGATATGAACGACCACATCCAACGCTTGAACCGCTATTCCTTCCTGCAAGCTCAGGATATTGCCGCGAAAAACAAGAAGGCGCTTTATGCACGAGCGGTCATCTTGCCCCCCATTACCTTTTTTCGTTTCTATTTCTGGAAATTGGGACTATTGGACGGTTTTCCAGGTTTGGTCATCGCGCTCGTCTCATCCTGGGGGACCGCTATGAAATACCTCAAAACCATCGCCATCAAGCGGCTCAAATAATAATTAACCAGCCCTTTCAACCAGAGTTTCCGCCAATTTGACGGCTTCCATCATACTGGAAGGATTCGCGATTCCTTTTCCCGCAATTTCGAAGGCGGTGCCATGATCGGGAGACGTACGAATAAACGGAAGTCCCAACGTCATATTAACTCCGGAGTGGATATTGAGCAATTTAAAGGGAATCAATCCCTGGTCGTGATACCAGGAGACGACAACAGCATGTTTGTATTTCCGGGCTTCAAGAAAGATGGTATCCGGTGGAAACGGTCCGATAATCTCACTTTTTATTGTATCCCGGACTTCATCGATGGCGGGAATAATTTCTTCGAGTTCCTCTGTTCCGATCACGCCTTGTTCCCCGGCATGGGGATTCAACCCGCTGACAAGTAGAGTGAATTCATCTCCAAACAAACGGTCAAGCTCCCGGTCCAGCAATTGGAGGAATGATACGATTTTTCCCCGCTTGACATTGGCAAAAACATCTTTGAGAGGGATGTGGGTGGAAAATAAAGCAACCCGTATATCTGGCGACCAAAAAAACATAATATAACGATCAACTCCGGCCATTTGCGCCAGGTAATCAGTGTGTCCCGGAAATGGGACTCCGGCCTGAAACCATTTTTCTTTCGAGATAGGGCCGGTTACCAGCGCGTGAATTTCTTTCTGAAGGGATAATTCCACACCCCGTTTCACAAATTCGAACGATGGATCTCCGGTGATCGCTTCTCCAGGAATATGCAATAGGTAAAAATCAGGTCCGCCGATATCTCCTATATGTTGAATAACGTTCGGTTTACCCCCGCGATAATAATCCCTCGAACCGATTAAAACGACCGGGTACCTGGGACGCAAACGTTCCATACTTTTCGCGATGACTTCAGGCCCAATCCCTGAAGGGTCCCCCATGGTAATCGCAATAATCTTCTTTGCAGTCCTCATTTCCCACTGAAATTAGAAATACCTTTACAATTACATCACAGACAAATTAAACTGAAAAATAGAAAAGAATATTTACTCGGAAGCTTCTTGATAATCTTCAGCCGCATCGTGGGACTCAATTTCAGAGGAGTCTTCATCAGCTCTGTATGATTTTTCATCAGGCATTTCGGGATTTTTGTACATATATTTTATAACATGCTTAAATACAATGAAATTGCTTTCGTCTTCAC
>CAZBHS010000006.1:121699-153799 GCA_964491915.1 uncultured Clostridia bacterium
ATGCATTTATCATCATACCATTCGATTTTTCCCTTCAAGAGCTCACCGTTAATCAATTCCACAACCATATGGGTTCGATTATTCATCTGCTTAATGTAATAATAATTTTCGGCATGGGTCTTGTACGGAGGTGCCGGTTTCTTTTTCAAATCCTTTTTGGCAATCTTTTTAATTTCCTTCAGATTTGGCTTTATTAATCTTCGGGTCATTTTATCTCCTTTTTACGCAGCAGTACTATTAATATACACCAAGTTTATAAAGAAGTCAACCGTCTGATTTTTTTGGATATAAGGGGCAATCAACCGACAATAGTCGTGAATTTCTCATCCTCTGTTAACGTTTCGAAGTCAGGTTCATTGTGAATGATAATCTTGTAATGCTTGTCAAGTGCGATGCACTTCACGAGATTATCGAGCGCGGCGTCCTTTTCTCCCAACTTATACTGAGTGGTGGCCAGCAAATAGTACACATAGGGATCTTTTTTGTCATGCTTCACTAAATGCTCAAAAAGTTCCAGGGCCTTCTCCAGGTTGCCGGCGTTTAAATTATAAAGTCCTTCAGTTAAATAGTCTTCATCACTCTCCAGTACAATTTTCACTGGATTTTGGCGGGAAGCTGTGATATTGAGATATACTTTAGAACGGGCTTGAATCTCTAAGACATTGTAATATTCGGAATCTTTGTATTCCTCGACAATGCGTCCAAACTTTTCGTAAGCCGTTTTGAAATCCCTCTTGTTAAAGATATCAATGGCTTCGGTAAACGCATCATTTATCTGATGGAATTCCTTTTCTTCCTGTAGATTAGTCACCAACTGCCTCCTAGGTTCACACTAATATTTAAGGTGTATTTTACAACTTTTTTCGGCATATTGCAACCGATCTGGCACAATGCCTTAGAGATCTACCTACCGCCAAGCTCTTAAAACAATTTTATCACTCCCCGGATCCGGGGAGCATCCAATTAATTTGATGTGTACCGTTCAGGAATTACACCGAGAACTTCAATTCCGGCGCCTTTGGCAACATCGATAACTCTCAGTACCTGTTTATATGACTGGGTCTCGTCCGCACGGATAAATATCGTTTTATCGGTACGAGTCTGAAAAATTGATCTCAGTTCGCTATCCAGCATATCAAAGGTAGTTGGAGCCTGATTTATTTTGAGTGTCCCATCCTGCTCCAGAGTTAAAACGATACCTTGAGCGCCACCTTGCGTCTCTGTACTATCTCCTGTTTCAGGAAGTTTCACATCAATACCCCGTTGAGCAACGGGCGTAATAACCATAAAGATAATCAATAAAACTAACAAAATATCACAAAGCGGAACAACATTAGGTTCCGATTTTTGTCCAGCTCCGACTTCAGCACCCATAAGTCCTCCTAAGGTGTATAATTTAGCAGATCTAAATAAAATTGTCAAGAAAAAAAAGAAGATATCTATTTTATTTAACTTTGTAGAACCCTTATCTACACAGGATTAGGAACCGCTCGATCTTCAAGAATATTTGCCTCATCCACAGTCGCCCAATACCGGGACAAGTACCGGCGAAGCAAGACTCCGGGGTCGATTGCCCAATCGGGAAATTCAACGTTTCCTATGTTTTTTTCACCGCTGACAACGGGGTTTTGTATTCAGCTAAGTATACATACTTAGTATGCCAACGCGGTAAATTAAAAAAATCTCCACGTCCATTTTCCCTTGACTTTTTTGTCTCTAACTCTATAAAATAATATACGTGCATGTTAAAAAAAATATCATTCATTCCAGAGCATCAATTCAATGTTCACGTCAAAGAAATATATCATCACAAAAATACGAGGTCATAATGAGCAATCGACAATTTCGCATAAAGAAGCTAAAAGCGATCTTAACCGCCATAGTGATTGTTTCGACATTTTTATTTTTGACTTTAATTTCGACGGGCTGCGGTAAAACCGGGTCTCAGATGAAGCCCAATTGGGAAAAGAAGATTTTGGAAATGCGCGCCGCGAAGGATCAGTCTTTCAAAGATTTACCGGTATCACCACTTGCCGGTATCAAACGATTGACAATAATGGCCGGGGAAAATAGCTTTTTGGTGGCCGAGGGCTCCGATATCGTCATTTCCAACCGTCGCGTTGAGAATGCGAAAATATCGTTAATGGGACAGGATGGATCATGGACGTGGGAAAACCTCTCGCCCGACGCCGTGTGCCGCGATAGAGACAAAGATGTACCTAGCGGCTCACTATTGACCGGACGGGTTTCATTCAACATTTCCCGTTTTTTGCTGGTGGCTTATCCATCCCCGAAGCGGCTGGTTTTAATTGTATTTGATCCGGAACGTCCCCAATACAAAAACTTCAAAGAGCTATCTTATTTTCCTCCGAACTCTAAATACGCCGTTTCCGCCTCGCTAGAGAAATTGCCCAATATGACTCCCCTAAAGATGTTGACCTGCCGCAATCTGGAAAAAACATTTTATAGGTACGCGACGTTGACATTTAAGTTGGACGGCAAATCATATGAGCTTACGGCGTTCAAAACAAGCCCGGGCTCCGGAAATGACCAAAATATTCTTTTTATTCCATTTAACGACCAGACAAACGGACAAGCAACATACGGAACCGGTCGCTTCCTGGAGATTCATGAACCGGAGAGCACACACTTCACCCTCGATTTCAACGTCTGTTTCAATCCTCTCTGTAGTTACTCACCGGCCTTCAATTGCCCGATTCCCCCATCAGAAAACTTTTTGGATATCGGTATTCCCGCCGGGGAAAGGATATATTCCTATCATTGAGGGTATCAAAGCCAGCCGTTCGCTCTATACCAAGCAATTGTATTCCCAATGCCATCGGCGAAGGAGGTGGTGGAGTCAATCGCGAATTCGCGTTTGATTTTCGAAGAATCCAGAGGTTTCCCTCTCATGAAGAACGCGAGTTTTGCAGGAGATAAAGGAGCCTCTTTGTCAACGACCGCGAAAAGTTTGCTTAAAATATAGGCCGGAGGATAAACCATCCATATCGGAATTTTTATGGGAAATATTCTTTTTTCTAAAGCTCCGCCGATAGTTTCAACCATTTTTCCTACAGGAATCATATCGTATCCAACATTGTAGATCTCGCCGTTCCTTCCTTTTGAAACAGCCATTAGAGAAGCCGAAACCAGATCTCCTACATATATGGGAGAATGATTTATTCTCCCTGAACCGGCAACAAAAAACAATCCCGAACGGATTTGCTTGATCAGCTTGAACGTTCTCCTATCCCCCTCTCCATACACCCAGCCGGGCCGTAGCGCCACCACATCGATTTTATCGCAAAAGGACAACGCGACCGCTTCACCCGCCAACTTACTTCGCTCATATATATCTATCGGATTCAAGGGATCGTTTTCTTTTTGGGCCGTCAAGCCGGATGATTTGCCGTAGACTCCCGCCGAGCTAAAATGGATCGCTTTTTTCGCTCCACACTCTATTGCCGCATCGAGAACAATCCTGGTACCGTCGCGATTAATTTCAAAAAAACCGTCGTCAGACATGATGCGGTTTCCCAGGGCGGTGGCCAGATGAAACACCACATCCACCCCTTCCAGACAGCGTAGCATTGATGAGCGATCAGTGATCGAACCACCGCGCCGCTCCACCAGCGGATGGTTTTGAAGATCATCGGGCAAGGGACTCCGGTTGATAACCGCGCGCACCGTGAAATTTTTTTCCACTAGATAACGAACCAAATGACCGCCGACAAATCCGGCAGCCCCTGTAACCGCGATACGTTCTTTTCCAGTCAATGTCATCGGCATCCTTATCAATTTCGTTTTATATTCTATTTATTATAGTGTATTCGTCCCCCCAAGTAAACGCGAGCTATAAAGGAATATGGATTTGTCTTCACCGTGTGTTTGTGCTAAAATTTTTTCAGGTGGTAAAGGAGAGAAAGATGGAACATCAATCATTGGAAATCATTAAACAAGCTATTTTACTGGAACATCGCGGAAAAGCTCTTTACGAGTCTGTCATCCGCACCAGTACTGTGGACGAAGTAAAAGAGCTTTTCGAAATGTTGGCCTCCGAAGAGGAGAAGCATATTGAAATTTTAAACTCCCAATTTATCCGGGCGGCCAATGGCGAAGACTTTGATAGGCTGGAGCTCGATGAATCGGCCCAGGATGCGGACAAGATTCTGACTGCGGATATTGTCAAAGCTATTTCCGGCGCCGGTTACGAAGCGGCGGTTATAGCGGCGGCTCTGGAATTCGAAAAAAAAGCCGTTGAATTTTATTCTCAAAGAGCTGGTTCAGCGGAGTTGGAAAACGAGAAAAAACTCTACAATTGGCTCACAGAATGGGAAAAGGGGCATATGACGATGCTGGCGGATCTGGACAAAAGTTTGAGAGAAAAAATTTGGTACGATAATAGCTTTTGGCCCTTCTAATCTGAAAATCCGCCATTTGAAACATTTGGTTTTCCACAAACCTTAGACGCGCGTTTTCGTATAAACAAGATTAAATACATACGAGGAGAACATATGACACAAAAAATCCATTCATGTATATTTATCATCGCTCTATTCGCTTTTATAACCTTCCCACAGCCAGTTGAAGCGACGGTACAAGAGACTACAATCGACCAATGGCTGGCTTTGGGCCCAATGCCGATCCCCAACGCTGAAGTCTCCCTTCTGGGAACAGAGAAAAACATTCTAAAATTCAACCATCTACCGATTGACGCGTTAAATCCCAATGACGATGGCGCCGTCGAATGGCCCGGTCATTTAGAATTTAAATGGAAACCAATCCAATCCATCGGTTTTCAAGCCTCCTCGCATCAAATACTGTACCTGGCCACATTCATCGAAACCCAGCGCTGGCTACAGACGAACTTGTATCTCAAAGGAATCGACACGCCATTTATCGTGTACCTGAATGGAGAGGCTCAAAAAACAACCAAAACCACGGATGGGGAATCCTGGGAATCGCCTCTCACTCTTACCACCGGCAAGCATGCCTTGATCATCAAATTGTCGCTAAAAAAAGACAACCCCGCCAACGCCTCGGTATCACTTCGAACCAAAGAAACATTCGGCAAAGATCAAATCAAAGTCACGATCGATCCGACGTCCCCTCTAACCACAAAACACATATTGAATGCGGTCCAGGTATCTCATGTGGCCGTGAGTCCAAACGGAAGCGCGGTAGCTGTGGCGGTAAAGCGCACATCCCCTGAAAATGGGACGACAAAGAAATGGTTGAAGATCCTTTCGGTCGCCACCGGGAAAAGCGTTTTCTCCTCCCGGAACCTGGGCAATATCCAGAATTTTAGATGGCTGAGGGATTCGCGTCATTTCTCCTACATCACCACCGGAAAAAGCAAATCCAGCCTATTCCTGTATGACATGTCCACGCACAAACAAGAGCCCTTGCTCACAAATATCTTAAATTTCAATGACTACGACTGGGCGCCGGACAATTCATTTCTCATATACTCGGTTTACTCCAAAGATGAAGGTAACGGCATATACAAACACATCGAAGACATAGAGGGACGCGCCTCATTTGCCGGATACCGGTATTCAATGTATTTATTTTTCCCCAAAGGAAAAGCCACTCACAAAATCAGCGGGGAAGATTTGAATTTTCGAACCGCTAAAATAAGTCCGGATAGCAAACGGGCGCTACTAATCAAGACAGTTGAGGATACTTTACACAGGCCCTATTTCAAAAATGTGGCCTCTCTTTTGAATACAACGGACCTTTCAAGAAGCGAGCTGTTTCAGGGCTCTTTTGTCAACGCAATGACCTGGGCGCCAGACTCGAAACGCTTGCTGATTCTCGGCGGCCCCTCTGCTTTTGAAGGTATCGGCAAAACCATACCTCCCGACGTCATCGCCAATGACTATGATAACCAGGCGTTTATATTCGACATTGCCACACAAAACGTTCAGGCAATCTCCAAAAACTTCAATCCGTCTATTGAATCCGCATTTTGGCACCCGATTGACAACGCCATCTACTTCAGGGTGACGGAAAAAGCGAACGGGAGTTTGTACCGGTATTTGCCTAAAACAGATAAATACACTCGCCTCGACACAAAGGTAGACGTGGTAGGAAGCCTCTCATTCGCACAAAACAGAAACCTGGCGGTTTACTGGGGTTCAGGTGTTTCCAATCCCCATAAGCTCTACACGTAAAAAGTTAGCCCGCTTACTTAGTGTTGTGTTGACGGACCGTATAGATTTCAACAGTGATTTATTCCGTAGCGTCAGGTTGGGGACAGTAAAAGATTGGAATTTTAAAACGGAAAATGGAAAAACAATAACAGGGCGGATTTATTTGCCTCCGGATTTCGACAGCACAAAGAAATACCCGTGCATCGTCAATTACTATGGAGGCACCAGTCCTGTCAGCCGTAGTTTTGGCGGCAGATACCCTAGAAATTGGTATGCCGCGCACGGATACATCGTTTACGTACTGCAACCAACAGGAACCGTCGGCTTTGGACAAGAAGATTCGAGCGTTCATGTCAACGACTGGGGATCTCTCACAACGCGACAAATCATCGCAGGTATCAAAAAACTAACCGAAGCCCATCCTTTTATAGACCCGAAACGGATTGGAGCTATCGGCGCTTCATACGGAGGATTCCTCACCCAATATCTCGCCGCCAGCACCGATTCGGTGGCGGCGTTCATCTCCCATGCCGGGATCAGCGCGCTTTCAAGTTACTGGGGCGTCGGCGATTGGGGCTACACTTACAGCGCCGTCGCAACCGCCGGAAGTTTCCCATGGAACCGCAAAGACATTTACGTCGAGCGAAGCCCCTTGTTCATGGCGGACCGTATCGACAAACCACTTCTGTTACTGCATGGCAACAAAGACAACAATGTCCCGCCGGGAGAAAGCTACCAGATGTACGCCGCGTTAAAACTCCTGGGAAAAGAGGTCGAGCTAATCACCTTCAACGGCGAGCAACATTGGATACTGGGATACAAAAAAAGACTTCATTGGATGAGAACAATCATCGCCTGGTTCGACAAATGGCTCAAAAATCAACCTGAGCATTGGGAGCATTTGTATAAAAATAAATAGAAGCCATAATAGGGGGCAGGCCTACCTGCCCCTCATTCTACAGACAACGTTATTTTTCAGTCCGATTGACGATATTTATATAATTATAGGGAATTTCGATACCGGCTTTATCGAAAGCGCGCTTCACTCTTATATTGAGCTCTCTGTCAACAGCCCATTGTTGGCCTGGAATCGTTTTGGAGAGAATCCTGAAACCAACCGCCGACTCTCCCAGAGATATGATACCCTGGGGAATCGGTTCTTCAATCAATGTAGCATTCCAATCTGGATCCTGGTACATATCTTTGCATATACCGTCGAGGATTTCCAGCACTTTAGTCGGTTCCGCATCATAAGAAACTCCGACATTGGTCACAGCGCGCGACCATTTATGCGTCAAATTCGAAACACTGGAAATGTTACCGTTTGGAATAATATGAACCGTCCCGTTCAGAGAACGCAATTTAATGGTGCGAAACGAAATTTTTTCGACTGTTCCGGTATTGCCGTTGATCTCGACAACATCGCCGAGAGCCAATTGCTCTTCCATCAACATAAAGAATCCGGAGAAAAAATCTTTTACCAACGATTGGGCGCCGAAACCAATGGCTAATGACAAACCGCCGGCAGCCACCAGGAACGGCGCATAATCAATTTCAAGCTCTCCCAGGACCCACAATACCGCAAAGACCCACAAGAACACCTTTATTATAGAGAGCACAGCAGAAAACAACGTTACATAGCGCTGTTTATAGTGGGGCTCCAAATCCGGACTCTGCTCAACCTTTCGAAGAACCTTGCCGGCCACTCTCTTGGACAATCGGACAAGTATAAATACAAGAGCGAAAGCAATAAAAACAACCAGTATGCCTTTTCCGATCTGCCGCCACAACATGTCCCGGCGAAGTGTTCCCAACATTTTTATATCTGCGCTTAGGTTCGCAACCTTCTGTTTCAGGGTTTCAATTTTATTATTGCTCAAATATACAAAGGTTTTGGTGGCATTGAGACGGGGCCGTTCCAGCCCATTGAGGCGAACATCGAGCACTTCGGCAAAAATCCTGTCAACAAGACGAACGACATATTCACGGGACTTCTGCGCCTTTTGCTTCAGCTCTGAAACCTCTTTGGATTTCTCATCGACTTTTGCAATTCGTTCAGCTTCCGTCTTTTTGAGATCCTCCAATCGAACTAACTCTTCCTCGATTTCCTTACTAAAATCAATACGGTCTTTCTTCAATTTCTGGATCTGGTCCGAAATATTCGTTTGCTGCCCCAAAGCCCCAAACCTGGACTTCTGCGTTTCTTCAATCTCCTTAATACGCGACATTAGCTGAACTCTTTCGATTTGTTTTTCCAATCGCTCCATCAGCAAGGCAATTTTATTGATCGTCTTCTGAACCTCCAACATACTCTTCGAGTCCCCGTCTCCATATTCCCTTATTTTCGCGATAATATTACTTCGTAGAGGCGGCTGATCTGCGGAGAGTTTAAGGAGGTATGGAAAGAGTTCATCCTCCAGAACATTGTATTGATCAATGAGAAGCTCAAACTTTCGTTTATTGAAATCCAGGCGCTCCACCAATTGATTGATCTTATCCAATTCCTCAAAACCAGGAACCTTGTCCGGATGATATTGGTCGAGAACGACAACATTGGCTTCGAGTTCGTCTAATTTTAATTCCAGAGTTTGTAATTTTTCAGGCCGCCAATCCTCCTGGCCGCCCAAAAAAAATCCCAATAGTAATAACCCAACAAAAATGACATGAAACCTTCTCACTTTTTAACTCCTTAAATCCCAAATTGACATGCCGCAACATGCGGTTACGATTATATCACAAACACAATTTTTTCCACAAAATGACACAAACTACAATTTACTACTTTCCACAATTTAAAAATTTGACATTACCCACAAAATGGATTATAGAAACTATAGAAAGGTGTATATTAAGGAGGCGTGATGAAAAAAATATTAATAGTTGTCTCGGTCGTTGCGATTGTTTTCTCAATGGCATACTCAGGCGATTTCACCTATATCGGTTCCCAAAAATGCAAGATGTGCCACAAAGGTGAAAAAAAGGGAATGGTCTATGAGAAATGGGAAAAAGGGCCTCATGCAAAAGCGCTCGAAATTCTTAAGAAAGAGGGCGGCGAAACAAAACCGGAATGTCTTGTGTGCCACACCACTGGTTACGATAAGGGCGGATATAAGATTGGAGATGCCAATGCTGCGAATTTCGAGGGCGTTGGATGCGAATCCTGCCACGGTCCCGGCTCGGCTTATAAAAAGATGAGTATCATGAAGGACAAGGCCCAGGCAATTGAAAACGGCTTAATTATCCCGAATGAGGCAGTCTGCAAAAAATGCCACAATGAAAAGAGTAAAGACTTCAAGGGATTTAATTACCACGAATATGTTAAAAAAATCGATCACATTTACAGAAAATAATTGCGCGCTTTTTCGAGCACAACTAACAGGGCGCTGTTTAGCGCAGCGCCCTTTTTTATTTATTGCAAGCCGGTCTAGTTGGCCGCCATCATAGCAGCCACATCATCGCCAACATCTCCGATTGGTTTGAGATCGAATGTTTCCACCAGAACCTTCGCGACGTTTGGAGATAAAAACGCCGGAAGAGTCGGTCCCAATCGAATGCCCTTGAATCCTAAGTGAAGCAAAGCCAACAACACAGCCACAGCTTTTTGCTCATACCATGCGACATCAAAGGATATTGGTAAATCATTCAGGTCCTCTAGACCAAACGCTTCTTTCAATTTGAGGGCAATAACCGCCAGCGAATAGGAATCATTGCATTGTCCGGCGTCGAGCACTCTTGGAATTCCACCGGTATCCCCCAATTTCAGTTTGTTATATCTATACTTCGCGCAACCGGCGGTCAGTATCACGGCATCTTCCGGCAAAGCCTCGGCCACGCCGGTAAAATACTCGCGAGATTTATGCCTGCCATCGCAGCCCGCCATCACGATAAACCGCTTGATAGCCCCGGATTTGACGGCATCGACAACCTTATCGGCTAAAGCCAACACCTGGTTGTGGGCAAAACCGCCGACAATTTCCCCTTGTTCTATTTCCGTTGGCGGCGGGCAGTGTTTGGCCAGCGCTATAATCTCAGAGAAATCCTTTTTTTTGCCGTCTTCACGGTCCCCAATATGTTTAACTCCCGGAAATCCCGCTATACCGGTTGTAAAGATCCTGTTTTTATAACTGTCTCTCACCGGGGTGATACAATTGGTGGTCATCAGGATCGGGCCATTGAAGGAAGCGAATTCCGTTGCCTGCTTCCACCAGGCGTTCCCATAATTACCAACAAAATGGTCATATTTCTTGAAAGCCGGGTAATAATTAGCCGGAAGCATTTCACTATGCGTGTAAACATCGACTCCAGTTCCTTTGGTTTGCTCCAGCAACTCCTCCATATCTTTCAAATCATGGCCGGAAATAAGGATTGCCGGATTCCCGCGAACGCCTATATTCACGTTAGTTATTTCCGGGTGGCCATACGTTGCCGTGTTGGCTTTATCTAACAAAGCCATGGTTGTAACAGCCATTTCACCAGCTTTGAGCACATAGCCGATCATCTCGTCAACACTGAGATCCTTTGTGGTTGAAGCTAAAGCATCGGCAAAAAAACTGTAAATCGCTCGATCTTCATATCCCAACACAGCGGCATGGTGGGCGTAAGCGGCGACACCTTTCAATCCGTAAACCAACAACTCCCGAAGCGAACGCACATCTTCGTTTTCAGTTGTCAAAACACCGACGGTCGCGGCTTTTTCCTCTAAATCCTCAGGATTTGCGGGATCCCAGATTGCAGCGTCATGCAACGATTCAGCGAAAGGCTTCCCATTTTTCTCCTGGTAGGCATTTCTAAAAAAATCGCTCAGAGAGTTTCTGATCTGAAGTCCTTCATTCACCAAATCTATGATACGGGAATTGTTAAAATTGGCGTTGGTGATAGTGGCGAACAAAGATTTAGCGATGAAATCCCCCGCGCCATTATCCTCGCCAAGACGTTCTTTTGCCAACACTGTCCACAACGAGATCCCCTTCAAGGTGTAAATCAATAAATCCTGAAAGTTTGCGGTGTCGTCTTTTTTCCCGCAGACACCCATTTTTGTACATCCAGAATTTTTCGCAGTTTCTTGACATTGATAACAAAACATTATCCCCTCCTATAATTAATGATATTCAATTCATTTATTTTTCCAAACTATTTTTTCACATATCGTTCAGTCGCCCGGTCAAGTTTGGGGCAAAATGGAGTAGGAAGCGCCCTCGGTTTTTCGAAAATATTGATATCTTGATAAAAAAAACATTGATATTTTTTCCTCTTTCCTTTAATATATATTTTTCAAAAATCCCAAAAATTTCTGAAGGTGAAGCAATGAAAATACACCAGATTTTACAACAATATTTCGTTTTCAAAAAAATTGGGCATGATTGCCTTGGAACAAATTTTCGAGTGGGATTATTGGAGGGCAACAAGCCGACATGCCACAAAATAATTACCGAGATACACCCGTACATTTACAATGAGGGTCCGGTCCGGGACCAGGCTTTCATAATTCTCGATACGGTGAAGAAGTTAGGGATTCCCAATTTGTACGCCCCGGAGCGAATTGTGATAGAAGAGAACCAGGGGTACCTGGTCTTTCCTCATATCGAAGGTAAACCGCTCGATATAATCCTCGATGAATCCAGCAAGAACAAAGTGGCGGTTCCTTTCACACTGGCTTTCCAATTGGCGATGGCAGTAGCCAATATCGTCAAGATGGGCACCTCCATTCAGTTTAAAGGCGCCACATTTTTCCATGGTTTTTTAACGCCGGACAATATCATCGTCGGACATAACGGGAAGCTCTATCTGAAATATTATGGATTATGGCCTTTCATCACGCAAACAGAGGACATCTGCGAAAGAATCATCTCAAAATACGGCTCCTGGCTGGCGCCGGAATTTATCAAACATGAAGAGCTTGTACCTCAAGCCGACATATATTATCTCGGATACCTCGTTTACCGGATGCTCACAGGGAAATATTTTTCATACTTGCCGGGAGAAGATTTCGACGCCACGATCACGAACATCAGCTTTTCATCGGATATCCCCCTTACAGATAAAAACTTCTTGATAAACATTATCGAATTCTTTAGAAAAACGTTAAATCCGGACATTAGAAAACGCTTCTCTACTAACGAAGAACTTATCAGCTTCATCGAGACCCATTTCAAAATCAAGGACACAGGCCTGGTTTCACCGGATTTGGCCTCATTTATGTTTTCCGTTTACAAAGAGGGGATCGAGGAAAACAAGAAAGAATTGCAACATGAGCTATCAGCCCCTATACCTGAACGCAAAAAAGATTCATCAGGCGAGACTGTCATTTCCACAACAATACTGGAAGAATCAAGGGGTTCAAAATTGAAATATGTCGCCTTGCTCGCTTTCATCATTATTTTAATTGGCGCTGGCACCTACTTTTATCTGAATCAAAAAAGCATGGAAGAACAGAAGCAGATAGAAGTGATGGAACAAAAGATTTCGTTGCTGGAACAGCAGTATCAACGACAAATCGAAACCTTACGTAGAACGTACGAAGAGAAACTGCAGGATGATTCCCAGAATAAAGACGCGCATCTTATGGAAAGGGACCAATTGATCCGCGAAATTGAAAATCAGAGGAAACGTGAGATCGATTCCATTCGCAACCAATTGCACAACAAGGGAGTCGAACCAAAAAGAACCGAAACGGGCGCCCCAAAAGCCACTCAAAAAAATGAAAAACAACCCGCCAATAAAATGGAAAACACAAGTCCTGGAGAAAAGGTAAAAGAAAAAATAAACTCACATCCAAACGAGGTAAGACCCCAGGAGAGTGCGGAAACCGTCGTAGCGGTTCCGAAAATTGTAGCCCTCGCGAATGCGACACAAAAACCCGGGAAAATTTCAGGGCAAGATCCTGTATTCCCGATAGATATAGCCAGAAATTACCAGGGAAAACGAGCGACAGTCAAAGCGATGCTTCTAATAAACCAAAAAGGCGCCGTAGAAAAAGTAAAATTACTGAACTCCCCCACTCTCCCCAAAGACCTCGAGGAATCAATCGTTTCCGCATTCATGCAATGGACTTACTCCCCCGCACAACAACATGGCGCTCCAGTCAAAGTATGGATTCCCGAAACCATAAAATTCTCGATTGGCCAGTTGTCGGCAACAGAAACGGTAAGCAAGCAAGATACAGAAAAAAAATCCGGCGCGGCTCAAAGTCCCGAGAAAGAAAGTTTCTCGTTAAATGAAGTGGGCGTCCCTCCGGTTAAAATCTCCGGCAAAGATCCGTCTTTCTCAAGAGCTCTTCGCAAAACCTATGCCGGGAGAAGAGCCACGGTGCAATCAGAATTGTTGATAGATGAAGCTGGAATTGTGCTGAAAGTAAAAACAACCGACAATATCCCCGAAGAGATTAAGATGGAAGTCGTGAAGAATTATAAGACATGGAAATATAAACCGGCTCTAAGAGCGAACAAAGCTGTAAAAGTATGGCTCCCGGTTACATTGAAGATTTCTTTCAAGCATTGATTATAATCTGAGAAACAAAAATATGACACCAACATTCTCTAGAAAATCTCAGGGATCAGGGATTCCCGATCCCTGAGATTTCTATTTAATACATCATTTTCATTCTATGATAGAAACCTTTTTAACAAATTCATCGGCATTCTCGGCTGAGATATAGCCAATAGCGTTGACGTCTGATTTTACAAATTCCTTTATCTCCAGATCATTCTGAAACAACCTGATCTGGGTATTCTTCCCGGTAAACAATTTTTCCTTCCACACCAATGAAAATTGCACAGGGTTCATTTTCAGAATGTCTTGCAAGAACTCTTTATGAAGGTCGCCTTCTTTGAGAACGGCAATTTTTATTTTACCGCCGGACTCCCAATTTATTTTTTTCCCTAAAAATATTTTTTTGACTTCCTCAATTTCCATCTTGCCATTTTGATTTTCCGGATTGACAACAATGATAAAATTACTCGAGAAACATGCAACCGTAGTTACCAATAATATCACTATAAAAATAACGGTGTTGGACTTCATTTCACCCCCCTTCTAGAAATTAAATGAAAACTTCGCCACAAACATATTCCATTTTTGCTCTGGCGCGGGAATCGGAGAGAACACCCACGACTTCCCCATACCGTCGATTTTATGCCATTCGATTTTAAATGTCCAGTTGAAATTTATATCAAACCGCAAGCCTAAGGCCAAATCCTTCTGCCACCCATAATAATCGGGTAATCCCTGTGCCACCGAACTTTGCCCGGCCGTGTCGCCTTTATTGGAGATGAACCGGTCGTAGAGCCCCGTAAACGTGAGTTTATCCCCGATCATATACGAAACCATCACATACCAGCCCTGCATGGTCTCAGAGGACACCTCTTGCATCTGCCCAAACATCTCCATCTTGATTAGAGGCAATAATTCCATATATTCGGAAATAATTGTCAGGTCGCCAATTGAAAACTCCCCCGATAGAAAAAAAGAATTTTTTAGCTCCATGCTTCCCATGAGCGGGAACAATCCTTCCAGCGGGTGACTGATTAGAGAATTCATCTCTCCTTTCAAATAGGTATAGGTCCCCCCGAGACGAAAACCCGGTAAGGGAGTATTCCAAATCACACGCCCTCCACAGAATATTTCGGTATCCATAGTGATTCCCGTCATTGTCAAGCCCATCTGAGACAGCAACGCATTGGAGGCCACCTGAATCTGGAGTAAATGCGGCGCTCCCTCAGGGTGATGGACGGTACCGACAAAAAAATGATAATCGAAATCGCCGACCGCTTTGAGATCAAGATTACCGTACAGGCCCAAGCCGTCATAGGCTACGAATACCGGCCGCATGGATTCATCATAGATGCTTTGAGGCAAAATCGCCATTGGATGCAACGCGTCCGTATCCCGCACCTCGTTAAAAAACCCCACAGGAGTTTTCACCTTGCCGACACGGATGCCGAATGAATCCGATACACGGTAATCAGCATACCCCCAATCCAACTTAATATTATGATTGCCAATCGGCCCAAAATCCCTGGCGAAAATCTGGAACCCGACATGAAGTTTTTCGGTTAAATCCACCGAAAAAGTGGCGCCAAACTCACTCATCTCAAAAGATCCATTCTTACTGGAATTAGGAATGAAATCGTTCCCGGTGGAATACACATACCCCTGGGACAAAAACCCATTCAGCCGAATTTTTTCCGAGATGTTTTCACCCCGCAGAAAAGGGGATGCAGTAAACACGAATCCCCAAATAAGAAAAAGTAACAAAGCCTTTTTCATTAATCCCTCCTGTTCAAAAAAAACCAAAGTTTCCTCCTCAAATTCTCATCCAAAAATTCGCCGTCTCCAGATGTAGAAAGCCGGCTGATGATAAAAATACAGAATAGTTAATACTATAAAAAAAATTGTTTTTTTTCAACATCTAAATGCCAAATAAATGCAATCCCATAAAAATGTTTTTTGAAGCGCCTAACGAACGCCCATTCGCGCCCGTTCGAAAAACGCCCACATCTCCGCCGGAAGTAATGACCGGAAGCGAGTATAATCCTCATGATAAATATAGGCCGACAACATCTGGAAGTATATTTTGAACGCTTCCATTCCGGTAGCCTCATATTCCCCATGGCCGATCACGTTATTCAAAATTTCGATAGTCTTCTCTTTCTCCGCCTCGGGCAATTTAAAAAAATAAACGGCATTGTCAGTCATAATACGCATGAGCTCTAAAAATTCTTCTTGCTCCACCCGCTGGGCGTCGAATTGAGAGGCGTCACACCGGCATTCATTCAGCATCGCCGCAAATTCTTCAGCCGGTAGTTTTTCCCGCAACGCCATAATACGTTGCCTCGTTTCGGCCTCATCAGCCACCTTCAGTTGGGAAAATAATTTCCAGGCTTCCAGATATCCACCTAAAGCAGCCTTGACCTCCCCTGATGTCTCATTCGCCTGCGCGATAAAATAATGACGAACTCCCACCCCATACGTATCGCCCATACCCTTGCAAAGATCGAGGGAATGCTCAAAATGATCGATGGCAGCCTCTGTATTCTTCAAAGAAAGAAAAATCTGCCCCATCTGGAGGTAGGAAGCCGCGACATTCACCTCATCTCCATTTTTTTCCATCACTTCAACAGACTGCCGAAACAATTCAAGCGCTTCTTTTTCATCGCCCTTTGACCGCAGAACAAGCGCCGTCTGGTGCTGCAAGCGGGACCGCGCAACCTCTGTGGAGGACGCCTCATAATAGTGCATCGCCCGCTGATAAAAATCCAGCGCCACGTCGTACCGGCCTTCGAGCGAAGACACATAGCCCATTTGCTGGAGAGCGAGAGGTACATTCTCATCATCTTCGTTACGTTCCCAGCTCGCCAGGGCATTGGCAAACGACTCCCTGGCCTCAGTGAGACGACCATACCGCGAATACAAATTCCCCATCGCATAGTCTGCCGCCGCCCGGTTCTTTGTATTCAATTTTTTCCCGCTTATTTCCACCAACATCTGGAAGGAAAAATCTAAAAAGCCGATGCTTCCAAGATAATCTCCCAGGCTGAACGTAGCCTCGGCAGCGGCGTCCCACTGCTCCGCCTCCAAAAAATGCCTCCGGGCTTCCATAATATCATCCATGGATTTTTGCCCCTGCCGGTCCTCGAGCCCCCAGAAAAAACGCCCGCACACCTCATGCACCTGCCGTCTCCGCTCAGCATCCATTTCAGCCAGGACAGCGGAAGCCACCGCAGGATGAATCACATACCTCTCCACGTCCGTATCAAAATCGAGCAGCCCTGTTTCGAGACTTGCGACACGCACATCGTCGGAAACCGCCAACTGATGGGCATCAACCGCCGACTTTCCAACGGGGAAACGATATGCAGCTAAAATTCCGAGCAAGGAACGTTGCGAAGGCTCCAAATGAGATAAAATCCGCGCGGTGAACAAGCGAATCAACTGGTCGCCGCGATTACGCATACGGGCAACCGTTAGCTTCAAGCCGGGAATCGAATCCTTCATTAATTCCCAGGTCGGCTCGCCATCGGAACGATTCATTGTCTCGAACCGGATCAAAGAATCAAGCAATTTCATCACCAGGGGATTCCCTCCGATATCATTATATAAAGCCGCCTCATTGTCGCGACATATGGAGGCCGCATGTTCCAACCGCTCCAAACACTCGATAAATTCCCGCCGGGAAAACTCATTCAGCTCGACGGTATCATAGTCTTCAATATCCATGGCAGACGAAATAAGAATAAACGAAGGTTTCTTCTTCAAGGCGCTTTGGAGCATTGTCAACGCGGCCTTTAATTTGGGACTCAAAAAATCCCCTTCCTCAGAAAGATTCTCCTCGAAATTATCCAGAATCAACACCACCTTCTCCAAAGACAGATAGTTATCCGCAACCCAACGCAATTTAGAATCGAGGCTGCCGGCGGAAAGATACAATTGCTCCGCCTTTTGATTACCGGCATCCCTGGCTTTTAACATCAGTTCCTTCAACAGTAGTTCCGGCTCCGTTTTCCCCCTGACCAACACACATTCAAAGCCTTTATCAAGTAAAGCGGAAGCACAAAAAGCCAACACCGTTGTTTTCCCACTACCGGAAGCCCCGGTAACAACTGCGATCCCCCGTTTTGACTCAATAGCTTCGACAACGTTCTCAACAGTATTGTCAGGATTGCCAAGATAGAATCCTGAATCTTTTCGTTTTAATTCCGTGGGCAATTGCGCCTCATGACTCATGCATCAACCTCCATGCAACCATTTCGTTTAAACTGTATACGCAAATAGCGCGTAAAACGCGGCGGCGGCCTCCAGATGAGGAATAGGAACCCGCTCAAACGGCGTGTAAGCCAACGCTTCATCCCCAGGGCCAAAACCGATACAGGGAATTCCATAAAAACCATTGATCATAGATCCACCGGTAGCCATTTCCCATTTCCCCAGTCCCGGCAAAACCCCGAATAGATCATCATAACAATTAACCGCGGTAATCACGGCCGGGTGGTTGGCTGGAATCTTCCAGGACGGATAATAGTTGCTCATTCCGGTTTGGAGCCCCGTATAACTTCTTGCCTTATACCTCAAAACCTCTACTCGGGCAGGCGTGTCTTTGAGCATCGCATCCATTTCAGCCACCGCCGACTCTCTGGTCTCACCCCAGGTGAGCCTACGGTCCACATGGATTTTGGCGTAATTGGGCACAGTTTGAAGCGACGGGCTCAATGAAATAAACTCCGAAACCATAGCTGACCCTTTGCCGAGAAAAGGATCCACAATACAGCATTTATCAAGTTTCTGAACATAAAGACTGGCCCTGGACGCTAAATACACCGCGTTTATCTCGCGGCCATTCGTGTCTCCAGTCCTGCCGCCTCGAAACGTGACCGCTATTTCGATCCACCCCCGCTGTCCACGGTTCACTCGCAAATTCGTCGGTTTTGTCAACAGGACCACATCCGGCTTGATATGGTTATTCTCAATAATATACTTCCAGCTCAAGCCGCTACACGCCTCCTGCATCACGGAGCCGGTAAAAAAAATAGTCAAGCCCCTGTCGAATTCCAATTCCTTGAGAATTCTGCCGGCTGTCACAAACGAGGCGGCGCCGCCTTTTTGATTGGCGCTCCCCCGACCGTACACAAACCCGTTGTCGATCAAACCGGAAAAAGGATCCGTTTCCCATTGTTCAAAAATGCCGATCTCCCGCAAATCCAGATGAGCATCGATCACCAACATCCGTTCGCCTTCACCGATCCTGCCGATCACATTTCCCATTGGATCTACGAATGTTTCATCAAAGCCAGCCGCCTCCATCTGCCGCTTCAATTCTTCCATCACGTCGCCTTCCTGGCAACTGAACGATTTGATTTTTATAAGTTTGGACAAGTTTTCCGCGGTCCAATCCCGGTATTTTCCGGCTAACGACAAAATCTGTTTCGCTATGTCCATTTTGAATCACCTTGCGGGCGGGAATCGGCACTCTAAGGAAACTGGGTGCCGCCATCGCTTGAAGTATCATTATAGCATTTTTTCATTTCCCCTCTCAAGTAAAAAAAACCAATGAAACTTGCTTTTTAACGCCAAATCCTCTATAGTGACTCAGGTGGAGAATGAAAATGAAAAAAATAATACTTTCAATTTTTATTATAATCACCATTATCGGGCTCTTCAATTATTCCGCTTGCGGGATCAGTTACTATGATATCAATGGAACCTGGACCTTCACCCAGACCAGCGGAGATATCTCTACAACCATAGTCCTGGTATTCGATGGAACCCGCAAAGAAGGAATGGTCGTATGGAATGAATATTTTTTGGGGAATTACACTTATGGAGACAGCATACTTAACTTTTCCCTGGCATACGGTTCAAACCTCGATATCGGGAAAGTCGGCACAGAGGTTTTTACCGGTATATTCGAAGACGACGATATCCTGAGCGGAAATTATAGCGGCAGTTATCAGGACGGACAGGCAAGCGGCGCCTGGACGGCGGTCCGCCAATAACAAAGCCGGCAGACAAGGAACACGACCATGAACGCATACCTGATCCTCATCCTGACAATACTAATCGGGTCGCACCTCTTGACAATCATCATCGAGCGCATGAACCTCAAGCGCCTCACACCGGACCTTCCAGCGGAATTCGCCGGCTATTACAATAGCGAAAAGTACGCCAAATCCCAGGAATACGCCCGTATCAACACCACATTCGGTGTATGGCAAGGGACAGCGCAGGTCATCCTGGTCACCGCGTTCATTTTGACAGGAGGTTTCAATCTCGCCGACCACTGGGCGCGAAGCCTGGGCTACAATCCCATTGTCACCGGGATCATCTATATCTTCGGCCTGGCGCTGCTGGCAGGACTTCTAAACCTCCCCTTCCAGATCTACGACACCTTCGGCATTGAAGAAAAGTACGGGTTCAACCGCACCACCGCCAAAACATTCGCCGTCGATATCCTCAAAAGCCTACTTCTACTATTGCTCCTCGGTACGCCGATTCTTTGGCTCACATTGTGGTTTTTCCGGGAAGTGGGAGCGGCGGCGCCGCTATACATATGGAGCATCATCACATTCTTCCAATTATTTATGATGTTTCTAGCCCCCATCATCATCTTCCCGATATTCAACAAATTCACCCCCCTGGAAGAGGGGGAACTCAAAGATATAATCGAGAGCTACGCCCGCCATCACAATTTCACCATGCAAGGAATCTTCAAAATGGACGGTTCCCGTCGCTCCACCCGCTCCAACGCCTTTTTTACCGGCTTCGGAAAATCACGGCGTATCGTATTGTTCGACACCCTCATCGCCAATCACAACAGCGAAGAACTCCTGGCGATATTGGCGCACGAAATCGGCCACTACCGGCTCAAACACATACTGAAACAAGCGGCGGCATCCATAGTCGAGACAGGCCTCACCCTCTATATCCTCTCACTCTTCATCAATAACCGGTTATTGTTCGACGCCTTCAAAATGGACCAGCTCTCCGTCTATGCCAGCTTGATCTTCTTCGGATTTCTCTACTCACCCATATCATTGCTGATTTCCATCGCCATGAATTGGTTCTCCAGAAAATACGAGTACCAGGCAGACCGGTTCGCCGTCCAAACGTTGGGCAAAGGCGAGCCGCTCATCACCGCCCTCAAAAAACTCAGCGTCGAAAATTTAAGCAATCTCACCCCCCACCCCTGGAAGGTGTTCCTGGCCTACAGCCATCCACCGGTTCTCGAGCGCATCCGCTCTATCCGGCAGACGGCTGAAAATCTATAATTATAACGCTAAAATAACCCGGTGACGACATCACCGCCGGCATTGATGTCAATCTGCTCAGCCGACGGCACCTTCGGCAATCCAGGCATTAACATGATATCGCCGCAAATGGGAATCACATACCCCGCGCCGCCGGCGATATTGATATCATTCACATTCAAGCGCCATCCGGCGGGGACATTCAACTTTTTCTTGTTATCGGAAAACGAGAGAGGGGTCTTGGCAATACAGACGGGCATCTGATCCAACCCCAATTTTTTGATCAACTTCAATTTCCGCTTGGCGTCCCAGGAGAAGATGACACCATCGGCGCCATACACTTTTGTCGCCACCTTTTCTATTTTTTCCTCCACAGAATCTTCCAGGTCATACATCCGAACGAAATTGCCATCGGAACTATCGGCGGCATCCACAACTTTCTGGGCCAGCTCCACAGTCCCATCGCCGCCGCGGGCAAACCCTTCGCTAATTTCGGCGAAAGCCCCTTTTCCCTCGCTATACGACTTGATCAATTGGATCTCTTCCGGCTTGTCGTCGGGGAACACATTGACCGCCACCACAGGTTTCAAACCGAATGATTTCACATTGTCGATGTGTTTGCCCAAATTGGGAAGCCCGGCCTTTAAGCCCTCCATGCCTTTGGCGTCGCCCTGGTGGCGCAAGGCCCGGACAGTGGCCACAATCACCACCGCGTGAATCTTGTAATCCGCCACCCTGGATACCAGATCCACAAATTTCTCGAACCCCAAATCGGAGCCGAAACCGCACTCGGTCACCACATAATCGCTCATTTTGAGCGCCATCTTCGTCGCCACAATACTATTGGTACCAAACGAAATATTCGCGAACGGCCCGCCATGAATAAACGCCGGCGTGTGCTCGATGGTTTGCACCAGATTCGGCTTGATGGCGTCTTTCAGAAGCGTGGCCAGAGCGCCGCACACATTAAAATCTCCGCCGTACACCGGTTGGTCGAAGCGGCTGAAGCCCACCAAAATTTTGCAAATCCGTTCTTTGAGATCCTTGATATTGCGGGACAATGTGAGGATCGCCATGATTTCGGACGCCGCTGAAATGATAAAATTGTCTTCCCGTGTGTAACCGTCCTTTTGACCGCCCAATCCCACCACCACGTTACGGAGGTTGCGATCGTTCATATCCATGGCTCGCGCCCACAAGATCTTACGCGTGTCCAACCTCAGTTCATTAGAAAAATGCATATGGTTGCCGATGACAGCGCTCAGCAAATTGTTGGCGGTGGTGATGGCATGGATATCGCCGGTAAAATGGAGATTGATGTCTTCCATCGGCAATACCTGCGAATAACCGCCGCCGGCGGCGCCGCCCTTCACACCGAACACCGGACCCAACGAGGGCTCCCTCAAGGTCACGATAGAATTTTTCCCAATTTTATTGAGCCCCATGGTCAAGCCGATAGAGGTGGTGGTCTTACCCTCTCCATACTTTGTGGGCGTAATGGCTGTCACGACGATGAGCTTGCCGTCCGGCCGCTCCTGCAACTGATCCATCACCTTTAAGGACACCTTTCCTTTATACCGGCCAAAAGGCCAGAATTCCTCATCCCCAATACCCAGCCGCTCCCGGACGGTCTCGATTCCTTCCAGGGGCGCTTCTCTCGCGATTTCGATATCGGTTTTCATGTCTCTATCTCCCTTTTTCAATTTATTACCTCCTTTCCAATAAAAAGGTAATATAAAAAATACAATTATATATTAGCAACCTAACAATTCAATGTCAATATACGCCTACATCGCGTACAATTGCCGGATCTCCCCGGCCCAGAGATTGTCGTCGATGGTCTCCAACACCAACGGGATATCGTCCAACCGCGGATCGTTCATAATCAAACGAAAGGTCTCCCAGCCGAGCTCCCCCATCCCCAAACTGTGATGACGGTCCTTGCGGCTGCCAAGCGCCACCTTCGAATCATTCAAATGCATCCCCTTCAAATAGTCGAAGCCCACAATCCGCTCAAACGCCTCCATCGTAGACTCGTAAGTCTCCGGGGTACGGAGATCGTAGCCGGAGCTGAATGTATGACAGGTATCCAGGCAAACGCCGATACGGGATTTGTCGTCGATCCGCTCAATAATATAGCGCAAATGCTCGAACTTGTACCCGACATTGCCTCCCATCCCGGCAGTGTTCTCGATCACCGCAGTCACGCCTTCGGTCTCCGCCAACGCCAGATTCACCGACTCGGCGATCACATCCATACATTCCTCTTCGGAAATCATCTTTTTGTGGCTACCGGGGTGAAAATTCAAAAGCTTCAACCCCAATTGACCGCAGCGTTTCATCTCATCCAAAAAAGCGGCCCTGGACTTCTCCAGCCCATCGGGATCGGGATTCCCCAGATTGATCAAATAACTGTCATGAGGCAAAATATGCTCCGCCGAATAGCCGAACCGCCGGCAATTCTCCTGGAATTTCACGATATTTTCGTCGGTCAGGGGTTTGGATTTCCATTGTTTCTGATTCCGGGTAAACAAAGCGAACGCCTTCGCCCCAATCTTCTCAGCGTTCACCGGAGCGTTCTCGACGCCCCCCGTCGCACTGACATGAGCTCCCACAAACTTCATCACAACCTCCACCCCCAATTATACCACGATCCTCACGGATAGAAACAACCTCTCTTGCATTGTAATCTCATTTATGGCAAAATAAAACCGAGATATCGCTGGCTATAATTTTTTATTTCCAGCGATATCGTATTAAAAAAAGCGGGATATCGCTGGAAATAAAAAATTATAATCAGCGATATCTCAGATAGCCGATCTCTAAAAGGCAGATTATATGATGAAATATGAAATTGTAGGACGAAAAAATGAGATAAAAAGGCTCGACCAAATCCTTAATTCCAACGAAGCGGAATTCCTGGCATTATACGGAAGAAGACGGGTCGGCAAGACCTATCTGATCCGCCAATACTTTCAGGCTCAAACCTGTCTATTCTTTGAAGTCTCGGGACTCAAAGAGGGCGATATGCATACCCAACTCGAATTGTTCACCCTCTCGATCGAGAAAACCTTCTACAATAGCAGGATCAAACTTCAAATACCCAGCAGGTGGTTAGACGCTTTCGAGTTATTGACACATGAAATTAAACGGATTGCCCCAAACAGGAAAATAGTCTTTTTCTTCGACGAACTGCCCTGGTTGGCGACGAAGAAATCGGGGCTATTACAGGCTCTCGACTATTATTGGAACAACGAGTGGGTAAAAAACTCAAGGCTAAAGCTAATCGTCTGTGGATCCGCCGCATCCTGGATGCTGGAGAAGCTTGTCCATGCGAAAGGAGGTTTGTACAACCGTATCACCGCCCGTATACATTTGTATCCATTCAACCTCTACGAAACCAAAGCATATCTTAAATTTCGAGGGGTAGACCTTGATGAGCAACAAATCCTTGAACTATATATGGTCATGGGAGGAATCCCCCATTATTTAAAAATGGTAACCAGAGGATATTCCGCCACCCAAAACATCAATAAAATCTGCTTCAGCAAAGACGGCCCCCTGTTTGATGAATTCACAAATCTTTTCGCTTCCCTATTCAATCACTCGGAAGCCCATATGGAAATTATCAAGGTCCTCGCTCAGAACCGCAACGGACTCTCACGCAACGAATTACTGAAAAAAATCTCGAAAAGTTCATCAGGCGGAACATTTAAAGAGCGAATAGAAGAATTGGAAGCAGCGGGATTCGTAACCGGTTTCGTCCCTTATGGGCGGACCACCAGGGGTACATCCTTTCGCGTCATCGACGAATATACCCTCTTTTACTTAAAATGGATAGATCCGGTTAAAAGTAAATTTCGCTACGAAACAGGAAATTATTGGCAAAGCAAATCCCAAACTCCCGCATGGAAATCATGGGCGGGATTTGCGTTTGAAGCCGTGTGCCACAAACACATCCAACAAATCAACCGCTCCCTGGACATAGAAGCGATGGCGAAAGAGATCGGCAGTTGGCGCTACATCCCCGGTTCAAAATCAAAAGAAACCGGAGCGCAAATTGATCTATTAATCGACAGGGCGGACGGGATCATCAACATCTGCGAAATCAAGTATAGCGCAACATCATATACAATCGACAAAAAGTATGCCGGTGAATTGCAAAACAAGTTGGAAACATTTGCCCGGCAAACCAAAAGCCAGAAACAATTGTTCCTGGCTATGATTACGACATTGGGGCTCAACAAGAACCAATACTCGAAAGATCTCGTGCATCGCTCCATCACCCTCAAAGATCTATTCAAGCGAGGGTCCGACGCCGGCTAATCCTCTATTTTTTCCACTACGATGGTCATTTTGGCAACCAGGGCGGCGATGGCTCCGACCGCGGCCAAGACCGGAAGGAACGCGGCTCCCACCAAACCTAAAGTAAGGGGGATCTCGATCAATGTATCCCCGGTTTCGTTTTTGATGGTAATACGGCGAATATTGCCTTCATGAATGAGCTCTTTCACTTTATCGATAATTTCACCGCCGGTGACCTTGAATTCCTCTTTTCTGGTTTTTTTCTCTTCAGTCATAACATTCTCCTCCTGGACATGTTCGTCATACTTCTATAACGCACAAACCTACGGCCAGGTTCCAATCTATCTGAATGTTGTCACCCTCAACGCGTTCACATGGCAGTGATCGAGTTATCCCTCTTGAGGACCCCCTCGATTTCCAATACCATATGGATATGCTTCGCGTTACCGTCATAAAACACAATTTTGTACGGCCCGTGGCTGCGCAGCGGATAACTGGCCCACTCAAAATCCGGCATGGACGGCACCTTGATGTAGCGGTCGCCGGCAATATCGAACGTAGTGTTCCATTCGAGATTGCGGACCATCCGCGGCCGCGGTTTCGCTAATTCATCAATCTCCACATGCAGGTTGCCAAGATGAAACACCGGCGTCCGCGGCATCACCAAACCGACTTCATATTTTCCGGCTTTCAGACGGGCGGCGTTGCCACTGGACTTGATGATCCGCGCCACATCCTCCAGATCCAGCACGACCCCATCGATGGCCTTTCTATATCTCAAATTGGTATTGTGCTTCTGGGCCATTAAACTGAACGCCACAACAAACACCACCAGGAATAATATTATCTTTTTCATCGTTAACTCCTTGTTTTCAACACCAAACATATAGCAATCCCCATGCCAAATTTCCAGCGCTCAAATTGCCCTATTTTTAGTACAATTTGTATCCCATCACTACAATCACCCCGGATTGGAGGGCCGGATATCCACCTCGCTCACCATCGCCCGTTGCGGCAATTGCAGCATGTGAATGATTGTGGACGCCACATCCCCCGGCTTTAACGCCTGCTTGAGATTCGGATTCAACCGTTCCCGCCCGTCAAAAAAATTGGTATCCACAGAACCGGGACAAATGGCCAACACCCGGACGCCGTTCTTCCGCTCCTCCATCATCAAACAGCGGCTAAACCCCAATAACGCGTGCTTACTGGCGGCATAGCCGCCGCCGTTGATAAACGCGTTCTTCCCCGCCAGAGACACCACATTCACCACCGCCGACTCGCCGGCCTTGCGCAAATGGGGCAACGCCTCCCGCGTCAGGATAAACACACCCCGCACATTCAAAGCGAACATCTCATCCCACTGGCGCAACGACAACTCCGCCACCGGCTCAAAATAACCGACACCCGCGTTATTGACCACAATATCGATACTGCCGAAATGGTTCGCGGCCTTGCGGACAAACTCATGAATGTCCTTCTCCCGGCTCATATCCCCCGCGAACACCAGCGCATCAGCGCCGCCGGAACGCAGCTCATGCGCCAAAGTCTCCAACACTTTACCGCTCCTGGAAGAAATCGCCACCCGCACGCCTTCCCGGCACAACGCCTTCGTAACCTCGCGACCGATTCCTTTGCTGGCGCCGGTCACCAACGCGACTTTCCCTCTGATATTCATACAAACCCCCTGCAAGGTGTGTTTTAATTCACCTTTAATGCTATAATAATACTATAAAAAAAATTGACGACAGAAAATGGTGAGAAAATGAAAATAAAAATCGCGATCATCGGTGTGGCAATCTCCATCCTCCTCCTCTCCGCCCCAGGATGTAAATTACTGAAAGCCTACGACCCCGAAGGCACCTGGTTTTTAGAACGCTCGTATGGAGCCGTAAACGACTCCATCACATTCATCTTCACAGGCAGCCGCGACGGCGGCGCCGTTGTGTGGAATGAATTTGTGATCGGCAACTATGTCTTCAATTACAATGACGATGTACGCTTCGGAGCCATTTTCCCCGAAGGGATCCTGGCGGAAAAAACAGTCACCGAAAGTTACAAAGGCGGCTTCATCGACAAAGACATCATGAGCGGAACCCTCACCTGGAAACGCGACGGCGTAACCCTCATGGGCGCCTGGCGAGCCTTCCGCATGGTGGAGACCTTTTAATCTCCCTCCAGATGATCCAGATCATCACCGGCCCCCGCGATTGCGGCAAAACCTCCCGCCTACTATCACTCTTCAACCAAAACCAAACCGGCGACGGCCTCCTCTCCATCAAACAATTCCACCCCGCTTCCAACCAGATCACCGGCTACCGCCTCCTCCACCTCTCCAGCCAAAAATCCCACTCTCTAGCCCGTCGCACCTCCCCCGGCAGCCCCCCATCCGCAACGCCCCAACAATACCAACTGGGCGATTTTACCTTCTCCCCAAGCGCGTTCACCTACGCCGAAACTCTCCTCAACACCCTGATCGAACGGCAAATCCAGCCCATCTACCTCGACGAGATCGGCCTCCTCGAGCTAAACGACCATGGCTTCGCCCCCATCGTTCCCGCCCTCATCGTCTCAGGCCTCGACCTCATCCTCGCCATCCGCCACCGCTACCTCGACGAAGCCATCGATACCTTCTCCATCCCCTCCCCCTCCATCGTTAAACTATAAATATTTTTCACTCTTTCACATAAAAAACATTTGACTTATTTTTCCCAATTCTATATATTTAAATCAACACCTATCCCAAAGGGGACTTATTTAGGAGGAACATGCATCGCAAAGAAGATACTCCAGAATATCTCGAACTCAAAAAAAAATTATTCAAGCAAGAATTCATCGACCTGTACGTCGAGGCCCGGCTCCCTGAATTATTAAACGGAATCGCCGCGAAAATCAAGCAATACCTCTATTGCGAAGAGGTCTCGATGTTTTTGTATTACGCCGGCAAACAAGAACTTCACTTCGAGGTTGCCACCGGCGACAAAGGGCAAACATTAAAAACCATCGTCTTAAAGAAGGGGACAGGCATTGTCGGCTGGGTGGCGGACAACCGCGAATCCGTCATCACCAACGACCCGGCGCGCGACCCCCGCTTCAATATCGGCGCCGACCAGGAAGCCCACTTCAAAACCCGCTCCCTCGCCGCGGTCCCGGTGGAATCCGACGGCCAACTCATCGGCGTCTTAGAAGCGGTGAATCACAAAAAAAACGGCTTTGAGGACGACCATCTCAAACTTCTCCAATACATCGCCCAACTCATCGCCACCCCCCTCCAAAACGCCATGCTCTTTCACATCACCAAAGAAGAAAAAGAGCAAAAGCACCAACTCATCAAACTCGGCAGCGAGATCGCCGCCTCCCTCGACCCCCAAAAGATCTACCAGACCATCAAAATCTTCGTCGAAAGCCTCATCACCCCATCATTCTTCACTGTCGCCAACTACAACCAGAAAAAATGCCACGACATCCTCAACAACACCGAACTCCCCTATGATCCGGCCCACATATCACCAGTCTCACCCAATCCCCACACCTTCCAATCTATCCTCAAAGCCAACGACAAAGAAATTGGATTCCTAAAAATCCAAACCCAGGACGCCATCCCTCCCGAATCCATCCCCCTACTCCGCGGCCTCGCCGATTTCACCGCTCTCGCCATCAACCGCTTCGAAAACATACAAGAGCTACTGGAAAAAGAACGCTACGACAAAGAGCTCGAACTGGCCCAAAAAGTCCAGGAAAGATTTCTCCCCCAATATCCCACCAATCTCAAAAATCTACAGGTGGCATTTACCAGTATCCCCTCAACAAAAATAAGCGGCGACTATTACGATATCATTCCACTAAACGACGACGAGACCATCGTCACCGTCAACGATATCAGCGGCCACGGCATCGCCGCCGCGCAAATCATGGCGATCTTCAGCGCCACATTCAAACATGAAATCAAGAAAAACAACAATATCCTGGAAACCCTCAAGCGCCTACACGACCTCTTCTGCCAGGACATGTGCAAAGATCACCACGTCACCTCCTTCACCGGTCTCGTCAACACAGCCCAGCACACCATCACCTACATCAATTGCGGCCACGAGTACCCGATTCTGTTTCGCGGCGATGGCTCCATCCAACTCTGCGAAGGCCCCACACCAGTGGGTCACCCAAAAGTCGAGGACTTCCAATTATACACTCAAACACTCGAACCCGGCGACATCATCGCCCTCTTCACCGACGGCATCACCGAAGCCCAAAATCCTAAAAATGAGGAATACCAATCAACCAACCTTGTGGCCTGCATAAAACAGCACCGCGCAGACGCCCCCCAAAAAATTCTCGACACCTGCGTCGCCGACTTAAAAGAATTCACTAAAAAAGAAACATTCCGCGACGACATCTCCCTCATGATCATAAAAATAGACTAAAAATAACCGGCGGGCAGACTAAAAAACTGCCCGCCAAAACTAACTAGAACCAGGCATCCATTTTAGAGTCCATCCGGTACTGCAAACCCGGATCCGGATGACACTCTTCCCAGCACATCACCTCGCAAACGCCCCGGGCAACCCGTTCGATAAAATCCCGTTTCTGCCTACTACCACTTCTGTCGGTCAATTTCTTTAACATTTAGTCCTCCTTTAGACTTAAAATCATATAGTTTCCCCCCAATAGTGCCCTACCAACAAAAAAAAATCAAACACATATCCCCTGAAAGACGTTGAGGAAAGGTAAATTCAATCCTCTACGTTAACTTTTTTAGATAATTTTACATTAATCTGGATAGCAATCTAGACAGTATTCCGAACTGCTCAAAGTAGACGCATGAATGCCATTATCACACCAATAAGTAAAGTATACCCAACACGTGAGGTCCATACAGCCGCCATTAGGCTCAGATACTGTCATCGCGCAAGTGGAGTTTGCTCCAAAAATACAAAGCGCCTGACAACGCTGCCATTGATCGGACTGGTTAATGCATCTGCAATTATCATCCTGAAGAGCCAGTGCAGAATTCACCCACAAAAGTCCAACAACCACGAGGCATCCCAAAAGGATCGTTATACTCAATGACTTTTTCATCTATTCCTCCTCTTTATAGACTTGAATAACTTCATCTCCAGCTTTTCTCGCATAAAAACAGTCGTTTTTTTTGGCTAAAAACCATAGCATACTGGGATTTTTGCCATAATCAAAATAATATGCGTTCTGCAATTCACCTTCCAAATTCATTTGGTAGAGTACACTGCGATTGGTCGAATAATTGACAATAGAAGGAAGATAATATATCCCACTTACATCTCCATCAGGAATAATTCTTGAGAACAGAGCCAACTTTCCTAATTTCGCTTCCGCAACTTTCTTCGCTTGCTCCTTGTAATCGAGAAGCAGATCTTTGGGTAAAATGCGATATTTTTGTACAATTTTTTTTCCGCTAACATTTAACATCGTCGATGAATTAGAAAAACAGAGCAAGAGATTCCCAGGGTCAACAAACGAGCTGTAAAAAAAACTATCAAAACTATTACGCCGCAACGTTTGCCTGTAGAAAAGTGTTGAATAAAACCCTTTCGGGTTTACGGGAATTTTCAAGATTGATTTTCCATCCTGATTCTTAGCCTCCATTTCATGGTCATTCCCTGAAAAAAAATATAATTGCCCATTCTTGTCTACAGTTGGTTTACAGTATATCACTCCAGGGTTTCGATAATCCGTGATATATTTCCCATTTGTATCAAACACAAGAGTCTTGAATGCTGCAGTATCATTGCAATAAAGTTTGTTATCTAGTCCGACATTAATAAAAACCGCTGCGCCCGGAGCCTTTACAAATTCTCCGGGTCCCTGCCCATCTCTTCCGATAAAACGCACAAACTTCAGGTCCTTATCAAGTTGGACGATTCTGTGCTGAGCGCGGTCAAACACATAGAGGTTCCCCTCTTTGTCTAGAGTCAGGGAGAGCGGCCGATAAATAAAAACATCTGGGGATATCTCCGGCCCAATCGTCTTAACCAGCTTCAACGGAACATAAGTCTCCGTCATATTGGGTGTGGGATTGGGATCCACATATATCTTAGAAGCGATAATCTCCGCCGAAACGACACCACATAAAAGTAACGCACATGTCAAAAAAACAAATATTCTCTTCATCCTTTCATCTCCTTTAATTCTTCGGTTCTCGAATTCTTTTAATCATTTCCCCAGTATCCTCCGCTTCCAATAGCCCCATCACCACAAACGCGGGCTTACCGTCGCGCAAGAGAACAGTCAACGGTTGGTTCGACCGAATCTTCCAGGCCTCGACAAAGGCCTCCACTTCATCCGGCACATACACATCGAAGAAAAGTTTGGCTTTATTGGAAAAATTATACGCTTCGGTCAAATCACTCAAGACAATCCCGTAAATTTTCACCTGCTTGCCAAGAACTTGAGCCAATTTATTCCAAAATACCACATTCTTGTTACACGGCGTGCAGGGACGGGAGAAGACAAAAACCAACGATTTTTCCCGCTTTTTCAAATCCTCGAGAGTCACCCTGGATTCATCGACTCCGGTGAGGTCGAAATATTTGATGGGTTGATCCGTCGTGATATAAGGGATCTCTTCAGCCAATCCCCGATTCGCCCCCATACATCTCCAAAGGGTAAAGCCCAGAAAAAGTGAAATAATAAAAAGTACAATCGACAATACAATAAAAAAACGCAATTTATTCATACAGTTTCCCTCGCTTCAACAACAATGTCCCTTTACATTTCTTCCACTTGGGCAAAAAACGTTATTATATCGGACACATAAAAAATTAGCAACAAAATAAATTATTTCTTTTATCAATACCAAAAACCGAGGAAAAATAGGGGACAGGCACGGTCTAAGCGCTAATTTTTTCTCTTGTCGTGGGGGGCGATGA
>CAZBHS010000007.1:0-148641 GCA_964491915.1 uncultured Clostridia bacterium
ATTATGTCCCCTATAGACACTCTCAATCAAAAAATGGCTGAGGTCAAGACCGGCCGTTTGACGGTGCTGGAGGCAATTCCTGGCGAAGAAGAACTCAAAAGCCTCTACCTCGGTTTCAATTCCATGGTGGATGGGATCCGGGAGCAGCGGAAGAATATCTCCGAGATTTCCCGGATGAAAACCCTGGTGAATATGGGACGGCGGGTGGCTCACGAGGTAAAAAATCCCCTCACTCCCATCAAATTATCCGCGGAGCAGATTCTGAGGTCGTTGAGGGATAAGCGGGACAAATACGAAGATACCATCGAGAAGTCCGTCAAGTTTATCATCGACGAGACCGAACATTTGCGAAAGGTCTCTTACGGTTTTCTCGACCTGTCGAGGCTCGATAAAATAGAGTCCGTTCCCTTCGATATTATTGAGTTGCTTCAGGATGAGGTGTTTCATCTGCGGCAAATTTATCCCCGCATCGAGTTTGTATTGGAGACAGGTCCCACACGCCTGCCGGTGACAATGGACCAGGTGAAGATCAAGCAGGTGGTCACCAATGTGATACTCAATTCTATCGACGCCATCGGCGACCGCAGCGGTGAGATCAAGATCGAAGCGTACTACCGGGGAGAAGGGGATAACGGGCGAGTCATCCTGAGATTCGCCGACAATGGCGTCGGCATGGATGACGCGGAAATACGCCGCATGTTCGACGAGGATTACAGCACCAAAGAGACCGGCACCGGTATCGGTATGTTTATCATCAAGCGGATCGTGGATTTGCATAAAGGGAAGATTGAAATCCAGTCGCACAAGGGTGAAGGAACAACCTTCACCATCAAGTTACCGCAACATGTACAAAAAACCAAATAAACTGATGTCCGGGGACCGGATCGGTATCATCGTCCCCTCGTCGCCGGTCAAGGAACCGTTCCGGCGGAATGGATTGGAGCGGATCAGGCAATTGGGTTTTACGCCGGTGGAGGTGGAGCGCCCGTTGTCCAACCGCTACCTCTTCGCAAAGTCGCCGGAAGAGAATGCAAACGACCTGGAGACAATGCTTCACGATCCCTCCATCAAAGCTATATGGGTCGCCCGCGGAGGGTATGGCTCCAATCTGATATTGGCGGCGCTTTCGCAATTACAGGTTCCGGAGCCGAAGATAGTGATAGGATCGTCGGATGCCAGCTACCTGTTATGGTATTTGTTGGATCGCTTACGCATGGTGGTGTTTTACGGGCCCATGGCTTATTCCACTATCGCGGAGGACCGGGCGGAGACTCGACAATTGTTACAGATCCTCGGTGGTGAACGGCTGGAGCTTCCGGTTCCCGGCAGCGTCTTCAAAGATGGTATGGCCAGGGCTGAGGTTACTGGCGGTTGCCTGTCGAATTTTGTATCCCTGTTGGGTACCCCGTATTTGCCTGAAACAAATGGAAAGATTTTGCTCTTGGAGGACACCGGGGAAAGACTCCACCGCCTCGACCGCATGCTCTGGCAATGTCTTGTTTCCGGTGTATTTTCCAATCTAAAGGGGTTGATCTTGGGGCAATTTCCCGGATGCTTCCGCGATGGAAACGAGAAAGAGTTTTTTCTCACCAGACTTGGGGTGTATCTGAAAGGGATCGATATACCGGTGATCTACGATGTACCGTTCGGCCACGCCGATTGTGTCTATACGTGTCCTCTGGGTGTTCCGGCCCTCATCGATACTGCGAAGCGTGACGGGCTTGTGTTTGATGAGACGGCTGTGGTATAACATAGCCTTTTACGTTACAAGAAACAAATGGTAGTCAGGTGACAATGATGAAGGTATTTTTATGCGGAATCGCCGGCACGGGAATGAGTGCTCTGGCAGGATTGTTTAAACAGAAAGGTTTCGAGGTTCACGGTTCGGACGAGAATTTCTATCCTCCGGTGGATCGGATATTGGAAGATATGGATGTTGTTCTATATAAAGGGTACGACGCGGCCAATATTCCCCAGGATGTGGATGTGTGCGTCGTCGGCAATGTCATTTCTCGCGGTAATCCCGAAGCGGAATATATTTTGAATCACAATCTCGAATACCATTCCATGGCCGAAGCCCTGTATCGTTTTTTTATCAAAGGGAAGCTGTCGGTGGTGGTGGCGGGTACCCACGGCAAAACCACGATTACGTCTTTTATCTCCCATCTTTTGACCGAAGCGGGTCTGGATCCCGGATTTTTTATCGGCGGCAAACCCCTTGATTTCGATTCCAATTACAAGACCGGAGGCGGCGATTATTTTGTCATGGAAGGGGATGAATACGAAACATCGTTTTTCGACCGTTCCTCCAAATTTCTGAAATACCATGCCCGCTTTTTGATACTCACCAGCCTGGAATACGACCATCTGGATTTTTTCCCGGATGAATCGCTGTATATCAAGAGCTTCGCCAACCTGGTCAATCAAGTGCCTGCCAACGGCCTGATCATCGCCAACGGCGATTTCCCCATGAACCGTATCGCGGTGCAAAAAGCCTTCACTCCAGTCCGCTTTTATGGGGAGAATAATGCCGATACCCGCATCTCGAATATTCAGCGTGATGAGACCGGGTACAGTTTCACCATCGAATCGGGCGATGTGTCCCTCGAATTCCGGACTCCGCTGTTGGGGCGTTACAATATATGGAACCTGGCGGCGGGAATTGAACTGGGACTTTATCTGGGGATTCCCCATCATACAATTCAAACGGCGGTTTCGTCGTTTAACGGAGTGGAACGGCGCCTGCGCCCCATCAATCAGATAAAAAATGTACTGGTGCTGGAAGATTTCGCCCATCATCCCACCTCCATCGCCAACATCGTCGCGAGCGCCAAAGAGGCCTATCCGAACCATCAAATCATCTGCGCCTTCGAACCCCGGAGTTGGAGTTTGAGGCGTAATTTTTTCCAGGATCGGTTGGCGGATTGTTTTTCATTGGCCGACAGGGTGGTTTTGAAAGATGTATTCCAAAAGGAGCGGATCCCCGATGGCCAGAGCCTGGATGTCGCGGCTATCAGAGACAAGCTGCGGCTGCAAGGAAAAACCGTCGAGATTTTTGACGATTATGACGGAATCAAACAATACCTTCGCCATTTAGATTTTGATACTCCGGGGATATTGCTGTTGATATCCAATGGCAGTTTCGGCGATATTCCCCGTTGTATGAGAGAAATGAAGTTATAGGTAACCTTTCCGGGGAAAATAAAGAAAATTTTTTTGCCCCCAGCAGTTGAAAATTGCTATTCCTACACTATATTAGTATTAGATATAGACGTTAAGGGGGAAAAAATGTCTATTACAAAAAAAGGGAAAGGTATCTCTACACATTTGAATCTTGTTGTCTTGAATATGCGTGAGATGGAACGGATGGCCGCGGGAAATCCCGGCATGAGACGGCCGCCGGCGTCCTGCGTTTGCGATTGCGATTGTTACGACAATCCCGAGGGAATGGCGACCGCGCAGATCAGCGCCCAGGCGCCGGATGTATCGCAATGGTGACGACCGGGAGACAACACTGAACACCTAAAATTTAAACAAAGTATCAATTTTTATTTTGACAGCGATACGACGGGGGCCTTATAGGGGGCAAAGGGCGGAACCCAGTGTTCTGGGGGGAAAATTTGTTGAAATGTCTGTTGGTTTATGGTAAATTTTTACCATGAACAACTTAATACTAACTGTCGCGCAACAGGGTGTTGGAAGATCCACCAATTATTTGGAGATCATCGCAGCGGCTTCACCGATTGTCAAACTGGTCCTGCTGATGCTTCTGGTTTTTTCGATTGTGTCGTGGGCGATTATTATCTTCAAATTGGTGGAATACGCCAATGCCAAGAAGAATTCGCTCCGCTTCATCGATTATTTTAGGAAGACGAAGAATTTTTCCGAAATCAATAAATTTGCCGCGTTGTTTCAGAACAATCCGCTGGCCAGTATATTCAAGAATGGATATAAAGAATTGACCCACCAATTAAACGCCAATAACAACCAGCCGGGAGAGAAGCTGAATCACGAGAGTATCCATCGTTCTCTTTTGCGGGCCTCTACTTCCGAGATTACCCGTCTGGAGAGGCTGAATGGTTTTTTGGCCACCACCGCTTCAGTGACCCCGTTCATCGGATTGTTCGGTACTGTCTGGGGTATTATGAGCGCGTTCCATGAAATCGGTATCCAGATGAACGCAAACCTCACCACCGTGGCTCCGGGTATCGCCGAAGCGTTGATCGCCACCGCGTTGGGGCTGTTTGCCGCGATTCCCGCGGTTATTTTTTACAACCTGCTCCTGAACAAGCTGAAGGTCTTGATATCGGAAATGGAAGAATTTGTCTTCGAGTTCTTGAATGTGAGTGAGAAAATACGCTGATGCAGATACAAAACGGATCGAAGCTGAACTCCAGCATGTCGGAAATCAATGTGACCCCATTGGTGGATGTCATGCTGGTGCTCTTGATTATATTTATGGTGGCGGCGCCGATGATGCAATCGGGTATCAACGTGAATCTACCTTCGGCTGAAACCCGTACAAATCCGAGTTCCGGGGGCCTTGTGCTCACTGTTACCCAGGAACGTTACATCTATATGGATGGGCAAAACGTCAACCTGTATCTTCTGGAGTCCCGCTTAAAGAGTTATTTTCTCGACAAAGAGAAGAAAATCGTTTTTTTAAAAGCAGATAAAGACGTCTCTTATGGATATATCATTTCAGTGATGGATGTCATCAAAAAAGCAGGTATTGAACAGGTGGGTATGATCGTGGATCAAAAAGAGCGGAAATGAAACTTAAATTTGCCGTAAGTTTGTCCATTATATTGCATGTTTCCCTATTCGCCCTCATGATATTCATGCCGAGGGCCGATATCAAGAGGGAGACCACCTATTATGTAGATTTGATACAGTTTTCCACCGGAACCGGCGGGCCGGGAGGTCGAAGCGGCGGCCAGGAGGGACAGCAAACCCAATTGGTTGAACCGCAAGTCCAGCCTGAAACCACGGGGAAAAGCGATGCCACAGTCGTTGAAACCGACGAACCGCAAGCTAAGATCAAAGATTTGACTGTCAAAAAAGAAACTGCCTCGAAAATCAGATATCCCGATAAAAAAAGCGCCAAAAAAAAAGAGAAGAAACCGCTGGTGTCCGTCACCCGGAAGAAACGGACGACAGCGAAGGATTCTAATAAAAAAACAGTTTCCAGAAGGCGTACCGGAGGCTCCAATGTCTTGAGTACCGGCATCTCAGCCGGATCGGGCGCCGGGAGCGGCACCGGGTCGGGCTTCGGCAGCGGTAGCGGGGGATTCGGAAATTTCCCCTATGCGTACTATATTGACACCTTGAAGAACAAAATTTCATCGTCATGGTACAGTTCATTGGTAACCCCCGGTTTGAGGGGTAAGTTTGTGGCGATTGCCTATTTTGAAATACAACGCAATGGAAGGGTGACCGGCTTGAAGCTGGAAAAGAAGAGCGGTATCAACACCATCGACTTATCAGCTCAGCGGGCGGTGGAGAACGCTGCGCCGTTTCCCCCTCTGCCGCCGGATTTTCCCTCCAGGTATCTTGTGGTACATTTTAAATTTGAATGGGAGAAATAATGAAGATATTAAAAACCGTGATCGCATTATTATTGGTATTGTGCAGCATCGGCCATCTTGCATCCCAGCAAGAGGTGTTCATCGGAATCAAGGAGGGGATGCCTATGATTCCCGTAGCCCTCCCGGATCTATATGTCACACCCGCTTCAGTAGTGGATAAAGCGGTGGAAAGCGAATTGTATGAAACTCTCTGGAGCGATTTGCAATTTTCGAGGGTTTTTAATTTGATCCCCCGCGAGCACTACTCATACATAAAAAAGCTGGACCCCAATCACATCATGTTTAAAGATTGGGAGTCGATCCAGGCAAATATCCTGATTGTCGGAGAATTGGAAGTATCGGCCCAGGACCGGATTATTCTGACCTATAAAGTGTTTGAGGTCAAGAGCCAACGGTTCATTTTCGGCAGGAATTTCGGCGGTAAAAAAGAATTTGTCCGACTCATCGCCCACAGGGCGACCGATGAAATGATGAAGTATTTTGGCGAAAAGCCCATATTCAATACCAAAATTTCCTTCGCATCCTCCAGAGACGGGAATTCTGAAATCTATTTTATGGATTACGACGGTAGCCGTCAGCAAAGAATTACCCACAACGATTCCATTGAAATTCTGCCTACCTGGAGCACTGATAACGAACGGGTACTTTACACTTCCTACAGGAACAATTCCCCCGATTTGTATATGTTCCACCTCTATACAGGAAAAACGGAAGTAGTGGCGAAGGGGAGGGCCAATTACGCGGCCGATTGGTCCCTCGAAGGGGACTTGTTGGTGTTTACCTCCACAAAATCCGGGAACGCGGAGATCTACGTAAAGGATATGCGGACCGGAAAAGAGAAACGCCTCACATTTAACCGGGTAATCGACAGCACTCCATGTTGGAGCCCAAACGGCCGGGAAATTGCCTTCACATCGCAGCGAAGCGGCTCTCCCCAGATTTATATTATGGACGCGGAGGGCGCCAATGTCCGCCGGATCACCTTTGAAGGGACCTACCACGACTCTCCCGCATGGTCTCCGGATGGGTCGAGGATCGCTTACGTGTCCAGGATCGAGGGGCGGTTCGATATATATATCTATCATCTGAGGACCAACGCTTTTATCAAGATCACCGAAAACGCAGGACGAAACGAAAATCCCTCATGGTCGCCGGACGGACGCCATTTAGTCTTCGCTTCCAATCGTTCTGGAAGTTATCAATTGTATCTGGTGGACTATGATGGAAGGAATCTCCGAAGGATAACCTCGAGAGGCGAAAACAAGATGCCCAGTTGGCAAAAAAAAGTACGATAGATTTGACAAATAAAGCCTAGTATATTATAAATTACTTTTAGATGCTTAAGGAGGATAAATGAAAAAATTACTGATCGTTTTATTTATTGGGATTGCCTTGTTAATGTCATTGGAATCTTGTAAAAAAGAGGTCAAGACCGAACCGGTAGTGCAAGAGCCGGTGGAAAAGGTCGAAGAGGTACAACCAAAAGTGGAGAAACCTGTTCTGACTGAAGAAGAAATTTTTCAGCTCAAAAGTTTGGAAGAGATTAACAAAGAAGGTCACTTGACAAAAATTCATTTCGATTTTGATAAACACAATATCAAAGACGACATGAAACCTATCCTCCACCGTAACGCCGACTGGCTGTTGAAGCATTCGACCGTCGAGATCGCTGTGGAAGGTCACTGCGATGAAAGGGGAACGGAAGAATACAATATCGCTCTGGGTGAAAAGAGGGCTGAAGCTGCGAGAGCCTATCTGGTAAACCTGGGGGTTCCCGCCTCCAATGTAAGTATAGTCTCTTACGGAAAGAGCCGGCCCATGGTAAAGGGAGTAGATGAAGATACCTACTACCAGAACAGGAGAGCCGAATTTAAAATCACAAAAAAATAGTTTGATTTTGAAATTGTATACATGAAAAAGAACATAATCTTTATTGTTTTAGTCTGTTTAGCCCTGTCCTCGCCGGTATATTCGATTCGGAAAGATACTAAGTTGATTCTTGATGAACTCCAGAAAATCAGTCAAACACTGGCTGCCCTGGACCAGAAAGTCACTGTTGTCGCCACTGGTTTTGATGAGTTACAAAAAAAAGTAGATATCATCGAGCGCAAGGTGAGCGCTATTTCAACCAGTCAAGCGGACTTGAACCAAAATAAAGAGAGTGTTGTTTTGAGTTTGCAGTTTATTAAAGAAGAGCTAAATGATTTCAAGAATGAATTGAGAAAAATCAGCGATAAAATGGTGAACTTCACCCCCTTTCCCGGAAACAATTCGGAAGGGGGTGAGGAAGAAAATTCGGAAGTCCCGGACTCGATGGCTCAGTCTCCGGAAAGCATATATTTTACCGCTTACTCTGATTATCTCAAGAAAAATTACGACCTTGCGATAAAGGGATTTAAAGAATTTATCAGCCTATTCCCACAGAATGGACTGGCTGATAATTCCCTTTATTGGATCGGGGAATGTTATTACGCGCAGCGGATGTTCCAGGACGCTGTAAGCACGTTTGGGGAATTGATCGACACCTACAACGACGGTGATAAAATTCCCGCCGCAACATTGAAAAAAGGATTTGCACTCATTGAAATGGGCAGTGGTTCTGAGGGTATGGATACTTTGAAGGGGCTTATTTCAAGATTTCCATTATCCGAGGAAGCCTCGCTCGCCCAACAAAAAATAAAGGAAATTTCGGACTGATATTATGGCTAGTAACGTAAGAAGTTTAAATCGAGTGATACTGGTAGGCCGAGTCGGCCGTGACCCGGAGATAACACATATTCCAAGCACTAATCGAGATTTGGCCAAGTTTAGCATTGCCACCACCGAAGGCTATATGGATAAGAATAACCAATGGCAAGATATCACGGAATGGCATAACCTGGTGGCATGGGGCCCTTTAGCTCAAAAAGTGGAGCGTAGCGTGCACCGTGGCGCTCTTGTTCTCATTGAAGGCAAGTTAAGAACGAGGAAATGGCAGGACCAGGATGGAAACAACCGTAAAACCACTGATATTGAAGTGGGGAACGTTGTGGTTCTGGAAAAAGCGGATCGCACTAGCGGAGGCGGGGGTTACCAGAGGTCGGGTTCCGACTCGTCCGAAGGTTCAAATTCCTATCGCGGTGGCGGAGATGGAGTTAAGAATCAAGGTGGATATAACAATGCCCCCCCTGTTCAGGACATCAATGAGTTTCCCTACGATGAAGGCGATGGAGATCCATTCTAATAGAATCCCGATATGGCATTCGTAAATTATAACAACAAAGAAATTACGATAAAAATCGTATATTATGGCCCGGCGCTCAGTGGAAAAACCACGTGCCTCCGCCATATCTATACCAGCAAGAAATTTAGAAACAAAGGGAAGTTGATCACCCTGGATACAGATGGGGATCGTACTCTCTTTTTCGATTTTTTGCCGGTCGAGATTGGCAAAATGGGCGATTACTCCATTAAAATACAACTTTATACAGTTCCCGGACAGGTGGCCTATGACACCACCCGGAAATTGGTTCTCCAGGGGGCGGACGGGGTTGTGTTCGTTGCCGATTCCCAGGTCTCGCTCAGAGAACAAAACATAGAAAGTTTTGAGAATCTAAAGGCCAACTTAAGAAAAAACAATATATTGTATTCGGAAGTCCCGATTATTCTTCAATATAATAAAAGGGATTTGCAGGAAATATTGCCGATTGCGGATTTGAATAAAATCCTTAACGCCGAGCAAAGACCTTACTTTGAGACGGTGGCTACATCCGGCGTAAATATTCTCGATGGCCTTCACAATATCATGAAACTGGTGTTGATTTCCTTAAAAAGCAAATTGTCTATTTTTCAGAAAGACAAGACAGTGATGTTTTCCCGTGAGGAAATTACAACCCCAACCCAAACGGAGGGTCAAATGATGAATAATTTTGATTCTACTGATCCCGAGATTAATGAAGATTCGGACAACGATGATATTTTTGAACTGGACAAACCCGTAGAAGACGAAGAGCCTTTGGAGCTTGAATCCACCCCTTCCCAGAATTCACAATTCGACACTGATAGTGGACAGGATGTAGAGATTTTTGATCTCGAGGACAGCGTTATTCTGAAAATGAATCAGGATATGGATATGTCCGGCCCTTCTTTCGCCGACGAACTGAGTGAGAATAAACCGTCTCCCTCACAGCCGGTCCTTGAGCCGGAACCGTCGCTGGAACTGGCCGAAACTCCGCAATTCGGTGGAGAGGCGTTTGATGTATCGAAAGCTCATGAAATAACAATCGATCCGTTATCAGAAATAGCGAATATACCCATCAATCTTACTATTCCTCCAGGGAGCAGAGAGGTTCAAATAAACCTTAATTTGCGAATTAAAATTAAAAACTATTAAAAATAATATGAAAATTAAACCGGTCGTTTTTTTAGTGGTCGTTTTGTGCATATTCAATTCGGTATTTGGGGATGGGATTGACCGGTTAACCGGAAAAATTGCGGGCGCTATCGGAGAGAGTCTAAAAGAAGCCCGTCAAAAAAAAGCGAGTATCGTTCGTTTTGAGAATTTTTCCGATTTAACCGATCAATCGGCTGTAAAGTTTTACCAATTATTGGTTTCGAAACTGGAACAGCGAACGGAACTTCAATTTGTAGATCTGATGATCAATTTCCAAAATGGGAATGCTGTGTTTAACGAATCCGCCGCCGGGGATGTTCAATTTCCGGTGTATCTTAAACTCATCCGTAATGGTGACAAAATTGGAGCCGGCGCGGTTGTGTTTTCCAGGATTCAGGACCGTATCATCGGGTTGAAATATGCGGAAGAAGTCGTTTCCAAAGGTGAAATGGAGATCCTCAATACCCATTCCTATGGATTCCGGGAGCTTGGATTCACGAGGATGACGGAAATCGATGTGGATTCCCAATTGCTTGATTTTAAAAGCGTGAAAGATCTTCAAGGGGATGAACGGTATTACTTCCTGTACCCCCATAAAATTGATGTATTCGGCATCATTCAAAACAAATTGACAAAGCTATTGTCTGTAGATCTCGATTGGGGCCGTCCTTATTACCCGGCGATTAAACCCGAAGGCAAACTCTTCGTGACATTTCACGACAACGCCGGCTATCTTGCCGCCGGTACCAATTTCTCACCCCGGTCGAAGATGTTTTTGTTCGAGGAATTGCAGTGGCAGGAATTGGCGGAGGCCGACTTCGTTCCTATACGTCTGGCCATGATCAATCAAGAGGTATTCTTGTTAGGCGTTCGGTATGAATTAGGCAAGAACTATTTTCAGGACAAAATCGTTGTCGCTCCTTTCAAAGATGGTCGGTTAATGTCGCAGCGGCAATACGAAAAACAAATTTTCCCTCATTATGCCATTGATTTTTCTATCTCCGGAAATCAATTGGGCGCGGTTCATATAGTGGACAGGGACTTTAATTATCAATTCCTGGGATCTGATTTTGAACCCGCCGCCACCGATGTCACGCGCCGTGGGTCTGCGCTTGCCGCCTTGAAGGATGAATGGGTCGCGATCAGTGATTTTTCAGAGTCCAAAGACCTGGATAAATTATTCTTCTATAAAATCGATAAAACATCGCGGCAATTTGTCTATGAGAAGAGTGTTGACGGTTCGATTATATTTATTTCCAGCGGGACCTGGAAATCAGCCGATGGCTTCTGGATTTACCTGGAGAAGCCGCTACCTTACCGCCCGGATTACAAGCTGCAGTTCTGGAAAAAGAATGAACTGGAACCGCAGGTTCCGGCAACCAAACAGGAGGGGGCGACCAATGAAACACATTGAAAAGATTGCTCTGATACTCATTGCGTTAAGCCTGGTATTCGCCATTAAAGTGAATTATGGCGGCCAAGCGTCTATCCGTTTGAACGAGCCGGTGTCGTTCGCTTCCAATCCCTCCAATTATTCAAACCTGATTTTTTATTCGTTGATATATGAGAATTTGTTTTACATGAATCCAAATGGAGATATCTGGACGAATTTGTTCAAGAGTTATCGTTATGATAAGACCGCCAGAGCGCTAAAGCTGGAATTAAAAGAAAATCTTAGCTTTTCGAATGGAACGGCTGTGGAGATTGAGAGCGTCAAGAATTCAATTCAGCGGTTTTTAGGGCAGAATTATCTGTCCTCCAAAAACCTGGCCAAAATTATCAAGAATATTCGCGTCGAGAACGCGACGTTGTATCTGGAATTGAGTTACGACCGGCCTAATATCGTTTCCTTCCTTGCCGCTCCAGAACTTGTGTTATTAGGTGAAGAAGTCATGTTTAGCGGGCTATTCTATCCTGTTGAATGGGTCAAGGGCGAACATATCCTACTCGCTCCCAATCTGTATTACCCCGGAGGGAGAACGTATCTCGATTCTATTAAGGTTGTTTTTTTCAGCCAGCCGTACCCGGATATCTTTTTGGGCAATCCCGGCAGTTTTAATGGCGACCAGTTTCAGGAGCTGAACGCGGGGATTTATCAAAACATTTATCTAAGTTTCCCCGGGGACCGGGTTGGGCAGAACACCCGTATGGCGCTATTTTCCCTTTTGAAGCAATACTTTTCCGGCGACGGGCATGTATCTCTGAATTCTCTCACCTCTGACGATGAATCCCCGGTTTCCATTGATATTAAGCCGATCCCTTCCCGGAGAATGCGTTCGATTTTAAAATATTCCAAAATAAATCTCTATATTCTTTCTTCTCTAAAAGACATCGAAGCCAGCTTCGGCGCATATTTGCAAAAGAAGGGCGTCCCGATCGAAACGGTGTATATCGGCCAGGATCAATTGACAAATTTCATAGAAAACGATTCTATCAAATATCTCTTGCTTGAGAAGGTTTTCAGCCGTCGCACTCCTATCGAAAATAAAATTAGCAAGGTGATCCGGGAAATGACCTTCTCCCGGTTTAACGAAAAATATCTAAAGCTCATGGAAGAGTTGAATGAAATAAAAAATCTGAACAATGAAGAGCTTTTGATGGATCAGATTGCCAAAATAATCGACAAAATCATAAACGACGGTTTTTTATTGCCCATATCCCAAAAAAAAATATCTCTATTTATTAAGCGCAGGATTCAGGGAATGGCAATGGATTATTTTGGCAGGCCATTGTTCCAGGGAGTAAGGGTGCAAAAATGAAGATTAGAGTATTTAAACCTATAGTATTTTTGGTTTTTTTGAGCATATGTTCTCTTTCCGTGCATTCCTTTGAACTTGGGTTGATCGGAGGTACTCAGAGTAATCCCTCAAACACTGTTTATGGGCTTTCTATGGGGAGTGGATTTCTTATTCCTATGGTGAAATTGGAAATTGAGGGAGTGAAGCTGGGAAATTCAGGATACAAAATGTTATCCGGCGGTATCAAGTTCCGTCCTAGACTCGGGATTTTTTCGCCTTACGCTATTGTTGGCGCAGGATCGGAATTTGAATCCTTTTCTTTTCAATTTAGCCAATATAATAATTTCACTTTTTTTGGAGTTGGGGCCCATGTTCATCTCATGTATTTGGTTTCACTAAGAGGAGATATCCGCTTTTACAATTACCCCGATTATAACCGCACCCGCTTTACCGCCGGTATCTTTGTCCATCTCTAAAATAAAAAAATTCAAGCCCTAAACGCTTGTTAAGTACTCGGGAAGCATTTAGGGCTTAGATTGTTTTTTTCTTAAAACAGATCTTCTCTGTATATTTTAATGAAACTATCTTTTTTCAAACGCTCGACGAGCTTTTTAAATTCCACCTGATATTTTCCGTTCTGGATGACAGCGCTGATTTTTTCGCTCACCTTTTTGTATTCAACCAATGTGGCTTCGCTTTTTTCAATCAATTGCAGTAAATACCAACCAGTGTCTGTCTTGATCCAGTCGGAATGCTTGCCTTTTTCCAGAGCAAAACCGGCGTCTTCAATTTTTTTGTCCAATTCCCCTTGTTTATATTGTCCCAGGAAAGCTTTGTTGTCTTCAGATCCAATTTCCGAGTATTTAGTCGCCAATTCAATGAAATTGTCATCGTTGAGCTCGGAAGAAATTTCACTGGCTTTCTGTTCCATTTCTTCTGTGTTTTTATAATTGCTCTGGCTGAGGAAAATGCAGTTCAGCGAGATCTCCGGTGGTTTGGTGAATTCATCAATGTGTTGCTTGTAGTATTCCATGATTTCAGAATTATCCACAGAAATTTTGGTTCCGATTTCTTCGCCCACGAATCGTTGCTGCATGCGGTTGGTTTTGAGTTCCTCTTTGTATTCATCTAGAGAGATTCCCTCTGTTTGAAGGGCGCGAATCAATTCTTCATCGGAATTGATGCTGTTTTGTTTTTTAATATCTCTTAACATGACCTCGACATCGTTTGCCAGGTCATAGTTTTTTTGTTTCGCTTTGGAGATGATGACTTTCCGGTCGATCAAATTTTTCAGGAGGTTTTTTTTCATTTCTTTGATAGCGGTTTCAAGCTCTTCCCCGCTCATTTTTGATTTATATTCCTGAATCCACTGGGTCTGGGCGTTCATGATCTCAGAATATGTGATGATTTCGTCGTTTACAACCGCGACGACTTCCTCGACAACTTCCGCGACACTAATGCTGGAAAACAGTGTTATAAAGATAATTAGAACTAATAGTCTGGTCTTCTGTATCATTGTTAATTTCTCCTTTCTCACCGCTGTATTTAAAGGTTAAATTCTGGTTGAGAATATTGATTTGTACCTCTTTTTTTATGGCGTCGAGAAGATCCCGGTAGGCGCGTCTCAACTTTTCTGATAAGATCCTCTCTTTAATTTCTTCTTTTGTCGCTTCAAAATAGAGCTGCCTTCCTTTCTTTTTCCTTTTCACTTTAAAAATATGAAACCCATAGGGAGACTCGACAATGGGGCTAATTTCATTCAGATTCAACGAGAACACGACATCTTCCATTTCTTGGGGTAAAGTACCTTTTTCAAAGTTTCCCATCAAACCGTTATCTTTGGCTTCCGGTGATATTGATTCCTTGTTGGCGATTTCTTCGAATTTCGACGGGGCGTTGATGAGTGAGCCGCGAATTTCAATGGCCTTTTCTCGGTCTTTCACCAGAATTTGATAGAGTTCAACCTCTTCGCTACGCTTGAATTCATCCGGGTGAGCCATGTAATAGTGCTCAATTTCACTATCTTTAATGGAAATATCGTTGTACGCGTTAAAATATAGATATTTTTGCGCCTTTATCAAATCGTCCAGTAATACTGTATTTACAGATCCATTTTTTATATTCAGCTTTTGCAAAAACTCATTTCGTTCGTTTTCTTCTATTGTCAGACTTTCTTGGGACGCTTTGTATACAAGTAAACGGTTTTCCACATATAAGTCGAAAATCCGGGATAGCAAGGTGTCGGATGCTGAATCCTTAGATATATCAGGATACCTGAATTCGAAGAACTTTTTGAAATCGTCGTTGGTGAATGACTGGCCGTTGATCTGCAAAATAATGTCCCGGTTTGTTGCAGGATGCGGAGTATCGACGGTTTTTTGACTTGAAGGCGTCTGGTTTTCGTCAGAATTCCTGGAACATGCCGCTCCAAGAAGCGCTACGGTGATGATGGTTAATATAATTGTCCTTTTCATTTTTTTTGATTATAACCTATTTTATTCCTACGTTCAATATTGTTTGGCCGCCTTCAGAACCGCTTGCATATGTTGTCGAAAAACCAATGGAAGCGGGGAACGTGCAATTAATGTCTGTTCAGTCCAGGGATGCTCGAATTCTATGCTATAGGCATGAAGGGCTAAACGCTTGAATTTCGCTCCTTTTCCGTAAACAAGGTCTCCAAGAATAGGGTTGCCGAAATGGGCCAGGTGGACTCTCAGTTGGTGAGTTCTTCCTGTATGGGGATTCAACCGTACGAACGAGAATTCATCGAATGCGCGAATAAGGGAAAAATCAGTGCTTGCCTCTCTGGCGTTTTCGTAATATTCGTAGGGTACGGTCATGAATTTTTTTCGGTGTTTTGGGTTGCGGGCGATTGGTATGTCAATCGTTCCGTTCATATATCGCAATTTTCCCCGTACAAATGCCAGATAGGTTTTCCTGACTTCCCGTCGTTTGAATTTTTTTTGCATCCGCTTCATCGTGATCTCATCTTTTGCAAGGATCAACACACCCGAGGTCTCTTTGTCCAGACGGTGAACAATGCCGGGACGGTCGGTATCCGGGATGTTATCGATTTGTGGGTACAATGAGCGGAAGATATCCAGGATTGTTGTTTTCTGCTCTCCGGCGCCGGGATGCACCGATATCCCTGTGGGTTTGTTGATGATGACGAGGCGCTCGTCCTCATAGAGTTTATGCAATTCCGGTAGATCAGCGGAAGAGGGCGCTGGTTTTAAGGTGGTCTCCTCTAAAACCGTGACCTCGATGATATCCCCGGCGGCGATCCGAATATTTTTCCGTTTTACCACAGTTTGATTCATCGAGACAAGTCCTGTGCGGATTAATTTCTCCACCTGCGATCTGGAATAGGATTCCAGGTGCTCAGCTAAAAAAAGATCGATCCTTTGATAATCTTTTTTCGCTTTGAGCTTGAATTCATGAGTTTTGTTGTTCACCTTTTCTCTTAAATGTTTTGTATAGGATAATCGACACAAAAATTCCGATGATGCTAATCAGTTGAGGCGCGGATAGGCTGCTGAACGGATGGTCCATGCCGCCGAAAATATAACCGCGGTCGTGGTCGCCTCTGAAAAACTCAACAAAGAAGCGGATAATCGAATAGTTGAGCACATAGATGATGAAAATCTGGCCGTCAAACCGTTTCTTTTTGAATTTGTAGAGGGTGATGAGGATGATAAAGTTCAACAAATTCAGTATCGCTTCCACCAATTGGGTGGGGTAGAGGCTGATATTTAGCGGAACCCCTGTATGTTGATGGGCGTAGGCGCTGCTGTATGTCACTCCCAGGAAAAAATCCGGAGCGGGCCTTCCATGGCAGCATCCGGCTGCAAAACAGCCCAATCTTCCGAAAAAATGCGCCAGCGCGATCGCTGGACCGGCGATATCGCCCAAAATTCTGTAGTTCAGTTTGTGCTTGCGGATGTACCATACAGCAAATAACGCTCCAAAGATAAGCCCGCCGTAAAAGGTGCCGCCGGAAGTCAATAAATATTTTATTTCACCCGGGTATTTCACGTAATGTCTGATTTCAGTGACAAACAAAAATATTTTGGCGCCTAACAATCCGATCAGGATAGTGATAAATACAAAATCCGCGATCACTTTGGTATCCAGACCGCGTTTCTTCGATAGGTGCAAGGTTAAAAGTATCGCCATCAAAACGCCGGTGGCGAACAGAAATCCATAGGTGTGTATTGTAATGGGTCCAAGCTTTACGAGAACCGGTAACATCTCTTCCTCCTATTGAACTAAATTGATGGGCATTTGCCCTTCCAGACAGATATGATCATGAGACATACGCCGACAGAAATAAAACTGTCGGCGATATTGAAGGTGGGCCAATGATATCCGATAATTTGAAAATCCAGGAAATCAACTACAAAGCCCTGAGCCAGGCGATCGATGATATTGCCGACCGCTCCTCCGGTGATAAATGACAATGAGAGGAGTTCCAACCGGCATTCGTCTTTTAATTTCAAGAAGAAATAGATCACGATGCCCAGGGCTACGATTGAAAACCCGGTGATGATTTTCTGCATCAACCAATCTGATGTACCGGAAAATATTCCCCAGATCGCCCCCCGGTTTTGAACGTGGATAATCTGGAAAAAATCCCCCAGCACCGGTACGCTCTTATAAAGGGACAGGTTCGTTTTGATTAAATACTTCGAAACCTGGTCCGCTATAATTATAAAAAAAGTGAAAAAAATGAATGTTTTTTTATTCGTTAGTGTCAATGTCTAACTCCATGGCCACATCGGAACAACGGGGACAAAGCTCGGGATGTTCGTTGCCGGAGGTATCTTCCATAAACCAATTCCAGCACCTGGGGCATTTATTGCCGGTTGTTTTTTCGATTGAAATACTCTCGTTTTCACCTTTGCTTACGTCGATAGCCGAGACCACCAGGATCTCTTTCAATAGGTTGCGGTTCGCTTCGATTACAGGAAAGAGAGTGTCGCCCATGACTAATTTTACGTGGGCTTCGAGTGAGTCGCCGATGGTTTTATTGTTCCGTGCCGCTTCAATTCCTTTCAAGATGTTTTCCCGGATCGCCAGGAGGGTTTCCCAGTTCTTTTCGTCGATTTTGGAGAGATATTTTTCCTCCACTTCAGGGAAGGTATGGAGATGAACCGAATCCAATTTGCCGTCGAACGGGGGTACATGTTCCCAGGCTTCTTCGGTGGTGAAGGAGAGGATCGGGGCCATCATGAGCAGGGTTTCGGTGAGGAGTTTGTAAATCGCGGTTTGGGCGGCGCGGCGCGCAGTCGAATTTGTGCCGTTGCAATAGAGGTTGTCTTTGGTGAAATTGAGATAAAAAGAACTCAAGTCGTTGATGAAGAAATTCGAGAATGTATGAAAGATGATGTGGTAGTCGTAGTCATTGTAGGATTTGAAGACTTTTTGCTTTACCTGCTGTAGTTTGTAAAGGATGTAGCGGTCCACTTCCCGGAGATCTTTATCCGCCGCCATGTGTTTCGTGGGATCGAAGTCCGCCAGTACGCCCAACATGAAGCGCCAGGTGTTTCTCAGCTTGCGGTACGATTCGGTGACTCTCGACAGGATTTCATTGCCCAGGCGGATGTCTTCCCGGTAGTTCACCATGGCGATCCAGAGGCGGAGCACTTCGGCGCCTTTTTGTTCGATGATGGTCTGCGGTTTGATGACATTGCCCATTGATTTGGACATGGCGCGTCCTTCATGGTCCAACGCCCATCCATGAGTGATACAGGTTTTGTATGGGGAGGTTTCCCTGGCGCTGATTCCTACCAATAGGGAAGACTGGAACCAACCGCGATACTGGTCGCCCCCTTCGATGTACATGTCGGCGGGGAATTGGTGCCGTTCGATTTTTTCCAGGAGTCCGAAAGAGGAACCGGATTCGAACCAGACATCCAGAATGTCTCGACCTTTGATGAATTTATCTTTTCCGCAACTGCCGCATGTGCTGCCTTCGGGAACCAATTCCGAGGCCTCCAATTTATACCAGGAGTCGGAACCATGGTTTTTGAATGTTTCCTGTACTTTTTCGACGACCTCTTCATTCAGAAGCGGTTCTCCGCAACTTTCGCAATAAAAGACCGGAATCGGAACACCCCAGTCCCGTTGACGGGAGATGCACCAGTCGGGGCGGTTCTCCACCATATTGGAGATTCGGTCTTCGCCCCAGGGGGGGAGCCAGTTGACATCTTTGATGGCGGCTCTGGCCTTTTCCCGCAACTTGCCGGCGTCCATGGAGATGAACCATTGCTCGGTGGCCCGGTAGATGATCGGTTTTTTGCAGCGCCAGCAATGGGGGTACGAGTGATTGTAAGGGGTCGAATACAATAAACGGTTGAGGTCTTTGAGGTCCTCGGTGATCACCGGGTTGGCTTTGAAAACATGTTGCCCTTTGTATTTGCCGGCGGATTCGTCGAACACGCCGCCGGGGCCTACGGGCGAATAGATTTCCAGATTGTGGGCCAGGCCCGCCACATAGTCCTCTTCACCATGGCCGGGGGCGGTGTGGACGCAACCGGTTCCCTGGTCCAGAACCACGTAATCGGTGTTGATGATGAGGGAGTTCCGGTCGTACAGCGGGTGCTGGGCGTTCAAACCTTCCAGGTCGCTTCCTTTGAATTCTTTGATCTTTTTGGCTTCCCCTTTCACCAATTCGGCGATGGTGGGGATCAATTGGGTGGCGGCGATGTAGAGTTCGCCGTTCAATTCGAAGAGGGAGTAGTTGAATTCCGCATGGACGGCGATTGCCAGGTTGGCGGGGATTGTCCAGGGAGTGGTGGTCCAGATCAGTACGAAGATCTCTTTATCGTTGTATTCTTTTAAAAATTCCGGTTTGTCTTTCAATAAAAACTTCACATAAATCGACGGCGACACGTGATCGGCGTATTCGACTTCCGCTTCCGCCAACGCCGTCTGGCATGAGGCGCACCAATAGACCGGCCGCTTTTTACGGTATACGTTGCCGTTTTTTACGAAGGATTTGAAGAATTCGATGATGGACGACTCGTAACGGGGGTCGATTGTTTTGTATGGATTGTTCCAATCGCCGAAGACTCCCAGCCGTTTAAATTCTTCCCGTTGGATATCGAGAAATTTTTCAGCGTAATCCCGGCATTTGTAACGAATTTTGAGGACCGGCATATCTTTCTTTTTGTCGCCTAGATTTTGGTCCACTTTGTGTTCGATCGGCAGACCGTGGCAGTCCCAACCCGGGACATACGGCGCCAGGAATCCCTCCATGGATTTGGTTTTGACGATAAAATCCTTCAAAATTTTATTTAACGCGTGTCCCAGGTGAATGTTCCCATTGGCATAAGGGGGGCCGTCGTGCAAAATATATTTGGGAGCGTCGCTGCGAATGTTCATAATTCGTTTGTATATGTCGGTTTCTTCCCAATGTTTCAAAATTTGCGGTTCTTTGATGTTGAGTTGCGCTTTCATCGGGAATTGTGTTTTCGGTAAGTTCAGTGTGTCTTTCCATTTTGCTTTCAAATTGTCGTTGTTTCCTTTTGCCATTTTTTTACTCCACTAATTTTTAAACTCTAATTCTGCCCTATTTTTCCAGTTTAGTCAAGTGGAAAACGTTGGTGGGTTTGGACTTCAGGGGATATTGTTACAAAAATTATAAATTTTAGACCGGCCGAAATCAGTCTGCAAACCGGTTGTTTTATCCCTGTTTATCCAGTACCGAAAGGACCTCGAGGGCATGTTTGACTTTGCCGAAGGGGGCGGAAACCTGGATGCCCTGAACATAGTCTCTAATTTGCAGAACCGACTCGCGGGCAATTTGGATACCTTCCTTCAACGCATCTTCCTTGGTTTTGGCGGCGCGCATCCTTTCCATGATATGATCCGGCACCGACGCGCCGGGTACGTCGCTATTCATGAACTCAGCGTTGCGCAGGCTCACCAACGGCCAGATGCCGGCGATGATGGGGATTTTCACATGTTTAATTTTGTCCAGGAAAGCGAGCAGGATGTCCAGGTCGAAGATGGGCTGGGTGATTGCGTATTCAGCGCCCGCTTTGACCTTCCATTCGAAGCGGCTGATTTCCCGCTTCAAGTCGATGGCTCCTGGGTTGGCTCCTACTCCCAGGACATATCCAGTTTGAGAGCCGATATAGTTGCCGCCTAAGTCGAGACCGTGATTCAGATTGTTCACCATGTTCATGAGGCCGATGGAGTCAACATCGAAGACCGCTGTGGCGTCGGGGTAGTCTCCCATTTTCGGCGGATCGCCGGTGATGATCAGCAGGTTTTTGATGCCCAGGGCATCGAGCCCCAGCATGTCGGACATCATGCCCAGGAGATTGCGGTCCCGGCAGGTATAGTGAAGCACCGGCTCGATTCCGATTTGTTGTTTGATTAGAAGACCGAGATGCTGGGCCCCCATCCGGCTCATGGCCCTGGGACCGTCCGGTACGTTCACCATATCGATGTCGGCCTCTTTCAACAAACGAATTGAATCCAGAACTTTTGTCGGATCATTGCCGCGGGGAGGGACGATTTCGACGGAGGTGACGAATGTCCCTTCGGCGATTTTTTTGCCCAATATCGATTTTTCCGCCATTGGAATAGGAGTCGCCTGTTCCGATTGTAGGTCGGGGGTAGGGGTGATGACAGTGTGTTGGCGGGGGATGATGGAGCGGATGGCGTTGTGCATGGCTTTGATGTATTCGGGGGTGGTTCCGCAACAGCCGCCGACGATTTTCGCTCCCGCTTGAATGAAGCGGCGGGCGTACTCCGCCATGTATTCGCCGGAGGCCAGATACAGATTGCGGCCTTCCACCACCCGCGGTACGCCGGCGTTGGGCATGATGCAAATCGGTTTGCTCGTCACCTGAACCATCTTTTCGAGAGCCTCCATCATGACCGGGGGGCCGACGCTGCAATTGATGCCGATGACATCCGCGTCCCATTCGTCCAGCCGTTTGGTGAAAACTTCCGGAGATGTTCCGTACAGCGAGTTTCCATCGCTGCCGATGGTCATGGAGGCGATGATGGGTTTGTCGGTCAATTGGCGAATGGCCAGAATCGCCTGTTTGATTTCGCTGAGATCCGAAAAGGTTTCGAGGGCGAATAGATCGACGCCCCCTTCCAGCAAAACTTCGGCCTGTACTTTGAAGCATTCCCGCGCCTCTTCCACAGAGGTGGGACCATAGGGTTCGATCCTGATTCCCAAAGGCCCCATGGAGCCTGACACCAGAGCGTCGTCCCCGGCCGCCTCACGGGCTAGTTTCGCGCCCGCCAGATTGATCTCTTCCAATTTATCGGCGTGTCCATACTTTTTCAGCTTATGGAAGTTGGCGCCGAAGGTATTGGTCTCGATCACGTCGGCTCCGGCGTTGATGTAAGCGTCGTGGATCTCTTTCACCAGATCCGGTCTGGACAGATTCAATTCTTCATAACAGCGGTTTATATAAATCCCCCGCGCATAGAGCATCGTTCCCATCGCTCCATCGAAGAGGACGATATTGTCTTCCAATTGGTCAAACAATTTGCTTTTCGGCAATGTCAACTCCTTGTATAAGGGAGATTATAAAAGAAATCCCCCCAAATGACAAGAACCAAAAATGAGACTCTCTCGAACGCATCATTCACAACCTACTTATACTGGTCGTTGCGTACCGAGTAGGCGGGGCGTTTGGTTGCCCCGCCTTGGGACTGGTGGGAGATTTTATTGAGTGGCGAAGTAGCCCTCGATGGGGGCTAGTAGGTCGAAGTTGGAGATTTGGGTTTGGATGGAACCGGCGCCGGCGGGAGCGATGCCGTTGTATTCGGTGTGTCCGGGGTTGTAGATGCAGATCGAGCCGTCGTAGGCGCGGTAGAGGGCGAACTCCTCTTTTCCGTCGTTGTCGAAGTCGCCGGTCATCATGGCGTCGAAAAAGACGCCGGAATTGGAATATCCGGTATGGGATTTGAGGGTGGAAGCCTGTCTGTAAAAGATTTTCACCATGTTGTCGGTGGCGGGGGCGCCGCCTCCTTGCTTGCTGTAGAGAATCAGGTCGTCGAAACCGTCCAGGTCGTAATCGATGGCGTCCATATTGTCGAAATTGTTGATGTTGGAATTGAAGGATAGAGCGAATGAGGGACCGCTCGATTCATAACTGGAATAGCCGGGATTGTAAATGACGATTTTTGTGTCGCTTTTCCGGTAAAGAGCGATTTCTTCTTTCCCGTCCATGTCGAAATCGCCGGTGGTCATCAAATCGAATGTCAGAGTGGAGGTGGAGTAGCCGGTATGGATATGGGAACCGATTTTGTAGACGCTGATGCGGTTGTCGGTGGAAGGAGTACCTCCTCCTTGCTTGCTGTAGAAGACAATCTCGTCGAAGCCGTCATCGTCGAAGTCAATGGCCGACATGGCGTCGAAGTTGGTGACCCCGGTGCTGATGTAACCGGCGATGGCCGGAGCGCTGCCATTGTAGATCTCATGCCCCGGATTGTAGATCGCCACCAATCCGTCAATTGCCCGGTACAACGCGAATTCGTCCTTACGATCGCCGTCAAAGTCTCCGGTGGCGAGCAATGTGAATTCGAAGCCGGATGACGAGTAGCCGCGGTGGTCCGGCGGTGGAGGTGGCGAACCGGGTTTGAACAGGTCTATCATGTTGGTGTCGTAGCCGTCTCCCTGCCGACTATATCCCAGGATTCCATCTCTGAAGGCTGGACTCTCGAGCGCTGCCTGGTCTTTGTACAGGGCGGCGCTCTGCATCACGATGTCCGGATGAATGTCTATCTTTTCGAGGTTCCTGTTCACCATTGGCCGCAAAACCCCATCTCTGAGACTGGTGATTCTCTCCCGGTCGCCGGCTGAAAAAGTGGCGAACATCCGGGATCTGATCAATTTGGTGAGCCCGTCCGCCAATTGATACGCCACCGATTGATAGCTGGCGCCGAGATTGTATTGTTCCACATACTGAAGCACCTGCCCGTCCGGCAACAATCGCGGCAAATACGCCGAGCCGTGCCCCGCCGGATAGGCCAGGCCCGGAAGCAAGAAGTGGTTGATGGTGTTTATGGCGCGATCTCTGAGGTTATCCCAGGCATCGATGGATTTGGCGTGTGGGCCGTACTGCTGCGGCAAGGCCTCGCTCATATCCACCAGCGCCCTGAGGATGATCCCGATGTAGTATGGGTAGGTATCATGGAATTCCGCCCGCGGAGGATAGGTCCAGGCGCCGTCGTCCGGTTCCAATTGCCGGCCGTCGATGCAGCGTTCGAATATATCCAGACCGCGGTTGAGGTAGCGTTGCCTACCGGTTGCCCGGTAAGCGTGGATCAGACCGGTGGCGGCAAACGCCTTGAAGTTGTTGACCTGCTTGATCTCTCCAGTGTAGTTTGACAACGGATTTTCCGGGTATTCGTCATACTTGATCGAGTGAACCGTCAGCCAATCGGCGGCCCGCGCCACAGCGGTGAAAAGCTGCTGCAAAAAACCATCATCCTCATATTCGATTTCCACCAGGAACATATAACCCTCGGCCAATGACGCCAGGGCGCAGGCGGTTTCGTATTCGTCCGGGTAAGTCAGGGCGATGCCGGTATGGTCGTCGTCAAGGTTTGGAGTCGATTGGTCCGGTCTACCGCCCCACATTATATAGGAACCGTAATAGGCGCTCCCTTCATTCAGGTATTGTTGGCATAAAACGTAAGCCAACGCTTCGATGATCCGGGTCAGATACAATGATTGTAGACTGTCGCCGCCGGCGCGGTATTTGTGGATGTAGGCGCAAATGCGTCGCGATATCTGGCGAATCAGCGGATGTGACCCCATCCAATAGTCTCCCGGTTGGGTTGCCCACCAATCGGGATATTTATTTATCTCTCCATTGTATTGGTACAGGTCGATGTAGCGGGAAAAATAGCCTCTTCCCCATGACCCGGCGCCCCAATGGAGAGCCGGATTTTCAATGTATTCGGGTGAAGATCCCGGAGGGTAGATTTGTGTGATTTTACTGGCGTTGTACAGATACTCGGAGTAAGCGTGCATGTTTTGAAACGCTGTGTCGAGATCGACTTCAAAAATCGCCGCTCCGTCGAATCCCACCGGTAACTCTTCAACCTCTTGAGCCATCGCGGGGTGGCTGAACATCCCTATTCCAATGAATAGACTAATCACGTACAAAAATGTTGTGATTTTCATTTTTCTCTCCCCTAAAAACTAGAATCGCCTTTCCCCCGCAAGGCTCCCCAGGAAGATACTTATTAGGTGGCAAGAGGAATGCCAACCGGTTCCAAAAGTGGAAAGAAATATTTGGTAAGGGTTTTGAGGGATTACTCGTTTAGTGGAGAGAAAAAATATTCGCCCGGAGTTACATCACATAACCCCAGGGTTATCTCTTCAACTAATGGTGAAGACTTTGATGATGGCGATGGTGACGCCGGTGATACCTTCGCCTCCGAGGGCGCCGGCGGCGATGATGGCGGGGGTTCCGTCCGCTGTGGATTTTGGGGAGAGTTTTTTGATGATAAAGCTTGTGAGGCCGCCGAGGAAGACTGTGGCGGAAATTGTCATAGGGAGGAACACGCCGAGGCCTAGTGTCATGCCGGGGACGTTGAAGATATAAAGGACGAAACCGATTGCCAGTCCGATTGCGAATGCCGGCAAATGGGGGAGGCCGCTGATCATGGTGGATACCGCGTAGGCCTGGGGGGCGATCAATTGGCTACCGGGGCCGAATGCGCCGAAGGCTTTGTACATGGCGAATAGGACAAACACAGATACAATGGCTCCTACAATACCGCCGGTGGCCTCGGCGATCAATTGGGCGCGGGGGTCGGTTTTGAGGATATGTCCCGATTTGAAATCGTTCAACACATCGCCGGTCAGACCGCAAGCCACCGCCACGATTCCCGCCACCATGAAGGCTTCGATGGCGCCGATATGAAGCAGGGCCCGCACCGCCAACAATACCAGGATGCCGAATATCTCCATTGGATTGATGCCTGTCTGTCCCGTGATGGAAGCCGCCATCGCTGTGGTGATCCAAACTCCCAAAATTGTCAACAAGCCGGCCCACACACCGATGCCGGTGACAATGGTAAAACCAAAGGCCAGCCCCGCCATGATGATGGACCAGGCGATAAAGCGCTTGTCTCCGCCGTCTCTGTGTTTCAGCATGGGGCCGTAAATCTCGCGGGCTTTGCGGAGGATTCCCTTCACCAGAATGCCGATGCCGGTTCCGATCATGAGGCCGATGCCCAGACTGTTCTTGAAGGCGGTCGCCGCCTCCGGGCCGGCGAACCATTGATTGGAAAGCCCCAGGGGCACCATCACCTTGTTCGCCAGTACTGCCCCAAGAAACCAGACTCCGGTGTAGAGGGGGCCGATGATGTAGCCGATAGCCACCGCCATCGGCGAGAACCAGAATCCCGCCACAGCGCCGGGGAAGAGTTTGATGCCGTCCCTCAACGCCACCAACAGAGCGGTGACTCCTAGCGACGCGAACAATGCGCCCGCTTTTTTGCCGCCCTTATCGCCGGTCTTCACTGTTTGGGCCGCCGCCATACCGATGGGGAAGGGAAGCTGCTCCTTCTCGATGAAAAACAATCGCAACGACGCGGTAAACAGTACTCCAAGGAGGGTTCCCGCCAGAGTGACTCCAAGCAGGGGCAAAACCCCGACATTGGCTTCAGGGTATAGGATCCAGATACCGGGAATGGTGAAAGCCACGCCTCCGGCCACCATGCCTCCCGCGGACATGGCGGTATGGGCGACATTTATCTCGTTGACATTGGTGTTTTTCAACATTTTTAGAATCGCCATCGAAAGTATGGCCACAAATATTGTGGGCCAGGGCAGGCTGCCCATTCTCAACGAGACATACAGGGAACTGGTGGTGATGACAATGGAGCCGATGATGCCTAAAATCAACGCCCTGGGGGTGCATTGGCGGTTGAATGGTAGTGGCGGCTCGATTATCTTCTGTAATTGCGGCACTGGTTAATCGAAAATATCGTGCAGAACGTGGGGTGAGTTTCTCCAATTGGGGACCACTTTGACAAATAGATCGAGGTAGACCTTCTGGTCGAAGTAGTCTTCGATGTCTTTTCGCGCCTCTTCGCCGATCTGCTTGACCAGGTTGCCGTGCTTGCCCACCACGATTTTTTTCTGGGACTGGCTCTCCACATAAATCTCGGCCCGGACATAGGTTACGTCATTGCCGCGGTCCTTGATTTCCTCCACTTTGACAGTGGTGGTGAAGGGCAACTCGCTGCGAGTGAGGTTCAAAAGCTTTTCCCTCACCAATTCCGAAATATAAAAACGCTCCGTCTGGCTGGTGTATTCCTCTTCCGGGAAGAAATTTTCCCCCACCGGCAGATACTTGAAGATCAATTCTTCCAATAAATCAATGTTGATCTTCTGCAACGCCGAAATCGGAATAATCTCCGCCCAGGTGTGGATATCTTTGAGCTCGTCCATCTTCAGTAGAGCTTTGGATTTTTTAAATATGTCGATCTTGTTGATCACCAGGAATGTGGGCTTTTTTACCGATCTCAGCATCTCGAGGACGAATTCATCCTCCCGCTTGTCCTGAATATCCACAAAATAGAGTAACAGGTCCGCGTCTATCAAGGAGTTGTGCACATCTTTCATCATCTTCTCATTCAACCGGTATTGGGGTTTATGGATGCCGGGGGAGTCGAAAAAGATCACCTGGCCACGTTCTGTGGTTTTGATTCCCAGGACCTGTCTCCTGGTGGTTTGCGGTTTATTGGATACAATGGAGACCTTGGTCTCCATGATTGCGTTCAAAAAAGTCGATTTTCCTACATTGGTCCTGCCCAGCAAAGCTACATAGCCGGAGCGCCGTTCATTGTTTTTGTTCATGATAAATTTTCACCTTTTCAATTCGGTTCTTCTCGATCTCCAACACCTCGAACGTGTAATTTTCGATGGATACCTTATCGAATTTGTCGGGGATTTTCCCCAATTTGAAGCTGATCAAGCCCCCGACCGTCTGGTAATCTTCATCTTCCTCGATTTTGACCTCCAGGGTCTCGGCCAACTCAAACACATCGGTGTCGCCTTTGACAATGAAGTGATCCTTTTCCTTGACAATTTGTTGGATGTCCTCATCGTACTCGTCCTGGATCTCGCCGACGATCTCTTCGATAATGTCTTCCATTGTCACCACGCCGGACACACCGCCGAATTCATCCACCACAATGGCGAATTTTTGATTCATTTGTTGGAGTTCTTTTAGAAGTTCGAGTATCCTCATAGTTTCTGGGATAAAAAACGCGGGTCGTAATATCTCTTTAATATTGAAATTTTCTGTATGAATGTAGTCGAATAAATCTTTGGAAAGAACGATCCCCTCGATGTTGTCGATGCGTTCCGATATAACCGGATAACGTGATTTTTTCCTCTCGTTGACAGTCTTGATGATATTATCGAGGGTGAAGTAGATATCGATATAGATCATGTCCACCCGGGGGGTCATAATCTCTTTGACCCTGGTATCGCCGAATTCCAGGATGCTTTCGATCATCTCTTTGTCTTCGGTCTCGAATACCCCTTCCTTGGCCCCCTCTTCCAGGAATATCTCCAATTCCTTGTCGCTCAAGTCGTCCTGGTCGTTTTCCTTTTGCTCCGGATTTTTTTCCATGAATATAGCGAATATGAGGTTGAAAGGGTAAAAAAAGATCCAGGGGATGGGGTAGAGAAAGATCAACCGCTTGAGCAATACCTCTTTGTTGAAATACGATAGGGAATACAATAAAAAATTGAATAGAAAAATGAATGCCCCGATCAGGATCAGCACACGGTACAGCGGGTCCGGCAGCGTCGGTTCCATCAGGAAAAAACCGCTGATAAATAAACCCAATTGCAACGTAAACGAGAATGCCCGCAACGCGTTTTGCACCATCTCGTATTTACTCACAAAATCGAACTCTTCGATACGAGGGTTCTCCAGGTCTTCCAGAAATCCCGCTAGAGAAATCCTGGAAAAGCTCTTGAAGCTAGCCTGAAAAATGTAGAATACAATACTGAACACAAATAGCAATAGAAACAGAAAAAAATTCATCGATGGTTACCTTCTTTCATCCGCCTCCATTGTATCAATAGCCGCAGGTTTTGTAAATACCTTTTCAAGCGGCGGCTGTCTTGACTAAACCGTAGAAATAGGTGAAAATAGCCTATAAAACAATTATGGAGTTGACTATGGCTGCAGAAGAAAAAGAGATTGTACTCCAGGAATACTTCGAACCGAATCGGTTCGGTTCCAAATTCTGGTTGTCCGTTTCTTTGATTATAATAACAATCGGTTTTATCCTTTTCTATAAATTCGGCGTTGTCGATCAATCCATCACCGGCGAAGAATTGAAAAGCTCCATCGAGTTCTTCGATATCAATAGCCAATGGGTTGTCAAAGAGCGAATCGAGACCGATGATTTCAAAGGCGTGATTCTGGTGCCGCAAATTTCTTTCCGGGTCCGCAATATCGGCGCTCAGGACTTGAAGAATGTTTTTTTGTTAGGTGTATTCAGTTTTCTGGATACAGGTAAAACCATCGGGGAGGGCTATAAAATGGTTTTGAAAGAAGCGCTTCCCCCCGAAGGAGAGAGTAAGCGGGTCACCCTGACCTCCGGATTCGGATACCGGGCCTCGTCCGAACGGGCCTTCGACAAGAACAAAAAAGATTGGCGCAACACTTTTGTCGAGGTTTTCGCCCGTTCCCGCAGCAGTCGTTTGACGTTTGTCAAGTCATTCTACATCGCTCGCAAAATCGAAGGCCTGGATATCGAGATCCATCTCTAATTCAAAATTGTAATGTTTTCTGTCTTAGGAGGACATAAAATGGCGAAAACCTATGCAGAAGCCGGCAATCGCGGTGATAAAGTCAGATCCGATTGTTGGACTTCGATACAGTTGAATTCCAGCGAAGGAATCAACCTGAACCTCAAAAGTAAAGTCAAAGTATTATATGGTGAGTCTATCGAAGCGCTCATCCATCAGGTGTTGGATTTTTACGGCATCGAGCACGCCGATGTGGCGGTCGAAGATTTCGGAGCCCTGCCGTATGTCATCATGGCCCGGCTCGAAGCCACAGTGCGCCGGTTGGGAATCGACAACGGCAAACGTTTTTTACCCCAATGGAAATACCCGGTGAATCCCACCACAAAGGAACGGTTCCGCCGCTCCCGTCTCTATTTACCCGGCGATCAACCGAAGCTCCAACTGAACGCCGGCGTCCACAAAGCCGACGGCCTCATCCTCGACCTGGAGGATTCCGTCTCTCCGTTGATCAAAGACACCACCCGCGTCCTGGTGCGCAATACCCTGCGCTGCCTGGATTTTATGAGCTGCGAACGGATGGTGCGTATCAACCAGTTGCCCATGGGGCTCGAAGATCTCGAAGAGATCGTACCCCATAAAGTGGATGTGATCCTGCTCCCCAAAGTGGAAACCCCGGAGCAGATCCAGGAAGTGGAGAAAAAAATAAACGACATCCAGGCAAGCCTCCCTAAAGAGGACCGGCACGACACCTTCCTCATGCCTATTATCGAAAGCGCGTTGGGCGTTGTCAACGCCTACCCCATCGCCATCGCCTCGAAACTGAACGTCGGACTGGCCATCGGTCTGGAAGACTACACCGCCGACCTCGGCACCCAGCGGACATTGGCGGGGACCGAAAGTTTCCACGCCCGCTCCGTCTTGATCAACGCCGCCCGCGCCGCCGGCATCCAGGCCATCGACACCGTATTCTCCGATGTCTCGGATATGGAAGGATTGGAAACCAGCGTCAAGGAAGCCAAGTCTCTGGGCTTCGACGGTAAAGGTTGTATCCATCCCCGCCAGATCGCGGTGATCCATCACGCCTTCGCCCCCGAGGAAAAAGAGGTGGCAAAAGCCAAGAAGATCGTCGTCGCCTTTGAGAAAGCTGAAAAAGAGGGCAAGGGAGTGGTCTCCCTCGGCAACAAGATGATCGATCCGCCGGTGGTGAAGAGAGCTCTCAGAACCATTGACATGGCCCTGCAGGACGGCATTTTGGCGGAAAATTGGAGAGAAGAATGAGCATTGATAAAAGTAAATATAAAGTGGAAGTCAACGCCGTTGGCCGCGAGGTCCTGACGGAAATCAACGGCCAGCAGCATGTCCCCTTCCAGGGAGTGGGCAAATACAAGCCCACCGGCCGCAAAGCCGCGCCCCCCATCCGCTCCTGCGCCGACTACCCCATGGACGGCGACAAACGGGTCCCCACCATCAAAGAGGCCCTCAAACGCTGCGGCATCAAAGACGGTATGACCATCTCCACCCATCACCACCTGCGCAACGGCGATTACGTGGGCAACATGGTCTTCGAAGCCGCCGCTCAATTGGGCGTCAAAAACCTACGCTGGTTTCCCAGCGCTTCGTTTCCGGTCCACGCGCCACAGATCGACCATATGGAAAGCGGCGTGATCCATCACATCGAAGGCAGTATGAACGGCCCCCTGGGCGACTATTGCTCCAAAGGCAAGATGAACGGCACCGCCATCCTGCGCTCCCACGGCGGCCGTTATCAGGCGATTCAAGACGGCGAAGTGCACATCGACATCGCGGTCATCTCCGCTCCGGCGGCAGACGCCTTCGGTAACGCCAACGGCGTGCGCGGCCCCGCGGCCTGTGGATTGTTGGGGTTCGCCCTCGCCGACTCCCAATACGCCGATTACGTCATCGTGGTATCCGACAACATCGAGCCGTTCCCTTGCATTCCCTGGCAGATCCAGGGTAACAACGTCGATTATGTCGTTGAAGTGGACTCCATCGGCGACCCCAACAAAATCATCTCCGGCACCACCCAATTGACCCGCAGTCCCGATCGTCAACTGATCGCCGAGTTGACCGCCCAATTCGCCATGGAAGCCGGAATCCTCAAAGACGGATTCTCCATCCAGTCCGGCGCCGGCGGCACCTCCTTGCAAGTGACCATCTATATCCGCGACCTCATGCGCAAACACGGCATTCATTCCCGCTTCATGCGCGGCGGTTCCACCAAGTACCTGACAGACATTCTCGAGGAAGGCCTCACCGATTACATCCTCGACGGCCAGACCTTCGACCTCGACGGCGTGCGCTCCATGAGAGAAAACCCTAACCACCAGGATACCAGTCCCTTCACCAGCTACAACTACCACGGCAAAGGCAACTTCGCCTCCATGCTCGACCTCGCCATCCTGGGCGCCACCGAGATCGACGTCAACTTCAACACCAATGTCGTCACCCATTCAGACGGACGCCTCTTGCACGGCATCGGCGGCTGGCAAAACTGCCTCTTCGGCAAAACCGTCGTTCTCCCGGTCCCCCTGTTCCGCGACCGCATCCCCGTCATCGTTGACGAGGTAACCACAGTCACCGGCCCCGGCGAGCTCATCGACGTCATCATCACCGAACGCGGCATCGCCATCAACCCCAAACGCCAGGACCTCCACGACGCCCTCCGCGGCACCAACCTCCCCATCCGCACCATCCAAGAACTCAAAGACGAAGCCGAAAAAGTCTGCGACGGCAAACCCCAAAAACCCAAACTAGGCGATAAGGTCATCGGCGCCATCAAATGGGTGGACGGAACCATCATCGACGTGGTAAGACAAGTATTAGACTAAAAAAACAAACCAAAAATATACAGGGGCGGGCCATTGTGCCCGCCCTTTTTCACTCAACCGAGGATATCGCGTTATGCAATTTGGAGAAAACACGGACATTGTGGACAATGTGGACGAAAAGGCAGTGGACCCTGTGGACGCGCCTAAACCTAAACCCGACATCTCTCAATTATAGAAGAGATCCTACTCATCTTCGGAGAACCCGAAGATCTAACAGAGCAAACATTCATCAAGCTTGACCTCTAACCAAGCTCCAAATACAAAAAACCTCACTACGAAGGACTCTTAGTTGAAAATGTTACAAAACTGTCTGAATGTCTTTCGAAATCTAGTGAATGTGTTCCGAAATCTAGTGAAAATGTTACAAATTCATCACAATCTGTTTTGGGTACACCGGTATGTATACCGCATTCACCAAAATATGTTCCAGATTTACCAGTTTAGGTCGCCGATTCACCAGTAAATGCTCCAAAATTAGAAAAATGTATGACCCATTCACCTAAATGCACCCCAAGTCCAGACGTATTTGTAACATTGTTCGAACAATTTGTAACAAAATCAGATGAATCCGTCACCGGTACTGATAAATGTGACACCCATACTACAAATTGCGACACAAAACCACCTGAACCCTTTACCCCGGCAGATGCCGTCGATCCTCCGACCAAACCTTCCAGGACCAAACAAGATCGCAAACAATAAAAAACCGGTCAAGTCACCGAAGAAATTGATAACTGATGAACTATTTGTCCTTATTCCTCTTGAAAATTTATTGTGACTCTTCTACAATAACACTTACAGGTGAAATTCTCCCCCGGCAAAAACATGCGCCCGGAAGACAAATTCCCCCTATATGATGAACAGGCGGATAAACATTGGTGAAACAGATAAGGAAACATGATTGAAAAAGCGATAACCCTCAGACTCAAAGTATTGAACGATGACACCGTGCAATTGGAGCGTCTCGATTCAGACCTGCAACTCAAAGACAGATTCGGATATTCAGGCGAGAACTACCATCGCATCGACCGTCTCTGCGACGAAGCCAGGAATGGAGGACTATCCACATCTCAGGTCAAGGAACTGGGCCAATTGCTCTGCGACGCCCTGATGGGCCAGAAGATCCTCAACGAATTTCTGGATGCTTACGCCGAAGCCACGGATGCCAAACGACTCCTGCGCCTGGAATTGGACATCGACCCCCAGACAACCGCCAAAGCCAACACCCTCCCCTGGGAGTTTCTCTATTTCAAGGGAAATTCCAACCAGGGGCTCATCTGGCTAGCCGCTGACCCGAACATCTCCTTCAGCCGTTTCAGCCATTTGACGCGGGAATTCCCCCCCATCCATCTCGATGTGGAAGAACCGCTGCGCATCGCCCTGGCGATCGCCGCTCCCGAAGATCTCGGAACGGTGGAATACAAACCGCTTCTGGCGCAGTTAATGGCATTGGCCCGCAGAGAACGGATTCAAATCATCCGTCGCGGCCCCAATGCCGGTCGCCATGATATCGATGAGTTGTTGCGAACAGAGCCCCATATTTTCCATTTCATCGGCCATGGCGGTTTCAACGACTCCAAAAAAAATCCCGAAGCCCGTCTGGCCCTGGTCAATGACAAAGGCCACGCCGATTGGATTGGAGCCGATGAATTCGCCAACCTCTTCGCCCGCCATTCAAAAACCGTCGCCATCCTCCACTGCTGCAACAGCGGCGCGAAATCCGCCCAAGATCCTCTACTGGGAATCTCCTCCCAACTGCTACGCATGAAACTCCCGGCAGTCGTCGCCATGCAATTCCCCGTCACCAACGATACAGCCGTCACCTTTTCCCGCCAGTTCTACAGACATCTCACCGACGGCTCCCCAGTCGATATCGCCGTTCAGGAGGGACGCCTCACCATCGGCCATAAAACCAATTACAATGACCGGGATTTCGCCACCCCTCTGTTATTCATGAATGTCCCCGGCGGTCGCGTCTTGAAGAGAAATGTGGACATCGATAACCGGGAACAATGGATGCGAGACCATAAAAATCTGGCGGACACATACATTCAAAAAGGCGCGTTCGACGACGCCCACAAGGTCTACAAAAGCGTCCGGGATGTGGATCCGGGATTCCCGGATATCGAAAAAATCCTCAAAGGTCTGAGAAAGCAAATAAGCGACCAGAATTATTTAAAAACGAAAAAAGAGCAATTCAACTCGAAATTCCTCGATAAGTCCCACAAGGTCTATGACAGTGTAATCGCGGAACTCAACCGTCTAATCGAAAAGGGCGAGTACAACCGCGGCCAAAAAAAACTCATATGTTTCGAGCGGTTCCTCAACGATCAACTTTCCGCCGAAGAATTCTCCAGCCAATGGCTCGCTGAAATTGAAAGCGCGGCGCAAAAGAAAGCGCCCTACTTCAAAGCCTTGACTCAACGTTTTAAAATCGGCGAGTTAATCCCCTTTTTAGGCAGTCAATTTTTGAGTTGTTGGTCCTCTAAGCTCCCGTTTGCAGAAGAGCTTCGCAATCATCTCGCCATGGAGATGGATTATCCCGATTTCTCCGGTTCTCTCGATATGATCGCCCAATATTGCATCAATAATGGCTATAGCCGCCGCATTATTCTAGACATGCTTCAAAAGCAAATGGATACAGTATCCCGGGATTGCGCCGATAATCCTTTCTATGAAATGATCGCGGAGGCAAACCGCCCGATGCTGGTGATTTCCGCCTCACCCGATGATTTCCTGGAAACCCGGCTCAGACAAAAAAACAAGCCCTTCGCGGTCCTAACCCACCTTCTCAATCCCCTGGAAGAGACCGACGCCGGAAAAATCCAAATCCATTATCACGACAAAGACGAACCCGAACCTCCCTGCATCTCCGAGGATCTGTCGCGGCTACGATTGCTGGAGAAGGGTACTTCGATCATATACAAAATCTACGGCTTTATCAACGCCTTCGACCATGAGCGCCGCCTCCTGGTGGAAAACGACTTCTTCCTCTTCGCCCGCTACCTGGAGCAACAAATTCCCCCATACATCATCCGCCAATTCCGCAACAACACCTTTCTCTTCCTGGGTTACGACCTGTCATATTGGCAAGATCGCCTGGTAGCCTACACATTTTTGGAAAAGAAACGCAAGTATCCATCCAGTCAATTTTGCGCCGCTGTTTGGGAACAACCGGATAAATACCAGCAAGATTTTTGGGAAAACCGGCACGTAAAACTCTACCCGGAGAAACTTCCCCATTTCATCCACCAATTCAGTTCCGCCTGGGAAGACATGCAACATGGAGGTCGCCATGCCGAATGAAACCTTCATCATCCAAGAACCCTACAGAGGATTACGCCCTTACCGTGAAGAGGACCAGGAATTTTTCTTCGGTCGCGATGAAGAACGGGACATATTGATCGATAAGTTATTCGCCAACAAACTCACCCTCCTGTTTTCCGCCACCGGAGTGGGCAAAAGCTCCCTCCTCCAGGCCTCCGTTATGCCGGAACTCAAACGCCCCGACAGAGAATACCTCGACGTAGGCTACATCAACGAATGGATGGGAGACCCCTTCAACGGCATCAAAGAAGCCACCACCCAGGCCCTCCAGGAGCAGGGCAAAATCAGCCTCGACTTCCCCACCAATGAAACCCCCAACTTAAAAAAATTCTTCCAATCCTGCTCCCCATTCGCCAGCAAACCCCTCATCATCATCCTCGACCAATTCGAAGAGTTCTTCCTCTACCACCGCTCCAAAGAAGAACGTGATCCCTTCATCCAACAACTCTCCGAAGCCATCCTCGACCGCACCATCCCCATCGTCTTCCTCATCTCCATGCGCGAAGATTTCGCCCTGGAACTCAACGCCTTCAAACGCCACCTCCCCACCACCCTCTTCGAAAACTACTTCCGCCTCGAAAAACTCACCAAACAACATGCACAAGAAGCCATCCTTCACCCAATAAAAATAATAGCCTTTTCCTACGAAAACGGCCTCCCCCAAAAAATCATCAACGACCTGGCGGACCGCACCACCGAATCCCCCTTCGCCAAAACCTCCACTCACCAATCCAAAGAAACCTCCGATTACATCGAACCCCCATACCTCCAAATCGTCTGCTCCCAACTATGGAACACCGACAAAAACGACCCCGACCAAACCATCCGCCTAAAAACCTACAAATCTAGCGGCCGCTCCAAGGGCATCGTCGATTCCTACTTCCAAAACATCATCACCCACTTCACCCTAAAAGAAAAACAAATCGCCTCCAAAGCCTTCGACCACCTGGTCACCCCCAAAGGCACCAAAATGGCCTACCCCGCCGAAGAACTAGCCGACCTCATCCGCAAAGACGAACACGAACTAAGAAGTGTTCTAGAAAAACTCTGCCAATGCCGAATCCTCCGCTCCTTCAAACGGGAAGAAAAAATCTGGTACCAACTCTACCACGACGTATTCGCCACCATCATCTCCACCTGGAACGAAACATTCAAAGCCAAAGAACGAACAAAAAAAACCATCAAATGGTCCGGCGCCTTCATCCTCACCTTCATACTGTCCTTCCTCCTCACCGACATCACCCTCAACCTGACCAGCCATTACTTCAAACTAAGCCCCCAACAAGGAATCTCAGACAGAGTAGAAATCTACCGGGGAAACCTCGCCATGCCCGACCTTTTCGGCCTAAAAAAATTCAAAGCAGAAACAGTAATAGAAAGAAAACAAATAGAACCCAGCCGCCTCTTCGACCAATACCCCATTATTCAATCTGCCAATACTTCCGAAGAGATTATTGATCGTCTTACTTTTCTCGAAAAAATAAAAGAAATGTCTGAGTTCGGGAAAATAGGAAATGCGCTTTCTTTGGCAGAACAATCTTTATATCTAAATGCATTTAATAATAAGGAGTTCGTCATTGAATTGTTGACTGAGATGAAAGATGAAAGGATTTTTAAAACTTTATATGATTATTTGCAAAAAAATCGGGGAAAGAATGCCGCGCTTCATAAGACGATAATTAAGGCCCTTTCAAAAAATGGGAGGAATGGCGCGATTGAGATTTTAGGTTACCTGTCGAACGACCAGGGTTATAATCTTCGTCTAGAATCCGTTGAAGTTTTGGCGAATCTACGTTTGGAATCAGCGATACCCCAACTCGCCCTTTTACTGCATGATGAGGACGTAACAATTCGAGGTTTAGCCTTCCATGGGTTAGTTGAAATGAATTCTCCCAGTGTTGAGAAAATTCTTGCCTCTATCCTTCAAGATCCTCAAAATCCATTCCGGCTTTCTGCAGCTAAGGCTTTAGCAAGAATGAATTTCCAAAAATTCACTCCGTGGATAGAAATATTTGCAGAGGACCCTAGTGCTGGTACTCGCAAAATTCTAGCTGAGATATTATCATCAAATGAATCCTACACTTCATTTTCAGTCCTCAGGGCTCTTGTAAATGATCCTGACTGTGATGTCCGTTTGTCTGCAGTTTCGGCATTATCTAATGTTGCTTCTTCAGATACTATCCCTATTTTGATTGGAAAGTTAAAGGATTCTAGTCCAAATGTTCGAAAAGCGGCGGTGGTGGCTTTGTCTGACATTAAATCACCAGAATCAATTTTGCCTCTATTGGCCCTTGTTAATGATCCAGACAGCGATGTCCGCTTGTCTACAGTTTCAGCATTATCTAAATTTAATTTGCCGGAAACTATTCCTATTTTAATTGAAAAGTTAAAAGATTCAGATTCAGATGTCCGAGCAGCCGCAGTGGAAGTTTTATCGGAAACTGTATCACCGGAACTGTTTGCAGTTCTAAGGGAACTCATTAATGACCCAAAAAGCGTAGTCCATTTGTCTGCTGTTTCGTTTACATCTAAGTTAAAATTACAAGAGATTGTCCCTATTTTAATTGAAAAGTTAAAAGATTTCCCTTCAGATGTTAGAGAAGATGCAGTAGATTTTTTTGCTGAAATCAGAGAACCTGAATCAGTTGTAGCTCTGGGAGCTCTTGCTAATGATCCCGCCGGTGATGTACGGTTGGCTGCAGTTCAGGCATTAAGTAATTTTAATTTTTCAGAAATCATCCCTATTTTAACTGAAAAGTTAAGAGATCCTAATCCTGAGGTTCGGAGAGCAGCAGTTATAGGGCTTACTATAATGGGCTTACCAGAATCAGCTTCGGCTCTTATGCCATTATTAAATGATACGGACGAGGATGTTCAATTCCAGGCCGCTTTTGCATTGTTTAAATTGAATGCTCCAAAAGCTCTTCAAATATTGTTATCTATACTCAAAAAAGAGAATCTTACTCTGTTTAACAGTAATCCATATAGGGATATTTTCGACAGAAATATCTCACTTGATAGTGTTCCCGCTCTTATTCCACTACTCAAGCATCCAAATGAAACGATACGATTCGTTTCTATTTCAGCCTTAGCAAAGTTGGTGATACCAACATTTTCTCCCATCTCGACAACTCTACCTAATGATTCTGGTACTTATTATCAGCAATCAGGTAATAAGTTATTAAATGGTTTTAATTCATTCGATATAGAATCCATTTTTACACCTCTTCTTAAGGATCAGAGTAAACGTGTTGGTTCGTATGCTGCTTATTTTTTAAGTCAAATAGGTTCTCAAGCAGCAATTCCAGTCATTCTACGGTTTCTTGAAGATCAGGATGTTTTTGTCAGATTTAAATCAACTTTAGCGTTAAGCAATTATAGAGATTTTGGCTTCATCCCTTCTTTTATATCATTATTAAAAGATCAGGATCCCGATGTGAGAAGATATGCACTCTATGCATTAGGATGTTTGGAGGCTTCTTATACCGCTCCAGCTATGATACCTTTTCTTAGTGAGAATCAACCGTCCAGTGTTAAGCGATCAGCAGCATGGGCTTTGGGTAAAGTTCTATCGACGTATTCTATCCCGTCACTTTTGGCCCAATTAAAAAATTCGGATGAAGATTTGCACTCCATTGTCGCAGAATCTCTATTTAATCTTGGAGCCACCAATCTTTCCTATAAAGTTATTTCTGCTTGCAAAAATGAATTTAAAATTATTTCTTTAAATACAGACGGGACCATATCATCCTTGCAAACATTATATAATCAAGGGATCCCACGATCCGATTGGGATTTTCCTGTTATACCTGGTTCGCAAACCAAGAAGAATAATGAGTGTGACAAATTTACTCCCGAGATGTTCTTGGTATTATCAGATAGATCGTCAACAATCCCGATCTTGAAGTTAATGCTCCTCGAAAAAGATGAAAAAGCCAGAATTATAGCATCAACCTTATTGTTAGACAGTGGAGATTTAGAAGCATTGAATGAGCTTCAACGAGTGGTAATAAAAAATGATCCCACTGAATGTTGTTTACTCGCATCCCTTTTAAAGTATGGTTTATCCGAAAAAGGGGATCAGATTATAAGGGATTTTCTCAAAAATAAAAATGTGGCGATTAAGATAAAAACTATCTCGGCATTTGGTACCCAAAAAGGCTCCAAGAAAATTGAAGCGATTGAAATAATGAAAAAACTTTTGGTTGCAAAGGATGTAAAAATCCGAATTGCGGCTGAGAGAGCCTTGGTTAGGCTAGGTTCTCCTCTGGAAATTGAGCAGTTTAAAAGAATAATAATAAACAAAAAAAAGAGATTGGTAGAGCGTCTAGAATATCTCGAAGTACTGGTTCAATCAGTTTCTAATGGAAATGAAGAAATTCAAGATTTTGTTTTGGATTTGCTGGAAAATGAAGATGAGAATATCCAATTTAAAACGATGGTCGAGATTGCCAAAATTCATGATCTAGATTCTATTTCAGAAGATTTCAAATCGAGAGTTATCAGAAAGTTGAAACCGAAAATCGATGCTCTGGATCGACTTAAGGGCAAATGGCGGGAATTGCGGGATAGGCCTCTGGAAGGACTTAGTGAAGCGGAAGAAAAGGAGCGGGAGGAAAAACTCGAAGAGTTGAGGCCGAAGGAATATCTGGAACACCAATTGGGATATACGATTACTCTTCTGGATCCATATGAGGCGGGAATCGAATTGTTGAGGCATCGATTGGCCAATGTGAGATTGGGGGCCGCGCTGGCGTTTGGCAATATCAAGGATGTGAAATTGCTTGAAAAAGTATACCGCCTTCATCAGGATGGAGGGACTCCCTGGTTTGTCCATGCCGCTTATCGCGCTCTTGATCATATGCTCATCCGGTTTGAATATTCGGGAGAGAAAGAGGCGATTGGCGAGCTAAAGACGCTACGCGAAAAACTTGAAGGGGATGATATGCATCCGGGTTTTGAAGGGCGGCTTGATTGGACTATTCAAAGTATGGAAGAATATATGGAAGAGCAAGAGATTGTGATTGAGAATGCTTTAAGGAAACTGGAAGTGGAGAATAAGAGAAAGGAGAGGTTGGCTCAGAGGTAATTGGAGGGAGATTTTTTGTTTGATTTTGGTGAGGGGATTGGACTGCTTTTTGGGGAGGATTAGTTTGTGAGTCTCTGTGTGATGTGGGGGAGGAGGTTTCGGGTTTTGGGGTCGATGCCGATGGCCAGGAGGGTGATGGGTTTGGGGGAGTTTGAGTAGGGTTGGTGGTAGTTTTTGGATTTGATTTGGTCCATGGCCTCTTGGGAGGAGCCTAGTTTAAATTCTATGATGTAGATGTCGGTGTCTGTCTGGACCACCGCGTCGATGCGGCCCTGGTTGGTGGCGATTTCCACGTCGATGTTGACGCCGATGAGGGAGAGGATGACGTAGATGATGGTGTGGTAGTAGGCTTCCCGTTCGCGGATGAAGATGTGGTAGGGGATGGAGGCGAATATGCCTGTGATTGTTTTGAGGAAGGCGTCGATGTCGTTGGCGCGGAGGGTGTTGGTGAGGTCGAGGACCAGGCTGCCGATGGTGGCGGGTTCGTCGGGGGTGTAGGTGGATAGGAGATGCTTGAGGAGGGATTCTTTTACCTCTTGGTTGGGGTAGGAGAGGGTGTAGAGGGATTTGACGTTGAGGGATTCGACTTTTTTGATGGTGAGGTAGCCGGTTTGGAATAGGAGGGAGAGGACTTCGATGTGGTCGATGTCGAAACTTTCGAATAGGGATTCGTCCACGATTTGGGTCTCGATGTCGGCGATGTTTTTGCGCTTGGATTTGATGAGGTCGATGAGGAAGGTGGGGGTGCCGGAGGCGAACCAGTAGTTGCCGAAGCGGAGTTTGTTGAAGAGGCTGAGGATGGAGAAGGGGTTGTAGAGGAAATGGGCGCCGTCCCAGGAGTAGCCGTTGTACCAGCGTTTGATGGTGGCGAGTAGTTCCGGTTGGGGCATGGCCAGTTTTTGTTGGAGTTGTTGGAGATGGGTGGGGAAATAAGTGAGAAGTTCTTGATGAGTGTAGCCCATGAGGGTGGAGAAGCGGTCGTCGATGGTGATGTCGTTGAGGTTGTTGAGGCCGGAGAAAATCGAGACGCGGGAGAATTTGGATACGCCGGTGATGAGGACGAAGCGGATGTGGCGGTCCACGCTTTTGATGATGGAGTAGAAATTGCCCAGGATTTTGTGATTGGCGGCTGCGGTCTGTTTGTCGTTGATGTGGTCGATGATGGGCTTGTCGTATTCGTCGATCAGGATGACTGCCTGGCGGCCTGTGATGGCGGCGAGGGATTCGATCAATTGGCCGAACATGCTTTTGTAGCCGGAGTCGGGTAATTGGATGTTGTACTGGAGGGCGATTTTTTGGAGTTTGTTTTTTAGGGACTGCTGGAGGGTGCCGGGGGTGTCGTATTCCAGGCCGGTGAAATCGATGTGAACCACTGGATAGGGTTGCCAGTCGATCTTGTCTTCGATCCAGAGGCCCTCGAACAACGCTCGATTGCCGGAGAAGAGTTCTTGCAAGGTGGAAATCAGGAGGGATTTTCCGAAACGGCGGGGGCGGGCCAAAAAATAGTACTGGCCGCTGTAGGTGATGAGGTTGTAAATCTGCTCGGTTTTATCGATGTAGAGATAGTCGCCCTCGATCATTTTGCTGAAGGTCTGGATACCGAGCGGTAGCTTTTTCATTCGTCTATTTTAACAGATTTTGCTTTTTATGAAAAGGAGGCGCGGCTCGAATTGTCCATCTTGCAGTGGGGGAAGAATGCCTGCGGGAGGGTTTAGGTCTCGCAGGCGTTTATTGTTTAATCAATAGCGTTACCCTATGCGTTGGTTGGGGCGCTTGACTCCAGTCTGGAGAAGAGTTGGCGGTTCTTTAGGGAGAAGAGCAAACTCTGGAGCGCCTGGATTCCAAGGGCTTTCTTGATGCTGTTCATGAAAATATAGGATTTCCACCATGGCTTGTGGGGGGCGATTAGTCTCATCAATGTGGTCTGGATCTTGAGAAAGATCATGGGCATGCGCTGGACTTCATCGAAAAAGAGGAAGTTGGGATGCTTTAACGCCGCCCGTTTGTTCAGGATCCGCAATGTCGAGAGACTGATCTTCTCCGGGTAGTAGGCGGCGGGATGCAAGAAGTTGTCGTGCGTGCAGTTTGGATTTTTTTTCAGCACCTGCTTTGCAATCGGAGAGTTTTTATAAAGACGGATCCCATTGCCGACAATGACAAGATCCCATTTTGAAGCGGCGATTTGCAATGTCTCGTAGGTTTCCTTCAGGGTTTCCTGGGTCTCTCCAGGGGCTCCGGTGAGAATGTACCACATGACCGGGATACCCGCTTCCCTCATGTATTTGCCGGCGCGGATAACGTCGTCCTTCTTGAAGTTCTTGTTCAGCGCTTCCAGCACTGAGTTGCAGCCGGAATCGACTCCGACGTGCGCCTCTTTGAAGTTCGCTTTTTTCATTAATTGAGCCAGTTCTTCATCGATGGCGCCGGGATTCAGGCCCATTGTCTGGAGCTCGAGGTCGAGGTTCTTGTCGATGATGGCCCGTAGTACGGATTTGGCGTGGTTCAGCGGGATATTGAATGTGCTGTCCGTGAATTCTATATGATTGATTCCCGTCTCTTTTACCATTGTCTCGATTTCGTCCGCGATTCGTTTGGGATCCCTGAATCTCACATGCGGTCCTTCGATCATGTTATAAGTGCAGTAGGCGCATTTCAGGGCGCAGCCCCGTTTGGTTTGTATTTGTAGCGGCGAGTTGTACTTTCTATAGTTTTCCAGATTCAGATACTTCGCGTGGTTCGCGAATGGGAGTGAATTGAGCGTGTTGATGCGGGCCGGTGGGTTGTCTTCCATCAGACTTCCATCTTTTCGCCAGATCAAACCCGATAGCCCGTTGAGCGGTAGATTCTTTTCCATATGAGTCAAATACTCGGTGAAGGCGATCTCGCCGTCTCCTTTGATGGCGTAGTCCAGGTCCAGGTATTCCAACATCTCGACGCCGCTGATACCAACTGCCGGTCCGCCGATGACCACAGGTCCGGAAAAGGCCTTTTTGATTGGTTTGACGATTTTCTCTTTGACTTCATCCAGTAGAAAAAGTGTGTTATATGTCGCGCCGGTGTCGATGTTTCGTATGCTGAGACCTACGATGTCCGGTTGAAATTGCGCTATTCCTTTTCTGATGTCGGAGGAACAATGGTTTGAAAAGCATAGGTCGAGGACATTGACCTCGTGACCTGCTTTTTCCACTGCTGCGGCGATGCAGCACACTCCGAACGGCATTGCCGGGACCGGCAACTTGTACTGATTAGAGTTAATTAGTAATACTTTCATTTTTCCCTCCTTAATGAATCAATATTTCCTTAATATTCGGCTTATCATTGCCTGAAACTAAATTAGCAATTTGGCTGCCAATGTAGGCGATCTTTTGTAGAATTTGATAGTATAGCGATTCTTTCCGGTTTTTGTCTTGCAAAAGGATTTTTTGTGAAAAGCGAGTGTAAGAAATTGTTACACACAATAAAAAGCGCGGGAACTCAAAAGCATTGATATGAAATGGTCTTGTTGCATATTGTGAGAGGTGTAAACTTTTTTTACAACTTATTGAAGTCCTATTGGAATTTTGTCTGATGGCTTGCGTGTCGGTGGTTTTAGAGATGTAACGTATCTTTACATCATGGTTTATAGATCGGTTTAGGATCCGGGGGTTTTGTTTGCTTTTGGGAAAGCGGAGTGAAATAAAAAGGGACATTTCAAGATAGAGTTATGTGCAGTGTCAATAGACGCTTTCATTCCGGGGCAGGGTAAAATTATCGATATAGGGCGCGCTGCGACGCGTTTTTTATTGTGGCAGTCTTTTTGCTAATAGAGAAGTGGGGTTTGGCAAAGTTGAGGTGATCGCTGAAGGAGAACCCAACTTTGATTGGGTAAGTTAGGATAAGATAAATAACAATGGAGGGAGAAATGGAACAATTAAACGAAACAATATCTGACGTTTTGGAAGCCGATATCGCTGTGGTTGGTGGGGGATCCGCCGGACTTGCCAGCGCGTTGACCGCATCGGAAAATGGAGCCCGGGTGATTCTTATAGAAAAAATGCCGTTTGCCGGCGGGTTCTCTCTGTTCGCCGAAGGGATGTTCGCCGTTGAGAGTCCTCTTCAAAAGAAATCATATATCAAAATCACAGCCGAGGAGGCGTTCAAGTCCCATATGAGGTTTACCCACTGGAGGTCGGCTCCGCGGCTTGTGAGCTCATTTATACGCAAATCGGCGGATACCATTGCATGGTTGATGGCTCATGGCGTTGGATTCGAGAGTGTCAATACGTTGTGGCCGGACGGCCCCCGGACCTGGCATATGATGGCGGGTGGAGGCAAAGCTCTGGTCCAGACTCTGGTGGAACGTCTAAAGGAAGGGAATGTGACGATTCTCACCGAGACCGCTGTAAAAAAATTGAACCTTGGAATCGATGGAGTGATTACCGGGTTATTGGCCCGGAAAAAAAATGGAGATACGCTTCAGGTAGATGCCAAAGCTGTTGTTATCGCCGGCGGTAGTTACGCCAACAATAAAAAGATGGTGGAAACCTTCGGCAATGTGAAGTGTGAGGCGACTCCGATTTTGGATATGCGGCAAACCGGGGATTCCATGACAATGGCGTGGGACATTGGAGCCGACCCTAATGGAATTGGTCCCATGTTGGGGATACCTGCGGTTGTTGGTGAAAAACCGGATTCACACTTATGGGCCGCCGCTTTTCAACCGAGTTTATGGGTCAACAATAAGGGGGCGCGGTTTTGCGATGAATCGATTGGATTTCAATTCCCATTTGCCGGGAATGCGTTGGCCCAGCAGAATGAAGGCGTGATGTACACTATTTTTGACGAGAGCCTCAAGGAAAAGATGATCAACGATGGCGTGGAAGTATCGCTCGGAGTATTTGTACCGGTCTCGACAAAGCTCGAACGTCTGGAGAAGGATTTGGAGAGAGGAATCGAAACCGGTAAGGCGGTGGCGGCGCATTCCATTGAAGAACTGGCGAAAAAGATTGATATTGAACCGTCAGCCTTGAAAGCGACGTTTACTGAATACAATCGGATGGCTGAAAACAATCTCGATGATTGTTTCGCAAAAACGAGAGATTATATGAATCCCCTGGAGCACAAGCCTTTCTATGCCGTCAGGTCTTCGTATCATATTTTTACCACTTTCGGCGGAATAAAGGTTAACTACAAAACCGAAGTGTTGGATGGACACGACGAGGTGATCCCCGGATTGTTCGCGGTGGGGAATTGCGCCGGTGGTCTTTATGCCAATGACTATGATATTTTCAGTCCCGGAGGCGCTTTGGGTTTTGCGGTAAATTCAGGCCGTATCGCCGGCGACGTTAGCGCGGAATATGTGAAGGATCTGAAAAGCGATTCATAGTCAATGCTTTGCGGGGATTTGAAAAAAAAATAAAAAAGTTGTTGTTTATTTTTCCCCGATATGATATAAAAAAATCTTGCTATCTTTGATGGAAAAGGAAACGGAAAAGTGAGTGGAGATTATTTATGTTTTTTGGAAAAGGACATAGGAGCTCAATTATATTAAGGAGGAATTATGAAAAAATTAGAAGAGAAAGACCAGTATGAAATTCTGGTTGACGAATCAAAAAAACGTATTTATCTTTCGTTTGTAGGGGAGTTCAAGAAACCGGCTGATATTCCAGCCTACAATGATCATGTAAAAGAGGCCGTTGTGACTGTGGGTAGCGGATACACTCTTTTGGTGGATATCACTTCAAACACCAAAGCGCCGAGTTTTGCGATAACCAAAGTGTTGAAGGATTCCCAGAAAACATTCATGGATGGCGGTGTGTTTAAAACAGCGGTGGTAATATCTCCTAAATTATTTCTTCAGAGAATGACGCTCGATGTCGTTACTAAACTGACCGGGATGAATCTGCAGACATTTAAAGATCGGAATGTTGCTGAAACCTGGTTAAACGATACTGTTCATTAATTGTTTTTTCCGAGGAAGATGTATTTATTGTAATTCTTGAGGGGGGGCTAGTCAAAGCCCCCTTATTCGTCCGATAAGCTAGAAAAAAATTGATTGACCATGGATCCGGCGGGACGTCTCTGCGTCAAGATATCAGGTTTTGATTTTGCGGTGGAGGTTTTCGATGTCTTCGTTGGAGCCGAACACCAGGAGGATGTCGCTTTCTTTCACCAGGAATTCGCCGCCGGGATTGATGATGGTGGCTTCGGGGATGATGGATTTGATGGCGATGACCGTGACATTGTATTTTTTGCGCAGGTGAATTTCAGCTAAGGTTTTGCCGATGAAGACATCGGGGGGGGCTATTTCCTGGATTACGAAACCTGAGGCGATGGGTAGGTAGTCCAGCAGGTTGTCGAAATTCAGGCGGCTGGCGATCTTGCGGGCCACATCGCGCTCCGGGTAGGAGACTTCGGTTGCGCCGACCAGGAAGAGAATCTTTTCGTGGTCTTCGGATAGCGCCTTGGCAATGATCTTTCTGACCCCTAGCTCCTTGAGGATGTGGACGGCGATGATGCTGGGCTCGAGGTTGGGTCCCATGGATACGATTACCGCGTCTGTGTCGTTAATACCGATAGACATGAGGTTTTCTTTATTGGTGCCGTCCATGGTGATGGGTTGGGTGGCGATGTCCTTGATCTCGTTGACTTTACGTTCGTCCGTGTCGATGGCGATGATTTCAATGTCCTGATTGGCGAGGCTTTTAACCACATTGATGCCGAAACTACTGAGGCCGATAACCGCGATCTTTTTCATCCGTTCTCCTTTTTTGAGCTGGTGAGTCTGAGCTTCGTCCCTATTTTAACAGATTTTTCGCTTCATGAAAAGGTGGGCGGCTCAACCGATCATGATGTTTTCTTGCGGGTAATGGAACACAGCTTTGCTCTCTTTTTTGCTCAGGGCCATCAACAAGGTCAAAGGACCGATGCGACCGATGAACATGGTGACAATGATGACAATCTGGGACGGGACCGATAATTCGGCGGTCAAACCGAGGCTGAGTCCCACTGTGCCGAACGCCGACACTGTCTCGAACAATAGATCGATGAGCCGGAAGCGCGTCTCGAACGACAGCAGGAGCAAGAAGGCGAAGCTGACGATGAGCATCGAGAGGATGATGACGATAAAGGCTTTTTCGATGCTTTTGGCGGGGATGTTGCGGTAAAACACATCCACGCTCTCGCGGCCCCGCATACGGGAACGGAAATAGGCCATCACCATGCCGACGCTGGAGGTTTTGATGCCGCCGCCTGTGGAACCGGGGGATGCGCCCACGAACATCAGGATGAGTATAAAAAAGATGGAAGCCAGGGATAGGATGTTGAGGTCGATGGTGTTGAAACCGGCGGTGCGGGCGGTGACCGATTGAAAGAAGGAGGAGATGATTTTGGTTATCAAAGGAAGGGTGTTGCCGGTATTGAAGAGCTCCTCGGCCAGGATCACGAGGAAGCCGCCGATGGTGAGTATGGCGCTGATAATGATCATGAGTTTGGAATGAAGCGATAGCTTGCCGAAAAAGCTTTTATTATTGCGTTTCTTTTTGATGGTAAACACTTCGGTGAGCACCAGGAAACCGAGGCCGCCGGTGATGATCAAAAAAGAAAACGTCAGGTTCAAGCCGATGTGATCTGCGTAATCCATCAGGCTGTTGCTGTTGACGGAGAATCCGGCGTTGCAAAAAGCCGATACCGAATGAAAGACCGCTGAATAGAGCCGTTCCTTCACGGCCGGTTCCGGTAATTGGAAAAATAGAAAGGCGGCCCCCAATAGTTCGAAGCCGAAGGTGAAGATAAAAATCTTTTTCAGCAGGTCGCGGATATTGCGGTAATTGCCGGAGGTGAAGTCATTGACGATGATGAATTTGTCGGCCAGGGAGATGGGTCTTCCCAATAGCAGAATGAATAGGGTGGAGAAGGTCATGAAGCCGAGGCCGCCGAATTGGATCAACAGGAGGATGACTGTTTGCCCGAAGTGGGTGAAATAGGTGGCTGTGTCTACAACGATCAATCCGGTGACTGTCACTGCCGAGGCGGAGGTGAACAGGGCCTGCAGGAATCCGATGGATCCCGACGTGGTGGCGATGGGAAGCCTCAACAGGAAGGCGCCGATAGCAATGGCTGTGGCGAAGGTGAGGATGATGACGAATGTGACCGACCGTTTCATCAAAGCCTTCCAAAGCGGCCAAAGGGCCAATAGCGGAATACCGCTTTGCCGGTGATGTTTTTGATTGGAACGACGCCGAAAATTCGCGAGTCGATGCTATTGCGATGATTGTCGCCGATGACGAAAAAATGGCCCGGCGGCAGATGGGTGGGCGGGAGTGCCGGCTCGATTTGCTGGGTTGTCTCGCTTTCGGGGATGAAGAACGGTGTCTGGATCTTGCCGTCGATGTAGATGGCGCCGCCTTTGATCTCGATGATTTCCCCCGGCAGGGCGATGATGCGTTTGATCAGCGTGACTCGCGGATTGCCCGGTTTTTTGAGTACCACGACATCATAGCGTTCGAGGTTTTTGGCGTCCACCATCAGCTTGCGGATCAACACCCGTTCGCCGGGCTGGAATTGAGGCGTCATGGACCGTCCTTCGATCACATAGGCGGCGATCACATACTGCACCACCACGATCGACACAACAGCCGCAATCGTGATATTCGTCAAAATATACTTGAGTAAATGTCTCTTGCGTTCCATGAGTTCAACCAATTAAAAGACATTCTATTCCAAACCCCCGCCGCTGTCAAGCTATCATCCGTCTAGCCGACTCACCCACATCCAAATTTACGAATTTTAGGTCTTGACCTCGAGGGCAATTCGATTTATAATACAACTTACTGCCTGGGCGATTAACTCAGTGGCTAGAGTGCTACCTTCACACGGTAGAAGTCGGAGGTTCAAATCCTCTATCGCCCATGTTTCTTTTTTAACCCAACCCAACCTTTTGAATTTTATCCCAGGTTTCCATACTTTTTCTTTTGGATAATATTGTTTGTGGACATAGTGGACCCTGTGGACACTGTGGACGCTTCGCTTGGGGGAATTCTCATTCAAACAGGGCGGCTAGGTCGTCTTCGGAGAGGTCTACTGTGTCGAAGTCGGAGGGGGTGAAGTGGACGTTGTCTTCGGTTTTGATGTGGGTGAGGATCTCTTTGAGGTTGGTGATGTAGTCGTCGGCGAATTTTTGGATGGTTTCGGGGTTATGGGCTTTTTTGTCGTAGTGGATGTCGGCCTGGAGGGTTCCTTTTAGGATCATGGCGTTGATTTCTAGTTTGGCTGTCATGTGGTTGTGGGGGGAGACGTCGGGGCCGCTGGATTGGCGGCTGTAGGAGAATAGGGGAGTGTCCACCTCTTTGTCGAATTGGCCGAGGTAGTTGAAGCGGACTTCGACCTGTTCTGCGGGAGTAGGATTTTGGGAGGGGGTCATGTGGTTGAGGAGGCCGTAGCTTAGGCCGTTGGATGGGACCTTGCGGATGGCCTCTTTGACGGTTTTGATCTCGTCGCCGATGGTGGCGTCGTCGCGGGTGACGCGGATGGGGTAGATGGCGGTGAACCAACCGATGGTGCGGGAGACATCGATGTCTTCGATGTGGCGGCCGTGGTTTTCCATTTCGAATTCCAGGTGTTGTCGGCCGGTGAAGGCGCGGAGGGTGCGCACCAATGCCGCCGCCACAAGAACCAGTACGTCGGTTTTGTAGGTTTCGTGGGCCTCTTTCAGGAGGTAGTCTGTGTCGGCGGCGTCGAGGCAGGCTTTTTCGGTCGCCAGGTGCTCGAGGCTCCACTCTGTGATGGGGTGGTCGAGGGGGAGTTTGAAGTCCACGGCTGGGGCGTCCCAATATTGTTTGTCTTTATCCAGTTTGCCGGATTCCAGTAAGTCTTTCAAGGCGTCTTGCCATTCGGCTACGGAGGCGCTCTTTTTGGATAATTGCACCGGTTTACCTTGCTCGAGTGAGGTGTAGATTTTGTTGAGATCTTCCAGTAGGACGCGCCAGGAGATGCCGTCCATCACCAGGTGGTGGGCGGTGATGAGGAGTTTGCCGGGGCTCTGGTTGGAGGTGAAGAGGGCGGCCTTGATTAGGAGGCTGTGTTCCAGGTCGAAGCTGCTTTTGAGTTCGAGGCCTTTGGCGTCGATGCCGGCGTCGCCCTCGATGCGTTCGATCTTGAGGGGGCGCTCCAGGTGGCGGTTGTTGAAGAAGAGGATGTGCTTCTGGCTGTCGTAGTTGAGGCGCAGGCCGTCGTGGTGCTGGATGAGGACTTCGAAGGTTTTCTCCAGGAGGGGAAGGTCGAGCTCTCGCTTCAACTCCAATAAGGCCGACTGGTTGTAATGATGCGGGTGTTTGAATTTATGGGAGAAGAACCAGTTGTCGATGGGGGTGAGCCCCTTCCGGCCGGAGATGACGCCTTGCTGGTATTGGCGCACATGGGACTTGAAATCGACACTCGAACAGAGCTTCGAGATGGTCTGGTGCTCCAGGATGTCTTTGGCGTTGACCGACAGATCGACGTCGTGCATGCGGGAGGCGATTTGTACGGCTTTGATGGAATCGCCGCCCAACTCGAAGAAATTGTCTTCCATGCCTACATTGCCGAAGCCCAACACATCGGCCCAGACTTTTTTGATGAATTGCTCGGTTTCGCCGGCGGGGATGGCGTCTTCGCCGGTGGCGACCTGGAGCAATGGGTCGGGCAGGGCGCGCCGGTCCACTTTGCCGTTGTTGGTGAGGGGGATGGAGTCGAGGGTCACGAAAAAGGAGGGGACCATATAGTCCGGAAGTCTGGTGGCCAATTGTTTGCGGATCGAGCGGATGTCGAGTTTTGCTGCGCTCGATGATGTTATATAGGCGCAGAGTGACTTCTGCCCGGACTTGTCTTCCACCGGAACCACCACCGCGTCGTTGATGGCGTCGATGGTCAATAATTGCTGCTGGATTTCGCCCGGCTCGATGCGGAAGCCGCGAATCTTGAGCTGTTCGTCCGAGCGGCCGAAGAACTCGAGGATGTTGTCGAGGTTCCAACGGCCCAGGTCGCCGGATTTGTACATTCTCTGGCCGGGGATGAAGGGGTCGGCGAGGAATTTCTCGGCGGTGAGGGCGTCGTTGTTGAGGTAGCCTTTGGCAACGCCGGAGCCGGCGATGTAGATCTCGCCCACAATGCCTTTGGGGAGCGGGCGCAGGTGCTTGTCCAATATGTAGATGGCGGTATTGTCCGCCGGTTTGCCGATGGGGACCGCGGCTCCGGTGTCCGAATCTTTGTCGAAGCGGTGAATCATGCAGCCGACTGTGGCTTCGGTGGGTCCGTATTCATTGTATATTTCGATGGCGCCGTCGAAGTAGCGGTCGATGTCGAGGGCGGTGGCGGTGTTGAGCTCTTCGCCGCCCACAATGAAACGTTTGACGCGGGGTGTGTCGCCTTTCATCTCTTTGATGATTTTGAGGTGGGAGGGGGTGAGTTTGACGATATCCGCTTTGTGGTCGGCGATGACGTGTTCGATGAGGAGTCCCGATGGGTGGTCGCGGTAGACGGCGATGGTGTTGCCGGTAATGAGGGGGATGAAGATGGAGGTGACGGTGAGGTCGAAGGAGAGGGATGAATAGAGGGCGAAGCACACTGTTTCGCCTTTGACGTATTGGGCGGCGCCCCACCAGATGTAGTTGACGACATTGCGGTGGCTCACCGCCGTTCCTTTGGGTTTGCCGGTGGTGCCGGAGGTGTAGATGACATAGGCGGGGGAGTCTGGGGGGATGGCGGGGGGAGAGAAGGACGAGGCTTTATCGCTCTGTTTGAGAGCGGGGTAGTCTATGGTGATTTGGTTGATGGAAGCGAGGCTGCCGAGTAGTTGTTCTTCTGTTTGCTGAAGTTCGTTCTCTACGAGCAAGAACTCGATGCCGCTGTTTGCGACGATGTATTGTTTGCGGTCCAGGGGGTAGGCGGGGTCGATGGGGAGGTAGGCGCCGCCTGCCTTGAGGATGGCCAGGATGCTGATGACAGCCTCGATGGAGCGTTCGGACAGGATGCCGGCGATGGCGCCGGGGGCGAAGCCTTTCTGCTGAAGTTCCGCTGCCAGAGAATCCGCTACGTTGTCGAGTTCTTTGTAGGTGACGGTGGCGCCGTTGTAATCCAGGGCGATAGCGTCCGGGTGTTTTTTGACTTGCTCCCCGATTAATTGCGGCAGGGTTTTGTCGCCGGGGAAGCCGGCGGTTGTGTTGTTGAGGTCATGGATGAGATTCTGGTATTCGCCGCTGTCGATGAGGGGTAGGTCGGCGATTTTTTTGGCCGGCTCCGAGATGCACTGGCGGAGGATGGTCATCAACCGCTGCGCTAGATACTGGACATCCCGCTCTTCGAATATGTCTTCGTGGTAATCGATGGCCAACTCGAGCTCTTCCAGGGTCTTGGTGTTTTGCTGGTTGAGGTAGATGGAGAGCTCGGAAATATTGTAGGCGGTGTTGAAGAACACCCGCTTGTCGATGTTATCGTCGTCGGCTCCGGGCAATTCGATCAATTGCACATTGAGAAGACCGTCTGTGCCGAGCCCCGCCTCTTTGAGGTCTTTGATGAGGTGATTGAAGGGGTAGCTCTGATGCTTGAGGTCGTCCCAGAGGCCTTTTTTAATGAACGACACCAGGTCGTCGAAGCTCCAATCGGGAGCGAACGGGATTCGGAACGGTAATGTGGAGACAAACATTCCGGTCATGCGGCGAAATATTTTTTTGGACCGGTTGTGCACCGGCATGCCGATGATCATGTCGTCATGGTTGAGGAAGCGAAAAAAATAGATGGATAGGGCCGCCATGAACAGGGCGAAGTTGGAGAGGCGACGCTCTGTTTGATACTCTTCGAGGAGCTTCATGATGTCCATGGGGATGCGGGCCGACGCCCGTTTGACCCGGAGGCTGTTCTTGCGCCGGGGATTGAGGTCGAATGTGACATCCTCCCCTGAAAAATCTCCCAACCGTTTATGCCAATAGGATTTATCCCGCGAATATTTTTCGCTCTCCAGGTAATCGTTCTCGTCATTGATGAAATCGATGTATGAATGCTCTTTCGTGGGTTCCTGGAAGTTTGTGTCGTCGAGTTTCGGATAAAGGTCGATCACTTCGCGGGCCACAGCCACGGCCGACAATCCATCGGCCACCATGTGATGGGCCTTCTCAAAAAAACCGAACCGTTTTCCTTCTATGGAAAATACGGCGAACGAACACATGTAATTATCGCCGATGTCAAACTGCCGCCGGTGAAGCGTTTCGATTGTCTCGTCGAGTTCCGCTTCCGAAGAGGCCTCGATGATCTCCACCTGTACCGGCTCATACTCCGGGAGGTACTGGATCAAATCCCCGGTGTCATTGCCGGTCTTTTTAAACCGCAGTTGCAGTCCCTTGTTGGCTTTGACCACCAATTTAATGGCTCGAGCCAGTTTGTTTAAGTCGTAGGTTCCGTTCAATTCAATTAAATAGCCGATGTTAGCCATATCCTGCTCTGGATTGAGCATCTGCGTCCGCCAAATTCTCTGCTGTGGATTGGTGAGTTGATAATCTACCCGGTTCATGTCACTACCTCCTGGTCATATTTACTTAGTTTCGTTCGAGACGTTGCCGCCTATCAATTGTATTTCTACGCGACCAATCAAAAAAAGATTCATCAGCCGCACCCTGGATTCAAGGAATGTAAGGGAAATATAATACTACTACACCCCCAAAAAAAGGTCAATATCCCCACCCCCAACAATCCCGCGCTGTTTGCTTGCGAATCCACGCAACTCAGGAACATTCAGCTACATAAGCGATGGTGCCGCAGGGAAAAAATTTCACTGTCTGAGCCAACGGCGAGTTTGAAATTTTTAATCGGTTATGTGGCGGCCCGCAGGGCAAATGTTCCGGTTGCGGGGATTCGCAAGCAAACCGCGCGGCATTCAACGCTCTCTCTCTTGACTAAACCCACTTTTTTATTTAAACTATAATTGAATTAAGACCTGGAACTTAAGGAGGTTGCGAGACTATGAACGTGGATATGCGAAACTATTTCGAAATAATGACTCAAAAAAAAATGTACTCCAACGCTACGAAGTTGCGTTTCCACATGAACGCCATCTTCGACGGCACAGAGTTTTCAGACAAAAAAGTTCTCGATATCGGAGGCGGCAAAGGCCTTTACACTTTTTATAGCGCCGCCCGCGGAGCCGAAACCGTCATCTGCCTGGAACCCGAAGGCGACGGCAGCAACGACGGCGTTCACAAACTATTCCAGGACGTTAACCAAACCCTTGGCCTCGACAGCGTGCAGTTGCACACCAAAACCCTGCAACAATTCACCCCCGGCGAGCGCCTATTCGACGTCATCCTTTTGCACAACTCCATCAATCATCTAGACGAAGACGCCTGCGTCGTTCTCAAGCGTGACGCGCCGGCCCGAGCGATCTACCTCGACCTATTCCGCCGCATCTACGATATGGCGGCCCCCGGAGCTCGTTTGATCGTGTGCGATTGCTCCAGATACAATTTCTGGGCGTTATTTAAATTGCGCAACCCCTTCGCCCCCTCCATTGAATGGGAAAAGCACCAATCCCCAAAACTATGGTCCCGTTTGCTAAAAGAAGCCGGCTTCGTGAAGCCCACAATCCGCTGGTCCACCTTCAACCGCCTGGGCAAAGCCGGACGTCTGCTATTGGGCAACAAAGTCATGGCCTATTTTTTGCGGAGCCATTTCTGCCTCACTATGCACAAACCGTAATATAAAGAGATAAAACAGATGAAACAATCATTGTTCAATCCAAATAGAATCGAGTGCCCCGGCCCGTTGATCCTGAACGCCAAATTCTGGGACGCCGATTATTTTAGCGAGTTAAAAAAGAAGGCCGCCTACCATTTCCCCCTCATGGGAGCGGAGATCGTGGTCTTCAACGAGTTCACCCTGGTCAGCGGCTTCCTGGGCTACCCTCAAATTATCACCCTATTGGAATTCATCAAAGACTTCCGGCAAAAAGACATCTACTTTTTGGGCACAGCCGGCAGTCTCACCGACGATATCGCCGAATCCTGCGTCTTGACTCTCAAAGAGATGCACGCCAGCGCCATATTCGATTATTTCTGCGAAGAGAAAGTATTGGATCTGGATGTCATCGATCATGGCGAAGCCCGCGTCGCCACTGGGGTGAGCGTGGATCTGATCCAGCGGGAGACCGTGGAATGGCTCAGGCGGCAAGAGGCAAAAAAGATCGATGTGGTGGAAATGGAAATATTCCCGTTACGAGTCTTTCTGGACAGGCCCTTTCCCGCCGTGGTGGTAACCACGGATCGCGTCAGCGCCGGGGGAGTGAAACAATTCCCCGACCAGAAACACTTCTTGAAGGAATTTGTCAAAGCATACGAACTAATTGTGAGGACAATCAATGAAAAAAAAAGTTATTCTAACTAAGAATTACCTGCAGCCGGCCATCGACCGGTTGAACGAATCTTTCAATCTGGTGGTGGCGGAAGAGACCGGAAAAGACCTGGCCTCTGTTGTGAAAGAACACCCGGACGCCGAAGGGTTGATCAGTTTTTTGTCCGACAAAATCGACCGCGGTATCATGGATCTGGCCCCCAACTTGAAGATCATCGCCAATTACGCGGTGGGCTACAACAACATCGATGTGGCAAGCGCTCTTGGAAAGGGAATTTATGTAACCCATACCCCGGATGTCTTGACCGAAGCCACAGCCGACCTCGCCATGGCGTTGACATTGACTGTGTGCCGCAGGATTCTGGAAGCGGATGAATTTGTGCGGGCCGGTAAGTTTGACGGTTGGGGCGCGAAACTGATGTTGGGCAAGGAACTTCGCGGCAGTACCTTTGGCGTCGTGGGCCTCGGCCGTATCGGTTTGGCCACTGCCAAAAGAGCCGCGGGATTCGGGATGAAGGTGATGTATTACTCCAAAACCCGCAAGCCTGAGATCGAAGAGCGGTTGGGCTTCCAATACGCCCGTTTCGTCGATGTGGTGAAAGAGGCGGATATCCTATCCCTGCATTTGCCCTATTCGGAGGGAGTGCACCACCTCTTCAACAAAGATGTGTTCGATTTGATGAAAACCGACGCTGTGTTCATCAACGCCGCCCGCGGCGCTTTGATGGACGAAGCCTATCTGGCGGAAAAATTGGAGAAGGGGGAACTCTTCGGCGCCGGACTGGATGTCTATGAATTCGAACCCAAAGTGACGGAGCGGTTGTTGAAGTTGAAGAATGTGGTGATGGCCCCCCATATCGGCAGCGCCACCGACGAGACTCGCCTCGAGATGGCGATGATGACGGTGCGCGGGGTGGCCAAAGCGTTGGACGGCGAGGCGCCGGACTTTTTGGTGCCGGAGTGGAAATCTAAGTAGCGGCGCATGTACCGTTTGAAATCCGCGTTCTCTGTCACCGGAGGACAGCGGGAAACCATCGATGCCATCGCCGCTAAATTCGACGCTGGTGTCAAACGACAGGTCTTACTGGGGGTGACAGGTTCCGGTAAGACCTTTGTGGTGGCGAATCTCATCGATAAATTGGGCTTGCCGGCTATGATCCTGTCGCCCAACAAAACTCTGGCGGCCCAATTGTACCAGGAATTCAAAGGTTTTTTCCCGGAGAACCGGGTGGGGTATTTTATCAGTTATTATGACTATTACCAGCCGGAGGCCTATATTCCCCAAAAGAACCAGTACATCGCCAAAGAGGTCTCCATCAACCCTGAATTGGAACGGTTGCGCATCGACGCCGCCCGCAATATTCTGGAGTCGAAGCACACTGTCATCGTGGCCTCTGTGTCCGCCATCTACAGCATCGGCTCGCCGGACGATTTTTTCAAACAACGGATCACCTATTCGTTGAGGTCCACCATCAAGCGCGAAGATTTGGTGCGGGAATTCGTCAACCTCGGCTATCAGCGAAGCGAGGGCCTCATCGACAGCGGTTCGTTCCGGGTGCGGGGCGATATAGTGGAAATCTGGCCCACCAGTGAAGAGAGTCCGGTGAGGTTTGTGTTGGATATCGATAGGGTGTCGGCCATCGAGGTGTTCGACCCGGTGACCGCCGCTATCCTTCGTAGTCTGGAGACTGTCAGTATATTCCCTATCTCCTATTTTTACCATAAAAAAGAGCGGGTGCTTCATATTATCAAAGATATCAAAGAAGAACTGAATCGCCGCTGCGAATATTTCCTGGGAAACGGCAAGCCGGAGTATGCCGAACGGTTGCGGGAGCGAACCCTCTTCGATATGGAGATGCTGGAGCAATACGGCCATTGCGCCGGAATCGAGAATTATTCGCGCTACCTATCGGGCCGGGCGCCGGGCGAGGCTCCGTACACCTTGCTTGACTTTATGGGCAAGGAGTATCTGATGGTGATGGACGAGTCGCATATTTCTGTGCCGCAATTGAGCGCCATGTACAAGGGGGACAGGTCCCGTAAAGAGAAATTGGTGGATTTTGGATTCCGCTTGCCGTCGGCGTTGGACAACCGGCCGTTGAATTTCGCGGAATTCAATGAGCGGTTGGACCGGGCGCTCTATGTATCGGCAACGCCGGCTGAGTATGAGATCGACAACAGCGGCCGTTATGTGACGGAGCTTCTGGTCAGGCCCACGGGACTCCTCGATCCGAAGATCGATGTGCGGCGGGTCGAGTCGCCGGTGGACGATATGCTGGTGGAAGTCCGCAAGGAGGTGGACGCCGGCAACCGGGTGTTGGTCACCACCCTCACCAAAAAAATGGCGGAGAAGCTGACCCACTTTCTGGCGGGGACAGGGATCAAATGCACCTACCTTCATTCGGAGATCAAGTCGTTGGACCGGATCAAAATCATCAAGAAGCTGCGATTGGGGGAGGTGGATGTGCTGGTGGGCATCAACCTGTTGCGCGAAGGGTTGGACTTGCCGGAGGTGTCGTTGGTGGTGGTGCTGGACGCCGACCGGGAAGGATTCCTGCGCAGCGAACGCTCGTTGATTCAGATCTTCGGCCGCGCCGCCCGTAATCTCGACGGCAGGGTACTGGCCTATATCCACGACATGACCGATTCGTTGTCGCGGGCTATCGAGGAGTCGGAGAGGCGCCGCTCATTGCAGGAAGATTACAACCGGAAGCTGGGGATCATTCCCCAATCCATTGCCAAGAAGGTCAAAGATTTTTACGACGACGATTACTGGATTCAAAAGAGTGAAGAGGCTCTGGATCTGGATTACAAGGATAAAAAGAGCCTACAAAAAGAGATCGATTTAATGACCAAAGCCATGAAACAAAAGGCCGATAGTCTGGATTTCAAAGGGGCGGCTGTAGTGCGGGACCAGATAAAGTCCTTGAAGAACCTGATGTTGGAATTGTTTTAGGCGGATAATCAGCGGTGGATGATCCGTCCCAATAGCGGCACCTTCACTGAAATGGCGCGGGCGGGGCAGATTTCCTGGCAACAATAACAACGGATGCAATTATCGTAATTGTACACCGGTTTGCGATTTTTCTCCTCGCTGTCCCAATTCACAGCCTTGTCTTTGACGGGGCAAATCTTGATGCATTCGCCGCATCTGAGGCAGGCGCGGTCGTCGATGATTGGTTTGGGGGTGATGAGGCGTTTGAGGAAGGTGGGGAAGGATTCGGATGAGACGAATCTATGGGGCGGTTTGCGCACGACGTTGAAATCTTTGCGGATCAGGGGCGCGATGTCGTCGCCCACCAATTCTATTTCTTCTTCTAAGTGAGTGCCCAGTCCCTCTTCACGGGCGATCGGGAGATAGGGGACATGATCGGGGTTGAGATGAATGAGCCGGCAAGCGGTGGCGTCCAATGCGGCTGGATCTGTGGAGAGGAGCAGCGCTTTCACCGGAGTGGGATCGCCGGAGCGGGGGCCGTTGCCCTCCATGGCGATGATGGCGTCCATGATGCAGAGGCGGGGTTTGAGGTAAAGGTTGAGTTCCACCAATACTCTGGAAAAGTCGAAGATGTCCGGCATTTTTACATGGTATTCCCCTTTGACCAGACCGGGGATACAGCCGAATTGGTTTTTGACGGCGCCGGTCAAGCGGGTGAAGCCATGGGTTTTTAATTTAGGCAGGCTGACGAGGCCGTCGCAGGCCAATACGCCGGAGGCTATCTTCAGGGTTTTGGAGATGGTGGCTTCGGGAAACTGGATCCAACGGCCGTCGCGAAAGTCCGCCAATGGTAGCGATAATTCTTCGGCTACCTGGTAGAGGCACGCTTTTGCCGCCGCCCGTTGGGGTTGGATCAGGCCGGGGGAATCGCCGTAAGAAACGTCGGCTCCGGCCTCTTTGAATACTTCGGCCACTGCTTTGAATACCGCCGGGTGGGTGGTGACCGCTTTTTCCGGGGGCTCTCCCGCCAGGAGATTGGGCTTTAGGAGGATGCGTTCTCCGGCTTCGGCGAACATGGAGATTCCGCCTAAAAGATCGATCCCCCGCTTCACCGCTTCCAGTACTTTGGGGTAGTAATACCCCTCGCAAGTAACCACTGCCACTCGTGATTTCATGGTTTAGTATTTCTCTTTGACCGGTTTTGTGGGATCGCTTTCGTTGCCTTTGTTGTCCACCGAGGTGATATAATAGGCGAACACCACATCGCGGCTCACTTTTTTGTCGCGGAAGAAATTATCAGTCACATTGTCGGCGATGAGCTTGAACTCGCTGTCTGTTTGATCTTCGGTTTTGCGGTAGATCCGGTAAAAGGCCATATCCGGGTCTTCGACTTTCTTCCAGGTGAGGAAGAGGTGGTCGGCGGCGCGGAACGCCATCAGGTTTTGAGGGATGTCCGGCGCGTAGATGTCCGCGATTTTTATGGTTGGAGTGTTGGAGGGGGAGCTCTCGGTCATTGTTGATTGGAGGGCGGTGATGCAGTAGGAGTAGGTACCTTCGATGCCGGTATCTGTATCTTCGTAGTATTCTGTAAGAATGGTCTTGGTGTTCAGTTTTCTAAATTCCTGCGCGGTTTCCCCCTCGGCTCCGGTTTCGATTTTGCGGTAGATATTGTATCCGGCGATTCCCTGGACCGGCAGTTCCAGTATGTTCAACGACGGTTTTCCCCATTTCAGTTGCAGGAATTTGCCTGTTTGGGTAATGGCCAGATCTTCCACCGGTTTAACCGGTACCTGGGTTTTGATGGATACGATTTTTCCCAGCTTTGCTTTCTTTTTTTCATATTCGTAGCGAACCGAGAAGAAATGGTTTTTCTGGTCCAGTTCCAGCGGTTTGAAGGGGATTTTCAAGAGGTAAGAGTCTCCTTTTTGGGTTAATTCTTCTTTTTTGAGTTTTAGAAGTAGGTTGCGGCGGCTGGCCATTTTTTTGGCCGACAGGGATTCCGCGGCGTAATAAATAAATACCCGCTGGAGTTTTACCGGGTCGAATGTTGTTTCGGCGTCCGATAGTTTGTCGGGGAATTGAATGTCGATCTTGATTTCCGGTCCCTGCTGCGACAGGGTGATTTGTTCCACCGGTTTGGGCAGGATTTCCGGGATCAAAATGAGCGGTCCCTTTTTCCCGCAATGAATAAAGGCCAATAATGCCAACACGATCAAGACTTTGCGTATGGTTGCTTTTTTTTCAGTCATTCTCATTTTTTTATCGTTAATTTTTTTATAGAATATACTTACTCAAGTCGGTATCTTGCGCGATGCTCTCCACTTTGTCGCTCACATAGGCGCTGTCGATCTTGACTTTGCCGTTGTCGATATCCGAGGCTTCAAACGAAATCTCTTCCATCACTTTCTCCATAATGGTGTGGAGGCGGCGGGCGCCGATGTTTTCAGAGCTGGCGTTGAGGTGTTCGGCGATACGGGCTACCTCTTCGACGGCGTCGTCTGTGTAGTTGATATCGAGCCCTTCGGTGCTGAGCAGTTGCTGATATTGTGTGACCAGAGCGTTTTTCGGTTCCGTCAGGATACGGATGAAGTCCTCCTGGTTGAGAGAGTCGAGCTCGACCCGGATGGGGAAACGGCCTTGCAATTCCGGGATCATGTCCGCCGGTTTGGTTACATGAAAGGCGCCGGCGCCGATGAAGAGGATATGGTCGGTCTTGACCATACCGTATTTGGTGTTGACTGTGGTGCCTTCAATGATGGGGAGAAGATCCCGTTGTACACCTTCCCGGGATACCATGGGGCCCTGCGAGGTTTCCCTTCCGGCGATCTTGTCGATTTCATCCAGGAATACGATTCCCATTTGTTCGGAGCGCTCGATGGCGATTTTCGATATTTCTTCCATATCCAGGAGCTTGGCCTGTTCTTCCTTGACCAGGTATTCTTCCGCCTCTTCCACGGTCATCTTTCGTTTTTTGGTTTTGGCGCCGCCGAACATGTTGGGCATCATCTCGCCGATGGTGATACCGATCTCTTCGACGCCGGAAGAGGAAAAAATCTCGAATGGCGTCATTTGGGCGGATTTGACCTCCACCTCGACGATCCGGTCGTTCAGTTTCCCTTCCCGCAGCATGGCGCGGAATTTTTCTTTGGTGTCGTCTTTTTTTTCGATATCCAATTCTTCCGCCGGCCCTTTGATTTTGGTCTTGGGCAGGAGAATGGAGAGGATTCTCTCTTCGACATTTCTGGCGGCTCTTTCTTTGTTGGATTCCATTTTTTCGGCTTTCACCAGGTCCACGGCGATGCGAGTCAGGTCGCGAATCATGGACTCGACATCTCGGCCCACATATCCCACTTCAGTGAATTTAGACGCTTCGATTTTTATGAAAGGGGAATGGGTCAGTTTGGCCAGGCGGCGGGCGATTTCAGTTTTTCCTACCCCTGTGGGGCCGATCATCAGAATGTTTTTAGGGATGATGTCGTCGGCAATCTCCTTGGGGAGTTGCTGGCGGCGGTAGCGGTTGCGAAGAGCGATCGCTACCGACTTTTTAGCGTCTTTTTGGCCTATGATATATTTGTCCAACTCGGCGACGATTTGTCGTGGAGTCAGCTCATCGTTTTTTTGGGTTATCTGGTGGCTCATTTATAATTCCTCGACTGTAAAATTGTGATTTGTATAAATGCAGGTGTCCGCCGCGATCTTCAGGGATTGTTCCACGATGCCGCGGGCATCCATCCCGGAGTGGCGTTTCAACGCCAGGGCTGCCGCGTGGGCGTAGGGTCCGCCGGAGCCGATAGCCAGGATGTCTTCGTCCGGCTCGATCACATCCCCGGAACCGGAAAGGATGAAGAGTTTTTCATGGTTGGCGACTATTAGCATCGCTTCCAGGCGGCGCAGCACTTTATCGGTGCGCCACTCTTTGGAGAGCTCGATGGCGGCGCGGGCGATATTGCCGTTGTACTCTTCCAGTTTCCCTTCGAATCTCTGGAATAGGGAGAAGGCGTCGGAGGTGGAACCGGCGAAGCCCGCCAGAACTTTTCCATGATAGAGTCTCCTCACCTTTTTGGCCCCATGTTTAAGGACTGTGTTTTGAAAGGAGACCTGGCCGTCCGCTCCGATGACCACCTTGCCGTTATTGCGGACGCATAACACGGTGGTGCTTATGATTTTGTCTTTCCGTCGTTTCATTTCCATCATTTTATTTTATTCCTTTTTAGTATCGCAGTCAAATTTAAAAAAAAGTCCGGTTTTCGCTTGTAAAAACCGGCTTTTTTATATTATTATTTTAACTTAATTTTGTCAAACGACAAGTAAAAAATACATTCTACCCTGGTGGCCGGAATGAAGGAGATGCGGATGAGAAAGATAATGTTTGGTTTGTCCATTGGACTGGTTTTGCTCGCCGGTACGTTGACGCCTTTTGAGAACGACGGTTTGCCGTTGGGGGACTCACAATATAAATACCAATTGTTGCATATCGGGAAGGATACGATGGTTTCCACCGCCTCCAAAAAAGAGGTGACTGCGGACGGTATTGTGGTGGAGAACCCAAACACCCGGGTGTTTATGGTGGGGGAGTATCATGATAGTTACCTGTGTCACACCTTGCAGAGGGATTTTCTTGAAGCGTTGTACAAACAGCACGAACATATAATCGTCGGCTTCGAGTTCTTCCGGCGCGAGGATAATGAAATTCTGGACCGCTACCGTTTGGGGAAGATCGATGAGAAAGAATTACTTGAGAAAACCGGATGGTATGCCGCCAATGGGCTTAATTTCGGGTATACGCGGTTGGTGATGGATGTGATTCGCAAATACAAAATAAAGGCGGTGGGTTTGAATGTGCCTCGCAAGATCGTTCACAAAGTGTCCACCATGGGGTTTGACCGGTTGTCCGCCGGAGAGAAGGCGATGTTTCCCACCATCGGCATTCCCAATCGCGACCACGAGTATTTCATCAGGTCCCAATTCGGCGATTTTTCGGTGCAGATGGACCCATGGTTTCAGAATATGTACATGGCCCAGAAATGTTGGGATGTGATCATGGCGGAATCGATGCGCGAAGAACTGGACCGCAAGGAGAATCGCGGCTACAAAGGGGTGATTATCGCCGGCAGTGCCCATATCGACTATGGCCTGGGTATTCCGTTCCGTTACCGGGCGGCGAAAAAAAGAGAGAGGATCACCACCATCGTACCGGTGTTTTTGCCGGAAAAGAAAGATGAAGACGAAGATTCCGAAGAGCATCCGATGCTCAAGATGATGGCCAAGTCGTTGCAGCCGGCGGCGATCTTTTCCCGAGGACTGGCGGATTATGTGTTCTCCGTCCCGAAGGCGGCGGCGCCGCACTTTCCGGTGTTGGGGGTATCCGGCAAGATCACGGACGGCCAGTTCGTGGTTTCGCGGGTGAAGAAAGATAGCCTGGGGGAGAAGCAGGGCATTTCCAAAGGTGATGTTGTTCTTTCCATCGATGGAATTCCTATAAAATCAGTGGAGCAATTGAGAGTGTTGTTCGCTGCCAAAGATTGGGGCCAGGAGTTGAACGTAGAGGTCCGCAAGACAGTCAAAATCGCGAAAGAATAGGGTGTGGCAACCCTAGTAAAATAAATTTTTTCGTTGACCTGTCCTATAAATTGTGATAAATTCAAGACTAACTCTTCTGTGAAATGTACGGAGGACCGATGAGTATTGAACGGAAAATATTAGAACTTGCCAATAAAAAAGAAGCCGCCCACCTCGGTGGCGGTGAAGGACGCATTGACAAGCAACATCAAAAAGGAAAGTACACTGCCAGAGAGCGGATCGAAAAGATTCTCGACGACGGCAGCTTCGAAGAATTCGACCTGTTTGTGACCCATCGCTGCAGCGATTTTGGAATGGAAAAAAACCAACCGTTGACCGACGGTGTGGTTACCGGCTATGGAACGGTGAATGGCCGGCTGGTGTTTGTTTTTTCCCAGGATTTTACGATTTTCGGCGGTTCCCTGTCGAAAACGTACGCTGAGAAAATTGTCAAGATCATGGATATGGCCGCCCGCGTGGGTGCTCCGGTGATCGGATTGAACGATTCCGGCGGCGCCCGTATTCAGGAAGGCGTGGACGCGTTGGCGGGCTACACCGATATATTTCTCAAGAATGTCATGTATTCGGGAGTTGTACCCCAGATATCGATGATATTGGGACCCTGCGCCGGCGGAGCCGTTTATTCCCCCGCCATCACCGATTTTATCATGATGGTGGATAAAACGTCGTATATGTTTTTAACCGGTCCCAAGGTTGTGAAGCAGGTGACGCAGGAAGATGTCACTGTGGATCAATTGGGCGGCGCGGGCGTGCATTCCAAAAAGAGCGGTATCTCGCACTTTGTCTACGAGAATGAAGACGCCGCGTTTGAGGAACTGCGCAAATTGCTTTCGTTTTTACCTCAGAGCAACAAGGAAAAGCCGCCTGTGGTTGATTGTCTGGACCCCATCGACCGGGTGGACGAACACCTTAATTACATTGTTCCTGAAAATCCAAACAAACCATACGATATGATCGAGATTATCTCAACTGTGGTGGATGACAACGATTTTCTCGAAGTGCAACCGGATTTCGCCAAAAACATTATTGTCGGTTTTGCCCGCATGAATGGAAATACTGTCGGCATCATCGCCAACCAGCCGAAATTCCTGGCCGGTGTCCTGGATAACAACGCTTCTATGAAAGCGGCGCGGTTTGTCCGTTTTTGCGACGCGTTCAACATTCCTCTGGTGGTGCTCGAGGATGTTCCGGGATTTATGCCCGGAACCAACCAGGAGTACAACGGGATCATCAAGAATGGCGCCAAACTCTTGTACGCTTTTGCCGAAGCCACTGTGCCAAAAATCACCGTGATTGTTCGCAAAGCCTACGGCGGCGCTTATTGCGTAATGAACTCGAAACATATGCGGGCGGATGTCAATATCGCCTGGCCAACGGCGGAAATCGCAGTCATGGGACCGGACGGAGCTGTGGAGATCATTTATAGCAAAGAGATCAAAGGAGCCGAGGATAAGGTAGCCAAATCAGATGAATTGAAAGAGATGTATCGGGACATGTTCGCCAATCCCTACAACGCCGCCAAGAAAGGCTATATCGATGATGTCATCGTTCCGGCAAATACCCGGATCCGCTTGATCAAGGCCCTGGCGATGTTGGCGGGGAAAGAGGATAAAAATCCCGTCAAGAAGCATGGCAACATACCATTGTAGATATAAAATTGGAGAATCCCAGTGGATTTGAATGATGCATTGATTGTCACCGCGTTGGGAATCGCCGTTGTCTTTTCAGGTTTAATTTTGACCAGCTTGATGATATCGACGTTTCCCCTCGTTCCCAGGTTAGCGGACAAATTTAAGAGAAACCCCCAGTCCCGACCTCAGCCAGAATCCCCCATAAAAACCGGCCAACCGCCCGCGAAGATATCACCCGATATCGTGGCGGTGATCTCCGCTGTGGTGGAGGTGGAAGCACGGATTAGACGCGCTTCGGCCGGAAGTAAATACACCTTCAAACGGGATCGGTAGTATGCTGCCGTTACCCTGTCGCCGGAACCTGTGGGTTTTTCCGGTGGCGGGGGTCACCAGGGGAAATTATTATATGAAGAGGATTATATAAAATGAGAAAGTACGAATTGTCGATTGGCGACAACGATTATAAAGCGGAGGTTAAGGAATTCACCGTAGATTTCGCCCGGATCGTCGTCAATGACATTGAATATGAAGTGACGTTAAAAGAGTTCGGTCGTAAAGAGGTCGCGGCCCCGCGGTCGCTGGATCGTTCAGCCTCCCCGAAAGCCCCCGCGGTCTCGAAAGAGACGAAGCGGGCTGTGCCGGTGGGTGTCAATGGCGGCGCCGAAGGAATTAGATCCCCCCTTCCGGGATTGATTATCGATGTGATGATTAAAGAGGGAGATTCTGTCAAGGCCGGACAAAATATGATAGTGATGGAAGCCATGAAAATGGAAAATCAGATACAGGCGCCGCATGACGGAACCGTGAAAAAGGTTTTTGTGAACAAAGGAGACTCTGTTGCGGAAGACGACGTGCTGGTGGAATTATGCCGCCCACCCCACACGACTCTGTAGCGCGAGAGGTTTAGATATGAAACGTTTTTTATTTATTTTTCTGATTGTTCTGCCGGTATTCGTCCTCCAGGGCGCCTCTCCCGGTTCTTTAGAATTTAACGAAGATCATTATATAAAAGTGTTCAGCGGCAAAGCCCATAAGGTGGCTATTGATGATACCGGAGAGCTACTGGGTCGGCACGATGAGATTCTCGGCGTTTTTAAGGTCATCGCTGTGGATGATTTTGATAGTATCGCCAGGGTGCAATTGCCCCAACAGAGCGATCCGTCTGTTGTAAAACTCATCAAAAAAGTCCGGTTGAATTCTCAAGAGGTCCGTTTTGATCATGAAGATTCCCCCTCCTATTTTATTATTCGGGACAAGGGATCGAAGCGCGGGGTGAAACCCGGAATGAAAGGCCGCTTGTTCAAGGGAGAGGATGTATCTGGAATTTTCAAGGTTATCGGCGTGGAAGAAGATTTTTGCTACGCTTTTGTCTCCAACGGCGCGGCATATATCGATCCCCGGCAATCCGATGGTGTCGAATTCCAGGATTATGTGGACCAGATTGTCAGCAGCACCGGTTTTGTCAATTTGTCTTTAAAGAATATTATCATGCTGCTGATCGGCATCTTTTTTATTTATCTGGGAGTGGCTAAAGATTATGAGCCGTTACTTCTGGTTCCTATCGGTTTCGGTATTTTAGTGGGGAACATCCCGCTACCGTTGCAGATTTTCAATAGCATTTCTGTCTATATGATTGATCCTGTTTCACATCAATATACATTCAACACAACCGCCAACAGTGTTCTGGGTTTGATTTATTTCGGTGTGCGTTCCGGTTTGTTTCCACCCCTGATTTTCCTGGGGATCGGTGCCATGACGGACTTTACCGCTTTGCTTGCCAATCCTAAGAGCGTGCTTCTCGGCGCCGCCGCCCAGATGGGTATCTTTATTACATTTATCAGCGCCATGCTGCTGGGGTTTTCCCCCTCCAACGCTGCCGCCATCGGTATCATCGGTGGAGCCGACGGCCCCACCGCGATCTTTTTGTCTTCTAAACTGGCTCCGTCCTTAATCGGTCCAATCGCTATCGCCGCCTATTCGTATATGGCCATGGTTCCGATCATTCAGCCTCCCATCATGAAATTGTTGACCTCCAAAAAGGAACGCTTGATTCGCATGAAACCCGGACGGCAAGTGAAGAAGCTAGAAAAAATTATGTTTCCTATCGCTGGATTGATACTGACAACTCTCGTGGCTCCCGGCGCGATTCCGCTGTTAGGCATGCTCTTTTTCGGCAACCTTTTGAAGGAATCCGGGGTTACGACACGACTTGCCAAAACCGCTTCCAACGCGCTCATCGATATCGCCACCATCTTGCTTGGATTCGCAGTGGGAGCGTCCACCAGCGCCCAGGTCTTTTTGAACCAGCGGTCTGTGTTGATATTTGTATTGGGAGTCATCAGTTTTGCCGTCGCCACCGCTTGCGGAGTATTGTTCGCAAAATTAATGAACGTATTCGTAAAAGAGAAGATCAATCCCCTGATCGGGGCTGCCGGAGTGTCGGCTGTACCCGATTCCGCCCGCGTGGTGCACAATGTCGGCAAGGAGGAGGACTCCAATAATTACCTGTTGATGCATGCCATGGGCCCGAATGTAGCCGGGGTCATCGGTTCCGCTATCGCCGCAGGTGTATTCCTGGGAATTTTTTAACGAGGAGGCGCATTTATGAGTAAGATTATCTCTGTAATTCCAAACATTTGTGAAGGGAAGAATGAAGCGTTTATCGATGCTCTTTCCGAGAAGCTGGAGGAGGTGAGAGGTCTTGTAATGTTGGATGTCTCGATGGATAAGGTCAGAAACCGGACGGTTTTCGCCTTCACCGGTTCAACCGAAGCCATCATCGAGGGTGGAATGGTGCTGTATGAAGAATCCCTCAAAAATATCGATATGCGGAAACACAAGGGAGAGTATCCCCGGATCGGCGCTGTGGATGTATTCCCGTTTGTACCTTTAAAAGACGTTTCTATTGAAGAGGCGGTGGCTATATCGGAAGAATTTGCCAGAAAAGTCGCGGAAGAGTTCAAAATTCCGGTCTACCTGTTTAGCGAGTCGGCAAAATACCCTCTCAGAAAAGATATTGAAAAAATCCGGGATGTGCAATATGAAGGCCTGGAAAAAAGACTGAAAGATCCACGCTGGAAACCCGATTTCGGCCCCGATGAATTCAAGGCCGATTCCGGCGCCACCATTATCGGCGCCCGGTATCCGTTGGTCAGCTTCAAAATATTTCTCAATACCACAAACCTCGATATTACCAGAAGTATATGCGATGCCATCGACCATTCTTCCGGCGGTTTGAGAAACGTGAAAACCTATTCCGGTATCGCCAACGAGAAACAGCAATCGCAGATTACCATCTCCATCTCCAATTACAAAGGCACTCCCATGTACAAGGTGATTGAAAATGTCAGAATGGAGGCGAGGCGGTATGGTCTCACGGTTCAGGATGTCGAGATGATCGGCTTGATTCCCGAGAGGGTGTTTTTGGACTCCTCGGTGTATTATATGAACATTAATCATTTCTCCTATGATCGCATTGTCGAGAAAAATATCCAGCAGCATCTCGACGAAAAAATGTTCGATATGGATTAGGCGTACCATCGCCATTTAGTTTTGAAGCGCCCGGCAACGGGCGCAAGAAAAGAGGACCCTCAAGCCCCGGGCAGGTTTCGGCATATGAGATTGCCTGGGAGTTGTTCCCGGTTTGCGCGTATTATTTTTTTTCAACAAGTGAACTCATTGATCCTTATCCGCTTCCCCGGCGGCCCCGTTTCAAAAATAAATAGGGAAACTCCTGGGGAAATTCGGTTGACATTTCCATTCCCTTATCTGTATAATACTTTTTAATACATATTGAGAGGTGTGTTCTATGAGCAAAGAGTTTAAACCGTTTATCTCTCCTGATGAGAACCTCAAGGAGTTTACACTAAGAGCTCTGCTGATTGGTTTGGTATTGGCGGTTGTTCTTGGAGCGGCTAACGCATATCTCGGCTTGAAAGCCGGTATGACGATTGCTGCGACATACCCTGCTGCTGTTTTGGGTATGGCTGTATTGAGACTGTTTAAAGACAGCAACATTTTGGAAGAAAATTTAACCCGTACTGTTGGATCAATAGGTGAATCCGTAGCGGCCGGCGCTATTTTTACACTCCCCGCTTTCCTTATTGCCGGTGTTTGGTCTAATGACTTTTTCGGCAGTTTTGCCGGTTATTGGAAATCCACCGTTATTATGTTGGTTGGTGGTATCGCAGGTATACTTTTCGTTACCTTGCTGCGCCGCGTGATGGTGGAAGATCCCGACCTACCGTTCCCTGAATCGGTAGCCGCGTCTGAAATCCACAAAGCAGGAAGAGGCGGCGCCACCGGTGCGAAGTATTTGTTCTACGCAATGGGTATCGGCGGTTTGACTGAATTCCTGATTAACTTTTCTGTGTTGAAAAAGGCCTGGTCCGGTTTCTTCGCTTTCGCGAAAAAAATTATTCCGGCCACTGGTCTTGGTAAATATGGATTGAGTTATGAGGGCGTAACCACCGGCGGCGGTTTCTTGTTGAAATCCCCCCGTTTGAGCCCCGCGTTTCTAGGTGTAGGATATATTATCGGTCCGAGATTGGCGGCATTGAACTTTGCCGGCGGTGTGTTGGCCTGGGGTCTGTTTGTACCGATTTTCCTGTTGGTACTGGCTCCGCAATTCGCCCCCTTTATCGGTAGTACCATTACCCTCGGCGGCCGCGAAGTGGCGTTGACCTGGGAATTTATCGCCGATAACATCATCTTCCCCAGCATCGTGAAACCTATCGCCATCGGCGGTATGTTGATGAGCGCGGCTTACACTCTTTATAATATGAGAAAGAGTTTGATTTCCGGTATCAAAAGATCCATCGATGACGTGAAAAAAGCTGCCACCGCTGAAGAAACAACCATGCGTACCGATAAAGATATCAACATCAAAACCGTATTCATGGGTTTGATCGGTATTTCTATCGTGACCTTCTTTGTGTATTGGTGGTTTATGGGCTTTACCGGCGAGCAGTTCATGCCCGCGTTGGTAGCTGCCCTGGTAATGATGGTGGCTGGTTTCTTCTTCGCCGCTGTTTCCGGCTACCTGGTCGGTTTGATCGGCTCCTCCAACAATCCTATCTCCGGTTTGACAATTTCCACTCTGGTGGTGGCCGCCATATTGATGGTCGTTCTGGGCGCCACCGGGACCGAAGGTGTGATCGTCGTGTTGGCAGTTGCAGGTGTTATCTGCGTATCCGCCGCTGTGGCAGGCGAAATGCTCCAGGACCTCAAGGTTGGACATTTGCTGGGTGGTACTCCCTGGAAAATGCAGGTGGGCGATTTTATCGGTGTCATCATTTCCGCTTTGGTTATGTGGGTACCCCTGTTCATCCTGAACGCCGGCGATTTGAAGAGAGCCGCGATCGAAGGTTACCCCGGTGGTTTCGGCGGTAAAGAATTGGCTGCTCCTCAGGCTGGTTTGATGGCTCAGCTTTCCAAAGGTATTGTGTCCGGCGACATGGTATGGGCCCTTATTATTGTGGGTATTATCATGGCCATCGGCTTCATCCTCCTGAAGGTCAAGAGCCCGATGCTGGTATGCGTCGGAATGTATCTCTCCTTCGGTACAGTCGCCGCAATTTTTGTCGGCGGTATCATCCGTGGCGTTGTGGATATGTTTATCGCCAGAAGAAAGCTTAACGAGAACCAGAAATCCCGTGTGGACAACAGGGGCGTACTTCTGGCTGCCGGTTTGATTGCCGGCGAGGCGTTGATGGGCCTTGTGTTCGCCGCGCTTGCTTTCTTTGAAATCGAAGTACCCAAACTGTGGCTCAATTCACCTTATTTCTTGAGCGTGTTGGTGATGGTGGCCGTCGGTTACATACTGGTCAAATTGCCGCTGAACAACGCCGGCGATCCCGATGAACCGGCAGCTCCCACAGTCGGATAGTTTTAGAAAATATATTGAATGATATACGCCGGTAAGGGCCTGGAAACGGGCCTTTACCGGTTTGTTTTCGGATAGGAACCGATCGATGCGAGGTTGAATAAGTAAATGTTTGGTAAAAAGAAGAATAATGACACTCCCCAGGAAAACTACCTGGATAAAGTACCCGTCAAGAATATTGAATGGGAGAAAGATGACAGGGAACACGTTTACCTTCTGAAGGAAAAATCAAAGAAGAAAGTGATGAAGAAATTGATTGGTATGTTCGGAAAGAGCCAATTCTTCAGAATTCATCTGGATGAACTTGGAACCGCCACCTGGATGTTTATTGACGGGGCACGTTCAATTTATGAAATCAGCAACCTATTGAAGGAGGCATTCGCTGAAAAAATCGAACCGGCCGAACAGCGAGTGGCGGCCTTTATCGCGATGCTGAAGAAAAACGATTTTATCACTTTTTGTTAATATTTTACTCAAGGCTTTTGCACTAAATTCTAATTAGAAAATCTAAATCGATAGATCCGCAACAATTGATTTTTCACGTTAAATATATTATATTATGGGTGTATTGGTTATTATTGCCGGAATTCGAACGGCCGCTGATTTTATTTAGTAATAATTCAAACTGACAAAACCAAATCGATAAGGAGGATTTCGCCATGAACGAGACGATGAGAAATATGGCCAAGCGTTGGAGGAGGTGCTGGGGAATCGCTCCTGATATTTTTATTCTTTTGAGTGAAAGCAAAACGTTGGGATCTGCCAGGCGTAAGATCATGACCTATTTAGAAGCCTCGGAGACCAACTTTCGCAACGACTATTTCGAGATCTCGAATTGGGATTATATACTGTTGAAAGACGCGATATTTGTGTTGAAGAAAATATTTTCAAAAAACAGCGAGCGGATTGGGGGCGATTCGCCTTTGAAATATCTTTGGGAGGCGGCGGCTATAGGCGATAGCGAGGTTTCGGATGGCTTTATAGATGAATTTGAACATCTGTTCCGGGCAATTAAAGGGAGTTCCAGGGTTTATCCCTCTCATATGATGGAAGGCGCTGTGTCGCCGGATTACGAACAATATGAAGGCCGTGAAAAAGCCGTCAAAAGGTCCCATTTTTTGGATGAGCTGGGGGACAAGATGGACACATATATCAATCGTTACCCCCATGGCTTGTTTCCGAATATCGAGAAGGCCCGTACAGAAAACAAACGCCGTATCATGGAGGTGTTTGGCGCCACTGAAGATGAGTGGAATGATTATAAATGGCAATTTCGAAATGTCGTCAAGAGTAAAAAAGATATTGAACGGCTGAAAAAAGCGATTTCTATCGATCGGGAGCAAGAAAATGCCATTCTTTTGGCTCTCGCGAATAAAATACCATTTGGAGTGACTCCCCATTACCTCCATTTAATGGATTATGAACCCAGCGCCAATGATTTCGCGGTCCGCCGCCAGGTTTTTCCTCCATTGAGCTATGTTCAAGCTGTGATGTCTCACAAAAAAAATCGTGCCAGTCAATTGGATTTCATGTTGGAACGGGATACCTCTCCAGTGGACCATATTACCCGTCGGTATGTGAAGGTCTGCATCATGAAGCCCTATGACACTTGTCCTCAGATTTGCGTATATTGCCAGAGGAATTGGGAGATCACCTCTCCGTTCGACAGTCACGCCCAGGTAGCGAAGAAAGATATCGATAAAGCCGTCAAATGGGTGTCAAAGCATAAACACATTATGGATATTTTGGTGACCGGCGGAGATCCTCTCATTTTGAGTAATGAAAAACTAGACGATTTGCTGGGGCAATTATCTGAAATACCCCATCTCAAGAGTATTCGAATCGCGTCTCGCATCCCTATCACTGTTCCTCAACGCTTTGACGATGAGTTAATCGATATTCTCTCTAAATACAACGAACCGTTCAAGCGCGTCGTATATATGGTTACCCATTTTGAACATCCGTATGAGATTTGCCGCGAGAGTGCGGAAGCGATTCAAAAAATGAGGATGAGGGGGATCAACTTCTACAATCAGCAAGTTTTCACGTTTGCCAATAGTAAGCGCTTCGAGACAGTTTCGCTGAGGATCGCTCTAAAAATGATCGGGGTGGATCCATATTATGTCTTCAACATGAAAGGGAAGAAGGAGATGCAAGATTACGCTGTTCCGGTCTCCCGGATCCTCCAGGAGCGAAAAGAGGAAGCCCGTTTACTTCCAGGTATCTACCGCACCGACGAACCGGTGTTCAATGTTCCGTTTCTAGGCAAAAACCACATGCGTTCTCGACAGGATCATGAATTGGTTTCTATTTTAACGGATGGACGCCGTGTCTATGCGTTCCACCCCTGGGAAAAAAATATCAGGGGGGTTGATTCTTATTATTATACCGACGTTTCTATTAAAGAATACTTGAACCGGTTGCAAGAAATAGGGGAAGATCCTGATGAATATTGGAGTATTTGGTATTATTACTAGCGGTTGAGACTCAACGTTTATTTGGCGATATAAAAAAAATTCAGTTTGAAACTTTTGGCGGGACCGGCGCATCTACTAGGCATGAAGATGAACATTAGACTAATTTCAGATCTAAGAGCAAGGAGTGGGCGATGAAGCGCATGATTATATTTCTATTGATAATATGGACATTGTTTACTTATACATTTTCCCAGGAAAATATAAAAGGGTTCGAAAAAGAGGTGAAGGGAGTATTGGACAAAGTGTCCCCCTCTATCGTCAAGGTGGTGACGGAGAATCATAGAAAATATGTGGCCACTGGAATCGCCATCGAGCCTGATCTGGTATTGACCACCACATTGGTGGTGAGACGCCCCTTTCAACGTATTTATGTGCAAACCGTCGATAATAAAAAATATAACGCCGTCGTAAAGGGTAAAGATCAACGTTCCGCGTTGACATTGCTCAAATTGGACAGCAAAGCGTTGACTCCTCTCAAACGATCCGATCAACTGAATGTAGGTGAATGGATCGCGCTGGTGGGGGTCTTTTACAATAATTTCCCCGCTATCTCCCAGGGGATTGTCAGTAGTTACGCCGATGGAGAAATTATTTTGAATGCGCCCATCGCTCCCGGCGTTTCAGGTGGCGCCGTGGTCAATAAATCGGGAGAATTGGTGGGGGTCCTTCGTGGACGGGTCGGTTTTTCGTCGGCTCCGGATCTGTCTTTCCGGGGGGGCGAAGAGGAAATCGTTCTCAGAGGCGCCAAACAAAAGAATATGGATTTATCTTACGCCATCCCCACCGGTTTGGTGATGCGGATTGCGTCGCAATTGGAAAAACATGGACGGGTGAAGCGGGGGTATTTCGGCGTGCTGATGGCTCCTGGAGGAGACAATGCTCAGGCGATTGTCGATGAGGTGCTGAAGGGTTCTCCGGCGGAGGAAGCGGGAATTCGCAGGGGAGATCGAATCGTTTCCATCGATAAAGTGGACGTGAAGAATCCCAATATGCTACCGCGATTGGTCAGTAATCTGATTCCCGGTACTGTCATAAAGGTGGAGTTGCAAAGGCCGCAAAACAAGAAACTCGATCGCGTGCTGGTGAAGGTTGGGGAGCTCGATGATCAAGGGGAATATGTTGTCAGGGATTTTGGAGATTTTTCCGTCCGTGTTCCTGAATTCCAGGTGTTTCAGCAGCAACGGGGAGCGCTGCCCAGGGTTGAACAATTTGTATTCCAATTCAGTGGCGGGCAAAAGACGTTGGGCATCGATGTCAAACGGGTGCAGGGCCCCATGGCCGCCGGACCGGGCGGATCGACCGGTCAGGGGTTATTGGTGAAAACCGTTCATCCCGGAGGCCCCGCCGAGAGGGCCGGTATTAGAGCCGGCGACATTATTGTGAGCGCAAATGGCAATAGAATCGGCAAAATTTCCGATTTTCGCTCAGTCCTCGTTGGTTTGAAAGATCAAGAGGCCATGGAGCTCGAGTTCGAACGGTCCGGGAAGTTGCAAAAAATCCAGGTGGTGCCGGAAATCAAAGAACCCGGCGCTTTTAATTGGCGGGATTTCCGTGATAATTTAAAGCGTTATTCATTCCAGTTGGATGATAATGACATGGCAATGGTACAGAAGAAACTGGAGATATTAAAAGCCCAAATACTTTACCTTAACAGCCGGATATGGACGGCCCGGGAACAAGATCTAGAAAAATTGAAAACAGACATACAATTATTGAAAGAGAAGGCCGGGCTTTATTATCAAGAATCTCTAAAAAAACTCCAAGAACAGAAAGATAATGTGAACGATGAGCTCGATGGATTGAGGCGTGAAATGGAAGAGCTCAAACAAAAATGGCAAACACGAGAACAAAAAAAAAATAAAAAGCCTGCAAAGAGTAATACGCAACAAGGCCACAGCAGTGAGCTTATCTAAACTTACTAACCATGACCTCCTTTAATAGCGTTGCGCATTCAATCCCGGAATGGGAGCCTGGGATTGAATGCGCAGCTCTGTTTTTTATGTGCCCTTCAATCCCGGAGTAGTTGACAGCAAGAATAAATTTGTTAAAATTTATCAATGGGAAAGGAAATAAAGACAATTGCCGTCTATCCCTGATTGTGTGATGCTCTAGACCAGAAAGCAGGGCGACCTTGAAATGTAATCCCTGTTTCGTGTAGAATGATAGATCTGAATCGATTAAGGATAAATACAATGAGAAAATTGGCCCTGTTCATGATTGGAATATTGTGTGTCGGCCCGTACTTTTTCGCGGACAACGCTAGTAATAGAAAATATCGTTGGCCTCTGGATATAGACAATGGTTTTAGTTCATCGTTCCAGGAGTTCAGGGGTAACCATTTTCATGCCGGCCTCGACTTGCGTACCTACCAGAAAACCGGTTACCCTGTGTACGCCATCGCCGACGGCACTGTGTACCGGATACGGAGTGTGCGCAGAGGGAGCGGACACGCGGTGTTTCTAAAGCATCGTGATGGATATAATTCCAATTACTTCCACCTTGAAAAGTATGCCGGAGAGATCCAACAGGTGGCCGCGCGCCTGCGGCGATCAAAGGGCACCAGGTATTTCGGCGACTATTATTTGAAGAAACCGATTGTTGTGAAAAGGGGTGATTTATTGGCCTATAGCGGTGAAAGTGGAGCCGGTTTTCCCCATCTTCACCTGGAAATCAGAGATGACCGTTATCACGCCGTCAACCCGTTCCCCCTACTTGACAGTCCGCGGACCGACGCGAATCTACCGGTGATGCATTCGATTTTGCTTCGTTCCCGGGGAAATTCCCTTATCAATGGGGAGGTTGGCGAAGCCACCTTTAAATTGGTCGGTGTTTCTGGGGATAGGAGCCGGTACGAAACGGTGAAACCGATCATTGTAACCGGAGCTTTTGATCTCTTGTTGAATGCCAGGGATATTGCCGACACCGGCAAAAAGGTTTCTCCATACGCGATTGAGGGCAAAATTGATGGACAAGAGGTGTTCAGTCTCAGCTTCGACCGGTTTTCCTGGGAGGACAACAATCAATTGGGGTTTGTCTATGACATGGACTATTCCAGCCCCAGCCGCTATTATTTCAATCTATTTTCTCAAACAGGATATGATCTCGAACGGAGGCAGTTGCCGTTTGCCGATTGGTGGCTGGGTAACGCCGATGGGATTCACCGTCTGGAATTGGATGTTCGCGATAACTTCGATAATTCGATTCATGGTAGTGTGGATCTTTTGAAGTTGCCTGTCCCCGCCGTTCAGACTTCTTCGCTGCGGCGGGTGAGTGATGGTTTTGTTGTCAATGTCGGCCAAATGGATGCTCCGGGTTGCCATGAGTTGCGGTTCGAGATGGTGGATATCGATAACAAGCCGGTTGGCTCGGTAATTCTAGAGGATTTCCAGGCCTCTGGGGGACGGGAGTTTGTGCTGGGAGATCCATCCGCCGAGGCTGTGTTTCTGGATATTTATTTTGTAAGAGATGGGATTTCCTATTACCGGAAGCGCACGGTTCTCGATACGTCGTCGCTTGGTTCCATATCTATCGTGGATGTTTCGGTGGAGCCGTTTGTCAATCGGGATTCGCTGTTTCTTCTGGTCAAGGATTTTCCGCTCCCGGCTGAATATGTGCGCTTACAGGTGATGCGCGGGGGCGAAACCATTGATGTGGCGCCCGAGGCCCGTGCCGGCGGACTTTATTTTCGTTTCACTCCACCGCCTCCGGGGGATGAGGGCGGAGATCTTGTGTTGTCCTTTATTGTGTCCAATGGGAACCAGGAGATTGGGAAATTTCAGAAATACATGAAGGTTCTTCTATTGCAGGACAATAAAGCGCTTAGCTTTGATTGGAAAGAGTTTTCCGCCCATTTTGAGCGGCGGTCTGTACGCCAACCGCGGGTGCTTTTGGCGGAAGAAAAGAACTTCTCTTCGCGATACCCCGTGCTATCGAGGCAAATCAGCCTATCGCCCTACAATTTTCCGTTTCTTGATAAGGTGTTTTACCGGTTTTCGGTCAAGGTGGAAAAACCCCGGCAGGTAGGGATTTTCAAATATAGTTACGGAGGGAAAAAATGGAGGTATGTGGCGACCTCGTATCATGCCGCAGACCATACCTTTTCCACCCGGCGCATATCTTCCGGCGTTTTTGCTTTAATGAGAGATGTATTCCCTCCCCGAATACATTTCGACCGCCCTTCCAGCCAGTCTTTCAACCACTTGAAATCATTGACGGTGCGAATCGAGGATCAAGGAAAAGGAGTCGATAGTCTTTCGCTGAAAGTATTCTTGAATGGGAAGCCTGTGGATTGCGAGTATGATCCTGATTGGAAACATGTAAAAATCCGGGACTTCACCCATAAGTCCATGGGTAAAAACGTACTTGTGGTCCGGGTAGAGGACCGGGCCGGCAACCAGAGCCGCAACTCTTTCAAATTTTACCTAAAATAGTATGGTATCCCGTTTTTGGGTTGCGATTTATTGCGAATTATACTATCATCCTGTATGCGAAAAAAAAAGTGGATGATTGTTGTTTTGGTATTGATGGTAAGCGTGGGGATTTTGTTCCCGGATCAAGAACAGGGTGATGCGGAAGAGCAAAAAAAAGAAAAAAAGCTGATGGATTATACCAGGCAACCTTTCTTTAAAGCGCTGGGGGAAGACGAGGGCGAAATATTATCGGCTCCATTTAGACTCAGAGGAAAAGATCTCTTGAAATGGGGCGGCATTGCCCTGGTAACCGGCATCATGATTCACAACGACGAAAATATCTACCAGAGGATCAAAGAATACCAGTCTGAGCATGAATGGGTTGATAAAGTCAGCCCTTCGCTGTCGAAGATGTGTGAAGGGTACCCGTTTGGGGTAGCGGGGCTTTTTTGGGTTTATGGCGCTATATTCAAAGATAGACGAGCGGCTGAAACAGGTTCGTTGGCGATGCAATCGATGGTTCATTCTTTCGTGGTCATCCAGTTGATCAAGCACTTGACCGGGCGGACCCGTCCTTCGGAGTTTGACGGACAAGACCGTTGGGAAGGTCCCGGCGGCTTTTTCAAGCGGTATGAAGACGGGAAATGGGCGCAGTACGATGCCTTCGCTTCCGGCCATACGATTACTATTTGGTCTCTGGCAACAGTGATCGCCCACCAATACAATGACACTCCTATTGTTCCCATCGTGTGCTACTCGCTGGCCACGTTAGGGGGTCTTGCCACCATTACCGAAGATCTCCATTGGATTTCGGATGTGTTTCTGGGCGCGGTACTCGGATACAGCATCTCCAGGTTCGTGGTCAAAAAGAGAAGTTCGAAATACAATGTGTTCCCAATTATCCAACCGGAAAAACTGGGGCTTAGTTTTACCTATGTGTTTTAGAGGGGAGTAGAGCTGATGCGCAGAATCGCTTCAAAAAAGAATTTTTTCATTGTTTTGTCACTTATGATGTTTTTCGTAATCCTTCCCCTGGCTGCCGAAGAAGATGATGATAACGATCCGTTTATTTTCAGTTTTGACCGTTTTCATATCGACACCTTGCCGGGAGGAAGTTTTTTCTCCACTTTTTTTGAAAGCTACGCTCCGGACGCGACCTTTTTGAACGAGGAGAGCAATGGCTTCGCATTTATCGATCCGCCGCGGGTCTATTTCGAGGGGGATTCATACCTGGATTTTAATTGGAATTTTAACAACTTCAACATCAATTCGGCGCTGAACGCGGGAACTCCGGCGTTGAGAGTTCCGTCCGCGGCGATTTCAAGCTTCACGTTAAGAGGCGAGGCGCCTCTCTCCCGCCGTTCCGGCATGGAAACCCGATGGGAGATGCCGGACCGGAGCTATCAGACATTGGGAGTATCCACCAATTACACCAATCTCGGTACTTATTCCGATTGGGCGCAATTTTTTATTTTCACCCCCGCCGGCACACGGGATAAGTTCCTTTACAACGAGCGGCGCAAGAGCCTTGGCGATTGGCACATCGATTATCTCTTCAATAAAAAAATGGGGGATTCCAATCTTATGCTCTCCCTTCAATACTTCGATATCCAGCGGCAATTCAACGATTTTAATGCGTTTGACGCGACGTTTATGGAGGATGCAGAGGTATTGCTGGCCACAGCCCAGTTTCGCACTGAATTGGATGACGGCTACTGGGAAATCATCGGCATGATGGACCTTTCGGAACGAACGAATCTCGGAGCCGAAACCGGCTTGTTTCCCCAGGAAACAATGGATCAACAAAAATCCGCCTTTCTGGGCGGCGTTCATTTGGCCAAAGAGGCGTTTGACCTGAAACTCTATGTGCAGCAAGAAAATGAGACCCTGCTTCCTTACGAACTCAACTTCCCGAAGGATTTGTTGGATAATGACGGCGACGGCCTGTTCCCCTACGAGAGATTCGGTGAGTTTTCCGCCACCACATTGAACGCGTCCGTCGATGTACCTCTGGAATTCGACCTGGGCAATGGTTACGCTACCATCAACGCTTACGCCGATGTCCGCTATTCCCGTGTCAATGGAAACGAAGATTCCCACCAGTACAACCCTATCTACGCCAATGCCGATCCCTACCAGGTAATTATGTGGGATGGAGCGCAAGATTATCATCATATCACTACCAATATGAAGGCCGGAATCCGGGCCGAATTGGAATTGTCGTCCGATATATCCATTGAATCCAATTTGTTCTTCAAGTATAGCGGCCTGGCGTTTCAAGACGATGCCAACAATCTGACGTTTGCCAATCCCGGTTTCGATGTGGGAGTCAGGCTGTTCAAGGACCGGAAGACGCAGATCCAGGTGGCTTACGGAGTGATCCCCTATGATATCAATCCGCATGTCGGCTTCTTTTTGCAGCAACAACGTCCCTACGGCGGTATTTTTTATTGGAACGACCTGAACGACGATCATTTGTTCCAGCCTGAGGAGGCCGGCAATCTCTACGGTCTCACCGGCGGAAAATATCATTTTTTGGACGAGGAGATATCCACTCCGATGAAGAAGCGGTTCCTCTTGAATATTTACACCCAGCTCTCCAGGAAATGGTCCCTTAATGTCAAAGGTATCTATAAGATCAACTCCGATAATTACTGGGTGAAATTCCAGAGGGAATACGGAGCTTACGAAAATGTGGATGGGGTGGATGTCTATTTCTTCGATTCTCCCTTCAAGAATTATTATCTATCTAACAACGCATTCGAAGACGATCCATTTTACGCCCAATTCCTCTTGCACTTGAAGGGCGGGGAAAAAGAGAAATGGTTTTTCTCCTTTTCGTTTATGGCTCATATCGGTATGGGCGCCACCGCGTTCGGCAATGGGGTGGGCTCCAACGATATCGGCGTCATCTCCGAATCCCAGGCCAACCCCAATTCCCATATCAACGCTTATGGCCGTCTGGACGGCGATAGGGCCTTTGTGGGGCATATCTATACGGGATTTTATCTGTTCAAGAAATTTTCTCTTGGCGTTAGCCTGAAATACAGGGACGGACAGCCGTTCGCCTTTTTCAAGGCCGTCGATAATTCCGATCAATGGGCTCTCCATTATCAGACAATCAAGGCGGAAGACAAAAAAGGCCAAAAAGGCGGTCCCCGCGAGGATTATCTTTCTGAAATCAATGTCCGTCTCAACTATCATTTCCGATTGTCCGATGTAGACGCGGTACTCAGCCTCGAAGCCTTCAATGTAATCGATGTGGGATACGAACTCTCCGAACATGTCTTCTACAGCACGAAAGATCGCGATGCTGTAGAACTCAATATCCCGAAGAGTTTTCGCCTTTCCCTGAACCTACGCTTCTAATTCGATAAAAAATTTTTTTTGCTGAAAATTATCCATATTTTATTTATTATGCTTGTAGAGACGAGACAGGGGCGGAGACCCGTGGATACCTCGGCGGCCGTTTTTATCATGGCGCCGGATATAACCGATCGCACGCCGTCGCTTTGAGCGCAGATATAACTGAATAGAGTGTATTTATTCGTCTTTGCTTGAGTTGACAAATTGTGAAAATTGGTGTAAATAGAATTCAATATTATCTATTTATAATAATAGACGCTTTTTGGGTTAGCGGCGGCAAAAGGCTATGCCGTTAGCCTCTTGAGGTGTTTAGGAGGAGCAAAGATGGATGGAGCAATCCAATGTCCCCGCTGTGGGGAGGTTATGTCCGTAGAATTTAACGAAACCGAGAACGATTTTTTAGAGATTGAGTGCGACGGGTGCGGCGCCAGGCTGGGGATCAATTATACCACATTGATCGAGTTGGATGATGTCGAGGTGCTCTCCGTTCCAGTGATTGCAAATACGATCTGCCCGTACTGCGATACGGACAACGATTTTGAAGAAATCGAGGAAAAAGCCGGTAGCGAGCAATTCGAATGTGAGCATTGCGGTGCAGTGTTAGAGGTGAATTGGGCGGATTGGGGGGAGAAGGTCTCGGTGGTGTTGGTCGAGGAGCCGGGAGAGAACTCGTTGATTCCAGAGTGGGAAGAATTTGATAGCGATAGGTTTCGGAGTGATACCACCTGAGGAAAGCGTCATTGAAAATTACTAGCGGTTGAATGACGGTTCTCATTGTGCTATATTAAGTGAATGAGAATACGAGCAGTACAATTCAGCCCTGTGCTTGGAGATCTTTCCCGCAATTTGGATTATCACGTAGAAAAAATCGAACAGGCTGTGGCGGATGGTAAAGATTTAATTGTGTTTCCTGAGCTCAGCCTCAGCGGTTATCAGATGAAAGATCTGGTGTACGATATCGCCCTGGTTCCGAATGGCGAACAGATGAAGATTTTGGAGGAATTGAGCCAAAACATCGATATCGTCGTCGGGGCGCCGGTGGAAGAACGACCGGGTATCATATACAATTGCGCCCTTTATTTTTCGAAATCATCGTTGCTTCATACTCATCGCAAGGTTCAACTACCAAACTTCGGTATGTTCGAGGAGGAGATGATATTCAAGGCCGGCAATACCTTCCGCACATTCTCGGTGAATGGCTTCACGGTGGGTATACTGATTTGCCGGGAAATTTTGTTCCCTGTGAATGCCTACCTCTATTATTTGCAGGATACCGATTTTATCATCGCAATCTCCAACAGCCCTTACCGTGGGTTTTGTAAAGAGGGATTCGGATCCTTCAAGTTCTGGGAAAATATTGGCTATACCTATTCTGTTTTTTATCACCAGAATTATATGTTTGTGAACCGAACCGGCTTCGAAGATGGAATCGGTTTTGGCGGAGGGTCGTTTTTTGCCCGTCCCGGCAAAGGGATTGTCCAGATGGCGAAATATTTCGAAGAGGATGTTCTGGACTTTGAAATCAGTATGGAAGATGTCAGGAATTCCCGGATCGCCGGGAATTATGCGCGGGACGAGAAGCCCGACATGATTATGAAAGAGATGAAGAGGATACTCGATGCTTGATATACACCGGGAAATAGCTGAACAGGTATTGGTGACGTTTGTCAGAGACTCTGTATGGAAAAATCATTTCAAAAATGGAATCGTCGGTGTGTCCGGCGGCCTTGATTCCGCAGTGACGTTGGCCCTCGCCGAGCGGGCGTTGGGGGCCGATCATACCTTCGCCCTTTTGATGCCGTACCGCTTGTCTTCTCCCGAGAGCCTGGAGCATGGACGGGAGTTATGCCGGTCCCTGAAGGTAGCTTATGAAGTGGTGGATATCAGTGCTTCTGTGGATGCATATTTCGATAAGTTTCCGACCGACAATAAATTGCTGATCGGCAACAAATGCGCCCGCGAACGAATGTCGGTATTGTATGATTTTTCGGAGCGGAAAAAAGCGCTGGTTGTCGGCACCTCAAATAAGAGTGAGATGATGATTGGTTATTCCACCCTGTATGGAGATTCCGCCGCCGCGTTTCTACCGATTGGGGATTTGTATAAAACCCAGGTGTTTCAATTGGCTGAATATTTGGGGATTCCCCAACAAATCATCGACAAAAAACCGTCCGCCGATTTGTGGGAGAATCAAACCGATGAAGGGGAAATCGGGATCACCTACCGGGAATTGGACGAAATTCTTTTTCTCCTGGTGGACATGCGCAAAAAAGAATCCTCTTTGATAGATATGGGGTACTCCCGCGCCAATATTGAAAAAATCAAGCGCTTGATGATCCGCTCGCAATTCAAGCGGACCATGCCGTCGGTGGCGAAATTGCAGAGCCGCACAGTGGGAATCGATTTCCGTTATTTGCGGGATTGGAATAAATAGCGTTTTAGTATGACGCTCTTCATTGTTCCCGTTCCCATCGGAAATCTTGGAGACATCACGCTCCGGGCCATCAAGGTATTGAAGTCCGTTGATTTTATCATTGCGGAGGATACCCGTTATTCTCTCAAACTGTTGAATCATCTGGGTATTCAAAAACCACTTTATAGTTATTACAAGCCTAAAGAGCAAGAAAAATCGGAAAAGATTCTCTCGATGCTGGAGACAAAAAATGGCGCCATCATTACCGATTCCGGTACTCCGTTGGTGTCGGATCCTGGATTTGTGTTGGTAAAAAAAGCCATTGCCGCGAATATTCAGATAAACTCCCTTCCGGGGCCGACGGCGTTTGTACCTGCTCTGGCGGGTTCCGGTATCGATCCTTCGCGATTTCTATTTTTAGGATTTCCCCCCAGGAAAAAAAACGATCTCACACGATTTTTAAAAGAACTGTTATGTCTTCCCTATACGCTTGTGTTTTACGAATCACCCCGCCGCTGCGTCGAATTTTTAGGAACCGCGGCGGATGTTCTGGGGGAGCGGGATTTCGCCATTGCCAAAGAATTGTCCAAAAAGCACGAAACCTTCATTCGCGGTAACCTGAAAGATCTTGATACAATCCTATCTGCTGAGACGATTCTTGGCGAAGTGGTGGTGGTGGTCTCCGGAAACACCGGAGATATGACCGAGGAGGAGCGGCTTCAAATCGAGTCCCGGGAAGATATATTTGATTATTTCAAAGAAAAACACAATATTCCCCGCAACCAGATCAAACGAGTCCTGATGAAGAAATGAGAAACCGGTTCAGGGATGGTTGATTTACTTGTTTGACAATTAATGTTATAATGGGACCTTACGATGGGTGATTTCAAGTATATAATTGTGGACGGACTGGTGAAGACCGGAAAAACAAGGTTGGCCAGGATTATTGCTAAAGAGTTTAACGGTCGTCTTATTCTTGATAATAGAGAGAATCCCTTTGCCGACGGCTTTTATAAAGCTCTGGAAAAAGGGGAGAATTCCATTTTTTTGAAAACCCAATTGATTTTTTTATTGAACCGTTATGCCCAACAACTGGAAGTCACCCAAAAAGGTTTGTTTCACAAAACAACAGTGAGCGACTATATTTTTTATCGCGATGGGATTTACGCCCATGCCATTCTGAATGACGATGACCTCCAGGTTTACAAAAAAATGTTCAAGCTCTTTAGCGAGAATGTGTGTCCCGCAGACCTGGTCATCTACCTTCAGGTGTCGTTCACTGAAATGTTGCGCCGGATCCAGGAATTTGGAACCGAACTAGAGAAAAACGTCCCAACCGAATATTGGCGGGAAGTTTTTGAAGCCTATAATTATTATTTCTTCAATTTCAAAGGCACTCCTTTGCTTGTGGTAAATATGGAAAAAATAAATTTGGACCGCCAATCGGATATCGATAGTTTGATCAAGGAAATACAGAATCATAAAAAGGGAACCATCTACTATGCGCCAGCTTAATACCGAAAAACGAACAATCCCGGCTCTCAAGAAAATGAAAAAAAAGGGTGAGAGGATTTCCGCCCTCACCGCCTATGATTTTCCTACCGCCCAGATGCTCTCCAGCGCGGGAATAGATATTATTTTAGTGGGAGATTCATTGGGAATGGTGGTACAGGGTCATAAAAACACCCTGCCTGTCACCATGGATGATGTGGTATACCATACAAGCCTGGTAACCCGCGCTCAACCTGTCTCGCTGGTGGTAAGCGATATGCCTTACGGCTCGTATCATATCAGCGCCGAGCAGACTGTGCAAAATGCCCTGCGTTGCGTTAAGGACGGGGGGGCGGAGGCGGTGAAGGTAGAAGGCGGTAATAAACGCTTTTCTATGATTGAGGCGCTTATCGAAGCCGAAATACCGGTTATGGGGCACCTCGGTTTGACGCCACAATCGATTCATTCACTGGGGGGATTCAAAGTACAAGGGAAATTGAAACAGGATGCCTTGCAATTGATTGACGACGCGCTCGATTTGGAGCGTCTCGGCGCTTTTTCCATCATCCTCGAGTCCATCCCCATGGAATTGGCCAAAGAGGTGACCGAGAGGGTGTCGATCCCCACCATCGGTATTGGCGCCGGTGTTCATTGCGACGGGCAGATTTTGGTTTTCCATGATCTGATGGGCTACTCGACGGGGTATCTACCGAAATTTGTCCGGCAATACGCCGATATCAACCGCATCGTAGATGATGCCGTCAAACACTATATCGACGATATCCGCAACCAGGAGTTTCCCGGAGTAGATGAGAGCTATCACTTGAAAAAAGATATTTCGGAATTTTTGAAATGAAAATATTCAACCGTATTTCAGACATCCAGCAATTTTTAGATACCTGTGGAAGCGATTCCATTGGCTTTGTCCCTACAATGGGTTTTTTGCATGAAGGGCACCTCAGTCTGGTGAGAGAGTGTAAAAAAGCGAACCGCTATGGGATTGTCTCGATATATGTGAATCCCACACAATTTGCCCCGAATGAAGATCTGGACCGTTATCCCAGGGATTTGGAGCGGGACCTTGAACTGTTAAAAGACCTGGAGGTGGATGCTGTATTTGTACCCGATACAAACGAGATTTATCCGGATGGATTTTCGACGTATGTTTCGGTGGAGGGGTTGGGAAATTATTTATGCGGCAAATCCAGACCCACTCATTTTAGAGGCGTTACCACCGTTGTGTTGAAATTATTCAATATTGTCAAGCCCCATCGCGCTTACTTTGGACAGAAAGACGCCCAGCAAGCGGTGATAATAAAAAAAATGGCCCGGGACCTGGACCTCGATATAGAGGTCGTCGCATTGCCTATTGTCAGGGATACCGACGGACTAGCCCTCTCGTCCCGGAACGCCTATTTGTCCGCTGAGGAGAGAGAGGCCGGATTGGCTCTGCCGAAAGCCCTTTCCTTAGCTAGAAATTTAATTAGCGAAGGGGAAACCAAAACCGCACATATAAAAACAAAAATGTTGGAAGTATTGGAACGAGAAACTCTACTCAACGTCGATTACATCGAATTTGTAGACCTGGAACGCCTGGTTCCGATCGATTCTGTCATACCGGGGAACACTCTGGTGGCAGGGGCGGTTTTTGCCGGAAAAACCAGGCTGATTGATAATTTTGTATTAGGAGAAATTTAAGATGATGATTCCGTTTTTGGTTTCGAAAATTCACCGGGCCAAGGTCACCAGTACCGACTTAGATTATTATGGTAGTATCAGTATTGACGAAGAGATTATGCGGCAGGCGAATTTACGGGAGTATCAGAAAGTCGAGATCTATGACGTTACCAATGGCAGCAGGCTGAATACCTATGTGATACCGGCCCCCGCCGGATCTCGCGATTTCATTTTGAACGGCGCCGCCGCCCATCTGGTGAATACCGGCGATATCATTATCATCGCCGCTTACGCGTTGATAGAGGAGCGGGAGATTGATTCAAGAAATTCAGTGGTGTTACTGATGAATGGTCAAGACAATTCCATAGATAAAGTGTTGGATGGGAAATTATAACATTCTGAGAAGGTGAAAATGAAAAAGGTATTAGGAATCGGAAACGCATTAGTGGATGTATTGATTCGCATCGAAAACGATTCACTGCTCTCTGAGCTTGGGCTCGCCAAAGGGAGTATGACCCTGGTGGACCAGGAGCGGGTAACCGCTGTTCTAGAAAAAACCAGGCAGTATGACAAACAGAAGTCCTCCGGCGGTTCTGCCGCCAACGCCATTAACGGATTGGCCCGGTTAGGCGTCAATACCGGGTATATCGGGAAAATTGGGGATGATGAATTCGGGCAGTTTTTCAATGCCGATATGCAGGAAAAGAAAGTCGAAACCCAACTCTTGAACGGGAGCCAGCAAACAGGAAAATGCGTGGTGTTGATCTCTCCAGATGGAGAGCGAACATTTGCCACCTATCTTGGCGCTGCTGTTGAATTGGAAAAATCGGATCTCGACAAACCGATGTTCTCTAATGGTTTTGATTATTTCCATCTGGAAGGCTATCTGGTGCAGAACACCGAGATGCTGGAGCAGGCGGCCCGTTTGGCCAAAGAGGCCGGCATGAAAATCGCCATTGACCTCGCTAGCTTCAACATGGTGGAAGCGTTCAAAGATTTTATCCACCGCATTGTCGAGGAATATGTAGATGTAGTGTTCGCCAATGAAGAAGAGGCGCGCGTCTTTTCCGGCCACGAAGATCCTGAAGCAGCGGCTGAATTTATCGCCAAAAAGACCGATATCGCAGTGGTAAAATGTGGCGGCGACGGCTCTGTTATCATGCAAGGCGATCAAAAGTTCAAGGTGGAGCCTATTGAAGCGACGGTCGTGGATACCACCGGGGCGGGCGATTTGTATGCCGCCGGATTTTTCTATGGTTTGGCCAATCAGTATCCTCTGGATGCTTGTGGAAAAATCGGATCCATCCTGGGCGGTAATGTCGTGCAGGTCATCGGCGCCAAAATGGACGAAGAACGCTGGACGACGATCGAATCTGCAGTCAAGGCTATCGAAGCCTCTCTATAGTCGCAATTATTCATTAATGGGATTTTGCCGCATTTGCCGGGAGAATCCCATACCCAAAAAACCGGAACATTTCCACCAACAGAAAAATCACTTCGGCCAAGAGCAAACACTCTCCCCTGAGGATCCATTAGGCCTTGAATTTAGCTTAAATTAGTGGGGTAGGGGAGGATTTCTTTGGTTCAACTCTTGACAATTTGGCTGTTTAACATTATACTTTTTATTCATTTTTTTTGACGTGGGGCCATGGTTCAACGGGAGAACGCGGCGTTCGCAACGCCGAAGTGGCGGTTCGATTCCGCTTGGCTCCACCATTTATTTTTTTCTCCATTCCCTCAAAATTTTGATTTTGTATAGTTCTAATTTTCTATTTTTTTATGATTCGTTTGGAGTGGTGGGGAATTTTTATTTTCATAAGATGTTTGGTTTCAAACTGCGTAAAATTGGTTGGAAATTGGTACAAAATTTAAACAATCTGCCCGTCGGAGAACGGTTTTGGCAAGGGCGAACCGCTTGACATTTAAGGGCTTTGGGAGTATAAATAAGGTCTCATGTGCGGAGTAATAGGAATATACGATAACGAAGACGTCATTGGGAAGATATATACCGCGATGTTGACAATCCAACACCGTGGTCAGGACTCTTCCGGCATTTTAACATTCGATAAACGGTACCATGTTAAAAAAGGTAACGGTTTGGTGCGGGATATATTCGATCAGTATAACATCAAACGGTTAAAGGGAAACATCGGTATCGGCCATACCCGCTATCCAACGGTGGGTGAAGGTTCTGTCGAGGATGCGCAGCCTTTCTGGATCAGTCATCCATTCGGAATCGCCGGCGCGCATAACGGCAATGTCACCAATTTCCACGAATTGAAGAAAGAGCTTTTGGAAAAGGCTCATAAAATGGTAAATTCCAATTGCGATGTAGAGGTGATATTGAATATTTTCGCCGAACACCTTGAACATTACCAGAATAAGACGTTTACTCCCGAAATAGTGTTCAAAGCCGTCAAGTACGTGTATCGTCGTGTAAAGGGCAGCTATTCGGTTGTGATTCATATCGCCGGGAAGGGGATGGTGGGTTTCAGGGATCCCTATGGACTCCGGCCCCTGCTGTTCGGTATCAATAAGGACCGTTTGGTGCCCGCGTATGGTTTCGCCTCCGAGAGCGTGTCCCTGGATGCCACCGGATTTAGTGAAATCGTCGATGTGGAACCCGGTTCCGCCATTTTCATTGACAACGATCGGAAAGTGTTCCAGAAAAAGATCACCACTAAGGCGTTTCGTCCTTGCATTTTTGAATATATCTATTTTGCCAGACCGGATTCATATCTGAATAAAATCAATGTCTATAATTCCAGAGTGGAATTGGGGCGCCGTTTGGCCAAAAAGATCAAACGGGAAAATCTGGATGTGGATGTCGTGGTTCCGGTGCCGGATTCCGCCAGGGCCGCGGCTATTGAAATCGCCAGGGTATTGAAACTGAAATACCGCGAAGGTTTGGTTAAAAACCGCTATATTGGTAGAACGTTCATAATGGCGGGCGATCAAATTCGCAAGCAGTCGATTCGCTACAAATTGAATCCGATCAAAGATGTGTTTAACGGTAAGAATGTTCTGTTGATCGACGACTCCATCGTCAGAGGTAATACCTCCCGGTCGATTATTCAGATGGTGCGAAACGCGGGCGCGAAAAAAGTGTATTTCGGTTCCTATTCCGCTCCGTTGACGAACCCATGTGTCTATGGCATCGATATGCAGACTAAGGGAGAATTCATCGCTCTGGATTCCACCCCTGAACAAATAGCCGCAAAAATTACAGCCGACTCTGTGATCTACCAGGATTTAGTTGAAATGGAGCAAGGAGTCCGGATGCAAAATAAAAATATACGGTCGTTTTGTAAAGCTTGTTTTACAGGAAACTATCCCACTGGAGATGTCTCGAGCGAGATACTCGCTCAAATCGAACGGGAACGATACAGTCAAAATAAAGAAAACAATAATCAATCACCAGACATGGAATGAGTTTGTTTTTTTCACTGACAGGTAAAGTCAAGGAAATTGGCGTCCCGGACATCCTGGCTCACATGTATCGTCAATTTGTGGACGGTACGTTGGTTGTCCGTAGCGGAGCCGTATGTCGAAAGATTTTTATTCATAATCAAAAGGTGATTTTTGCTTCTTCCAACTCCGAAACCGATTCGTTGGGGAATTTTATGATCCGCAATGGAGTGATCGACCGGCAGGTGTTTCAGGAGGCAAACGATTTTATGTCCAAATACCGGACGCGATTCGGCCGGGCTCTACTTGAATTGGGAGTATTGGATGCCGATGGCCTGTGGTTGTGGGTGGGCAAACAACTCAAAGAAATTGTATACGCTTGTTTCGGCATGCTGGATGGTGACTATGAAGTCATGACCGACGATGATCCTCCCCAGGAAAACATCTTATTGGATGTGGATATCCCTTCTTTATTGGTAGAAGGATCAAGGCAATCCGTGGCTATGGAATTGATTCATCAAAAAATGGACCGGATGACCGAGCTCTATGTCCAGAAAGAGGACCTATCCGGTAAAATCGGGTTTAAACCGTATGAGTTGCACATTCTCGAGTTGGTGAAACGGGAGAGAAAAAGTGGCGAGATTCTGAAAAGGAGCGAGTTGTTGGAATCCGATACCCTGAGGGTATTATACCTGTTTTCCCTCCTTGGTATCGTTGCTCCCCAACAGGCGGAGCTCAGCCAGGAAAGTGAGACTGAGAAAGTGGTTTCCTGCCGGTCCTTCAATAGTTTCGAAGAGGCGTTAAAATATTACAATATGAAATATGAATTGATATTCCGGGTTCTTTCAAAGGAGATCGGTCCGATTGCCCAATCGATATTGATCCGGGCCATTGAAGGAATCGAGGGCAGCCTCCCATCCTATCTCAGAAATGTTCAACTCACTCCCGGCGGCAGTATCAAGAAGGAAAAAATCCTCAAATCGTTGTGGTACCATGATTTTGATTCATATGTTGGGGAATTGTTGCGGGGATTGGAGGAGATTTTGTATGCTGAAATCTATTCGGTGAAGAAACATTTAGGGGTCGAATACGAGCAACAAATTCTAAAATGGATCAATCCTACCGGAAACTAATTTTATTAAAAAAACAGTTGTTGTTTTTGTTTATTCTTTTTATAATCATAGTTGTGTACAATGGGTGTTAAATAGCATTTTTAAAGGAGACTGGAGTTTCAGTATAAACAATGAAAAAGATAGTTCAAATCCTTGGACCTACAGGAGTGGGAAAGAGTTCAATTTCAGTGGAGTTGGCACAGCGGATCAATGGAGAAATTATATCGGCAGATTCTATGCAGGTTTACAAGGATTTCGATATCGGTACGGACAAAATCAAGCCGGAGGATATGCGCGGAGTTCCCCATTACTTGCTTGACATTATCGATGATTCCTCGCAATTTAACGCATCGATTTTTTTGGATAAATCATTCGCTCTTGCGGAAGATATGGTGTCCCGGGAGCGGATACCGGTTACGTGCGGCGGAACTGCGTTGTATTTGAAGACAATGATTCGGGGGATTTTCCCCGAGGTGAAGGAAAAAAAAGTCTCGCGGGACGAGTTGAATGATTTGGTGGAAAACAAGGGGCTGGATCACCTGTTTCAACAATTAAAGGAAATCGATCCGGCGTATGCTGAAAAGATCCGGGAAAATGACCGCATCAGGATTGTGCGGGGCCTGGAAATTTATTACAACAACGGCGTACCCCCGTCTGAGATTTTTAAGCAGACCAGGTCGCCGTTCGAGGAATACACGTTCGTCAGGGTGGGCTTAAATATGGAGCGGTCCGAGATTTACCGTAGGATCGAGCGGCGGGTGGACCGGATGATTGCCCGTGGGTTGGTGGATGAGGTTAAATGGTTGCGGGGCAAATATCCTGATTGGTGCCCTCCATTTAAATCGTTGGGTTACAAAGAGGTGATGGAGGTGCTGAACGGCCAATTGGAAATGGATGCGGCAATCGCTCTCATCAAGCGGCGGTCGCGAAATTTTGCCAAGCGTCAACTCTCCTGGTTCAGGCAGGAGAAAGACATCCATTGGTTCAATCCCCGTCAGGTGAACGAGATTCATGAATTAGTGAGAAAAGAGCTATGGAACGATCGATAGTTGTTGGTTTTTTTGATTCCCGGGCCAGGGAGTTCGACATCGGGCACATCATGGAGGAATTGCAATTGCTGACCGAAAGCGCCGGCGGGGAAGTGGTGGCGCAATTTCAGCAAAAACGGGCCGCTAAGGACAAAAGGTATCTCATCGGCAAAGGAAAAGTCGCTGAGATTAAAGAATTCATCGCTGAAAACGACATCGAGGCGGTGATTTTTTATAATAGTCTGAGCAATGTCCAACAACGCAACCTGGAACGTCTCATGGACGTCAAAGTGGTGGACCGGACCCGGTTGATACTGGATATCTTTGCCACCAGGGCCCGGACCCTCGTAGGTAAATTGCAGGTGGAACTCGCTCAATTATTGTACCTGTTGCCCCGCCTCACCGGAAAAGGAATCGAGCTCTCCCGTCTCGGCGGCGGCATCGGAACCCGCGGTCCCGGAGAAACGCGATTGGAGGCGGATCGCCGGACCATCAAGAAACGGATTTCCATCATCAATAACCGCCTCGAAAAAGTCATCAAGGGCAGGGAATTGCAGCGGGAGGGGAGGGCGCTCTTCCCGGCGCCGGTAGTCTCGTTGGTGGGATATACATCCGCCGGTAAATCCACATTGTTCCACGCTTTGACCGGCCAGGAGGTGGTGACGTCGAGACAATTATTTTCTACCCTCGATCCGCTGCTAAGAAGGGTTGAATTGAACGATGTGGCGGAGGGGTACTATTTTTTACTGTCCGATACTGTCGGATTTATCAGGGATATGCCCAAAGAATTGTTCAAGTCGTTCCGCGCCACGCTGGAAGAGATGGGGGATTCGGATATGATCCTGCATGTGGTGGATGTATCGAATCCAGATTACCTCAACCAGCGCAAAGAGGTGGAGAAGGTGCTCCGGGATATGAAGGTGCCGGATCAGAAAATCATTACCGTGTATAACAAAATCGATCTTCTGGAGGGCCGCCCTGAAAGCGGCGGGGAGCCGTTGGAGCAATCGGCTTATGTATCGGCAAAAGAGAAGACAGGGATAACGGATCTAAAAAAGATCATATTCAAGAAGTATTTTAGCGATTTTCGAAAGTACCATCTCTGCTTTCCATTTAACGCGGTGAATATCGATGCTATTGGACGCTGGGCCATTATTTTGAAGAAAGGTCAAAAAAACGGCAATATGACCATGGAAATATTGTGTTCGCGGGAAAACATGTTAAAATTTAAAGAAAAGCATGGAGGATTTGTAAAATGAGGCTAGCGAGGTTATTGTCCATTGTAGCGATGGTCATTCTGTTAAATATAGTATCCGGCTGTGGCGGAGGCGGAGTCCGTGTGGATGTGAATGTTCCCAACCTTGATCCCGCTAAATCATACGATTCTCAATATATGGAAGGATGGGAAAACTTGAGGCGGGGAAAAGCGGGCCGGGCTCTCGAGAATTTCAAGCAGAGTTCCGTTGCTGATGAAAATCTTTATGTTGGCTTTGGATATGCTTTTTTGGTTCAAAATAAATTCAGTCTGGCGGCTCAGAATTTTCAGAAGGCGCTGGATTTATCCCCTGAAAATTTGCAGGCCCAATTGGGATTCGCCGCTTTATATGAGGCGCGGAAAGATATACGTAAAGCGTTTAACCTCTATTCCCGGTTGAGGGTGCAGTTTCCCGACAATCCCTGGGTCAAGGTCCGTTATGATTACATTAAATCCACAGAAACGGAAAAACACCTGAGAAAAGCAAGGGAATACCAGGATCAAGGAAGGGATGACGATTATATCAGCTCCTTGAAAAACGCCGCGCTCTATTCCCCGGAAACCATTGATATTAAAATTCAGATAGCAGAATTCTTTCAACAAAAAGAGGATTTCCTCCAGGCTATCACCTACTATGAGGAGATCCTGGAGACCTACCCCAACAAAGAAGATATTTTGTTTAAATTGGCGGGTGCGTTCGAGCAAATGGAAAAGTATGATTCCGCCATTGTGATCTACAAAAAAATATTGGAATTGAAACCCGGCGATATTGACATCAGCAACCGCATCAATGATTTAAAAGTGAAATTTTACGATATGGATTTGCCGGAGAAATTCAAGAATATTTTCTTTAAAAATGTCGTCAACCGTGAAGACCTGGCAGCCTTGATCGGTCATTATTTCGATAAATTTCTCGAAATAAGGGGAGTGCCGGAGATTATCACGGATATCGCCAACTCCTATGCCCGTGAATATATTATCAAGGTTTGCACTCTGGGAATCATGAAGTTGAGACCTGACCATAGCTTTGGAATGGGAGACCGTTCCGGATTCGATGTCAATCGTGCCGGCTTTGCCGTGGTCATGCATTCGTTGCTCAAGTTTTTGGAGCGGGAAGGTTATATGCTGAAATTCACACCGTTGGAAGAAGTTCTAGAACCGGCGGATATTTCCCCTCTCCATAAAAATTACACTATCATCAAATTCATGATGAATGCCCAATTGTTGAAATTGGATGATTCGAGGGCTTTCAACCCCACATATGATGTATCTCCCTCTGAAGCCATCATGGCTTTAAAAAAGATATTGAGAAGTATTGAAATTAACGAATAAACCTTCGGATATAAAAAAAGGGCATGATCTCGGATCATGCCCTTTTTTTATTTGTGCGTTGGTAGCTTCGTAATTACTGCTTCATGTCGCCCATGGACATTTTGTCTTTTTTCGTATATCCTTCGGGAACCGCATAGACGTTGGCGTCAGCGGATTTTTTCGAGATTTCCAATACTTCGGTTTTGGACTTGACATCAGCGCCCATCATATTCATGGCCATCTCGACTTCGATCCAATAACCTTTGACTTTCTTCATTTCCTGGATCGCTGCATCGCTCAAACGCATCTGGGCTTTCATCATGTTATCCATCATCATCTTCATGACGCCTTCCCAATCAAACGGAACATCCGTGCTGGCCCAGACCTTCATGTTCATGACCATCGGCATTCCCATCATGCTCATTTCCATTTTAACGTCATAACCGTTGCATTTCCATGCCTGAATGGTTTTGGCGCCGTTGTTGGGCGTGGTTGTCACTTTCAAGGAACCCATCATCGACTCCATCATTCCCCGCATCTGTTCGGGCATATATTTGGAGATATCCACAGGGAGCGCCATTTCGATATAGGACTTGTTGCCGTGGTTCACCATGTACATGACCTTTTTGCCGGTGTCCAGGAGCATGGATACATCTTTTGTATGGGTGGCCATTTTTGAATCGGCAATCCAGATTTCCTGGATCTGGTCTTTTGCAGGCTGAGTCTGGCCCATCATGCTGACCGCATCTGTGTGCTGGTTTTGTTTGATATAGATATCCGCGCTCAAGAATGTAAATGTGACCAAGACTACCGCGATAATAGTGATTAATCTTTTCATTTCTCCTCCTGCTAGAGTATATTTGGTTTTTTTAGAGATTTTAATAGTAGCTGGTTGCTTGCAAATTGTCAAGAATAAAAACAAAAAAGCGGAGTCTTCCGTCTTGTGGGTTAGGGTTTTTTTTGATATAATGCAAATTCCGGGTGCGCCTGTAGCTCAGAGGATAGAGTGTCGGTCTCCGGAACCGAAGGCCGGGCGTTCGAATCGCCCCAGGCGCACTTATAATAAGTTATACAATATGTATCTCCAATAATAACCGATCCCCACCAAATGCCATTTCAGCAAAAATATGATGAATACCAACGTCATAATGGTTAAGGCCGTATAGTGATGTCTGCCTCCGGAGGAAAGATACCTCTTTTTCCAGATGTAGATGGTGAATGATACCGGCATGATTGTCCACACAGTCAATATAGTGGGCAATGCCAGGGTTAGGTTCTGGAAGAGGGAGATGCCGTCGAAATAGCCCGGCAGTTCATGCCAGTAGAGCAACGCCGGGAATTGCCGGATCGCGCCCATCAACCAAAGCCCCATGAATGCCGCGATAGTTCCGGTGAATCTGGCTAAAAAAATGATGATGGCCCGTCGTCTAAAATAGATCCTGAATTTTTTGCGGACGATATCGACAATCAGTAATAGGGGCCAGAATACCACGGTAAACAGAAAAACCACACTGCAAATCAAAAGAAGGACCTGCTCCAAATGGCTGAGCAAGGTTTGCCTGCCGGTACTCTTGCGGATGATTTCACCTAACTTCCGCTTTTGCTTCGCTATTATGGCTGTTTGAGCTCCGGCACCGATAAAATGTTCCAGGAATAATAATGCCGCCGGGGAATTCAGCACATTGCCGTTGTGCAGGCTGAAGGGTTCGCTCAATTTGTCGCTGTTGGCGAAGAGGATGAAGGTGATGTCATGCTGGGGAATTTTTAAAATGAGGGTCGAGGCGGCGTCGGGGTGATAGCCGTAATGCCAATACAGATCAGTATCTCCAAATGTTTGCGCGAACCACCCCAGACCATGGGGCAATGCGTTGCCTCTGGAGGATTGAAAGGGTGCGAACATTTGTTCCCGGCTTTCGGCGGAGATTAATTGGCCCGAATCAATGGCAATATCGAACGCCGCCATATCCGTGACCGTAGAGATCAAACCGCCGGCGGTAGTGAAGGCGAATTGGTAATCGGACGGTGTTATCGCTCCGCCGGCCTTCATCCGGTATACTCTGGTTTGCCGGTCGTAGACATTGGCGAACCGTTCGAGATTATTCAGGCAATCTTCCTGCCCCAATTCCCGGCAACAGGGGGCGGTAAAAGTGAGATTCAGAGGTTGGATGATCCTCTCGATCAGCAGATCTCCAAAACATTGCCCCGTGGTGTTGCGGATAATGTGAGACAACCACCCGTATCGCATCCCGCTGTAATGGTAATAGGTTCCGGGAATGTACTCCGAGGTATGGCTCAACAGGTGTCTCACGGTAATCTTATCGGCGTTCTTTTTTTCGAGTCCATAGTCTTTCACCGGACGGTCCAGGTTGATTTTGCCCTCTTGCGCCAACCGCATGACGAGCGCCGCTGTAAATGTCTTGGTTAACGAATCGATTCTGAAAGGGGTTTCGGGTCTCATAGCCACCCCTTTCTCTTCATCATTGTATCCAAAGCCCTTTGTCCATATCGTGGTCCGGTTTTTGACAATGGCGGCGGACATCCCGGGAATCTTCAATTCTTGTCTCAATTGTTCCAATTTTTTTTCGAATTCCTGTAATCCGTCATCCGCAAGATTCACTGCATCCTGCGGGTATACTAAACCTCCGCTCACAAGACTAAGGAGTACGCACGCCCATATTATTTTCCGGTTCATCATACCATTGTGTTGGCCCCGCAATTTAAAGCCGCTAAATTAAATTATATTTTATTCTGGAAATAATTTCAATTTGGAACTAATTTTGAACCGCGGCTTTGCATTTTTTACTAGATCCGCGCAATTATTATTTGACAAAGTAACGGTTTTTTTTTATACTGTTTATAAGTATTATAAATAAAAACAAAGATATATTCGAGGAAGGAGAGGTTTTGGAAGTGAAAATTAATGAGGTCATCGAGGAAATCGCCCGGCTACCGCAGGATTGGCATGGAGCCGGCACAGTATCGCACCCGGTGCTGGAGACTATCTGGAAGCATGCGGAGGCGTTGGGGGAGATCCAGCGGTCAGTTGAGACGGGATCAGGGAAAACGACATTGTTGTTCTGCCGGTTGTCCAGTCATCATACGGTATTTGCCTGTGACTTCGGGAATAGTATCTCGAAGGTGCGGGAATCGTCATTGTTTAAAAAGGAGAGGGTGGTCTTTGTGGAAGGCCCCACCCAGAGAACACTTCCGACTTACACATTCGATCATCCCCTTTGTCTGGCTTTAATCGATGGTCCGCACGGGTATCCTTTCCCCGACATGGAATATTACTATTTTTATCCCCAAATCAAAGAGGGCGGTCTTCTATTGGTGGACGACATTCAAATCCCCTCCATCCGCAGAATGTACGACATTATCGAAGCTGGGGAAATGTTCGACCTGTTGGAAGTCGTCGATAACATGGCTTTTTTCCGGCGCACCGCGGCGCCGCTAATCAATCCTTACGGTGATAATTGGTGGTTGCAAGGTTACAACAAAGCCGCCTACGAGGCGATGATGAATTGCCGGAAGCCTCAGGAGGAAAGTGGTAATGCTATCCAATCACCTTCATTCATGCAATTCTTGGCTAAAAACACTCCGGCCTTTGCCAGGGCTCTCGTTCCCCGTAAAGTGAAACGTCGGCTTTTGGGGAAATAAATCTTGATTTAGTCCTTTACTTTTTTGTAATTTTTTTAGGTCTTGAAATGAAGAATGGAATTCCGTAGAATGGAAAGATGATACGTGCATTGTTGAATAGCTGTTTTGGTCACGCGTTTGTGCTTTTTTTGGTTATACTTCCCGCCATTGGATGTGGAACATCCACAGCCCCGGTTCCATTGATCAAAGGTTTTGAATGGCGGCTTCAACATGGAGGGACAACGGCCGGTCTCCGGGGTCTGTGCGCGGTAAGCTCCGAGATCGCCTGGTTCAGCGGAGCCGAAGGGACTGTGGGACGCACTGTGAACGGAGGCTCTACATGGGAATTGGTCAAGGTCCCTGGGGCCGAAAATGTGGATTTTCGCGATATCGAAGCCTTCGATGACCAAACCGCTGTCATTATGGGAGTGGCCTCTCCGGCGAAATTTTACAAGACCGCGGACGGCGGAGAGACCTGGCAATTGGTCTATCACAACGCAACCAAAGAGGTCTTTTTCAATTCCATGGGATTCTGGGACCGGATGAACGGGATTGCGGTGAGCGATCCGGTGGGTGGGCGTTTTTTGTTGATTCGCACCAATGATGGCGGCGATACCTGGACAGAGATTCCCTTTGACAATCGTCCGGCCGCCATTCCCGGCGAAGCCCAATTCGCCGCTAGCGGGACCTGCTTGCGAGTCCAGGGAGCAAGCGATGTGCGCTTCGTCACCGGAGGAGCCGCGGCCCGGCTGTTTTATTCGGCCGATAGAGGGGACCATTGGCGGGTTATCGAAACGCCTATCATTAGCGGAACATCATCCGAAGGCATCTATTCCGTCGCCTTTCGCGACAAGGAATGCGGCATCGTCACCGGCGGCGATTTTCAAAAAGTCGAACAAAAGACCCGGCTGGCGGCCATCACCCATGACGGCGGCAAAATCTGGACCAATATCTCTGAGTCGCAGCTCGGCGGTCTCAGGGAATGCGCGACTTTTTTTGCTTCGCCATACCAGGATTCAATCCTGGTCATCGGACCGTCCGGCGCCGAGTTCTCCGTTGATTGCGGAGCTTCCTGGACCGCCGCTCCCATCAAGGATATCCATAGCATCAGCCTCTGTCCCGGCGGAACCACCGGTTGGGGCGTGGGGGCCGATGGAAAAATCGTCCGCTTCACCGCCATTTTCTAAAGGGAACGAATACTTCTGCTTTGCAGTTGAATATAAAAAAAGGAGCTTTTAATGAAATTGCCCAAAGCTTTGACACTACAATTTTTGTTTTTTTTATTGTTCTTTATTTCTGTTTTCGCGCCAAGCCCATTAGGCGCGGTATCTTACAATCCCGCGGATTTTCAAGCCTTGATTCCGCCCCAGACAGTCACTGTTCAAAGCCAACAGGGAGTGGCTGTGTTCGACGCCCAGCATTATCATCTGTGCCCCGGACAACCGAAACTGCCGAAACAGGTGGCGCGCATTTTGCTTCCGGAAGACGCGGACCTCGCCACTCTGACCTACACGTTGAAAAACGTCAAAGAGGACGATCTGGGAACCGGTTGGGAGGTGGAGCCGGCGCCGCCGTATCAATGCCGCGACGAGAGCGTCGTTGTTCCCAAAATGGTGAAATTGGTTGACGGTAAGGATGTGTATGTGTACAACAATAACGCGTTTTTCCCATCCTCCTGGACCGGTTCCATCAAAAGCGGCAACATGCGGCGCTTCAAGGTGGCGCATGTGGAGATCTATCCCTACCGCTACAATCCGGTCACCAAGACGCTGAAGCGGATCAGTTCCGCGACGTTGGCGGTGAGCGTCGCGCCGGATCCCAATTACGTTCCTTTAAAAAATCCCAAATCCTTCTCCTCCGCGGAAGTCACATCGCTATTCTTTCTCAAGACCCATGTGGCCAACATGAGCGCCTTCTCCACCTCCGCCGCGTTTGACGGCTATTATCCCTCCTACAATTCCTCGCCCCTGTTGGGTTCTATTTTGCAGGCTCCGAAACTACCGCCGTTGATGGAGCTCCAGGGATTTCCCCCCCGCACCTATGTGATTATCACCACCAACCATATCGCCTACGATTCCAATCCTCCTTCTCAGCAATTGGAACCGTTTGTATTGAGCAAGGAGAGCCGGTTTTTCGATGTGACGCTGGTGACCGAAGACAAGACCTTCGAGGTGGTCAACGGCAATCTTCAACAAACCGGCAACCAGGGTTGGGGAGGCAACTTCGGAGTACTGGGGGCCGAAGACATCCGCGATTACCTGACCGCCGATGTGGAGGGATTGCCCCGCTGGGACGCCTGGGATATCGAGCATGTGCTGTTGATCGGCTGCCCGGATCCCGATGACGGCGGCGTTCCCATGAAAAAGACATTTCCGTTTATCGAGGCGCTGACGCCGGATCATCCTCGATATGAATTGGAACTGATGACGGATTTGTATTATTCGGAGTTGACGGAGGACTGGACCTCTCCGGCGTCCGGTTACGCCGCTCCGTTGACCGGCCATTTTAGCGTCTCCATCGATTTGATGCCGGAAGTGGCTGTCGCCCGGATCCCGGTGACGGGGTATGGGATGAATGTGGCGGAGTTGGACGATATATTGGAAAAGATCATCGCCTATACCGACGAGCCTGCGAGTAAAATCGGCTGGCGGCGGAATGTATTGCTGCCGGCGAAACCGATTGCCTACCTGTATCCCAGTTGGAACCACGCGGAGAAGATCAAGGATATTTGTCAGCAGAACGGATTCTCGTATTATCGCATCTATGATTCCCTTTGCGGCTACAATATCGATTTTGAATTCGAGGAGAAACTGGACGAGGCGATTGACGCCGGAGTGGTGGCCCCCCACAAGAGGGAGGATTACATGAACGCGTTCGGCGCTATGAAGCTGATGTGTGTCGAGATCCCCTGGTTTTCCAATCCGGATAACTGGCAGTCGTTGGTGGATTTTTTCGATGAATTGAATCTCAATTACAACCACGGTTTCCTGGCGGGGGTGCCGGTGGACGACGATCCTTACAATGACGACGGCACGCGCGCCGCCTACAATGAGGATGTGGTGCGGGCCGCCTGGCTCAGTCAGAATTTTGGTGTCGTCAGTTGGTATAGCCACGGCTATCACAAAGGGGCGGCGTATATCATCGATCTGGACAACCACAATCTCTATCCGCCGATGGACGACCAGCATCCGGCATTTGTCCTGATGAACAGTTGTTTGAACGGCAATCCGTATGAGCATATTCATTTCGGCTACAATATCGCTTTCGACTTACTCCACCAGGGAGCCATCGGCACGATTTCCGCTTCCACCATCAGCTATTCGCTACCGGATCATTTCGACGCCACATGGTTGGGTTATATGATCGAGGGACAGTTGGAATTGGGAACCGCCCGCTTGTTCACCGTGGCCCATCAATACGCCGTTGGAAACGATTATGAATTACTGGTGTTCAACCCTTACGGAGATTCCACTGTGGGACTTTACACTTGTGTAACTAAATAAAAAAGGAGGCTTTGATGAAATTGCCCAAATCATTGCTGACACAAGTCTTGTGTTTTTTATCGTTCTTTATTTTTCTTTTGGCGTCAAGCCCATTGGGCGCGGTATCCTACAATCCCGCGGATTTTGTAGCGTTTATTCCACCTCAACCGGTGACGGTTCAGAACCAGCAAGGAATCGCTGTGTTTGACGCCCAACACTATATCGTTTGTCCCGGACGGCCGAAATTGCCGAAACAGGTGGTGCGCATTTTATTACCGGAGGACGCTGATCTCAGTTCGCTGACCTACACATTGAAAAATGTGAAAGAGGATGATCTAGGAGGCGGTTGGGAGGTTGAAGCGGCGAAGCCGTATCTGTGCGGCGACGGCAGTACTCTGGTGCCCGAGGAAATCAAGTATATCGACGGAAAGGATGTCGATGTCTACAACGCCAACGCGTTTTTTCCTTCCAATTGGGCCGGTCCCATCAAAAGCGGCAACATGCGGCGCTTCAAGGTGGCGAACGTGGAGATCTATCCCTATCGCTACAATCCGGTGACCAAGGTGTTGAAGAGAATCACCTCGGCGACCCTCATGGTGAACGCCACGCCCAATCCCAATTATGTTCCGTTGAAAGATCCGAAATCCTTTTCCGCGCCGGAGGCTTCGTCGCTGTTCTTTCTCAAGACGCATGTATCCAACATGAACGCTTTTTCGAGCTCGACTTCGTTTGACTCCTATTACCCGTCCTATATCTCCGCCTCTCTACTGGGAACCATTTTGCAAGCTCCGAAACTGCCGCCTCTTTTGCAGTTACCGGATTTTCCCTCCCGCGTCTATGTGATCATCAGCACCAACCGTATTGTCAGCGACGCCAGCCCGCCGTCGCAAAAACTGGAATCATTCATTCTAAACAAAGAGAGCCGGCTCTTCGATGTGACGCTGGTGACGGAAGACAAAACCTACGAGATTGTCAACGGAGATCTCCAGGTAACAGATGACCATGGTTGGGGAGGCGGTTTGGGAGATACCGGGGCCGAGAATATTCGCGGCTACTTGACCGCCGATGTGGGGGGATTGCCCCGTTGGGACGCCTGGGATATCGAGCACTTACTCTTGATCGGCAATCCCGACCCGGAAGATGGCACCTTGCCCATGAAAAGTACTTTTCCCTTCTTTGAAAGATACGATGAGAATCATCCGACGCATTTTTTGGAACTGGCCACCGATTTATACTATTCTGAATTGACGGAAAACTGGACATCGCCGGTTTCGGGCCAGACGGCTCCAATGGACATTAATCTCGATGTGGCTTTCGATTTATTACCGGAGGTGTCGGTCACACGGATACCTGTGGCGTACTTTGGTTTTGATATCGCCGGATTGGATGATATATTGGAAAAAATTATCGCATATACCAACGAATCCCAGAAAAATATCGGCTGGCGTAAAAACGTTCTTCTGCCGATCAAACCCATCGCCGAACTGCTTTCGAATTGGGAAATCGGCGAGGCGGCGATGGAACTCTGCCAGCAGAATGGCTTTGGTTTTCACCGGATTTACGACATTCTTTGCGGGTACAATATTGATTACGAATTCGAGGAAAAGCTGGCAATCGCCGTTGATAACGGCGTGGTTGCTCCCCACAAGGTGGAGGATTACGAGAATGCCTTCGGCGCCACGAAAAATATGTTCGTCGAGGAACCCTGGTTTTCGAATCCTGAGAATTGGCAGGATTTGGTGGATTTTTTCGATGATTTGAATCTCGAGTATGACAACGGGCTTTACGGCGCCCCACAAGATGACGATACGTATAACGACGACGGGACCCGTGCAGCCTACAATGAAGATGTGGTGCGGGCCGCCTGGTTGAATCAGGATTTCGGGTTCGTCGCCTGGAATACTCACGGTTCCAAATATGAAGCGAAGCAGGTGTTCAACATCGACAAAAACGGCGATTTCCCGCCGTTGGATAACGCCCATCCTTCGTTTGTGTTCATGGGCAGTTGCCTGAATGGCTATCCCTGGGATGATATCCGTATGGGCTACACTATCTCCTACACTCTCCTCCATCACGGGGCCATCGGCACCATTGCCGCGTCCAATACCACCATATCGCTGCAGGACAATTTCTGTGTCAACTGGATGCGGTATATGATCGAGGGGCAATTGGAGTTGGGGACCGCCCGTACTTTTACGGTGGCGCATCAATATGCTGTCGGCAACGATTACGAACTGATCGCCTTCAATCCTTATGGAGACTCGACTGTCGGCTTGTTTACTTGTTCAACTAAATAAAAAAAGGAGACTTTGATGACATTGACCAAAGTGTTTAAGTTCCAATTCTTGTTTGTTTTAGTGTTTTTGTTTGTATGTGTGGCGGCGACGCCGTTGGGCGCCGTGTCTTACGATCCGGCGGATTTTTGCGCGGCGGTTCCGCCGCAGACTGTGTCTGTCCAGATCCAGAACGGCGTGGCGGTGTTCGACACCGACCACTTTCTCGATTGCCCCGGCCGGCCGAAAATGCCGGTTCAGGTGGTGCGGTTTTTGTTGCCTGAGGACGCGGATCTCGATTCCCTGACCTACACGTTGAAGAATGTGAAGGAACTGGATCTAGGGACCGGTTGGGAGATCGACGTGGCGCCTCCGTTCGAAGCCAGCGACGGGTCTGTCCTGGTTCCCAAGCAAATCAACCTGGTGGACGGCAAGGACAGCGCGCTCTATTCCACCAACGCCTTTTATCCGCCGGTTTGGGCGGGGGGCATCAGGTCCGGTCACATGAGACGGTTCAAGGTGGCGCATGTCCAGATCTACCCCTATCGCTACAATCCGGTGACCAAGGCGTTGAAGCGGATCACCTCCGCCACTCTGATGGTGAGCGTTCAACCGGATACCACTTACGTGCCGCTGAAAAACCCCAAGACCTTCTCCTCCGCGGACGCCACATCGCTGTTTTTCCTGAAGGAAAACGCCGCCAACATGTACGCCTTTTCCAGTTCCTCCGCCTTCGACTCCTATTATCCCTCCTTTGATTCGGCTCCCACGCTAAACACCATTCTGCAAGCGAACAAGCTGCCGACGTTGCTGGCGCTTCCCTATTGGCTCAACCGCACCTACGTCATTTTGACCACCAACTATGTTGTCAGCGGCGCTCCGTCTCAAAAACTGGAACCATTCGTTTTAAGTAAAGAAGACAAGTTTTTCGATGTGACGGTGGTGACGGAAGACAAGACTTACGAGATCGTGAACAATAGTCTGCAACAGACCGGCAATCAGGGCTGGGGCGGCAATTGGGGACAGGCTGGAGCCGAGAATATCCGTAACTGGCTCACCGCCGATATCAGCGGTGTGCCAAGGTGGGAAGCCTGGGATATCGAGCATCTACTCTTGATCGGTTGCGCCGACCCGAACGACGGCACCGTTCCCATGAAAACCACGGATCCGTTCTTCGAGATCACCAACGACGACCAACCGCTGCACAACCATAAGTTGCCGACGGATCTGTACTATTCGGAACTGACGGAAAACTGGATCTCCCCGGCGTCGGGAAAAGTGGCGCCCCTCAGTATGTTCCTCAACGCCACCTTCGACCTTTTGCCCGAAGTCTCGGTGACGAGGATTCCGGTGGCCAGTTACGGCATGAATGTCGCGGAACTGGATGATATCCTGCACAAGATCATCGCTTACTCCCAGGCGTCGCAAAGTAGCATCGGTTGGCGGCAGAATATGCTATTACCCATGAAGCCGTACACCGCCGACTATCCTAATTGGCGAACCGGTGAAACGTTGGCGGCCCTCTGTAGCGTCACTGGGTTCAACTACCACCGCATCTACGATGTGTTGTGCGGATACAAAATTGACCGGGAGTTTGAAGAAAAGCTGGAAGTGGCGGTGGATACGGGCGTTGTAGACCCCAGCAAGGTTGACGATTACAACAACGGATTCCTGGCGCTGAAGAGCTCCTATGCGGAGGAACCCTGGTTTTCCGCTCCCGGGAACTGGCAGGCTATCATCAATCAATTCCAGGAGTTGAACCTTGTCTACAACAACGGCCTTTTGAGTGCGCCCCAGGACGACGACGCCTACAACAATAGCGGCGCCCGCACCGCCTACAACGAGGATGTGGTGCGCGGCGCATGGTTGAACCAGGATTTCGGGTTCGTGGAGTGGTGCACGCACGGTACGCACGACAAAGCCATGTATGTGTTCGACATCAACAATAACGGCAGCTTCCCTCTGTTGGACAATGATCACCCATCGTTTGTGTTCATGCACAGTTGCCTCAACGGATTTGTGGACGAATCGTGGCATATGGGGCACAGTATCGCCTATGAGCTGCTCCACCACGGAGCCATCGGAACCATCGCCGCCTCTAAAATTATTTTCGTCCAGGATCAAAACAATATAGAGATCTCGTGGGTCGTTCGCATGGTGCTTGACCAGTTGGAGCTAGGCGCCGCCAGAACCTTTACAGTGGCGCAAATCTACGCCATCGACAGCGACCACAAACTCTTCGCCTTCAATCCCTACGGCGATTCCACCGTCGGCCTCTTTACCCGCGGCCCCAAATAGAAATTTTACATCAAACAAGGAACGCGACCCCGCGTTCCTTGTTTTTTCTATTATGCTTTAATTTCTCTATGGTTGTGGGTTTCTTAATCTACTTTTCGAGATATCTCTTCAATTAGTTTTAGGTCATAGTATAAATTTCGTTGAATCAGCATTTCTGCGTGTTTCCTGAAGCTATCGATCCATTCCCTTCTTTTTTGCCTCTGCTAAAATTCCTAATGTCCCCTTAATCTTCAAGCCAAGGTTGGATGCAATTTTTCTTCCCTCTATATATTCAGGAATGAAGCAATTCGAGTTTTTTTATGGAGGAGAGTGCGATAAGTGGGGTGGTGTTTGAAATTACTTTAAATTTCTTGAAGTTCATGTTCCAATTCTTTTTCAGTAAACTCAAACATCGGAATTTTATGAGCTCCAGCTAATTGGAGAAAACTCACTCTTGAGATCCCTATGAGTCTGGCGGCTGTACCACTAGTTATTCGGCCATGTGAATAGAGATGTAATGCGACAAGCTCTGCCATCTCTCTCTCAAATAAATCCTCTCTTGTGTGAATGGTAAGTTCAGGGATTTTATCTTTGAGTATTTCTAGAAAAGTCGTTCGTTCCTCCTCTTAAACTATAATGAATAATTAGCGATAAAACAACCATTGTATCTCAAAAAAGTGGTTTTTTTAATTTTTTACGTTCTTTTAGGAGGGGGCCGGTCATTTGGGTGTGGAGGAGGTGGAGGGTTGCCCAGATGATTTGCCGGCGGGGGGTGGAGAGGTCGGGGAGGAGGTTTAACTCGGTTGCCAGCCGTTTGAGTGAATGCGGTTGAAGGTAGCAGGAGAGGTCGATGTGAGGCTCGGGTTCTAGTTTGGTGGCTGGGCAATAGGATTGAACCGACAGTCCCATTGAATGGAAGATGGCGGTTGAGCAGGGAGATGTTTCCGGGGAGAGGATGGCGATGACCCGATCGATGCCGTCCCGCTTCATGGCGCGGGCAAGAAGCATCGTCGCCACCGGAAGCAATGAGTCGAACGGCGCTTCGACCGCCGAAACCGTGTCGGGGAACGCGGCGATGAGGCGAGTCTCGCTGGAGTCGATCCTCTTCAGAGTGGGATGCTCCATTGACTGGAGAAATGTGGAAGGAGCATAGGCTAAGATGTGATCCAGCTCCTTTCTTCGTAATACAGATAGGATGGGGGAGGGGATCGGGTTGGACAGAACCGCTATTCCCCGTCGGTCTTCCGGCTTTGATAATTGGAGGAGAGCCTCGTTGAGGCTGTCGAGTGAATCGGGCGGAGGATCGGGATCGTGTTTGCCGATGCCGGCGAAGAATGTCCTGCCTGGAGGTAAGGAATTCTTCAATAGTAGCCGGACCGATTCGGCGTCCAGGCGGCGGGGGAAGGTTGGGTCGGCGAGAAAAATCGAACGGATTGTCGGCCCTTGGCCTAGTCCGTCCCTACGGTAACATATGGTTTCTTTATTGTTGATTGAATACGTCATTTATTTTGATGGTTTGCTGCCAATGCCGGCCCAGCAAACTTTTTAACGCCTCAGCCGCCGCCATGTAACCAAAAATACCGGTAATGTACGAGATACTGCCGATGGTGTTGCGCTGCCTTCCCCGGTCGTAAAAAGGCTCCTCTTCGTCTTCCGGGGGGACCATCGCGTGGATGGGCGTTTCGGTGGAGTAGACACAGGGAAAATTGCCCTGTACTCCCTGGCGGCGCAAAAATTTTCGCATTCTACCGGCCAGGGGGCAGACCTTGGTTTCCCAGATATCATCGACTGTGACGGCCAGGGGATCGGTACGAAGCGCCGCTCCCATACTGGAGACCAAAGGAATCTGTTGACGCACCAGAAGGGATACCAGCGTCAACTTCGGGCTGAAGCTGTCGATGGCGTCCACCACCAGGTCTGTCGGCTGCTTGAACAATTCGTGAAAGGTGTCGTGGTGGAAGAATGATTCGTGGGTCTCCACCTTTAAATCGGGATTGATATCCAGCAAGCGTTGGCGGGCCGCCGTAGCCTTGGCCATGCCGGTGGTGGAGTCGAGGGCCAATAGTTGCCGGTTGATATTGCTCTCCTGGATGACGTCGAAGTCCACCAGACGGATGGCGCCGGTGCCGTAGCGCACCATCGCTTCAGCGGCGTGATAACCGACGGCTCCAAGCCCCACCACTGTGACGTGGGATGATGCGAGCCTCTCGTATGCATTGTCTCCTAAGAGAAGCGCCGTTCGTTTAAAACGTTCGGGAATCATGTGATTGTATGTCCTTGAAGTCGAAGTGTTGGTTTAGGTCGCCGAGAAAGGCGAGAGCGTTGTTCCAGGTCAGCGTCGCCAGTTCGGCTTCGTCCATATTTAGAAGCCCGGCTGCCTGTTTCAGGACCAACGGAAGATTGGCCGGTTGGTTGGGGATTGTTTTATCCACCTTCCCGTCTATCTGCGGCGGGATGTCGGGGGAATCGGTTTCCAGAAGCAATCGCTCCGGTGGGACTCTCACGATGGAGGCGCGCAATTTTTTGCTGTTGTCGCGGGTGATGGCGGCGGTGAAGGAGAAATAGCATCCCAACGCCGCCAACGTCTCGATTTGTTCCGGCCCTCCGCTATAGGCGTGCAATTGGACGGCTACATCTGAATTGCGGTAATTTTTCAGAACCGGAATGAGATGATGCCAGGCTTTGAGGCAATGGACGCTCACCGGCCGTTGGAGTTCCGCCGCCACTTCCATGTGCCGTTCAAACGCCCGCAATTGGAGATCCAGGGATTTTTTTCTGAACATCAAGTCCAGACCGGTCTCTCCCACCACTGAGGGGGTGAGGAGGAGGTACTCTTTCAACCGGTCGAACCAATCCGCCGGCGCTTGCTTCACATACCAGGGATGAAGTCCGAATGCCGGGACAACGTCCGGCCAGTTGCGGCTGATTTCCAAAACATCCTGCCAATCTTCCACCATGCTGCCGCAGCACAAATACCCCTGGACTCCGGCCTCAAAGGCGCGTCGCATCAGATCGTCTATGTTTTGGTAAATGCGTTTGTCTTGTAAATGGAGGTGGGTGTCGAATAAAGGCATGTTTCGTTCCTCACAAAATGGAAATGTAATTATTACAGGTAAATTTTTCCCTGTCAAGAAGCTAAATTTCTGAGCGCTCTAAACTAGGTAGATTTTGTGAAAATTCAATGTTAACGAAATCTTTACAATTAGGTAGCGAAAGTGTATAATTCGGTTAGATGAAGATTTATAGGGGAAATGAGGGTTCTTGACGGAAAATTAACATTAGCTTTATCCTGGCTTAACAGAGAAAAATGATACTATAGCCTCAGTTTTGGGGGCAACCCCTGAATCTATTAGGAGGAAAATAATGAGATTATTCTTGGGTCTTTTAGTATCAATGGTGTTAGTTCTAAATGTGCCGCCTCTGGTGGCGAAGGAAAAAATCGTAATTGACGGTTCCACCACCGTGGGGCCCATCGCCAAGGCGTTCGCAGAATATTATATGGGTCAGAATCCCGGCGTAAATATCACGGTCAGCGAATCCGGTAGCGGTAACGGCGCCAAAAGCTTGATCAACAATGCCTGCCAGGTGGCGGATATGTCCCGTTTCATGAAAGCCAAAGAATTTAAAGCCGCCGTGGAAAAGGGAATCAATCCGGTGGCCCACGTCGTTGCCCTCGACGGTATCGCCATTGTACTGCATCCCTCCAATCCGGTCAAAGAATTGACTGTCCAGCAGGTTAGAGATATCTATCTTGGCAAATACAAAAACTGGAAAGAGCTGGGCGGTCCAGACAAAAGGATTGTCATGATCTCCAGGGACACCAATTCCGGTACGTTCGAAACCTTCGAAAATCTGGTTATGAAAAAACAGAAGATCGCTGAAGGTTGCGAATATGTCGGCAGCAACGGCGCCATCCGCGGCAGAGTCCAGAGCACCCCGGCAGCCGTCGGTTACCTGGGCTTGGGATTCCTCGACAGGTCCGTCAAAGGTTTGAAAATCGACGGCGTTTATCCCACCTCCCGGACCATTGCCGGCGGTAAGTATCCTATCGCCCGTCCGCTTTACATGTTCACCAACGGATATCCCAAAATGGGTTCCCACCTGTACCGGTTCGTCACCATCCACCTGACCAGGGAAGGCCAGGAAATCGTAAAAAGAATCGGATTTGTTCCTGTAACCGAATATTAATGGCTTCCCATTCCTGATTTTGGAGCAAAGAGCCGGGAAAATTAGCCGTGAATAACGAGACAAAAAAGAGTATTATAATAAGCAAAGGAACCAGCCGCATGAGGCGGTTGGTTTCTTTTTCCATCGAGGGATTCTTATTTTTGGTTACGTCGATGTCCGCGATGGCGGTATTGTTCATTATTCTTTACATCGCCAGGGACGCGTTGCCGTTTTTCCAATTGCGGGGCATCGGGGAATTTTTCACCAGTATTCGATGGTATCCTTCGGGAGATCCCGCGGAATTCGGATCTCTGGCAATTATTTTCGGCAGCGCGATGGTTACGTTCTTGTCCACCCTATTGGCTGTGCCGCTGGCCATTGCGTCCTCAGTCAGTTTGAGCGATATCCTGCCCTTTTCGGTGCGGCAAGCGGTGAAGCCGGTGATCGAGATCATCGCCGCGATCCCTTCTGTTGCCTACGGTTTTTTCGCGTTGGTGGTATTCGCCCCGATTTTGCAAGAGCGAGGGGGTCATCTGTTGGGGATCTTGGTATGGCTATTCGGCCTTCCTATCGGCACCATCCTGATTTTTGCCCTTAGCGACGTCGTGTCGGACCGGTTGGACAAAGCCAAATTGCGAATGGTTATTTTTTTTGTTTTAGAACTATTGCTTTTCGCCGGATTGTATAGACTTTTCAGCATTTTTAACGGCATCGCCATTTCCAGCGGTACCAACGCGTTGAACGTTTCGGTGATTCTGGCCATCATGGCCCTCCCCACCATCGTCAGTGTGGCGGAAGATTCATTGCAAGCGGTGGGCCGCGAGTTGCGGGAAGGGAGTTACGCCCTGGGCGCCACCCGCACCGAGACAATCTTCAAGGTGGTGATTCCCGCCGCCAAATCCGGTATCATCGCCGCCGTCATTTTAGGGGTGATGCGGGCCGTCGGCGAAACCATGGTGGTGTGGATGGCCTCTGGAAACGCGGCCCAAGTGCCGGAGCCCTGGTTCGATATTTTCCAGCCCATCCGCACCCTCACCGCCACCATTGCCGGCGATATGGGAGAAGCGGATCATGTGACGGGATCGGCCCGGTACCATGTGTTGTTCGCCATGGCGTCGTTCTTGTTGATGTTTTCATTTATCAGTAATTTTATCAGTGAGTGGATCGTGGTACGGTCCAGGAAAAAATGGGGGACAGGCTCATGAAACTGGAAACCCGGAAAATGCTCGACAAGTCCTTCAGCGGCATGGGATTCGTTTCAATCTTCCTATTGTCCGCCTCCCTGGTCATGGTGTTGGCCCCAATCTTCGCCAGAGGCATCGGCGCCTTCATATTTAAAGAAACCATCGAGTTTCGCCGCTTCAATTACGAAAAGTTCGGGCGCGGCGACAAACAGGAATTGGAAGAGGAAATTCGCCTTGTGGAAGGGAAACGGCAGTATGTCTATCAATTACTGGACAAGCTGGAGCGGCAAATCGAGAACGAAGAGATTCCCGACGCCTATGAATATGAACCTAAGTTGGAAGAGATAAAATTTTTGGTTCATGAATTATTAGGACCCAGACCCGGTGTTGACCGTCCGGTGATGTTGAGGGACCAATTCGGCAAAACCCGTTGGGAAAAAGCCCTGCAACAATTGCACCATATTACGACGGTGGAAAAATGGGATTATTCCAACGGCGACGAGATGGGCAAAAAAGTGTTCGCCCCCCGCAAGGAGGAGTTCAAAGGGTCTGCCGTCGAGCCGATGTTTTCTTATATGGAAGAGAATCTCGAAGCGATGATGCGGCCCCGTTGGACGTTCTATTGGCGGTTTTTATTCGATGATTCCTTCGACGCCCATCTCTTCGGCGGTATTTGGGCCGAAGTGTTGGGAACAATATACCTGGCGCTGGGCACGATGTTGTTCGCCATTCCCATGGGGGTGATCGCCGCCGTGTATCTGACTGAATTCGCCTCCGCAGGAAAAATCGTCAGCTTTCTGAGGATTTGCATCAGCACCCTGGCGGGGGTTCCCAGTATTGTCTTCGGTCTCTTTGGTCTGGCCTTTTTTATTAACACAATGAAAGTGTCCAATTCCAAAAGTGTGCTGGCCGGTTCGTTGACCCTGGCGCTATTGGTGCTTCCCACCATCATCCGCGCCTCCGAAGAGGCTATCATGGCGGTGCCTAAAACCTATAAAGAGGCGGCGCTGAGTCTGGGGGCCGGCAAATTGAAGGCTGTGGCCACCGTTATATTACCGGCGGCGTTGCCGGGGATTTTGACCGGAGTCGTCATCAGTATGGGGCGCGCGGCCGGAGAGACCGCCCCGATTATTTTTACCGCCGCCGTCAGTGTCGGCAAACCGCTGACATTGTTCCAGACTTTGACCCAACCGACTCCGGCGTTGCCCTGGAACATCTACAATCTGGTGACTGAGCACGAGGCGGTGGATCAGATCCGGCACGTCCAGTTCGGCATGGTGTTTACATTGGTGTTGCTGGTGTTGCTTTTGAATCTGGCCGCCATTATAATGAGAGCGAAGATCGCTAAAAAATTGAGAGGATAGAACATGAGTGTGGCTGAAGCGAAAAAAATACAATCGCATGTCTATTCGGAGAACTTTTCGGTCTTTTATGGGGAGAACGAGGCCATCAAAAAGGTGTCGCTCGAGATTCCCGCCCATAAGGTGACCGCCATTATCGGTCCCAGCGGTTGCGGTAAGAGCACATACCTGCGCGCCATCAACCGCATGAACGACTTGATCCCCAATTGCCGTACCAAAGGGAAATTCTTTTTTGAGGATGAAGAGATTTACGGGCCGTTAGCGGATCCGGTGCTGCTGCGACGCCGCATCGGCATGGTGTTTCAGAAACCCAATCCCTTCCCCAAATCTATTTTGGACAATATCGCCTATGGCCCCCGGCTGCAAGGCATCAAGAAGAAAAGCGACCTCTATGAATTGGTGGAACGCAGCTTGCGCGATGCAGCTCTGTGGTCCGAAGTGAAGGACCGCCTCGATGGCAACGCCCTCGGCTTGTCCGGCGGGCAGCAGCAGCGATTGTGCATTGCCCGGGCATTGGCTGTCGATCCTGAGATCCTGCTGATGGACGAGCCCACCTCGGCCCTCGATCCCCGCGCCACAGCCAGAATCGAAGATCTCATCGGTGAATTGCGAGGGCGGTACACTATTATTATTGTAACCCACAACATGCAGCAAGCGGCGAGGGTTTCCGACTATACCTCCTTCTTTTACGAAGGAGATTTGGTGGAATTCGCCCCCACCGGAGAGTTGTTCACCAATCCCCGGGAAAAGAAGACCGAGGAATACATCACCGGCCGGTTCGGCTAAAAGAGGAGGATACCAATGGGAAAACATCTACGTCGGGCGATTCATACGATGATGAATCGCTTGATCGCTATGAGCGCCAGGGTTGAAGAGAATGTGAGATTAGCGGTCCGGGCCGTGGAAGAGCGCGATGAAGGATTGGCTCAAAAGGCCCTGGCTATGGATGCCGAGATCGATCAGATGGAAATCGATATTGAAGAGGAATGCTTGCAAATTTTAGCCCTCCACCAACCGGTGGCCATCGATCTACGCTATATTGTCGCCTCCTTGAAGATCAACAATGATCTGGAACGGATCGGGGATTTGGCTCTCGATATCGCTAAACACGCGAGTATCTTGATCCCCGCCCCTGTCACCGTAAAAAAATTCAAGTTCTGCGATTTGTATGAAGCGGTGCAAGGGATGCTGCGGGACAGCCTTGATTCGGTGGTCAATCTGGATCCCGAGAAAGCCTTCGCAGTCATGAGGGCCGATGATTTGGTGGATGAAATGAATCGCGGGATGTGCTCGGCGGTGCTTCTAGAAATTAAAGACGATCCTGAGAACGCCGAAATTCTAATTCAGAACATGCATATTTCCAGGCGGTTGGAGCGCATTGCCGATTTGGCCACAAACATCGCCGAAGATCTGATTTATCTGACCCGGGGCGAGATTGTCAGACATGGGAATGTCAATGAGAAAGACAAATAATCTTTGAATGCAATGATGGAGAATAATATGATAAAGGAAAAGCCGCTGATCGCGGCTGTGGATGACGAAGAGGATATTCTCGAACTCATCCGTGTGAATCTCGAGAAATCGGGATTCCGGGTGAAGACATTTCTCAGGGCGAAGCCGTTGTTCGATTTTTTATCGGACCATCAGCCGGACTTGATCCTGCTGGATCTCATGCTGCCGGACTTCGACGGTCTGGAAGTATGCAAGGCGTTGCGTAACGATAGCCGCTGGCAGGAAATCCCCATCCTCATGCTCACCGCTAAAGGTGATGAAGCGGATGTGGTGCTGGGATTGGAGGTGGGGGCCGACGATTATGTCGTCAAACCCTTCTCTCCCAAAGAATTGGCCGCCAGGATCCGGGCGGTGCTGCGCCGGTCCAACGGGCAAAAAACCGGGGAGAGCGATGAACTGGTTATCGGCGGCATCCTGAAAATCGACCTCAACCGCCACGAAGTGTATGTTGAGGGAAAACCGGTCCATCTCACCCGCACGGAGTTCACCATACTGAACGCGATGGCGGAAAAACCCGGCTGGGTGTACTCCAGGGAAAAGCTTCTGGGGCGACTCTGGGGCGATGAAAAATTCGTCATCGACCGCACCATCGATGTGCATATCAAAAATTTGCGGGACAAGCTGGGAGAGGCCGGCAAATGGATAAAAAATGTGAGAGGAGTGGGCTATAAGCTGGAGCCATGAGACGGACAATTTTTGTAAAGACGTTTTGGGGATATTTGATTATCACGGTTTTTGTTACACTGTTAATGACTCTATTCGCGTTCCAGACCATAAAAAAATGGCATGTCCGCAATTTGACCGAGGATTTGCACCGGCTGGGCACAGCGGTGGAGCCGGTGGTTCTGAACATGCTGACCGGCAAATCCACCGCCACTGATGTGGACCGTTATGTCAAGGATTTGGGCAAAGCCCTGTCGATTCGATTGACCGTCATTTTACCCGGCGGCGCTGTTCTGGCCGATTCCCTGTCGAAGCCTGCTTCCATGGAGGATCATGGGGACAGGCCGGAAATTAAGCAGGCCTTCACCGGAGAGGTGTCTGAATATATTCGCTTCAGTACCACCATGATGTCGGACATGCTTTATCTCGCTATTCCGGTTAAACAGGGGGATATGGTGAGCGCGGTCCTGAGGCTCAGCCTGTTTATCGAAGACATCAGGGAGCTGAGAAAAGAGATCGAGTCGCGAATCGCGACAGTCGCATTACTATTGATTTTTGTCTCGCTTATTTTAACCTATGTTGTCTCCCGCGGCATTGCCCGGCCGGTCATCGAGTTGGCCGGCGCGTCAAAAAAAGTGGCCTCCGGCGATTTCAACGTGCGGGTGTTTCCCCGGGACAAAGGCGAGTTAGGCGAACTGGCCGTCAGTTTTAACGAGATGATCCTGCGGCAAAAAGAATTATTCGAAGATATGAAAGCCAAACGGGAAGAATTGACCGCCATCATTACCTCCATCAACGAGGGGCTACTGGTGCTGGATAAAGAGGGCGCCATTCTTCTCACCAACCGGAGTTTTGATAAAATGATGGGCACAGACGAACCAATGGGGAAAAAATATTGGGAAGTCTTTCGCAGCAGCGAATTCTATGAATTGATTCAGCGTCTTAAAATAGAGGGCGACCGTATAAAAGGCGAACTTCACTTGAATGGCCATGACTTTATCGCCAGTTGCACGTTACTTCTCACCCGCGACGCCGTGGTGGTCACCCTCCACGATATCACCGAACGAAAAAAACTCGAAATCATCAAACGGGACTTCGTCTCCAATGTCTCCCATGAATTGAAGACCCCCCTCACCTCTATCAAAGGCTTCGCCGAGACATTGCTGGAAGACGCGGATGGGGAAAGCCGGAAATATATCGATATCATCCTCAAAAATACCGGCCGCATGGTCCGCATTGTCCAGGACTTGCTGATATTGTCGCGCCTCGAGGAACGGACCGATAGCGTCAGTATCGAGACTCTGGACCTGCGGGAATTGGTTCAAGACACCATGAAGCAATTCGACCCGGTGATCAAAGAAAGAGAGTTGGAGATGGGATTCGAAGCCGGTCCCGGTAAGATGACGGTGAAAGGGGACAGGTTCGGCCTCGAAGATTTGTTCACCAACTTGCTGGACAACGCGGTTCGCTATACCGAGACAGGCGGTGTGTGGATCCGTTTGGCCATCGAGGAGAAGTGGGTTGTGTGTGAGATCAGGGATACCGGCATCGGTATCGATCAGAATCATCTGGAGAGGATTTTCGAACGGTTCTACGTCGTTGACGCCTCCCGCTCCCGCGCCACCGGAGGTACAGGACTGGGTCTCTCCATCGTCAAGCACATCGTCCTGCTCCATAAAGGCGAGATCACTGTCAAGAGCATCCCGGAAACCGGTACGACTGTCCTGGTGAAATTGCCGTTGTCAGGACAACAAACGGACGCGGGAGAAGATATAGTCGAGGGGTTCTGATTTCAGCACCACCCGGTAGTAGTTGCTGTCGGGTAGTTGCTCGGGCGGAGGGTCGGCCATGTCGAAGTATTTCTTGGACCGTTGGCTGTCGAACCAATAGACCAGACGGATATCTCCGCCTTCGATCTCCAACGAGGTAATACCGCTGGGGCCGATGGCGCAACCGGAATTGAACAAGCAGGGGACCAGAGGATCCAGGTGGTAGAGACTGGCGTATTCATATTTCCCCTTTTGCATATTTTGAAGTTTCACCAATTCCAATTTGAAGTCTTTGATGCGTTCCTCCAATTCCATACGTTTTTTCGGGGTTGATTTGGTGTATAGCCGGCACATGTGATCGATTTCTATCTTCAAGCTGTCGATCTTTGGCCGGGATTCGAACAGGGGGCGGTGGGTGTGGCCGATCAACGCCAAAATCTTGTTGCGCATGGCGAAATCGTAATAGTATTGTTCCAAATTGAATTTTTTCCGGTTGTTGTGAGCTACCGAATAATTCTTGAATCCCAGGGGAGTGGCCACGAATCGCAGGATGAAATCAATCAGATGATGGAATTTGTTGGCAAGATAATTGGCCTGGTGGCCGTGGAAGAGCAGCAGGGTGTCTTGGTGGAAATCAAGTTTGAGGGCCTCCCTCACCGGGATGCCGAAGGGCTGTTTCTTGAGTTTGCTGAGTTTGAAATCGTGATTGCCGTATAATTTGAACAATTTGTTTTGCCGGTGCAATTTTTGCAGCACCTTATAAATATCCCGGTAGCGCATCACGATTTTTTTCAAGGCGAATTTCTGCAATTCCTCGACATCGCCGTTTAGAACGACATGGAAGTTTTGTTCGTAGTAGTGTTCCACCAACACCCGGTAAAACATGTTGCCGTTGGGGGCGAAATCATCCCGCTTACTGCCGTCTCCCAGATGAAGATCGCTCCAAATCACCCATTTGTCGCCATCCTTCACTCTGACGCTTTCAGTTCCATCCAATAAGGACATTAGTTTCTTTTCAGTCTTTTTTTTAAACATCGCACCTGGCTTCACTTGTTTTTATTGATTTAATATACAATTATAATAGCAGCGGGTCTAAAATTCAACCATTGATTTTGTGCGAAGTCCCATTGAGAGGGGAGAAACGAATTAACGGAAACTTAACGGTTAATTTATTCAGCGTTAACGGCTAGAGCCGATAATGCTGTTTCATTGAGAAATTTTAGGAGGCAAAATGAAAAAAATTATACTTCTTTTGGTGACTGTGTTTATGTTGGTGTCTTTTACCGAGACTGGTTTGGCCGATGATATTAAAGGATATATGATTCCGGAATATTATAGTGTGGCCGGCCATCACGAAGGGGAAGAAGGTATCGAAGGGCAGCATGGTTTTTGGCTTCGCCGCATCTATTTCGGCTACAATACAAAATTATCCGATAACCTGAGCGCCCGGGTCCGGTTCGAAATGAACAGTCCCGCCTACGACGAAGACACAATGGTTCCCTATATCAAGAACGCCCACCTCAAATATGATTTGGGTGGCGGCGCCGGCTTGATCGGCGGTATCATCGAGCCTCCCAGCTTTAACAAGGTCGAAACGTTCTGGGGTCATCGTTATATCGAAAAAACCGCCGCCGACCTGTTCAAGTTCGCGTCCTCCAGAGATTTCGGTCTGGCTCTGGACGGCAAGACCAAAGGCGGCCTGGTGTACACCGTGATGTACGGCAACTACGGTTCCAACAAAGGTGAAGACAACCAGGGTAAAGGGGTGTACGGCCGCTTGGGTTATGAAACCAAGGGCTTTTACGTCGAAGCCAACGGTCACCTCTCTTCCGATAACGGTAGCGATTACCTCTACCTCTCCGGTTTCGCCGGTATCAAAGGCGGCTGGGGAAACATCGGCGCCAACTACATCTATCTGGACAAATCCAAAGAAGATAGCAGCAAGAGCATGAGCGCCATCTCCGCCTTCACCACTCTGAAGCTTGGTAAGAAGACCAATATGGTCCTCCGTTACGACCATATGCTGGATCCCGCTTTGAAGCATGTCACCGGTTACCTGCGCTTCCACCCCGACGCTCCGGCCCGGTTGTTGATCGCCGCCTTGACCTTCAAAGTACACAAAATGGTCGAGCTCAGTCCCAATGTAAAGTACGTCTTCTACGGCCACCCCGCCACCGGCGCCAAACCCGGCGGCGACTTCTACATCAACCTGACCGCCAAAGTCAGTTTCAAAACGAAATTATAATCGCCCTAAGCAATACCAACGCCAAAAGGGAGAGCTCTCATCAGGTTCTCCCTTTTTTTTACCTCAAAAAAGTTGACAAATAATAGATTTAAGGTTATCATGGAACCGTAATGGAACCATTATGGAGGGCCGCATGCCTGCAACAATTACATTAAAAAACATTCCTTCCCATATATATGAAGCCTTGAAGAAGAATGCTGTCAGAAATCATCGGAGTGTCAATAGTGAAATTATTTCTATCATCGAGAAACAATATTGTATTACTCAAATTACACCTGAGGAATATCTCGCAAGGGCTCGTAAAGTACGGAAAAAAAATTCCGGTTTGTTCCTGACCCAAGAGCTTCTTGAAGAGGCGAAAGGGGAAGGAAGAGCATGATTGTTGTTGATAACAACATCATTTGTTATTATTATATTGAAGGAAAATACACATCTCTAGTCGAGAAATTGTATGAAAAAGATCCAGGTTGGGTTGTGCCCTCGATCTGGAAAAGTGAGTTTTGTAATGTACTGGCGCGTTATTTCCGACAGAAAATACTATCTTTTCAGGAAGTAACCAGTATCTTGAATGAAGCTGAATTGCTTTTTTATGAGAAGGAATATACTATTCCATCCTCAGATATTATGGAATTGGTCCGAGAGTGTGATTGTTCTGCGTATGATTGTGAATATGTAGCTCTAGCGCATTACTTAAAGGTTCCACTCTTAACCATGGATAAAAAAATTTTGAAAAGTTTTCACATGACCACAAAAAGCCTTGAGGATTATTTAAGGTAGGAATTTGCGAAACTATCAATCGATAAACTCCCAGGCGTTGCGGTGGCGGATGCCGTTGCGGTTGCCGAGGTTGATGTCGTCGAGTGAGATCACCAATTTTTCGTAATTGTCCTGGATTTGTTCCAGATTGCCGAACTCCCGTTCCACAACTTTTTCATCCGCCAACAAGTAGCAAACCTGGATGTATATCCTGGTCTTCCTTTTTTCGGCGATGAAATCAATCTCCTTGTTGTGCAACTTTCCCGAGTAAACCTGAAATCCTTTACGCCGCAAATCCAGATATACCGCATTCTCTATATATTTACCGATGGCGAAATCGAACGACGAAGAGAGGAGAAATTTGAAGGCCAAATCGTTCAAATAGTACTTCTTTTCCCCCGAGAGAATCTTCTTGCCCCTCTTGAGATCGTTGTACTCAATGTATTCGCCGTAGCTAAAGGAAAACACCTCGAAGGTGACGTAGCGGCCGCTCAAGTAAGTGGACAATTCCAGGTATAACCGAAACTTTTGTGGTTTTTGGGAAAAGTTTCAAGTATAACCGGAAATTATTTTGGTTATGGTTCCGATTGCCAATAGTCGGAGAGGTCTTTGCCGTGGGGGAGGCGGATAACCTTGACCGGATGCTGGCGGCCGTTGAAGATTGCTTCGATAGTGTCGGCAAAACGCTGTCCCGCGCCGTCGGTGTCCGGCACCACATTGACCTGAAAGTCTTCGAACAAGCGTCGCCACTCTTTCTTGAAGCCCCCGGCCCCCGGGATGCCCACGGCGTTGAGGCCCATCTGGTGGGCCGTCAACATATCCATGATCCCTTCACAAATATAGACCGAACTGCCCGGCTCCAGGACGCGGAAGATCCAAATCCTTGATGCCGAAGTCATGAATTGTACCTTCCTCGAGCCCCTGCTCCTCCGTAAGATAGCGACGCCCCTTGCCGCTCAAAAGGAGGGAATCCATCAACCAGCGATAAATCACCGGATCCGGCTTGAAGCGTTCCCGCGCCGGAAACAACGGCCGCTGAACACTAGAATGGGAAGCTCCCGATGAAGACTCGCCGCGAGGCAAGTTCGCATCGACGAAGAATCGCTGCCTCAACCAGGCCAACGCCTCCTTGAAATCCACATCCAGAAACCGCTTCACCAACTCGATGGTATCGCCCCCAGTACTGCATCCAAAACAATGCCAACGGTTGGAATCCTTGAAAAACACCAAACTGGGATTGGAATCCTCATGAATAAAGCATCGACATTTGGACCCCTTCTCCACATCCAACCCCAACGCCGACGCCACCTCGACAACCGGAAGCCTCTTAAACTCAGACAAATCAATCCGCTCGACCATCACACCCCCGATTGTAAATCATCCGCCCCTTGCCTACAAGATTGAAAAGGATTATTATGCATTTTGTTATTATAACAAAATGCATAATAATGAATGGGGCGGTTAGGAAATTTTATAATCCCGATTCTTTTCTCGCTTGCTTCAAAAGAACGCCAATTTTGAAATCATCATATCCATCCCAAAAGGCCTTAACTTTTTCAGGATCACCCTCTAAACGCTTGTTTATATAATCATCCAGAGAGATCAATTTTTTTCCAATTTCAGTTTCCTCACGCATGGATACATAATTATCGTGGAACCGCTTTAATGTCAAAGGCTATATGATGTGAGCATGTTAATAAGGAGGTCTTGAAATTATCGTTGATGTATGGAATAATAACTACTTATGGCAGGCTTTGGTTTTGTTTCACCAGTTGTCAATCCTTCTCCATTAGGGGTGACTCATTTTCCTTTAGGCATGACTCCAATTCCATGTGGAAGTGACCCGGTTCCAGGTGGAGTCGCTTCAATGCCAGTTGGAGATGACCCGGTTCCAGGTGGAGTCGCTCTAATGGCAGTTGGAGATGAGCCGGCTCCAGTTGGAAATCCCCCAATGTTAGATGGCATTGTCTCGATACTAGATGGAAATGCCTCTGTTACAGATGGAAAATCCCCAATACCAGTTGGAATCGCATCCATTACTCCTGGAATTTCTTTTCGGGCAACAGACTCTCTTTGAAACGAAGGAGGATTCGTGGTAAAATGATAGTTAATTGAGTTGAAATCAAATGAGGAGAGGAAGACATCATGCCGATTTATGAATATCGTTGTTCAGACTGCGGAAAAGTCAGCGAAATTTTGCACAAGAGTTACAATACAGGCGAAGTCGCGTGCCCCGAATGCGGTTCGAATGGAATGGAGAAGCTAATCTCGACACCCGCCACCCCGGTGATCAAAAGCGGAGCCGGCGATATGCGCCCCTGCGGCAAGGAAGGATGCGGACCCCAAACCTGCGATATGCCAGGCAAATGCTGCGGACAGAGCTAGCCACACCATGATCAAGGCAATCATCTTCGACTACGGCAATGTCGTCGCCCGCTTCGACAACCGCCTCCTGCTGCAAAACATCCTCCCCTTCAGCGGCAAATCCCGAGAAGAACTGGAAGCCCAGGTCTACCACTCCACCGACCTCCACATCCAATACGAGACCGGCCTCATCACCTCCGACGAGTTCTTCGCCCAAATCAAAGAGATCGCCGACCTCGACATCTCCAAACAAGACTTCATCGCCCAATTCTGCGACATCTTCACCCCCATCCACTCCACTCATGGATTGATTAAATCCCTCAAATCCACCTACAAACTCGGCCTCCTCTCCAACACCAACGAATGGCACTTCGACCACGCCATCAAAAAATCCCCCGTCTACCCCGCCTTCGATGCCGTAAGCCTATCCTTCCAGGTCAAAGCCATGAAACCCGACCCCAAAATCTACCTCGACATGGCCGCCAAACTCTCTCTTCCCCCCAACCAATGCGTCTACATCGACGACATCCAAAAAAACGTAGACGGCGCCAACACTCTCGGCTTCCACGCCCTCCTCTACACCAACCACCAAATCCTCCTAACCGACCTCCACCCCCTCACCACCACAACCTAACCATGAAACCTTTTAAATCATCAATAACATTTGACTTACGACTTCCATTTCAGTATAGTGGAAAAGATAAAAACATTCCGTCTCGAAGCGGCCTGCGCCGGATTAGTGAATGCATGGCGGCACCGGGAATGGGAGGCGAATAATGGCAAAAATCGAAGGATTTCGCGTCAAGAATTTTAGAACGCTCAAGGACGTGGCATTGGGCCGGTTCTGGAACGAACAGGAAGCGGAACCTCTTTCACCAATGACTGTGGTAATCGGCAAGAATGGAGTGGGGAAAAGTACTCTATTCGATGCCTTTGGCTTTCTAGCGGATTGTCTCAAATCCGGTGTCGAAGAGGCGTGCGATATACGAGGCCGCGGTGGATACCGAAACATTTTGTCTCAAGGAGCGAAAGAGCCGATTGAATTTGAAATCTACTACAAAGAGGACGGCAATGCCCGGCCGATTACCTATGAACTTTCAATTGACCTGGATAAGACCGGTCGGCCATTTGTTCTCAAGGAGCGGCTCAGACAGCGGCGCAAAGGCCAAAAGCATGGCAGACCATTTTCTTTTCTCGTTCTAAATAGCGGGGAGGGCGTTGTATGGAAAGGGGAGCAGGAGGGGCGTCAAATCGATGAAATATGGGCTGCTTTCGATCTGAAAAAATTGATGGAATCCATAAAATCCGGAGAAACGGAAGAATCCAAAGAGACCGAAGTTGTCGAGCTGGAAGATCTGCGCAAGCTGGGCATCGCCACTCTGGGATCCCTCAAGCAACATCCCAGGATTTCGGCCTTTCGACAGTTTATCGAAAATTGGTATCTCAGCTATTTTACACCTGACGCGGCCCGAAGCCTACCCCTCGCCGGTCCACAAAAACATCTCAATATTCACGGGGATAATCTTGGGAATGTCGTTCAGTTTATGGAGCGAGAACACCCTAAACGTTTTCGAGTGATACTGAACAAAATCGCCGAGAAAATTCCGGGGGTAGACAAAATAGACACCGAAAGAACCAATGACGGACGGCTGCTGCTCCGGTTCAATGATAAAGGTTTTCAAGATCCATTTTACGCGCAGCAAATGTCCGACGGCACCCTAAAAGTCTTCGCCTACCTCTTGTTGCTCGAAGATCCGACGCCGCCGCCCTTTTTATGCATCGAGGAACCTGAAAACGGATTGTACCATAAACTTCTCGAATCCCTGGCCAGAGAATTTCGCGAACATGCCACCGGGCGAAAAGGCGGCTCCCAGGTATTCATCACCACCCATCAACCGTATTTGGTAGATGCCCTGGATCCCGAGGAGGTCTGGATCCTGGAAAAGGGCCCGGATGGATATTCCACCATCCGCAGAGCCAGTGACGATCCTCTGGTCAAAAACATGGTGGCTGAAGGCTTGCCGCTGGGAGGGCTATGGTACAGCGACTATCTGGACGCGAGGTAATCGGTGCATTTTGAAATCCTCGTCGAAGACCAATCGGGAAAAAAAGCGCTCAAAATCCTCGTTCCCAAAATCATCGGAGACGATCATACATTCAGGGTTTTTGCCTATAAAGGAATCGGCCGCATCCCCAAAGGCCTCTCTGCAAAAGGCGACGCCAACAAACGCATCCTGCTCAACCGACTACCGAGCCTTCTCCGAGGCTATGGAAATACGTTCGCCAGTTATCCGCCCGATTTTCCGGCGGCGGTCATTGTGGTCTGCGATCTTGACGACAAATGCCTGAAAGCCTTCCGGCAAGAGCTTGACACGATTCTAAACACCTGCGACCCCAAACCGGAAACCAGATTCTGCATTGCCATCGAAGAGGGTGAAGCCTGGTTTTTGGGCGACATTTCAGCCATCAAATCAGCCTACCCAAAGGCCAAAGACACGGTCTTGAAGGCATATAAAAACGATTCTATTTGCGGCACCTGGGAATGCCTGGCCAATGCGGTATATACCGGAGGCTCAACCGCCCTTTCCGCCAAAGGCTGGCAGACCGTCGGCGCAGAAAAATCCCAATGGGCCGAAAAGATTACTCCCCACATGGATATCACAAATAATGCTTCTCCAAGCTTCGCATACTTCAGAGACAAACTGCGCCAACTAACCGCAACCATCTCCTGATGAAATCGCTCTGTTACCTGTCCCCTAATTTGCCTCTCCGGCCACTGGAAACGAGCAAAATAAAACAGAATCGGCTTAAATCGGTATATAACAATTGACTTACGGCTTTCATTTCAGTATATTTATAAGGTGATTTAATGTGGAGAAAAATGTACCTGTCCCTGACTTTGTTTACCCAGCAGATCCACAGCTACCTTTCCTTCAACTGGAAAGATATGGGTATCTCTACCAAAGCCAAAGACCGCCGCTACGTACCAGATCCGAACAAGGCAGGTGATCTGGGAAATCTGCGTGAAAAAGCCCTGCTTAATTGGTATGCCCAAGCGGTAACTCGACTGGGAGGGAAGTAATATGCCGCATCTACTGGAGTTCAAGCAAAGTGATCCTGAAATTGGAATTTGTGTTAGGGCGCCAATTGAAGGACCTGAATCTACGCTACTGAATGCATTTGTTCAACAATATGCAGGCCGCCTTAGCACTTTAAAGCGTCATTATGCCTTGTTTTATGAGCCATTATTGCCGACAGGCTATCCTGATTTGGTTGTTGTCAGTTACAATCCGGCTAAGTATTCTTCCTGGACTGAGACCAGAAATGAATTGAGCGTTTTGGACTTAAAAGTTCTGCATCATTTATATTTCGTCGGAGGCTCGACATCTTCGTCAATAGAGCGACAATTGGGACTTGAAAGCAGACTGCTATTAAGAATACTGGAACGCCTCATGGACGTCTCGCTGGTGAGACGTTCCAGGCAAAAATGGTTACCCAAACCTATGAGTGACTCTTATGGGATTAGTTGTATTAAAACAATCGAAGCGAAGATTTCTGATTGGCGTGGTGTACTTGGACAAGCACATCTCAATCGGTGGTTTTCATCGGAATCATGCGTCTTGTCTCCTGTGTCGAAGCCATCGAAACAAATTATAAACAGAGCAAGGGAACAAGGCATCGGCATATATTCCATGCCCTCGGGAACACAAGCGAAGATGATCCAGAAACCAGAGCGACTCAATGGTCTACCGGTTTCGTATGCATCATGGCTATTTAACGAATGGATTGGGCGGCAACTATTTAGAAATCGGAGGAACGTTTTATGATACCCGTGTCTACTGATCAAATAAACGCACAATTACCCTGGTTGCAGAACGTCAGCGAGCTTAAAACAGGTGGGCAGAAAGCTGTTTATAAAGCAGTGCATTGCGACCATGGAAATGTGGTGCTGAAAATTGTACTTCGCGATGGGAATGATCCCCGGATATTGCGTGAAATAGAGATTGTAAAAACGAATTCTTTTCCTAATGTGCCGCTGATCTATGATGTAGGCACTGTGGCGTTTAACGGTAGTTCTTTTATCTACATTTGCGAACAACGGGTGACTGGGAGCGATCTTAGAACGGTTCTCGACACGAATGACAAGCTTTCATTGCCCGCAGTGTTGGCATTCCTTGGTAGCATGCTGAATACAGTCGTCAAACTGGAGGAACAAGGCATTGTTCATAGAGACATCAAACCGGATAATATTTTGTATGATGAACAAGGCAATTATTGGTTAATTGATTTTGGAATTGCCAGAGACACAAAAAATGTCTCTTTAACTGCCACCAATGCGAATTTTGGTCCACATTCGGCGGGATATGCGTCTCCTGAACAATATCGAAATATGAAACGTCAAATTGATTCTCGTGCCGACCTATTCTCCATAGGTGTGGTAGCCTATGAAATGTTGCACGGCTTTAATCCATTTATCAAAGGCGCGAATAGCATTATTGATGTTTATTTGAACACTGAATCTTTTACGGAAGACCCATCGGTTATTCCCGGAGATATCAACAATGAATTATCTGGATTTATTAACACTCTCATGAAAAAAAACCATACATTCCGACCTCCATCGGCAGCGATTGCACTATCCTGGTTTACCGAGATTGCCAATAAGCTTAACTTAGAGGAGAGTGACCGATGAAGCTATACCTCCAATTTGGTCACGGAATGATGGGGCTTTGCCGTGAACTTTTACCTAACATGCCTGGTTCAGCCGTCATTCTCAGTCCAAGAGATTTGGATGAGAAACAGATTGAAAGATTTGGGAAAGATATTGAAAAAGCGGGAGGGACAACTCTTCTGGATCCCCAATTATACGCCCCTCGATGTGACCACCATAAATTGACAAATCACACTTACTGGCCAAAAGGTTATTCAACAGAAACGACGGATTATAAAAATACCGTTTTGCCTTCTTTAAAGGCTTTAAATGACAGCGCGCAAGCGAGTGCATTCATCCTACCCGGTTTGTATTGTAAAAGGGTGACGGATATATGGCTCAATATTCATGACGATATAGTTGATGCTGCTACCAGCTATTCTGGGAAGAAAATAGGGACATTGTGTTTATCGGCAGAAACATTGCGTAATCAGGAGCAATTGGACCGACTGCTTACAAAGACAGAAGAGTGGGGCCTTGATGGATACTATGTCATCGCGGCTCATCCCGAGGGAGAATATTTGGTTGACGATCCAGTTTGGCTCACGCATTTATTGTCCTTCTGCGCGGGTTTGAAGCTACAAAATAAAGAAGTTATATTAGGATACTCAAACCATCAAATGCTTTGTACTGCTTGCGCCGGCATTGATGCTCTGGCAAGTGGGACCTGGATGAATGTTAGATCCTTTACATTGGACAAATTTTTCAAGCCTGATCCTGATGAAGTAAAACGTAAACGAACTTGGTATTATTGCCCTCAAGCATTAACGGAAGTCAAACCGCAATTTTTGGATATCGCTTTGAACAACAAAATCCTGATGTCGTTGGCTCCATTACCTGAATATAATTCTCATTACGCCGAATTGCTATTTTCCGGCGCGCTTCCAACGAATGCGGCTTATAACGAACCAGCCTCATTCAAGCATTACTTAACCTGCTTGTATAGTCAGTGTCAAATGGCTTCCAAAGAAAGTTTTGATGAGACCATTAATTATCATCGGAAGTCGCTGAAAGGCGCGGGAAAGATGATTGCCTTTATGCATAAGCATGGCGTTCGGGGTCAAAAGAGAGATTTTGAGGATTTCATAGATGTAAATTTGTCCGCGATTGACACATTCGAAGCAGAGAACGGTTTTTTACTTAAACGGATGTGGAGTAGCTTGTAGGTTATTAAACGTTCCTGAGGGATGTTCAACCACAGGCAATCAGGCTTTTTTTGAGAGTCTGCTCTGCCAAAAGCAGCCCCTCCCCCTCACCGCCATAGTCTGACGATGAACCGTTCTTCCTCTTGTACCAAATCCGGCTCCGTGCCGTTGTGTTCCTTCATGCCTTTGATGATCTTTCGGGGAATCCCCATGCCCATGTGCTCCAGATAACCGTAATCCCGCATCACATCCTTGAGCAACTGATTCCGCGCAGCACGGCATCCGGCCCTCATCCGTTCCGGGTTGATCCCATTGGGCAACCTGCCGGGCGAAATAATCTCGAGCCGGTCTTCGTAGATGGACAGCTCGATATCCGTGGAAGACAGCAAATAATCACGGTGCACCAGTGCGTTGACAATCGCCTCCCGCACCGCCTCGTCAGGGTAAGCCCATTTTTCCTTCCGGCGAGCCCCGTCTTCCAGATAAGCCGTCACTCCGATGTTACGCCTGACAAACTCCACCGCCTGCTCCACCAATCCATTGGACAATAACTCGCCGTCGCTGAACAGGGGAGTGAGCGGTCCACGCAGCGACATTCGTTCGCGAGCCGCGTAATTCTTCTCCTTGCCCGGATACGCTACAGCGTCGATGCCCGCCTGCGGCAAAAACCGGTTCGGACTTTTGCCGAAGAGCAGGATGCCGGCGATGGTGGCCGGAACAGTATCTTCCTCTTCCACAAAAAATTCAGTATTCACCAACAATGTCCGCCACCCTTCGATATCGTCTGCATCGGGAACTTCCTGAGAGCGAATCCTACTAAAATAATCCTTCAACCGCCGCCGGTCCAGATCATCCAGCCCAGAACCGGATACCCCTCTAACCTCCAACCGGAACGCCCCCCGCTGTTGAAACAACCGGGCCAATTCCTCAGGCCCCGCTTCACGACTCTGGCTGCCGACCCTTATATAATAGGAGCGGTGGTTGTTATGCCACACATGATGAACCCCCCAACCGCGATCCACCTGAACCACCGCCACATCCTTCCCCGGCTCCACATCCCGGATCACCTGAAAATAAGGAATCAATTCCGGTCGAATCTTATCCCGGCAAGCGCTCATCACCCACTCCTCCAGATTCTTCCTCTCGATCCCCACAACCGATCCGTCATCGTCAATCCCCAACAACACCCGGCCCCCCCGCAAATTAGCAAACGCCACCAACTCCTTGGCCAACTTAAAATTCTCAACCACATCACGCTTGTATTCAATGCCGGAGTTCTCAGGATTCTTTAATATTTCAAGAAGCTCTAACTTGGTCATTTTTCACTTCCCTGTCATTCAAAAAAAACATACAGCTATTTTAAATGAATTTCCCCTCTTTTTCAACGACAATCAGCCCAGTTTTTCTCCAAGATTTCACTCATCCGAGCAAATCTTCATCATCAGGATTTCTCGCTCGATGCCATCGATCGATTCATCTCCCTTGGGCAGAGCATCATCCCGCGATTCTTGGTTCGATAGCTGCTGGGAACAACTCAATTTTTATTTTTTGGATTCTATTATTCTAATTGTATTGATAATATCATCTTTTTCTTCTTGCGTCATGTCGTCTAGCTCATACGAATCTAATTGTAGTTGCAAGAAACGAATCGCATTTGTTATTTTATGGTCCCGGAGGTAAGCTCTTGCCGCCCCTCTTCGATTAGAGTCTCTGTCAAATAACTGAAGAAGATGCGAACTCACGTAAGAATTCTCAAGTATTTTTTCTTGTGTGTCGGCAAGTTTCTTCTTCAGTTTTTCTTTTTTGTCCTGGTTAATTGAAAGAGAGGGGTCATCAATAAATTGGGATAATACATTAATGAGGGCTCGCCAGGCATTTCCCCTGTGTTCGGTAAATTCTGACGTTAGGTCCGTGGATATTTCAATCCGCTTATTCAATCGCCAATTAATCTCTTTCAGAGCTTCTGCAGCTTTTGTCTTCGCTATTTCTGTAGCGACTTCTGCCGCTGCCGCTTTGATTTTTGATTTTAATTCCAAATATGATTTAATTTGAATGAAACCCGCAATTCCCACAAACAATAGGGTCCAGACTGTTAAGACCTGTGTAAGCTGTGTTACTTGATCTACATTTGGTCCAGTTGTTAAGAAATTAAGAATTATATTTCCCATCATCATACTCCTGTGCAATGTTATATAGCTCTTTCGAATACTCTTCAAAATCGAAGACTTTTTTAGAATCGACCTTCTGGGCTGAATAAGGGGGGGCTAGTAATTTCTTTCTAAGGCTTAATTTTTCTCTGGGTATGATTTGTTCAATGTTTCTTGCTGAAAAGATCACTACCGGAATGTTTTTGTATTTTTCTTTTATTCTTATTCTTTTTTTGTGTTCTTCATCAGAGATGGCTTCATTTTTAAATTCCTTATCCCTCAAATCTAATAAAAATGTTTCCCCACATTTTTCCGCGCTAGGGCATTGTTTTTTTGAATAGGCGCCTCTGGTTGGGATTATCAGATCGAGAACAATGATTTTAAAATTGTTTTCTTCGCTCTCTAGAAATTCCCATGCCTCCGTTGGAGAATTTGCAGGAAAAACATTGAAGTTTGTTTCTTCTAAAAAAGCCACAATTGGATCCATTCGAATCGTATCGTCATCAACTAACAATAGATCATATTTTTTTTCACTCATTTTGTTTACTCCTTAAATAACTGAACTATTAGGTATTTTAATTAAAAAAGTGGATTCATTTCCTGAGTCTCTACTCCTTCTATAATAAAGGTCATATCCTTTTCCGTGAGCTCTTAGTATTTCCCTGGACAACCACAATCCATATCCGGCAGTACCAGTGCAATATTCTTTGGCTTTTGGGGTTCGAAAACCTCTTTCAAAAATTTTTTCTTCATACTCTTGTTCAACCATAATCCCATAGTTTGTAATTGCAATAAGAATGCTATCGTTAGAGTTTTGTAGTTCGAAACTAATTGATGTGGAATGAAATGCATATTGAACTGCATTTCTGACTAGATTTCCGAATACTCTTTCCATATATGCTTTATCAACCATTGCTTTGATACCTAAATTGGTTCCAAAGTCAAAAGCCACACTTTTTCTTAATGCATTTGCGGCATATAAATGCGTTGCGGTTTTAATGAGTTCGAAAATATTTACTATTTCTGGATTAATCTTCAATTCTTGTTCGTTGAGAATGTTGATTACTGCTAGATCTGAAATTAGCCGATTAAGTTGGAAAGCTTGCTCTCTTTGGTCTTTGATTCGAAGCTGAATCTTTTCTATCTCGCTTAATCCAAATTTTATGACTAATTGTTTTTCAATCCACTGGAGGGAACCGTTCCAATAAGACAAGGTTAGTGCGATTTCGTGATTAAGAAAATCCAAAAAGGTTTTTTGAGCTTCATAATTCTCTTCCCTTTTGATTTCTTCATATGATATCTTTATTCTATCTAAAAGTGATCTCCTGAATCCTAACAAAAAAGCTCTGATGTATTCAGAAATTTGGCTTGTATATTGAGGCTTTGGATTTTTGCGGCCTATGAATATTGCAATACCGAATCTCCGATCATCTTTTGAGATTGCTAATGGGAATATCGCACAATGATCTTGTGGTTTATCATGGCTGTTCAATAGATGTTTTAAAATGTTTTCGGTCAGCTTGAATTCGTATTCGTCTTCTGGTAGCCGAGCTAAGTTATCGTATTCCGCTATGTGGTAAATTTTAGTTGGCTCGTTGAAAAATTTTGATTTGACATTAATATCAGCGGGAAGAATATAATCTTCTTTCTCAACTGTTTGGGGGAATATTTGAAATGTTTTTCGTTTAGCGATTTGGCTTTTGGAGCCTTGCTGGTTAATTAAAAAGTAACTCTCTTCAAATTGGCCGTACTCTTCCATTTTTTTTATGAATTTTTTGTACACATCCAGGCCGAATTGTTTCTTGTCAATTTCATGATTGTCCCAATCCAACACCAGTCTCTGCAACCAATATTCGTTTTTCATACGCCTGATTGACGCGTATCGTTCTTCCAGAGTATCTTGAATGTTAAGCACCGCCGACCTGGCGGTCTTCATGTAATTATCAAAATTTTTTGGATTGAACTGTTCGGATTTTTTAACGGATTCGAATCTTTCCTCTAATATCTTCAATCGAACTGCAACCGAGGAGCCGGTATAGGCCTGCAGGGTAGTCAGTTCTTCGATGAATTTATCATAGATACCTTCATGCTCTAGGTTTGAGAGAAAATTTTTAAAAGAGAAATCTTTATTCCATAGGCCTCCTGTTACTGACGTGGCGACCCACCGTCCATTGATCAATATCGGAATAACGATTTGCGAGAACCCGCACCACTTTTTGATTTTATAGATTTGTGGCACCTGGTCTTTTAAAATTGAATTATGGTTTGGCTGGTTTTCTAGGAAAGCGTTAACCCCACATGTGCAGTTTTCGCAATTTTTTGTGGCTGTTTCAAGTGTGGAAAGGAGTTTACAAAAATCATTCCAATTGTCCTTTGTGCGTGATGGAGCCCTTTCTCCATTGATGCGTGGAACGATACTTGTGCTAATCCCAATGAAACTTGATAGACTTCCAACCATCATGAGTAGTGTGTCATGTCCTATAAAACCGTAAATATTGTTGATTACTATAGCTTGTACTTTGTCGATAAACCTAACGAGCCAGAGATGTTTTTTATTATCGTTGAATCTTTTAGATGTAATGAGTCTTAAGCCTACATCATGTGTGTACGTCTTGTAGAAATGATTAGCTTCTTTTTCATCTGAAAAAAGGATATAGCGATAGTCGCACATGATTTCCAAAGGATCTGGAGTGACAGTGTTCGGGCCGTATTTTCTTCTAAATTCTTCCCGGCTCGATTTGTGACAATCAAAAATATACACATGATCGTCAAGTTTTCTTTCTAGATCTGTTCTAGCAAGTTTGTGTGAGGGACAAATCTTGTTGTGATCGATCATCCAATCTACAATGTCACCGATGCTTTTTCCGCATGGACATTTGGAAAAATTTGGCATTTCCACCTCCCTGGTAGACATTATTTTATACAAACTGATATTCAAAAGTCAAATTGTAAATTAATTTTTTCATTCATGATGAGTTCTGGATGATGGGTCTGTCCCCAGCGCAGATAGGAGTAGTGTCCTAAAAATGGGACGGTTTTGGGGGATTTGGGTTGGCATGGGTGTTGCTCTGTAATGGGTAGGAGGATACGATGAAAATGAAAATGATGATGAAGAAGATGATGATGTCGATGGTGGTTGTTGGTTTGGGTATTGGATTTTTCGCGGCTCCGCTTCAGGGGCAGACCCGTTATGGTGATAATAGAGCGCCGGGCGACGACTACCGGTTTGGACAGCATAAATATGAATATGAGTATGGCGTTCATGACGGTATGGAGTTCCGGCAGAACCGGAGACAGGTTAGGCGTGAGATTCGCCGCAACGAGAAACATATTCGGCGGTTGATGAGAGAGATCAGACGGATCGAACGGCGGATGGAATACCGGCGTTTGAGTCGCCGCCAGTATAGACGGGTCAGGCGGGAGATACAGGAAATGCGCTATGAAATGAGACGGTTGGTTCAGCGCAACCGCCATCTGAAACGGATGCTTATGGTTAGGGCTTATCGTTAAGCCCTGACTCGACGGTGAGAGATCAGCCACTCTTTGACCTTCTCGTCAATTTGGTCTCTCACCTCGCGGGTCCGCTCGAGCTTTTTCTCTTCGCTCCCTGCAAACGACGATGGATCGTCAAATCCCCAATGCAACCTCTCGCCCGCTCCGGGGAACACGGGGCACCGTTCGGCGCCGGCGGCGTCACACACGGTGATGACCATATCATATGATTTCCCGGCTTTCAAAAATTCGAAGGCGCTAGCGGTCTTGTTGCCGGAGATATCGATGCCGGTCTCGGCCATCACCTTCACCGCCAACGGATTGAGCTTGCCGGCTTCCAATCCGGCGCTTTCCACGATAAAACCTTCCCCGCCGTATTTCTTCAAAAAAGCCTCCGCCATCTGGCTGCGGGCGGAATTGTGTATACAAATAAAGAGTACTTTCTTCTTTTCCATTGCTATCTCCATGTGTTTCAAACCCTCTTTTACCAACCAATAGTTAATTTTATATTAACATTTCCCTGGAAAATAGCAAAAAAAAAATTAGAACCCGATTTTGTGTTGAAATTACAGCCGCTTTTGTTTTAGAATAAGAGTATGACATCAAAAGGGCGACAGCCCGTTCAAACATAAGAGAGGGAACGCATGAGACGCAGTGTTTTGGTAGTGATGGTTTTGGTACTTTTTTCAGGAATGATTTTGGGGGAGGGGAAGCGGACGTTCGCTCCCGAGGATCTTTACAAGGTCAAGAGTGTGACGGATCCGCAAATCTCGCCGGACGGCAAATGGATCGCCTGTACCATCGGCGTACCGGATTTGGCCAAAAATTCTTCCAATAGCGATATCTGGTTGATGCCTATCAACGGCGGCAACATGCGGCAATTGACCGCTTCACCCAAAGGGGATCATTCTCCCCGCTTTTCCCCCGACGGCCGGTCGATAGCGTTTATATCCAGCCGCAACGGCGCATCAAACATCTTTATCATCTCCCTCTCCGGCGGCGAAGCCCGGCAATTGACCCATGCGGAGACATCGCTTCATTCGCCGGTCTGGTCCGGCGACGGACGTTCGATCCTTTGCGGTTCGCGGGTGCTTCCCAAAGACAAGACGGATATCGAGAATTGGACCAAAGAGGAGTTGCCGGAATGCGCAGCCCGTAGTACGGACCGCTTGCTGTTCCGGCAATGGGACCGTTGGCTGGGGGACAAACGCAATCATCTGTTTGTGGTGGATGTAAAGGATGGCTCCATGCGGGACATTACCCCTGAAGACGCCGATGTGCCGCCGGTATCGCTGGCCGGAAGCCATGAGTTCGATCTGTCCCCCAAAGGCGACGAGGTGTGCTTCGTCCGCAACGACGCTCCGATGCCGGCTGTCAGTACCAATCACGATGTGTTCGTGCGCGATATTGAATCGAAACAGGAAACCAAACTGACCGCCAACCCGGCGTTGGACCGCAATCCCCATTACTCTCCCAATGGCCGCTACATCGCCTTCGCCGCCATGAAACACCCGGGCTACGAGGCGGACCGCGAAGTCTTGATAGTCTATGACCGGGTAAAAAAGACCCGCCGGTCTTTAAGCGGAATCCTGGATCGCTCCGTGGCCCAGATTTTGTGGTCGCCGGACAGTGAATACATTTACTTCAATTGCCGGGACCAGGGACACAGCACCATCTTCCGGGCGGATTTATCCGGCAAGGTCAAAAAAATCAGCGACGACGGTTACAACCTCGACCTGGCCCTCACGCCAAACGGCAAGACCCTCATCTTCCGTCGCTCGTACAATCATATACCCTACGAGATCTTCTCGATGCCGGCTCGCGGAGGAGCGGCTAAGAAGCTCACTTCGGTGAACGAACCGTTTCTCGCTGAAGTGGAACTGCCCAAGCTCGAGGAGTTCTGGTTCAAAGGGGCGGATAATACCATGGTTCACGGGTATGTGCAGCGACCGGTGGGATTTGATCCCAGCCAGAAGTATCCGGTGGTTCTCACCATCCACGGCGGCCCCCAGAATATGTGGTCGGACCGTTACATGAGCGGCTGGTTCACCTTCCCGTTGGTGTCAACACCCGGTTATGTGGGATTGTTCATCAATCCGCGGGGCAGTACAGGCTACGGCTCCAAATTTCGCGGAGAGGTGAGCAAAGACTACGGCGGCCGGTGTTATGAAGACCTGATGAAAGGGCTGGACTACGCCATCGAGACGTTCCCCTTTATCGACGGCTCCCGTTGCGCCGCCATCGGAGGCTCCTTCGGCGGTTATTCGGTCAACTGGATCATGGGCAACACCAACCGCTTCAAATGTATTGTCAGTCACGCCAGCCTCTACAACCTCGCCAGCTTTTACGGCGCCACCGAGGAACTCTGGTTCCCCGCCTGGGACATGGGCGACACCCCCTGGGACGAGCCGGAACTCTACGACCGCTGGTCGCCCCACAAGTTGGCCAAAAAATTCAAGACCCCCACATTGGTGACCCACGGCCTCATGGATTTCCGCGTCCCTTACGCCGAAAGCTTGCAATTATTCACCGCCCTACAGCGACAGGGCATCCCCTCCCGCCTGGTGACCTTCCCGGACGAGGGACATGTCATCGGCGGCCCCCAGAACAATGTCCGCTGGTGGAAAGAGATTCACCGCTGGTTGAAAAAGTATTTATGATGTTTGGGATAAAAAAAAGGAAGAAAGGGAATTCATTGATTAAGAGGAGAGAACATGTTTTGTAAACGCACGACCATGTGTTTGTTATTTGTCGTTTTATTATTTTTTCCAATCTTATCGTCCGCTTCGGACTTCTCACCGCGGGATATCCTCGATACCGGCGACGAGACGCTGAACCGGTTGCTTTTGGATGCCCGGCAGAGCGAATTGCAGCGGGAAATGCCGGGGGCTGAAATCATTACCGCCGGAATAATCGTCAAGACGTTCATCGCTTACGATTCGATTCATAACCGTTATTTATTGGTCTATCTAAAGAGAGCTTATGATCCTGATATCGGCAGTTGCTATCGCTTGTACGGACAGTTGGCCAGCCATACCGGAGAACTACTGGGAGATCCATTCGAGATTTCTTCCGGCGGTTATTTTTGCACCGGCGTAAGCTATTGGTCCTATTTGCGCGCCGATGTGGCGTTCGATCGTGTAAACCGCCACTTTTTGGTGGTGTGGCCGGACTTTCGCAATGGGAAAAGTGAAGTCTTCGGGCAATTCATCGGTTGCGACGGGTCGCTCATCGGCGCCGAAGAAGGAAATGATCCCAATTTCCGTATCAGTTCAAACGCTTATGGAGCCGGCGTGGCCAATTTAGCCTTTGATCCGCGGGAAAAACGGTTCCTGGTGGCCTGGACCAATTATAATGGCGAAGTCTACTATGCGAGCGACGGCGATATTTGCGCGAGATTTGTCGATTCATCGTCGCCATTGTCACCTCTTTCGGGCTCGGAAGAATTTATCGTGGCCCCTTCCACCACCCAACAAGCAAGTCCGGCTGTGGCTTTTGACCGCCACAATCGAAATTTTCTCGTTGTCTGGCATGATTGCTGCGACACCGGATCGCTTGTCAAAGGGCAACTACTCGATGATAAAGGTATTCGTCTCGGAGCTGCCAATGGAGGCTTCGCTATTAGCGAGGGGAGTCATATCAGTGGAATTCATGCCTTCTCCCAACCGGAAGTAGGCTGGGAAAGCCGTTCCCACCGTTTCCTGGTGGCCTGGACTCAAATCAACGGAGACGGCTATCAAAGAATTTATGGACACATTGTCAATCCCAACGGCTCTCTTTTTTACAAACCCGGACAACAGGGAAATATTGTGATTGCCGATAATACAATCTATCAGAGTTCTCCGTTCAACGTCAATCCCAATGTCATATTCGACCGGACCGGCGGAAATTTTTTAGTTGTTTATACCAATCAGGATCCTATTTATGGTCAATACATCGCCCCGGATGGAGCGTTGGTGGGAACATCGGCAGAGGAGAATTTTCTAATCGGCGACCGGGGGTACGGTTCTACCTTCAATAAACCGGGGGTTGCGTTTAATTCCCGCTGCGGGCAATGTATGGTTTGCTGGTCCGAGCTGGAGTATATGGCGTTGGCCACAGTGGGCAATGGAGGGTGCGCCAATCTTCCGGTGGTGAAAACCGGGGAGATTGGGAATGTAACCGGAATCTCAGCCACGTGCGACGGACGGGTGGAATTGGACGGCGGCCTGGATGTGACGGCGCGGGGCTTTTGTTGGGGAGTTAATCCTAATCCCGGTCTTCAGGGAAATCATACGGTTGCGGGAAAGGGCCTCGGCAACTTCGAAGGCAGCATCAGCGGTCTCTCTCCCAACACAACCTATTATGTCCGCGCCTTTGCCGCCAGTAGCGGCGGCACAGGTTTCGGCGTCGAAAGAAGCTTCACCACCCCAGCCGTGTTCAAGGTAACCTTCAGCTCTCAAAACGGCGGCTCCTTGAAGGGAGAACTCTCTCAAACAGCGCTGTTCGGCAACTCCACATCGCCGGTGGAAGCAATCGCTCAAACAGGATTTTTCTTCACCGGTTGGAAGGGCGATGGAGGCTTCGCTTCCACCATGGCCAATCCCTTGACCCTCGCCAATGTAACCGCCGATATGACCATCATCGCCGGATTCAGCCCCATCGGCTTGCAAGGAGAGAGGATAACCTCCAGAGGACAGTCCCTCAAAAACGACATCGGCGACATCGACATCGCCTGCGACGCTATCGATTCCTCCCTGCCTCTGACCTTCAAACTCTACCGCTCCATCAACGGCGCCGGCCGCCAACTGATCGCCCAATTCACCGCCACAGACCTGGCAGACGGCCATCACCACATCCTGGACCCAACCCTCGACAACCAGACAACCTACCTCTACACCATCGAAGTCCTGACGAATCACGGCGCCAAAGCCGGCAGCTCCCAGAACTTGATCCTTTAGATCCATACGAATCTATAACTCAATAATTCATACAACCCGTGATTCCGGTTCGACCGACCGGAGTCACGGGAACCAATAATCAAAAGTGACAAAAAAAGAAAAATTAATTGACGGTGGGGAAGCGGTTGACATATGGTTTGATGTCTGATATATCAGAGGACTGGCGCGGCTCATAAATTACTTTTTTTACCAGGAGGAGTTTGATGCAATTTAATTGGAAACCGCCGGAACACTGGCCGGTGATACAGACCATCGAGGCACATACTGGAGGGGAACCTTTGCGGGTGATTACCGGCGGCATGGAGAATATCCCTGGGGATACGATTCTCGCCAAAAGGCGGTATGCGCGGCAGCATTTGGATGCCCTCAGGACCGGGTTGATGTGGGAACCGAGGGGGCACGCCGACATGTACGGCGCGTTCGTGACGGAACCTGTGACTGCGGATGGGGACTTGGGAGTGCTGTTCTTGCACAACGAAGGATTCAGTACCATGTGCGGGCATGGGGTCATCGCTCTGGCGACCGTTGCGTTGGAGACAGGGATGATCGAGAAAGAGGGGGATCATCCGGTGATCAGGATGGATACGCCGGCGGGACGGGTGACTGCCGTCGCCAATCGGGAAAATGGGCGTGTGAAGTCCGTCACGTTTTTGAATGTTCCCTCGTTTGTGGCGCAGTATGATATGACGGTGGATGTACCGGGGATTGGGGAAGTACGGTTCGATTTGGCCTTCGGCGGAGCGTTTTACGCCTATTGCGACGCCGCCGACTTTGGATTGTCGCTGGAGGCCAAAGACTATGACCGGCTGATCGATGTGGGCCGCCGCGTCAAGAACGCCGTCATGGCCAATCATCAGATCAAACATCCGTTTGAAGAGGATCTAGGATTTTTGTACGGCACCATCTTTTGCGGACCGCCGCTGGATCCCGCCAACCATAGCCGCAACGTCTGCATCTTCGCCGAAGGGGAGGTGGACCGTTCGCCTACCGGGACCGGAGTGTCGGGCCGGGCCGCCATCCATTTTGGGCGGGGCGAGATCGAGGTTGGAGAGATTATTACCATCGAGAGTATTCTTGGAACATGCTTTGACGTCGAGGTGATTGGGACCGTTGACTTCGGACCTTACAAGGCGGTGGCGCCGGAGGTGACGGGGAGCGCGTCGATTGTGGGGCGCAACGAATTCTTTTTCGATCCCGAGGATCCCCTCAAAGACGGATTTGTGTTTCGCTAATATTATTTAGGAGTAGTTATAGATGATGAAGCAATCAATCACTGAATTAATTTCGTTGGACGGTAAGGTGGCGGTGTTGACCGGCGCGGCGTCGGGGATCGGACTTGGGACCGCCCGCAGACTGGCTGAAGCCGGAGCTTCCATTGCCTTGTTGGATATTGATAAACAGAAGGGAGGCGAGGCCGAGGCCGCTTTGCGCGAAGATGGATTCGACGCCAGGTTCTATACTTGCGACGTGCGCTCGGCGGCGGATTGTAAGAACGTCGTCGAAGCTGTCATCGGGGACTTCAAAAAAATAGACATTCTGTTTAACAACGCCGGCGTGGCCATTCGCAAGAATACAGTGGACATCGAGGAAGATGAATGGGATTTGGCGCTGGACGTGATGCTCAAAGGGGTCTACATGCTGTCCAAGTATGTGATTCCCCATATGATCGCCAATGGGGGAGGCAGTATCGTCAATACCGGCTCCGGTTGGTCTCTGAAAGGGGGAGCCGACGCTGTGTCGTATTGCGCCGCCAAAGGGGGGGTGTTGAACCTTACCCGCGCCATGGCCATCGATCACGGCAAACACAATATTCGCGTCAATTGCGTGTGCCCCGGCGATGTGGACACTCCGCTCCTTAGGGGCGAATGCCGCCAATTGGGCGAAGATATGGATGCATTTATGGAAGACGCCGCCGACCGTCCCATCCAGAGGGTGGGGACTCCAGAAGATGTCGGTAACGCGGTCTTGTTTTTTGGAAGCGACCTCTCCACCTGGGTGACCGGCACTCATTTGGTGGTGGACGGCGGCGGAATCGCCTGATAAGGAGAATGTGATGAGTCGAAAACGCGCGCACCCCTACATCCCCAACTCTGTACCTGAAGTCAAACAACAGATGTTGGCGGAGATCGGGGTCGAAACAATCGAGCAATTATATGAAGATATTCCCCAGGAGCTGCGCTTCAAGGGGAAAATGGATATCCCGGCGGGATTGACCTCTGAAATGGAATTGAAGCGGCATGTGGAGAAGGTGCTGTCGAAGAACATCTCGTGCCAGGAGAATGTCGGGTTTTTAGGCGGCGGTTGCGCCCCCCATTACGTGCCCGCCATTGTGGATGAAATTGTGCAGAGATCTGAATTTTTGACCGCCTACGCCGGCGAACCTTACGAAGACCATGGCCGCTTCCAGGCGTTGTTTGAATACACCAGTTTGATGGGGGAATTGTTGGATGTGGATGTGGTGAATGTGCCGACCTATGATTGGGGACAGGCGTGCAGCACATCCATTCGTATGGCGGGCCGTATAACAGGGCGCACTGTTGCGCTGGTGGCGGATACCATATCGCCCGACCGGTTGTCGGTGATCAAGAACTATTGCGAGCCGGTGATGACCATTGTACAAGTCGGTCATGATTCTGAGACCGGGATGTTGGATCTCGAAGACCTGGAGGCCAAATGTGTCGATTCGGTGGCGGCCGTTTATTTCGAGAATCCTTCGTATCTTGGATTTATCGAGGCGCAGGGGAGCGAGATTTCGGCTCTCGTGCATGAATGCGGCGCCCTATGTGTCGTTGGGGTGGATCCCATCTCCCTGGGCCTTTTGAAACCGCCGTCCCACTACGGCGCCGACATCGCGTGCGGCGATATCCAGGCGTTGGGGAACCACATGTATTTTGGCGGCGCGTTGGGGGGCTTTATCGCCACGAGGGACGAAGAAAGATTCGTCATGGAATACCCCTCCCGCTTGTTCGGCGTCGCCAAAACCGCGGTGGAGGGCGAATGGGGCTTCGGCGACGTGGCCTATGACCGCACCAGCTTCGGCGTCCGGGAAGAGGGCAAGGAGTTTGTCGGCACCGCATCCGCCCTTCACGGCATCGCGGCGGCGGTGTATCTTTCCCTCATGGGACCCGAAGGGATGCGGGAGCTCGACCGTACTATTATCCAAAAATCCCAGTACGCTATGAAAAAAATATCTGAGCTCGATGGGATCGATATCCGCTTCAAGTCCTCTCATTTCAAAGAGTTTGTCGTTGATTTCTCCGCCGCCGGCGAAACTGTGGAAGAGATCAATCGCCAGCTTCTGAAACGGGGAATCTTCGGCGGCAAGAATGTGAGCGAAGAATTCGCCGGATTGGATGAGTGCGCCCTCTATTGCGTGACGGAGGTGCACAGCAAAGAAGATATCGATGCCCTGGTAACGGCATTGAAGGAAATCACCGCTTGAGGGGGCCATCATGAAGATCAAACCGGACAGTAAATTGAGACATTTTCACCAGGCTAAATGGGACGAAGAGATCATCTTCCAATTGCACACTCCCGGAGAGCGGGGCATTCATGTGCCGGAAGCCGAGCAGGCAATCATCGACGAGGTGGGCGACTGCCGGTCGGCCATTCCCGAAGCCATGGTGCGCAACGAAGCGCCCAACCTGCCGGAGGTGGGGCAGATGAGGGTGCTGAAGCATTTTCTTCGCCTGTCCCAGCAGACCCTCGGCGGCGACTTGAACGTCGATATCGGCCAGGGGACCTGCACCGTCAAATACAATCCAAAAATCAACGAGGTTTTGGCCTCCAGCCCCAAAGCGTCGAAGATTCATCCTTTCCAGGACGACTCCACCGTGCAAGGGGCGCTTCAGGTGATGGCGGAATTGGAGCATTGTTTCAAGGAAATTTCAGGCATGGACCGCTTCTCCTTGCAACCGAGCTCCGGCTCCCACGCCATTTTCAGTATGGCGGCCATGATGCACAAATACCACGAGACCCGCGGCGAGGGAGACCAACGGAACGAATTGATCACCACCATCTTCTCCCATCCATCCGACGCTGCCGCCGCCGCGGTCAAAGGCTACAAGATTATCACCATCTACCCCGACTCTCGAGGGTTTCCCGATATCGAGGCATTGAAAGCCGCGGTGTCCGAACGGACCGCCGGGTTGTTCATCACCAATCCCGAAGACATCGGCATATTCAATCCCCGTATCAAAGAGTTCACCGAAATCGTGCACAATGCCGGCGGCTTGTGTGGATACGACCAGGCCAATGCCAATGGGATTTTAGGCATCACCCGGGCCCGCGATGCCGGCTTCGACATGTGCTTCTTCAATTTGCACAAGACCTTCGGAGCCCCTCATGGGTGCGGAGGCCCCGCTTCCGGCGCGTTGGGGGCGACAGATGAATTGGCCCGCTTCTTGCCGGCTCCGTTGGTGGATTTTGACGGCGAGAACTACTTCCTGGACTATGACATCCCCGACTCCATCGGCAAGACCCGCAGCTTTTTCGGCGCTTTTCAGGTGATGCTGAAATCCTATGCCTGGATTTTGAGCCTCGGAGCCGACGGTCTCGAAGAGGTGTCGCGGGTGGCGGTGTTGAACAATAACTACTTGCTGAAAAAAATCACCGAGATCCAGGGAGCCGCGTCTCCGTTCCCCGGCGGCAAACGGCGCATCGAACAGGTGCGTTATAGTTGGGAAGAACTCTACAAAGAGACCGGCGTCGATACCCATGACATCACCTTCAGAATGGCGGATTTCGGCTTTCACCTCTGGTCCAGCCACCATCCGTTCGTGGTGCCACAGCCTTTTACCATAGAGCCTACGGAATCCTACTCCAAGGCAGAGTTGGATGAATATCTGGATGGATTGCGCCATGTGGTGGAGGAGGCCAGGACCGAACCGGACATCGTAAAATCAGCGCCCCATAACAGCGTGGTCCACAAGATCGACGAGAGCTGGTTCGACGACCCGGCCAAATGGGCCTGCACCTGGAGAGCTTATCTGAAAAAACACGGATGAAAACCATCGGCTTGATTATCAATCCCATCGCCGGCATGGGCGGAGCCGTTGCCCTCAAAGGGACGGACGGCGACGCCATCCTGCGGGAGGCCCGGCGATTGGGGGCTGAGCCCAAAGCGCGGGAGCGGACCGAATCCGCCCTGCGAGCCCTTGTTCCATTGAAGGACCGGATTCGATTGGTCACTGGAAAAGGGGCGATGGGGGAGGAGGCGGCCCGGAGCCTGGGATTCGAGCCTGAAGTGTTACCTGTCCCCAGGAGCGACGCCACCTGCGCCGCAGATACCATCGAGGCCGCGTCGCTTATCAAAGAGAGGGGCGCGGACTTGCTCCTCTTCGCCGGCGGCGACGGCACAGCCCGCGATGTGTTCAAGGCTGTGGGGGATTCGCTTCCGGTTTTGGGCATTCCGGCGGGAGTGAAGATCCATTCGGCGGTGTTCGGCCAAAATCCCCGATTGGCGGGGGAATTGGCGGTGTTGGTTGTGGAAGGAAAAGTTCGACAATATGTCGAAGCGGAGGTGATGGATATCGATGAGGATGATTACCGCCGCGAAATTCTCTCGGCCCGCCTCTTCGGCTATCTCTCCATTCCGTCGCGGCCCCGCTTCACCCAGCGTCTGAAGTCCGGTTCGCCCCAAAACGAAGGGTACATTCACCAGGCCATTGCCGCCGCCGTCATAGAAGAGATGGATGACACGGCTATCTATCTATTCGGCGCCGGCACCACCATCCGCCCCATCATGGAGAGGCTCGGGCTCGATGGATCGCTGCTGGGAATCGATGTGGCGCAGGGACGATCGTTGCTGCTCAAAGACGCCACCGAAGCGCAATTGCGGGAGATTGTCGATAGCCGCTCGGCGCCCATACGTTTGGTGGTGACCCCCATTGGGGGACAGGGTTATGTGTTTGGCCGCGGTAATCAACAATTGAGCCCCGCGGTCTTGAGGAAGATTCCGAAACGTAATATAATGATTGTCTCGGCCCCCGGTAAATTGGCGGCATTGACGGGCCGGCCGTTGTTGGTGGATACCGGCGACCAGGAGCTCGACCTCGAACTCTCCGGTTATTACCGCGTCATCACCGGCTTCCGGCGGAGTTCGTTTTACCGGGTTGAAGGTTGAACTCAATATGAGAGGTACGAATGAATAGATCCGAAACAAAGCCAAGAATCAACGCAATCTTAACGATCACCGGCATCTTCTGCATAGTGATGACCATGGTTCACTGCGGCAAAGCGCCAAAGTTGACGTTGCTGGAATCATTGCAAACAATTCCCGGAGCCACGGTCAAGCAATTGCGGGCCAAAGCCCCGGTCAAGGAGAGGTTCGAGATTATGCTCTCCCAACCTCTGGATCATGAGAATCCCGACGGAGCCTCGTTCCAGCAACGGATCCTGGTCTCCCATCTGGATGCCGCGGCTCCGGTTGTGCTGGTGACCGAAGGCTACGCTATCCGGCACAACTACATCCAGGAATTGAGCGAACTCCTGGGAGCCAACCAGATCCGGGTGGAGCATCGCTTTTTCGGCAAATCGCTTCCCAAAGCGATGGATTGGCAATACCTGAACCTCCAGCAAGCCACAGCCGACTATCATCGGGTTCGTCAATTGCTCGGCAAGCTTTACAAAAATAAGTGGATCGCCACCGGCTGGAGCAAAGGGGGACAGACGGCGTTGGCCTATCGCTACTATTACCCGGATGACGTGTCCGCGACTGTGGCCTACGACGCCCCCCTCAATTTGGCGCAAGAAGAACCGCGCATCGATGCCTTCTTCGAGACAGTGGGCGATGATTTCTGCCGCCGCAAGCTGATAAAATTCCAGCGGGCTGTACTCAGGCGGAAGCAAGAGCTCTTGCCTATGTTTATAGAATACGCTAAAAAGAAGCGATTGAATTTTTCAATCGGCGCCGAGAAAGCCTTCGAGTATGTGGTTCTCGAATACCCCTTCTCTTTCTGGCAATACGAGAAGATCGACTGTAAGACTATCCCGGCAAACAACGCCAAAGCCTGGCGCATGTTCGATCACCTCAAGAAAGTGGTCGCTTTCAGTTCCTACGCCGATTCATCCATGAATTCAGCCTCTATGTACCAATTCGCCACGGAGTTCGGTTACTATGGTTATGTCACTAAAAATGTGGACCGGCAATTGAGCTGCGACAATTACTCGAACTTCACCTTCGCCCCCCAGGAAGCGGATTTGACCTACAATCCCCAGATCATGCGGGATGTGGACGCGTTCCTGCGCGCCAAAGGGAGCCGTATCCTCACCATCTACGGCGAGTACGATCCCTGGTCGGCGCCGATGGTTCAGTTGAGCGGCGAATCCGACACTCTGAACATGGTGTTGAAAAAAGGCAATCATTTCACCTTTATCAAGTCCTTCGGGGAAGAAGACCGTCTGCGCATGGTCTCCACCTTGAAGGCCTGGCTGGCACAATGATTCTGCAAAAAATATTCTCTGGAGAGTATCATGACTAAAATAAAATGGTTTATCATCATCATCGCATTTTTGATCACATCGTTTCTCTGGCTCACCCCCGCCTGGGGCTGCACAGATATCGTCGTAGGCAAAAAGGCGTCGAAGGACGGTTCGGTCATCACCAGCCACACCGGCGCAGCCCCCGAGTGCCGCGTCCATGTGATTCACGGCCGCAGTTTTAAAAAAGGAGCGAAAGCTCCAGTTTACTTCGGGTTGCAGGATGTGGAGAAACCGCTGCGTGAATATGGCGAGATTATCGGCTACATCCCGCAGGTGGAACAGACCTATACTTACTTCCATAGCGGTTATTCCCATATCAATGAGTTCCAGCTCGCCATCGGCGAAAGCACCATGAGCCAACGCAAAGAGCTGCGGGTGGACCGCAAGACCGGCAAACAGATCATGACCATCGAGCAGGCGCAGGCTTTTGCGTTGCAACGGTGCAAAAACGCCCGCGAAGCTGTCCTGCTCATCACTGATTTGGTGGATACCTATGGATTTCTCCCTTCTTGCGGGCCGGAATCCGAGGCTCTCTGTATCGCCGATCCACAGGAAGCCTGGGTGCTGGAGGTATTCAGCGTCGGCAAAGGCTGGACCCCCGAGAGCGGCAAACCCGGCGCTATCTGGGCCGCCCAGCGGGTACCGGACGACCATGTGACCATGGTGCCTAATTGGAGTATTATCAAGGAGATCGACCTCGCCAAACCGGATGAATTCCTGGCTTCCAAAAACTACAAGCAGGAGGCCATCGACCGAGGCTGGTACGATCCCCAGAGCGGCCGCCCTTTTATCTGGCAGGAAGCTTACTCTCCCATTCCCCGGGAATGGGCTATGAGCCGGTTCTGGCTCTTCTATTCCACCTTCGCCCCTTCCGCCGGCTGGCCGGACAAAGGGCTCGATAACCCTTACAAGGGGTACGACGCCTATCATCAATACCTGGAGCCCATCTCCACCTACCCTTTTTCCATCAAACCGG